>CALCOY010000028.1 GCA_937897325.1 uncultured Shimia sp.
TCGGCAGCGTCACCGCCGACGGAGCCGCCGACGAGCCTACGACGGAGCCTACGACGGAGCCTACGCCCCGGGGCCTCGCCCGTTCAGGGCTGAATTGATCCACTGGATCAATTCCGGGACGCCCTTCACCCCGCAAATGCCACGATGCCATCGCTGACCGCGGCGCCCACGCCGTCATCCCGCCCCGCAAGAACGCCAAAGCGTGCAAGACCGTCACCGCCGGCGCGGTCGCGCGAAACGAAGCACTGCGGGCATCGAAACACCTCGGTCATGCCCTCTGGCCACGATGGCGCGGATACCACCGCCGAAGCCGCGTCGAGACAAAGATGCACTGTGTGACGTTGTTGGGTCAGTGCCCTCCTCTCACACATTCTACGAATGTGTTGCCGGGCGGGGCATGGCGCGGGACTGCGACCGCCAGGTCGCTGAACGCCAGGTCGCTGAACGCCAGGTCCGCATCGCCGTACTGAACGGACACACATCGCTCGGCATACCTGTCACCGAAGCTGTGCAATAAGTCCGACAGGGAAAAGGAAAGCCGCGCCCAGAAACCAATCTATGCAACAAAGTCTTTCGGATACTGAAACGACATTCTACCTCAGGCCACGGCGCCGACGACGGCCCAAAGACTCATCATCAGTGCAAATGCGAAAATAGTCGGGATAACAACACGTTCCATCGTCTTTCTCCTTTCCGGGCACTCCGGTCTTCGGAATGCGGTGCGTGCCGCGGGCTGTCCCGCGATCATGGAAAAGAGGTGGGGGTGAGACGATGTAACAAACAGGGGTGGCTGCGTCACTTCGCCTCACACACCCGAGACGCGGCTGACATAAACGCCGCGCCTATTCCGCCTGCAAGTTCTGCAGGTAGGTTACCAGATCCGCGATTGGCTCGCTCACCAGGATGGGTTGGCCCGTATGGGTTTTTAGGGGTTTGTCCTGCACCCCAGCGAAGAACTCTCCGTATATGGGCATGGGGGAACCGTGACTGACCAGCGGGTCGCTTCCGTCGATGCGGTCGATCACGCGCAGCATCGGAAAGATGCCGTCGTTGTCTGTCGTTAACAGCGTCAGGTCCGTTGGCTGCAAAGTAAGAACAGAGGCCATCGGCCCGCGCCCTTGCGCATCCGCGCCATGACAGGTGGCGCAATGTCGAGCGTAAAGCGCTGCGCCCAGCTCTGCATCCTGGGCAGTGGCGGGCGTGGCGAGAAAGGCCAGCAGATAAAGCCGCTTCATATGGGTTCCTCCTGAATGGCTTCGAGATAGGTCAGGATCGCCGCCAGGGGGGCGCGGCACGGGACTGAGGCTGCCATCGTTGAGTTCAACTGGAACACTGTCGCCCCGCATGAGCGTGCCGAATTCCGGCATCTGATGGCCGGGCAGGCCCGTCCGGTCATATTCGTCGATCACCGAAAGAATGCGCGTGCGATCAAAACCCTGCGCGGCAAGGGCCGTGAGATCCGCCGGGGGCGGATCGAGCCCGGCAGCCCATGCACCACCGCCGGTTCCGTCATTCCGATGACAACCAGCACAATTTTGAACAAAAAGCATGCGGCCCTCATCTGGTGTTGGCATGTCGCTCTTGTCCGGCGCGCAAGCAGCCAGAATGGGCAGGAAGATCAATGTTCTGAGTTTCATGCGGCCAACATAGCCGACGGCAGATCACGCTGATCTGATACAAATCAAACACAAGAGGCTTGCGCTGCTCTGGGCTCTGCCTAAGCTGCGAACGACCCGTCAAAGGATGTGATCATTTTGCGAATTCTGCCTCTACTTTGCCTTCTTGCAATTGTCGCTTGCGGACGCCCCTTGACGGACGCCGAACGCGCCTTTGCGGGCCACATCCATGGCGAGACCCTGAACCTCGACAAGGTGCGCCTGATCGACGGTGCGCCGACGCGTGCCGTGACCTTCCGGCGCCAGGCCCGACCGCGCACAACCTGCAGAGAAAACATCCTGCCGCCGCCCAAGGACGAGATCGTGACAAGCAAACCGGCGGCGGTTGCGCTGTGGAACAACGTGCTCTTCGACCGCGATTGGTATCTTGACGACTACCTGCCCGACTATCCTGACCGGATCAGCCTGATCGCAGCTATGCTTTTTGCGCATGAACTGACCCATGTCTGGCAATGGCAGAACCGCAAGACGACGGGCTACAGCCCATTGCGCGCGGCCAGCGAACATGGCGGGTCCGCAGACCCCTATCTGTTCGATCTCGACCGTGAACCGCGCTTCCTCGATTTCGGCTTCGAGCAACAGGGCGCAATTATGGAGGAATTCGTCTGCTGCCGAGCGCTCGCCCCGCAGGCCGCGCGGACAAAACGACTGCATGCGCTGATCAGCCAGGAAATGCCCGTTGCGCCCTTGCCGCAAAGTCGCGAATATGGAGTGCGCCTGCCATGGGACGGGGTCGAGCTTCAGGGCATTTGCGACTAGAACAGGATCATGACGCATTACGCCGCCATCATGCTCTTAGCCGGGATAGGTATCCCTGTTCTTGCAGCTCTGAACGCAGCCCTGGGTGTGCGCATCGGCTCACCCGCCGCAGCGGCGACTGTTCTGTTCGTGGTGGCCTTTCTGGTCAGCGCTGCGACGCTTGTCCTCGCGGGGTCTTCTGCGTTCAGCAAATTGGCGGACGCCCCCAAACACCTGTTGCTCGCGGGCGCGCTGATCGCCTTTTACGTGCTGTCCATCACCTACATCGCCCCACATTTCGGAGTGGGAAATGCCGTGTTCTTTGTCCTTCTCGGACAGTTGATCAGTGCTGCGACTATCGACCATTTCGGCCTTTTCGGCGCGAATGTCTCACCACTGAGCCTGACACGTGCGGGGGGCATAGCGCTTATGGCAACAGGCGTCTGGCTGACCCAGCAGGCCTAAACCAAAAGTCCCGCCTCCATTCGGACTGTCCGATCCATGCGCGATGCAAGCTCAAGATTGTGCGTAGCGATCAACGCCGACAGCCCCGTTTCGCGCACCAAACCCATCAGGGCGGCAAACACTTGGTCCGAGGTTTCAGGATCAAGATTGCCAGTCGGCTCATCCGCCAGCAGCAGGTGCGGCGCGTTGGCAAGGGCGCGACAAAATGCGACGCGCTGCTGCTCGCCTCCCGAAAGCGCTGCGGGTCGGTGCCCTGCCCGTTGATCTAAACCCACACTTTCAAGCAGGGTCATGGCGCGTTTCTCTGCCGCACTGCGATCTTTACCAGCGGCGAGTTGGGGTACCACAATGTTCTCCAACGCGGTAAATTCGGGTAAGAGATGATGAAACTGATAGATGAAGCCAATCTCGTCCCGCCGCGCCCGCGTTCGTGGTCGATCTCCAAGTCCGGTCATGTCCCGCCCGTTCAGTCGAACCCCGCCGCTGTCCGGTGCATCAAGAAGACCAGCCATGTGGAGCAAGGTGGATTTGCCCGCACCGGACGGTGCGACAAGGGCCACGACCTCGCCCCGGTTTATGCGCAAATTGACACCGCGCAAAACCTCGACCTCACCCACCGCGCCGCGATTGTAGACCTTTCGCAGACTTTCGAGCGCCAGTACGGGATCACTCATAGCGCAACGCCTCGACGGGACTCATCTTGGCCGCGCGGCGTGCGGGGAAGATCGTCACAAACCAGCTAAGCCCGATGCTGAGCGCCGTGGCCGCCAGCACATCAAACGGCTCCAACACTGCGGAGGGGAAGATAAAGCCACGCTCTTCCAGATCAGCGACGCCGTTGCCGGTGATCGTGTTTACCAGCCCGTAAATGTGCTCGATGTTCATAGAGAAGATTGCACCAAGAGCCACACCAAAAATGGTGCCGACCGTCCCCACAAGCGCACCGCACAAAAAGAAAATGCGCAAGATCGACCCCTCGCTGAGGCCCATGGTGCGCAAGATTCCGATATCCTGACCCTTGTTCTTGACCAACATGATCAGACCCGAAACAATGTTGAGCACAGCGATCAGCACGACAATCGCCAACACGATGAAAAGCGCGTTGTCTTGCAATCGCAACGCCCGCAGCATTCCGCCAAAATAGTCCCGCCAAGTCCAGCCATAGGCGCGCGGCCCGGCAACAGCGAGCACATTGCTAAGGACGGGTTCGAGGGTTTCCGGCGTCTCAAAGATCATGTCGATCTGGTCGACCCCGCCTTCCTTGTTGAAAAAGCTCTGCGCTTCAGCCAGCGGAAGGTAGATTCGCGCCTCGTCCATGAAGGGCTGTCCAGTCGAGAAGATGTAAACAATCTCGTAGGCCGAGATTCGCGGCGTGACGCCCATAGGCGTACGCGTGCCATCAGGTGAGATCAGCCTAACCCGATCGCCCACCGTCGCGCCCAACTTGGCGGCAAGACGTGCGCCAACGGCCATGCCTTCTTCAAAACGTAAAAAATCGCCCTGACCGCCATCGGCCTCGGCAAAGAGTGGATAGCGGGCCAGATCCTCAGCGGTGATCCCGTAGATGTCGGCGGGCGCAGTATTGCCATGCGATGTGCCGATGACTTGCGCCCGCACCACAGGGGCGGCATCCACGACCCCGGGTACGGCCTGAACCTTTTCTGTCAGCTCGAGATAGTCGCGGATCAAGGCACTTGGCGCCTGTCCTTCCTCCGCCTGACGCAGATAGCGCAGTTCGACATGGGCATTGGCCCCCAGCATCGCGTCGACAAAATCCGCACGCAGCCCCGCGCGGACCGCCAATGTTGCGATCAGCGCAAACACGGCCAGTGTGATCCCGATCAGGCTGATCCAGGTCATCACGCTGACCCCGCCTTCGGCGCGACGCGCGCGCAGATAGCGCCAGGCGATCATCCATTCAAAAGGCGCAAAGGGGACTGTACGTCCGGCCATCGCTGGCTCCTGCTCTGATTTTTTGCGAAACAGCAGTGCGGCAAGGCCCGGCGAAGGTCAAGCCAGCGCATGGCTTGAGATCGGATCGCCTCATGCTAAAGTTGCTTCTGACGTAGCGCGATGAGCGTGCTGCCGAAGAATGCGGGGGCATTCTTCTTTGCCAAGGCCAACAGGGGCTTTTTCCATGACAACACGAAAACAAACCATTTACACGGCTCGAGCCTATGCCGCCGAGGTTGCGGAAGGCACGATGTCACGGCGCGAATTTCTGACGCGCGCGACGTCCATGGGTGTTACGACGGCAGCAGCGTATGGTCTTTTGGGGCTGAGCCAGCCAGCAAAGGCCGCAGGACATGCCCAGGCGGGCGGAACTTTGCGCATCGAAAGCACGGTCAAAGCGCTGAAGGACCCGCGCACCTACGATTGGCCGCAGATGTCCAACTACACCCGCGGCTATCTGGAATATCTCGTCGAATACCAGATCGATGGGTCAATCGAACCCTCCCTACTGGAAAGCTGGGAAGTCAACGACGATGCGACAGAATACACATTGAAGGTGCGCGAAGGCGTGACATGGTCGAACGGCGATACGTTCACGGCCGAAGACGTGGCTTTCAATATCGCGCGCTGGTGCGAAAAAGGGGTCGAGGGCAATTCCATGGCCTCACGCATGGCGTCGCTGGTCGATGAAGCAACGGGCGCCGCGCGCGATGGCGCCATAGAGGCTATCGACGAAAGCACTGTGGTGCTTCGCCCCGGCAATGCTGACATCACGCTGATTGCGGGCTTTTCGGACTATCCCGCAGCAATCGTGCACCAAAGTTTTAACGGCGATCCGCTCGACAACCCGATCGGCACAGGGCCCTATACGCCCGATGAATTTGAGGTTGGCGTCAAGGCGGTGCTTGTCAAAAACACCGAGCATACTTGGTGGGGTGAGGGCGCCTATCTGGACCGCATCGAATACCTCGATTTCGGCACCGATCAGGCCTCGATCTTCGCGGCAGTCGATTCCGGTGAAGTCGATATGGTCTACGAATCCATCGGCGAATTCATCGAACTATTCGACAGTATCGGCTGGACCAAGTCAGAGGCCGTTACAGCGAACACCGTCGTGATCCGTCCTAACCAGGTGGCCGAGGTTGACGGCCAGACACCCTATGCGGACGCACGAGTGCGCCGCGCGCTTGCCATGGCCATCGACAACAACGTGCTCTTGGAACTTGGCTTCAACAACAATGGGCGCGTGGGCGAAAACCACCACGTATCACCAATCCATCCAGAATATGCAGAATTGCCCGCGCCAGTTCATGACCCTTCAGGCGCAAAGGCCCTCATGGAAGAGGCAGGCTTTGGCGATTTCGAACATGAACTGATCTCGATCGACGACACCTGGCGCAAGAACACTTCGGATGCTGCGGCAGCGCAATTGCGTGATGCCGGGATCCCCGTGCGAAGGACGGTTCTGCCGGGCTCGACCTTCTGGAACGACTGGGCGAAGTATCCCTTCAGCACGACAGACTGGGCGCAGCGTCCTCTGGGCGTGCAAGTCTTGGCGCTGGCTTACCGGTCGGGAGAGGCCTGGAATGAAAGTGCGTTCTCGAACGAGGAATTCGACACCACATTGTCAGAGGCGCTTGCCATTGCAGATGCGGATCAACGGCGCGAGGTCATGGCTAAGCTGCAGAAGATCATGCAGGACGAAGGTGTGGTCGTTCAGCCCTATTGGCGTTCGATCTACCGGCACTATACCGAAAACGTGGTAGGTGCAGAGATGCACCCCACCTTCGAAATCCACGTGTCTAAGCTGGGCCTCGCCGCCTGACAGGCCACAAAAGCAAACGCAGCGCGGCCCAGACAAGGGCCGCGCCAAGCACAAGGCCCAAAAGGGCGAAACTGATCCCCTCAAATGTCAGCGGCAGGGCCGGGCGAAAGGCGTCAAAGGTCGCGCGCGCAACTTCGTTGTCTCTGAAACGCGGAGCAAGCGATGCGCGGATAAACGGTCCGGCCTGCTGTAAGGCATCCAGATCAGCCCGAAGCCTTTCGTAACGCGCGAAGGTGCTGATCATGTCGGCCCGGCGACTTTCCAGAAAGCCGGTACCGTGCATCTCTTTCAATGCGGCATGACGGCTTAACCCGCTTGCCTTTGCGGAGGCGTCGAAATCCTCCACAACCTCCTGCAGCGCATCGACAGCCCCGCCAAGGCGTTGCACATATTGCTGCGAAAACTCGGGGAATTGAGAGGCAAAGAGCCCGGTCATCAATCCGGCTGCCAAGGCAAGTGTGCGAATGATCATGCCGTGCCAAACCTTTTTTGCGATCGGTCTGCCGCCGATCTATACTGCTGAGCTTAGCGGAAAATGGTCGCTCACTCCAGATCAAGGCCTGCGCGGGCCAGCGCATTGTCCAACTCGATCAGCGTATCGTCCAGGATGCAGTCGTCATAGGCGGCAAGCAGGCTCCAATCCCCGAACCAACTGACGGCATAAGCCCCGATGCTTCCGTCATTCGCGAAGCAAAGCGCCCCGAAATGCCAGAAATGATAGCCGCTGCCATCGAAAGACTGCCGGAACATTGTGCCAAGCCCATAATACGCGTCCCATGCCTCCACATGCGGAAAGGCGAACGGATCGGCACCCACAACACCATCCCGCCCGAACCAGTGTTCGTGCAGCGCAGCGTAGTCGTTTACACGCATGGCCCAACCGCCCCACGGCATGAAAGCCCCGGATGCAGCAGCGGCCCCGCCTTCGGCGCCTGCAGGGTCCAAAACCCGCTTCGTGCAGGTCTCGGCATAGGGCGCGCCGCTTGCCTCTTCGATCATCAGCCCGATGAGCGCGTAGTTTTCGTTGTTGTAACTGAATGTGCCGACCTCTGCGGATTGTTCTGACCGCTCCAGAACCTGGTCCAAAACGTCAGCGGACCGGTGCGGAGGCTGATCCCGCCAGAGAAACATAGCCATCTGCGTGCTGTCTGGCCCAAGACCAGCGGAATGGGTCAATAGCTGCGCAAGCGTCACGTCGGGCCCTTTGCCCACGCGCGCCGACACCGTATCGTCCCAATCCAAACGTCCATCTTGCACGAGGCTAAGCGCACAAAGGCCGGTAATGGATTTCGAAACACTGGCCAGTTCAACAGGTTCGTCAGCCGAAAGCCCGTGTTCGATAACGCCAAGCAAGACGCCCTTGTGACGGACGGCCATCACGCCTTTGACGTCATGCGCGTCCAGCCATGTGCCGAAAGCGGTGTCGAGCCGCGTCATTGCCGCATCATCGGCCTGCGCGGCAGAAGCGATAAGAACGGCGAGTGCGGCCAACCAGCGCATCAGATGTAGGTGTGAAAGGCGCGGGTCGACATCATCTCGGGATGGGCCAAGCCTTTGTGCAGCGCGTAGATCTCCGCCACCTTTGCAACTGCAGCCTCCACACTCATCTCTTCGCTTTCGCCAGTCTTGCGGCTGGTCAGTTCGACCACGCCGTTTTTGAGGCCTCGGGGACCCACCGTGATCCGCCAGGGCAGACCGATCAGATCCATGGTCGCGAACTTGCCACCTGCACGCTCATCCCGATCGTCATAAAGCGGCTCCAGCCCGTGTTTGCACAATTCAACATAGAGCGTTTCGCAAGCCGCATCGGTATCGGCATCCCCCTGTTTAAGGTTCACAATCCCGCAATGGAACGGTGTGACACCTTCTGGCCAGATGATGCCGTTGTCATCATGGCTCGCTTCGATAATTGCACCCAACAGCCGCGACACACCGATCCCGTGGCTGCCCATATGAACAGGTACAGGCTTACCATCCGGACCCTGAACGGTGGCGCCCATGGGTTCGGAATACTTCGTCCCGAAATAGAAGATCTGACCAACCTCGATCCCCCGCGCCGACCGGCGATGCTGTTCGGGCACCTCGGCAAAGATCGCATCCTCATGGGTCTCGTCGGTGCGGGCATAAAGTGAGGTGAACTCGTCCAGTACACCCCTGCATTCGTCGACATTGTCGTAGTCAATCTCGCGACCGCCCAGGCGGATATCCTCAATCCGCGCGTCATAAAAGACCTCCGATTCCCCGGTTTCTGCAAGAACGAGGAATTCATGCGTATTGTCGCCGCCGATGGCCCCGCTGTCAGCCCGCATCGGGATCGCCTGAAGCCCCATGCGTTCATAGGTGCGCAGATAGGTGACCAGATGACGGTTATAGGCGTGCAACGCGGCATCCTCGGTCAGATCGAAATTATAGCCATCCTTCATGTAGAATTCCCGGCCTCGCATGACGCCAAAACGCGGCCGCACTTCGTCGCGGAATTTCCACTGGATATGATAAAGGGTCAGCGGAAGATCCTTGTAGCTGCTCACATGGCTGCGGAAGATATCCGTGATCATTTCTTCATTGGTGGGACCGAAGAGCATGTCTCGCCCATGTCGGTCTTCAATCCGCAACATCTCACGCCCGTAATCGTTGTAGCGCCCGCTTTCCTGCCATAACTCAGCAGGTTGGATCGTCGGCATCAGCATTGGGATGTGTCCCGCGCGTTGCTGTTCCTCATGCACGATCCGCTCGATGTTTTTTAGAACCTTGAAGCCCAGCGGCAGCCAGGAATAGATGCCTGCCGTCTGTTGCTTGATCATGCCCGCCCGCAGCATTAAGCGATGGCTGACAATCTGCGCGTCAGCAGGCGTTTCCTTGAGAACAGGCAGAAAATAGCGAGAGAGGCGCATGAAGAAACCCTTGGCCGTAACGTCCTCAAAGCGTTTATGATGCAGGTCCCACACAGGCAAGAGATCATCTGCTTCACCCTCCTGTGATGTGCGTCTTCGCGCAAGTCCCTATATATCTCGCATCACCAGATGAGGAGCGTTGCCATGCGGAAACTCAGATACATCCTTGCGGGTCTGATGATCGGAGCAGGCAGTGTGGCGGCTGCAAACACGACAATCGTGGACATCGTCGAAAATGACGAACAGTTCTCCACACTCTTGCAGGCCCTTGATGCAGCCGATCTTTCCGAGACCCTGCGCGGACCCGGGCCCTTCACGGTTTATGCACCTGTGAATGCGGCGTTTGGTGCCTTGCAGGACGGCGAGGTCATCACGCTCATGGCGCCCGAGAACAAGCAGCGCCTGACCGACATATTGCTCTATCACGTCGATGATCGGAAACTGAAGAGCAAAAAAATCCCCGAAGGCTCCACACTTTTCAAACCGATACTGACGACCGAGCGGTTTTGCATCACGCGGAACGTAGACAGCTTCGTCATTGACGACGGAAGCGGCGAAACGGCGCAGATCGTACGGACTGACATTAAGGCCGATAACGGCGTCATTCACATAATCGACAAAGTGTTGCTGCCCGGAACACGCCCAAGCTGCAGGTAGGGTCCTGCCTCTCGGGCAATGGGCTTGAAATCGCGCGGAAAACCCGCGATCTCTGAGGTCGTACGCAACCGGAGACGACATGGCCCTGCCCGTCCGCGATCAAGTCAGATACTGGGGCATCGCGGCAGCGGTGTTCTTTGTTGTATTGTGGTTTCTGGGCGACCAGCTTCTACCCTTCGTTCTGGGCGGTGCCATTGCCTATTTTCTAGATCCTGTGGCCGACCGCCTGGAACGGCTTGGCGCCTCACGCGTAGCCGCCACAGCCGTTATCACGCTGACCACTATACTGATCTTTGTCCTCATGGCCCTTCTGGTCGTTCCGATGCTTGTCGAGCAGGCCATTCAATTGTTCAACGTCGCACCGCAACTTGCGCGGGATGCGGGCACCTTTCTGTCCGAACGGTTTCCATCGCTGCTTGAAGAGGAGTCAACGCTCCGCCAGTCGCTCAATTCCGTGGGTCAGACGGTCAGCAGCCGGGGCGGAGAGCTTTTGAATACCGCGCTGACCTCTGCCGCATCACTGATCAACATCATTGTGCTATTCGTCATCGTGCCGGTCGTGGCGGTCTATCTGCTTTTGGATTGGGACAACATGGTTGCGCGGGTCGACGAACTTCTGCCACGCGATCACGCTCCCGTCGTCCGCAAGCTCGCCGCAGAAATCGACCTGACGCTGGCCTCATTCATCCGTGGAATGGGCACCGTCAGCCTGATCCTTGGCACATATTACGCCATCGCCTTGATGCTTGTCGGGCTGCAATTCGGGCTTGTTGTGGGCTTCGTGGCGGGCCTGATCACCTTCATTCCCTATCTGGGTGCCCTGATCGGCGGCGCACTGGCCATCGGGCTTGGGCTTTTCCAGTTCTGGGGGGAATGGGTCTCGCTTGGTCTGGTTGCCGTGATCTTCGTGATCGGTCAGGTCGTTGAAGGCAATATCCTGACCCCCAAGCTCGTCGGAAACAGTGTCGGCCTGCACCCCGTATGGCTGATCTTTGCCCTGACCGTCTTCGGCTCTCTTTTCGGCTTTGTCGGGATGCTTGTCGCGGTGCCGCTGGCCGCCGCCCTCGGCGTGATTGTCCGATTCATGCTGCAACAATATCGCGACAGCCGCCTTTACAGGGGCCAGGCCGCCAACACCTCTGAGGACTGAGATGGCGGAACAATTGGGACTGGATCTGCCGGCCCGACCGGCCCTCGGGCGCGAGGATTTCATGGTTGCGCCCTCCAACGCCCTTGCCCTCGCGATGATCGACGCCTGGGTGAATTGGGATCTGCGGAAACTCGTGCTCAGCGGGCCGGAAGGATCTGGCAAAACCCACCTAACCCACGTTTGGGCGGCAGACGCCGGAGCCCGCATCATTCCCGCTGAAGGCCTTGCAGATCAAAGCTTACAAGATCTCGCGCAGGGCCCCGTGGCGGTCGAAGACATTCCGATGATCTCCCAAGATCCAGTCGACCAGACTGCGCTTTTTCACCTGCACAATATGCTGGCCGAGGCGAACCATCCTCTTTTGATGACAGGAGAGGCTGCACCAAACTTCTGGAACCTCAGCCTGCCCGATCTGCAAAGCCGTGTGGATGCCGCGGGCCACGCAGAACTTCAGCCGCCCGATGACACATTGCTGGCCGCCGTTCTGGCAAAACTCTTCGCGGATCGGCAGATTGCCCCCAAGCCAAATGTGATTCAGTATCTCGTGCCGAGGATCGAAAGGTCTTTTGCAGCAGCAGCGCGCGTCGTAGCGGCTCTTGACGCGCAAAGCCTCGCCCAGGGAAAACCGGTGGGACGAAACATGGCCCGCAACATGCTGGACAATGGGGACATTCCCAAGGAATAATCGTCACTTATCCGTCACATGCCAGCCCCATAGAGTGCTCATGATGTACACCGACTTTCTTGATGGTCCCTTCCCCGAAGCAGTCGAGCTTCCCGATATCGACACGAGCGGCCCCGGCCGCTTCCACAACCGGGAACTCAGCTGGCTGGCCTTTAACTGGCGCGTTCTGGAAGAAGCTGAAAACCCGAAAGTGCCCCTGCTTGAGCGGCTGCGCTTTCTGTCGATCTCGGCCGGGAATCTGGATGAATTCTATACCGTGCGCGTGGCCGGTTTGCGCGAACTCGCACTGGCCGGAAACACAACGCCCGCCGCAGATGGCCTTTCACCCGCCGAACAGATGGTGCTTATCGACGAAAACGCCCGCCTGCTCCTTCAAAGCCAACAGCGCGTTCTGGCGAAACTTCTGACCGAGATGAAGTCGAAGGGCATCGCTGTCGTCCGCGGCGCCGATCTCTCCGATGCCGACAAGAGACATATCGAGGAAGTCTTCCTGTCCAGCGTGTTTGCTGTTCTGTCGCCCCTTGCGATCGATCCCGCGCACCCGTTCCCATTTATCGCCAATACTGGCTACGTGCTGGCCCTGCAGCTTGAACGCACCAGCGACAAACGTCCTCTTCAGGCGCTGCTGCCCATTCCGGCACAGATCGACCGCTTCCTCCCTCTGCCGGCTGCAAAAGACGGCGAGGACCGTTTTCTGCCGCTGGAAGAGTTGTTGCTGCTGAACATCAGCAGCCTCTTCCCAGGCTACAAACTAAAGTCGCATTTCGAATTCCGTGTCCTGCGCGACAGCGATCTGGAACTTGAAGAGGAAGCCGAAGACCTTGTCCGCGAATTCGAGGTCGCACTTAAACGTCGCAGGAGGGGCGAAGTGGTTCGCCTGACTCATTCCAAAGGGGCGCCAGAAAAGCTCAAGGCTGTCGTCATGCAGGAACTTGGCGTCAGCGAAGCCGAAGTGATCGAAGTCGAAGGGATGATCGGTCTTGCGGATTTGTCGAAACTGGTGCTCGACAGTCGGACTGATCTGCTTTGGCCCAGCTTCACGCCCCGCGTGCCAGAGCGGGTCAGTGACTTTGACGGCGACATGTTCGCGGCCATCCGCCAAAAGGACATGCTGCTGCACCACCCCTATGAGACATTCGACATGGTGGTGCGCTTTCTCAAGCAGGCGGCACGCGATCCGTATGTGGTGGCGATAAAGCAGACGCTCTACAGGACCTCAAAGAGATCTCCCATCGTCGAAGCGCTATGCGAGGCAGCTGAGGACGGAAAGTCCGTCACCGCCCTGGTCGAACTGAAGGCCCGCTTCGATGAGGCCGCAAATATCCGGCAGTCTCGCAGGCTAGAACGGTCGGGCGCGCATGTGGTCTACGGATTCATGGACCTTAAAACCCATGCGAAGATAAGCACGGTGGTCCGGCGCGAAGGCAAGGACCTTGTCACCTACACCCATTACGGCACGGGCAACTATCATCCAATCACCGCGCGGATCTACACTGATCTATCGCTTTTTACCTGCGACGCGAAACTCGGACGTGATGCCACGAAGGTGTTCAACTACCTTTCGGGCTATGCCCCACCCGAAGCGCTCGAAAACCTGGCCATCTCGCCACGCAACCTGAAATCCCGTCTGCTGGACCTGATTGCCGCCGAAACACAGCACGCAGAGGCAGGCAAACCCGCGCGAATATGGGCCAAGATGAATTCCCTGATCGACAGCGAGGTCATCGATGCGCTTTATGCAGCAGGTCAGAATGGCGTACAGATCAGCCTTGTCATCCGCGGCATTTGCGGTTTGCGGCCCGGCATCAAGGGATTCTCGGAAAACATACGTGTCAAATCGGTGGTCGGGCGCTTTCTGGAACATTCCCGCATCGTATGTTTCGGCAACGGCCACGGCCTGCCCCACAAAAAGGCGCGCGTGTTCATGTCGTCAGCCGACTGGATGGGTCGCAACCTCAACCGCCGCGTCGAAACCCTAGTCGAGATCGAAAACGCGACTGTCAAAGCACAGATCGTCAGCCAGGTGATGGCCGCGAATCTTGCCGATGTCGCGCAAAGCTGGGTGATGGCCCCTGACGGGTCTTTCACGCGGCCGGAACTGCCCGAAGGCGAATTCGCCTTCAACTGTCACCGCTTTTTCATGGAGAACCCGTCGCTTTCCGGTCGCGGATCCGCAGGGGCAGCCGACGTTCCCAAGCTGGCACACGCAGAAGACTGACCGCGCGTTGGCAATCCTTTTATCCGAATGCGCCGGATTGACCGAAATGCGCCGCTGGTTCATCTTGTGTGCAAAAGAAGCTGCGGGGATAGCATGAACGTCTTGACCGAGACGCCAGCCCAAGATTGGGGCCCCTTTGGCCGTCCGCTTTTTGATGATCCGTCAAGCCGCGCCCTGTCCCGGGTGGGGGTGGTTGATGTCGGATCAAACTCCGTCCGGCTTGTGATCTTTGACGGGGCTGCGCGTAGCCCTGCATATTTCTACAATGAGAAAATCATGTGTGCGCTTGGCGCCGGCTTGGGCGATACGGGGCAATTGAATCCAGAAGGACGCGTGCGCGCCCTAGACGCCTTGCGCCGTTTTAGAAGCCTTGCGGAAGGGATGGGACTGCCCGATTTGACGGTCGTGGCCACGGCGGCGGTGCGTGATGCGACGGATGGGCCGGACTTTGCAAATGAGGTGGCACGCGAAACCGGCTTGCGCCTTTGGACCATCGATGGCGAGGAAGAGGCGCGCCTGTCGGCCCAAGGCGTGCTGTTGGGCTGGCCCGGATCCTACGGACTGGTCTGCGATATCGGCGGATCCTCTATGGAACTTGCCGAAATCTCGGGCGGCCGGGTCGGTCGGCGCGTGACCTCTGCTTTGGGACCACTGAAACTTCAGAGCATGAAAGGCGGCAAGAAGGCCCGCATTCGGCATGTTCGCGACGTCATGAACACGCTGCAAGAGAAGATGGGCCCACAACGCGACAGACTGTTTTTGGTCGGCGGCTCGTGGCGGGCCATCGCGCGGATCGATATGGCCCGACGAGAATACCCACTGCACGTTTTGCACGAATATCGGATGACGCCATCTGCGGTTTCGAAAACCGTAAAGTTCATTGCCGAAACCGAAGATCTCGATGCGCTGCGTCAGGCCTGCGGGATCTCTTCGACCCGCATGGCGCTTGTGCCTTACGCCGCCGAGGTGCTCAAACGCCTCGTCAAAACCTTCAAGCCCAAGGACATCGCGATTTCCAGCTACGGGATCCGCGAAGGCATGCTCTATGAGCAGATGCCGCAGCGCCTGCGGGATCGCGACCCCTTGATTGAGGCCTGCCGGTTTGCCGAGGCAAAGGATGCCCGCATTCCCGGATTTGGGCGCACCCTGTTTCAGTTTATCCAGCCGATTTTCCGGTCGGTCCCTGAACAGCGTGCACGGCTGGTCAAGGCCGCCTGCCTTCTGCACGACGTCAGTTGGCGCGCGCATCCCGATTACCGGGCCGAAGTTTGTTTCGACAACGCGACCCGCGCCAATCTGGGGGGCCTCAAGCATTGGGAACGCGTCTATCTAGGGCTGGCTCTGCTGCATCGCTATTCCAACAAGCGCGAAGGAACCCGCTTCGAAGAACTCTATGACCTTCTGGATGACAAGTTACGGCTGGAGGCTGAAGTGCTTGGCAAAGCCATGCGTTTTGGCGCGATGCTCTGGATGGAGAAAGAGGCCGACCGCGGCAGCTTTCGATGGTTCCCGAAAAAGCGGCTGCTTGAGCTTCATCTCACCCGTGCGGCGGAACCGCTCTTTGGCGAGGTTGCCGAATCTAGGTTGCGGTCCTTGGCCGGATCCTTGGATGCAGAACTGGTGACAAAGATCCGAAAGCGTCCGGCACGGCGCCATCATTGATCAGATGTCGACAGGCTCGCTGGCGGTTTCGATCTCTTCCGGGGTCTTTTTGCGGATGACAATGTCGCCGTTCTCAAGAATTTCCGGCGGGTGATAAACGCTCCAATCCTTTACTTCATCCAGCAGGTCTTGCAATGCCGGACCCATTTCCTGCGCGAAGCTGCGGAGGGAAGGACCAAACTGTTCAGCCAGCCCCTGAAAGTCATCCATCGCCGGTTCCATCTGGCGCATGATGCCTTCCATAAAGAGTTGAGCACCCCGCTCCATGAGCGACAGACCTTCGTCTTCCTGTGCAGCCGCCGCGGTGCCCAAACATGCCAAGCACGCTATGATCAAATGCTTATTCATGAGCCATAATATGGGATGAAATCGGAAGATTTCAAAGTCACATATCAATGTCCAAGGTCACCGGGAAATGATCCGAAGCCGCAAGCAATGCCGCCTGCAAACCCTCGTTCGTCCAGCATTTCACATCATCGAACGGATGCCAGATCCGCCAGCGTGGCGATCGCGCCCGGAGACCATCTGACACCATGATGTAGTCCAACAAAGCCTGTAGAAACCGTTTCTCATGCCGAAGATAGAAGCGCGATGTTGTAGGAAGCGCATGGATCCGGCGGCTGAGCGCGGCGGCTGCATGCGGGTCGAAGAGTGCCTTTTCCTCCTCGCCACCCAGAATGATTTCCACTGACGACCGCCCAAAAAGACTCTCGTATTCATCCAGCCCCGGACCGTCATTCAGATCTCCCATCAGGATCACATCTTCACCCGCCGCAAGATGCGCCGAGATACGCGCGCGCAGCCAGATCGCCTGTGCCAATTGCTTGCGTCGGTTGGCAATCGAGATACGCATGATCTCGTTCGGGGTCTCGCCGCCATGCGGTGCCTTTGATTTCAGATGCGCGCCGATCAACCGAAGTTCCGCCCCCGTCGTGGTTTTGACGGCAAGCTCAAGCGGCGGTTTGGAGAACACCACCAGATCTTCGGTCGCATCTACATCCAGATCAATGCGGAATGTCCCATCGAAGCGCGGAGCATCAGATCGTCCCGCATTGCCCGTGATCGGCCCCTGCGGATCATGACGTACAGTAAGACAGCTCGGATCGTATAGCAGTGCAATCTCTTGCTTTGTGTCGTTTGCAAAACCGCGAACCGCCTGAGTGGTCCGCAGATCATAGAATGCTGCAAATGCTTCAAGTGCGCGCGTAGTTTCCCGGCTGGTCGATGCATCCGGCGCCTCAATTACCATCACCGCATCCGCATCCATCGCGCGGAACACCATACCAAGCGCTTCAAGCTGGCCCGCGCGGGTCACGTTGTAACGGCTGGACCATTTGTCGTCATGACTGGGCTGATCATCAGCGTCGAAAAGCGAATCCATCCACTCGACATTGTAGGTGGCGATCCGCATCAGGCGTCTGCCCGCGCCGCCTCGATCTCATCCCAGGCGCCGTTGATGTCGATCATCCGCTTTTCGGCCAGTCGTACCGCCTCTTCTGGAACGCCACGCGCGATCATCGCATCAGGATGGTTTTCTCGCACCAGGCGCCGCCAGATGACGCGGATTTCTTCCACGGGCATGTCTGACGACACGCCAAGGATCGTGTAGGGATCCGGTTTCTCATCAGGCACGAAACGCGCGCGCATGGCCCTAAACTCGTTTTCCGGCAGATCGAATATGTCGGCGACCCTCTCCAGAAACGCGTCTTCGTTCGGGTGATAGAACCCGTCAGCCATGGCAATATGGAACAGACCCTCCACCAGATCGCTCAGCGTTTGGGGATGCCCATCGAACATGGCCCGAATGCGCGTTGCGTATTCCTCAAAGCCCGCCACATCCTGTCGGGCAAGGTTGAAGACGCGGGCTGCACCCGCCTCATCCTCGCTTTCGAGACTAAACACATCTCGAAAGGCCGTGACCTCTGCGCGCGTCACCTGTCCGTCTGCCTTGGCCATCTTCGCACCAAGTGCGATGACAGCAATCGCGAAGGCGACAGATCGCTCAGGCGGCGTCCGCAATTTGTCGAAAACAGCCGCAAGTCCCTCACCCGAGGCAAGGGCACCTAAGGCCTCCGAAATGCGCGACCAAATAGACATACCTTACCTTAACGGCACGCTGGCGGGATGTCAGCGCAAACTGACACAAGTTTCGACAATCAGAGGTGACATTGCGCCGCAACATGCTGCGAACTTGATCACTCCAATAGGCGGCGGCCATGTGGCGTGTCGAACTCGGCCAAAATGGCATTCGGACCATTTTCGATGACGACGCGCGCGTCCGTGAAATGGGGGGCAAGCAGCGTGATCATAGCATCCGCTTTCGGGTGGCTGATGAACAGGCGGTGCAGTCGAAGGCCTGACGGTGCAAGCTTGGTCGCTGGATGGGGGCTGGTTTGCCACTCGATCATGTAGGGCATCAGATTGTCGAAGGGAATCACTCCGCTCGGCGGTGCGGTCATAAACCAGCGCAAATCACTTCGCTCCAGCGGCAACGCCGGGCCAAGGCCGTCAGGCATCTCGGTTAGCAAACGCTGTAGATGCTGCGTCCGGCAGATCCAGTTCGTCAATCGGGCCGGGCCGGTGAATGAGGCTAGGTCAAAGATAGGCGTATGGCGCGCGGGGGGCGCATCCGGATCCTTGGCGATGGCTTCAATATAGAGACCATCTTCCAGGCCCAGAAGCGTGTTGTGCGTCGAAAACGCTGCGTGGTTCCCGCCAGGCTGCAATTTGACACCCAATGTATCTTCCACATGCGCTGTCGCGGCCTCCAATGTCTCGCCAGAGATCGCGAGATGATCAAGCTCAAGCATGGCTATATCCATTTGTTTTTGAGTTTTGCGTTGGTTTGTTTCTTTGGTCTGTTTTGGTCTGGATCGGGATTGCGGTTTTTGATGTATATCGGGCTTGTGTGAGCGGTCCATTGTCCGGTTTTGGCCGTGGGCCCCGATGGCTTCGCTTGCTTCTCCCTCGATGGCGCGGAGGCATCATCTGGGCCGTGCCGATCCCCACCCGGTTCATGAAGCGTCGGTTGGTGGCGCTGTCGCATCTTATCTCTTCATCGACGTCTCCGCGTCATCTTTGCCGCCGGAAATCCGCAGGACAGCCCGGGCTCTGTGGATCAGCAAGGTGCGCAGGTATCTGTCGCCCCGCTTACTGATCCCGAACAGACGCGCTTTGCATCCGCTCGATCGCTGTTTGGGGCCCCGCCCGAGCCAAGCCGCAAATTGCCGCCCGTTCTTAAGACACCTCCGGTCTCCAACCGCGGCGATGGAGGCAACGACGGGGGCCGCGACGGGGCGCGCGATGGGGGCTGTTGCGGTTATCAGCCCAATCCGCTCAATTTTCCAATGCGCCAGCTGAACTGTCTATCCCTCTCGTTCAGTCTCACGAATTTGGGGTTTCTCTAATAAGGTTTCT
>CALCOY010000029.1 GCA_937897325.1 uncultured Shimia sp.
CTATCCCTCATGTGACACCAAAATAGTGGCACAGTTCTAAGCGGCTAAGACACCGTCCCCTTGGGTCAGGTCGTCTTCTTTCGCTCGGCTGTGGCGATGATACCGCTGGTGATCTTTCTATGGGTGCGCAACGAATTCCCGCAGGGCCTTGCGACCCGCCGACCCCTGGGTCATCTCGGATGATGCCTGCTGGGCGGGGCTGCGATGTTTACCTCGTTTGCGACACTTCGGCTTTTGCCCATAGCGGAAGCCACGATGCTTTCCTACCTCTCTCCCGTCATGACGGTCGCGCTTGCGGCACTTCTCCTGAGCGAGCGACCCGGGCCTCGCCGCTGGCTTGGCGTTGCCCTCGGGCTTTTGGGCGCTGCGGTGATGACGCTACCGCATTTTACCAACAACAGCCCCGCGCTTCTTGGTGTTGCTCTTGGTATTGCGACTGCGGCACTGACCGCTGGGGCGTTGGTACAGGTGCGTGCCCTGAACAAAACCGAGAGCCCCGGAGCAATTGCATTTTACTTCGCACTTGCATCATCCGTCGCGGGTCTCGCGACCCTTCCTTTGGGATGGAGCATGCCTGATGCAAGCGTTTGGATCCTTCTCGTTCTGAACGGCGTGTTCGGCGGCAGCGCGCATATCGCAATGACTCTCGCTTTTCGATATGCTGAGGCATCGCTCTTGGCTCCATTCGAATACCTCACTATTCTATGGGCCGCCGCGATCGGTGCTGCGATTTTTGCTGAGATACCAGGATTCTCTTTTATGATCGCTGCACCGCTTGTTGTGGCTGGCGCGTTTCTTGCATCACCCGGCATTTTACTTGGCTTGCGGCGTGGTCGGCTGCGGCGTCAAGACAAAAGAGGGTAGAGCTTGCCCGCTCGATGGCACTCGCAGATATGTTGCTCAACTGAAGAGCGACTGGAAATGATCGCATTCACGAAAAAGGCTGCGACGCAGCAAAATCCATCCTAAAACTGCGAACACGTGCTGCGTCAGCAAAAGCTGAAGCTGCATATGTCTGGTTTGTCCACGTCTTACCCATTGCCTGACCAAATCTCGCTACGCCCAGCACGAATAGCCGTTTTTGGGGCCAGCACTTAGAGTAGGTCGCCGGTTTGGCAATTGGCTAACAGTCCCCTATCCGGACCACAAACTCATTCCGCAGCGACTTGCGCAGCGGAAATACGCGCCGCAGAAAACTTGAACTCTGGGATCTTTCCGAATGGATCAAGCTGCGGGTTGGTCAGGAAATTCGCCGGCGCCTCCACAAAGCAGAACGGGATGAACAGCATGCCCGGCGTTACATCACGATCAGCCCGCAGCGTCAGCGTTATCGCACCGCGCCGTGTCTCAACTGTCACCTGCTCACCCCGCGCAAGGCCCATTCGCCCGATATCCTTGGGGTGCATGGAAACGACCGCCTCACTTTCCTGCGCGTTCAGATGTGTGGCCCGCCGGGTCATCGCGCCTGTGTGCCAGTGCTCCAGCATACGGCCTGTCGTCAGGACCATGGGGAAATCATTATCTGGAAGCTCATCGGGCGGCACGAGGTCCGTCGGAACCAGCTTTGCCTTACCCGACGCGGTTGGGAAACCATTGTAGAAGATCACCTCCTCCCCCGGCTCATCCTCTGACTTGGTCGGATAGCATACCACACCTTCGCGCATCAGCCGTTCCCAAGGGATATTGTCGAGTGACGGCATGTTGCTGGCCATCTCCGTATAGACCGCCGCCACATCTGAGTAATCCCAGTCAAGGCCGGATCGCTGACCCATTTCGACAAGGATCTTCCAATCCTGCCGCGCCTCGCCCGGTGGTTTGCGAACCGGTAGGCCCAACTGCACCTGGCGGTTAGAGTTGGTATAGGTGCCCGGCTTTTCAGGCTGCGCTGATGCGGGCAGAATCACATCGGCAAACCAAGCCGTTTCCGTCAGGAAAATGTCCTGCACCACAAGATGTTCAAGCGATGCAAGCGCCTTGCGTGCGTGATGTTGGTCGGGGTCCGACATGGCAGGGTTCTCGCCCTGCACATACATCGCCTTAACCTTGCCTTCGTTGACAGCATCCATCACCTCGACCACGGTCAGGCCTTTTTTCGGGTCAAGACTGCGGCCCCAGGCATCTTCGTAACGGGCACGCACATCAGCATCCTCAACAGACTTGTAATTGGGATAGGTGATCGGGATCAGCCCGGCATCGGATGCCCCTTGCACATTGTTCTGGCCGCGCAGTGGGTGCAGCCCCGTCCCATCACGGCCAATATGACCTGTGATCAGACTGAGTGCGATCAGGCAGCGTGCATTATCAGTCCCATGCACATGTTGGCTGACCCCCATACCCCAAAAGATGATCGACCGTTCAGCCGTTGCAAATGTGCGGGCGAGGTCGCGCAGATATTCCGCCTCTACGCCACAGATATCGGCCATTGCATCAGGTGCGAAATCTTTGACTTTCGCAGTCAGCGCATCGAACCCGTCAGCGTTGGCCTGAATGAACTGTTCATCATAAAGGCCTTCATCAATGATCGTATGGATCATCGCGTTGAGCATCGGCACATCACGCCCAGCGTTGAAGATAACGGGGTGGGACGCATGGCGCATCAACCCCTGCTTGCGCGGGTCAAAGACCATCAGTTTTGTGCCACGTTTCGCCGCCTGTTTGAAATAGGTGGCCGCGACCGGGTGGTTCTGTTCAGGCCTGCAGCCAATGGTCATGATGCAGGTGGCATCGTCGGCGGCGGTAAAGGGAGCCGAGACGGCACCTGACCCCACCCCTTCCATCAGTGCAGCGACGGATGATGCATGGCAAAGCCGCGTACAATGATCGACATTGTTGGTGCCAAAACCCTGCCGGATGTATTTCTGAAAGAGGTATGCCTCTTCGTTTGTGCCCTTGGCAGAGCCGAAACCGGCAATCGCATGCCCGCCGATATTATCGCGCACCTTCGTCAGCCCACTGGCGGCGAGCGCCATCGCCTCGTCCCATGTCGCCTCTCGGAACACATCGTCGATATCCGAAAAGACCATGCGCGCGTCCGCCCTTTTTGGCACCCCCTCGCGCCGGATCAGCGGTTTTGTCAGCCGTTCCGGCGACATCACGTAGTCCATCCCGAACCGGCCCTTGATGCAAAGCTTGCTGCGGTTCGCGGGGCCGGGCCGCCCGTCGACCTTGACGATCTGGTTGTCCTTGACGCTCACCTCCGTCTGGCACCCGACACCGCAGAAGGGGCAGACGCTGTTTTTCTTTTCGACGTCATAGACCGAGCGCTTCGTGGCCGTCGCATCCAGCATCGTCTTTTCCATCAGCGCGCCGGTTGGGCAGGCCTGCACGCACTCGCCGCAGCCTACGCAAGATGACAGACCCATCGGATCATTCACGTCAAACACAGGCACAGTCGCAGCCCCTCGCCCGGCCATGCCAATCACATCATTGACCTGCACCTCGCGACAGGCCCGTTCGCACAGGTTGCAGGAAATACACGCATCCAGATTGACCGCGATGGAGGGGTGCGAGGCATCACGAAACACACTATCGACCGGGATATCCTTGCCCGCACCGGGCCGCCCGGATGGATAGCGTGCCTTTTTCAGACCAGCTAACTCTGCCTGCTGCCAGAAATGGCTCTGCGGATCGGGGCTGTGCTCGCGCGCAGGCATGTCAGAGGCGAGTAAGTCAAAAACCATCTGCCGGTTTTTCTGCACCCGCGCATTGCCTGTATTCACGATCATTCCTTCGGTCGGGCGCCTGATGCAGGATGCGGCCAGCACTCGCTCTCCCTCGACCTCAACAACGCAGGCGCGGCAGTTGCCGTCTGATCGCAGTTCCGGCACATCCTTGTGGCACAGATGCGGGATTATTGTGCCTTCGCGCTGTCCGACCTCCCAGATGGTTTCACCCGGCTTTGCCGTCACCTCTTGACCGTCCAGGGTGAAGGTGATGACTGGCATGTTGATATCGTCGAGGCTCATGTCGCGAACTCCTCGGGGAAGTGTTTCATCAGATGTTTTACGCAGTTGCCCGCCGCCTGACCGAGGCCGCAGATAGAGCTATCGCCCATCACGGTCAGCAGATCCTCGAACAGGTCCGGGTCCTGTTCCTGCGCTTGCAGCAGCCTGACCATCTTGTCGGTTCCGGACCGGCAGGGGGTGCATTGGCCACAACTTTCATGAGCAAAGAACTTCATGGTGTTAAGCGTTGCCGCCCGCACGCTGTCCTCTTCGGACAGGACTACAACAGCATGGCTGCCGATAAACCCACCTTCTTTTTCCCAAGTACCGAAATCCATAGCCCGGTCGGCCATTTCTGCGGGGAAAATGCCGCCAGAGGCGCCGCCCGGGAAAAAAGCCTTGAACGTTTGGCCATCGGCCATGCCGCCGCAATAATCCTCAATCAAGCGGATCAGCGGGATGCCGGCAGGGGCGAGTTTCACACCGGGCTCCTTCACCCGGCCAGAGACAGAGAAACTGCGCAGACCATTGTGGTTTTCATCCCACCCTTGATCGGCAAACCATTTCGGACCGTTGCGCAGGATATTGGGGATCCAGCTGACTGTTTCGATATTATGATTGAGCGTGGGACGACCAAAAAGCCCCATTTCCGCGATGAACGGCGGCTTGTGACGCGGCAGACCACGCTTGCCTTCAATGCTCTCGATCATCGCGCTTTCTTCGCCGCAGATATAGGCACCCGCGCCACGACGCAGTTCAATCGGCACTATATCAATGTCGCTCGCTTCCAACGCGGTAATCTCGCGCCGCAGAATTTCCAGCACCGCCGGATATTCGTCGCGCATATAGATGTAGATCTTGTCGCATCCGACCACGCGCGCAGCGATCTGGGCACCTTCCAGCATTCGGTGGGGTTTGGCTTCCAGCCACCAGCGGTCCTTGAACGTGCCTGGCTCACCCTCATCGCCGTTCACGGTCATAAGGCGAGGGCCGTCATGAGCACGGACAAATCCCCATTTGCGGCCTGCGGGGAAGCCAGCCCCTCCCAAACCGCGCAACCCGGCGTCCGACATGGTATCGGTCGCAGCTTCGGCGGTGATCTCACCCGACAGGACGTGGCCCAACATTTCGTATCCGCCTTCGGCGCGGTACGCCGCCAAACCCTCATAATCCGGCAGATCGGGCGTGCTGTTATCCTCGGTCACCGCGGCCAGCAACCGCTCAATCGTTGCATGACGAAAGACGCGTTTGCCGATCCACGCTGATGGCGCTGCGTCACACTGCCCGATGCAGGGGCTCGCGATCACGCGCACCTCTTCCGGGTCGGTCGCGGCTTTCAGCGCGTCAATCAGATCAAAAGCACCTGCCATCTCTTCCGACACGCCAGTGGGCACGCGGATGGTCACGGGCGGCGGCGGTGTTTCACCGTCACGGACGACATCAAAATGATCGTAAAAACTCGCGACCTCGTAAACCTCAACCTGCGCAAGGCGAAAAAGTTCTGCCAAGGCAGCAATGGCGGTTGCGGTGATGTAGCCATGCTTATCCTGAATGATATGCAATGCCTCGATCAGCAAGTCGCCGCGGCGGGGTATGTCCCCCAGCAAGGCGGCGACATCGGCAACATCGGCATCGGAAATCTGGCGACCCTTGGGAAGCGACGGGTCACGGCGCTTGAACTTGGCTGGAGCGATCTGGTCCATCTGACATGGGCCTTTCTAGCTGGCGCGTTTGGAAAAAAAGGAGCGGCATCAGGAGAGCGGTACCGCCCCAGGATGTGCCCGGCCCCGCATGGTGCCGGGCCAGGCACAGGGAGAGTTACTCGGCAGGCACCGCGTCCGGGTTTGCCCGCTCCACATGGTGCTTTTCGCCGACAGGCCGCACCATCAGATTGGCAAAGAACGCAATGACCAACAGCGCCGCCATGCAATACATCGTCGTGTTGTAAAGCGTGGAGGTCGGATCGACCGTACCCGCTGGTGCGATTTCCATCAGACGTGCGATGGTCACCGTGTTGGCCGCGACCAGCTCGTTCAGCTGCGCAATGGGCGCACCAAACTTTTCAGCAAACGCCGCCGGATCAACCACCGCAGCCAGATCGGCAATTGCGCTTTCCTTGGACGAATTGCGCAGGTAAGTGATCGCGAATGGCCCCAGAACACCCGCCGTCGACCAGGCCGTCAGCAGACGCCCATGAATACCACCCACATGCATCGTGCCGAACAGGTCAGCCAGATAGGCCGGGATTGTCGCGAAACCGCCGCCATACATCGTGAAGATGATCATTGTGGCGATGTAAAAGCCGATCAGCGCCGTCATGCCGCCAGAACCAGCGAAATATGGGATTGAACAGTAAAGGATTGTCCCAAGGATGAAGAAGCAATGATAGGTGTTTTTGCGCCCGATGAAGTCTGACGTGGATGCCCAGAAGAAGCGGCCAACCATGTTGAAGACCGAAATCATCAGCACGTAGGTCCCGGCAAAGGCAGCCGTTACGATCGCCAGATCTGCGAAGATCTCGTTGATCATCGTCTTCGCCACGCCGATCACACCGATCCCTGCGGTCACGTTAAAGCAAAGAACAACCCAAAGCAGCCAAAACTGCGGTGTTTTCAACGCCTCGTCGATATGCACGTTGTTGCGTGTCACCATACCAGATGCCGCAGGCTTTGGTTCCCATCCTTCGGGCTTCCAGCCCTCTTTCGGCACGCGATACTGGAACGCGGCAAAGATCATGACGCAAAAGTAGACGATACCCAGCGTCATGAAGGCGCCAGCCGCACCGGTGTTGCCGGTTCCAATGACATAAACCCCAGCCTCACCACCAAAGCTTGCCGCTTGTGTTGCCGATGCGACGACAACCTCGACCTTCCCGGCAGCGGTTTCAGCGAAACGGCGTCCACCCTCGGTGATCAGCGACACGGTACCCTCAGCGCCCAAATAGTCCGGCACTTTACTGTAAATGCTCAGCAACCACTGCTTAAGCGGCGCACCAATCATTGCACCCCCACCAAAACCCATAATCGCCATGCCGGTCGCCATACCGCGCCGGTCCGGGAACCATCGGATCAGGGTGGAGACTGGAGAGACGTAGCCCAGACCAAGCCCCATGCCACCTAAGACACCGTATCCAAGGTAGACAAGCCAAAGCTGGTGCGACGCGATGCCAAGCGAGCCGACTATGAAGCCCCCGCCCCACAAAGTGGCAGCCACCACGCCGACGTAGCGGGGCCCAACCTTTTCCAGCCATTTGCCGCCAACTGCGGCGGTTAGGCCAAGCACGACAATTGCGACGGAGAAAATCCAGACGACCGACGACAGCGACCAATCGTTAGCGGCAGACGCCACAACACCCAGCTCGCGCGTCAGCGGCGGGTTGAAGACCGACCATGCATAAACCGACCCAATGCACAGATGGATGGCGATGGACGCCGGTGGGACGCGCCACCTGTTGTAGCCGTCAGGGGCTACGATGTTTTCCTTGCGCAGGAACCCAAGCGGTCCCGCTGCTGAGTTTGACATTTGCGTGTCCTCCCATGGATGTGGGGATAGCCCCCGGTTCGGCTGCGGGCGGGACGGCTTGTCCACAATCGTATGCAGCATCTTTCAGGGTCTGGCCCTTGTCTTGCCGCATTGTCAAACTAAATATTGTTTTTAAACATAGGCTTACGTGATTTCTGCCGCATTGCAGAAAGGTCAAAATGTCTATAGATCATCGGCGATACGCCAAGATCAAAAGGTCAAAATGTCCACTTATGTGCTCGTAATGGCAGTCTTGTCAGACAAATTGTTCTGAACTGGACACCACACAAAAAATGTCGTGCCGCGCCCGATCGTGCTGCGCACTGTTATCAAACCACCCGTGCGACGTATCAATGCCTGGCTGATCGACAGGCCGAGTCCCGAGCCTTCCGACAATTTGGTGGAGAAGAATGGATCGAACACGTGGTCCAATTTGTCCTTCGGAATGCCAAGGCCGGTATCCGCCACGGAGATCAGCACACCGGCCACGCCATCCCGCTCCTCCGGCCCGGTTTTGATCGTCAACATACCACCGTCACCCATGGCCTGTGCCGCGTTGATCGCAAGGTTGACAAGAACCTGCTGCAACTCTGTCTCGACGGTATGAATGCCAGGCGTAGGCGCATGATCCACGATCACTTCAATATTGTGCTTTCGCAGATCGCTGGCCACCAGCACCAGCGTATCTTCAACCACCTTCAACACATCCACGGATGTTGTTGCATCCGATAACTCCCCCGGTCTCGTGAAATCTAAGAGCTTGCCCACAATCGTATTGATGCGGTGGGTTTGGGCGTCGATCAGATCCAGTTCCATCTGCAGATCTTCTTGTGCCTCTAGCGAAAGCGACGCGCGCAGAATCTCAAGATTGCCCTGAATGACCGCAACGGGGTTATTAATCTCATGCGCCACGCCTGCCGTAATCTCACCGATCGAGGCGAGCTTTTCCGACATCACAAGCTGCGCAAAAGTGGCTTCCAGTTTCTTTGACGCCTCGCGCAATTCCGCTGTCCGCTTGTCCACAAGATCGTTCAAATTTTCGGCGGCATGGCGCAACTCAGCGTCGCGTTCCTGCACCTGGTCCAGCAACCGATCAAGGTGCTGGGCAACCTCACCGATCTCATCTTGGGCGTCAACGTGCCCTATCCGCGCCTCCAACGCGCCCTTTTCCACATGGGTCATGGTGGCGGACATCTTTTCCAACGGCGCGAAAATCCCCTGTGCCAGTCGCAAGAAAAGTGGGACCGTCACCGCCAGCACCACAAGAAAAGAAGAAAGGAGCCAAAGGATCGTTGCATTGCGCTGTGTCGAAAAAGGCTCTTCCAGGAAGCCCGTATAGAGCATGCCGATCCGGCTGCCGCTGATATCCGTCAACGGGACATAGCCCGACACATACCATTCATTCACGACGAAGGCACGGTCCAGCCAAGGCTCACCCCGCCCCATCACCTGATCAAACACAACCTCGGAAACCCGAGTTCCAAGCGCGCGCTCATCCTCGAACAGGCGCACATTGGTCGAAATCCGCACATCTTCCAGAAACAGCGTCGTCGTACCGGTGCGTGCATCAATGTCCTGCCGCTCTCGATAAATCAGCGCATTCATCGTATCGATGATGTTCAGATCGCGGTTCAGCAGCCGCCCCCCGATCAAGACCTGATCGCTTTGCGGCACCGGGCTTGTCACCAGCATGACCATGCCGCGCGTTTCAGCCGTCTTGTCGATGACCCGCGCGGCTTCTGTCGGCACCAGATCAAGCCGGGCACGTTCAGACAGTTGCGGACCAACGGCCAGCAGATCATCCGCCGTCAAAAGGGCCAGCCCCGCGCTAGGCGTGTCAGTGGATGCCAGTGCCGCCACGGTGCGAAAGGGCTCTGGCGCCGCTGGTTCATCACGGGCCTGTAGGACAAGGAAATCCAGATCACCGGTGACCTCATCATTGGTCAATAGTGTGATCACGGCCTCTGGCCCTTGCGCCCGCGCTTCTGCAAAAGCGACGGACCGGGCCAGCGCCTGCACTTCGGTCGCATGCGTAACTTCAATTGCGGTAAAGTACTGTTCCGCAATGCGAAGATCGCTGGCCACCTTGGATATCAACAGGTCATCATACTTGTCGATCCAGCGCCACATCGTGACGCCCAGGAGAACGGGAAGCAGAACAACAAGCGGCAGTAGGGCCAACGTCAGAAGGCGCAGCCGGACAGATCGCCTGATCGTCAAAGGCCCCATGACTGGCACTTGCGGTCAATGGTTTTGCGCGCCACACCCAGACGGCGCGCGGCCTCGGCCCGGTTGCCGCCGCAGGCATCCAGCACTTTCAGGATGTGCCTCTGCTCTACTGCGCCAAGGGTCTCCATTTCACTGCCGTTATCATCGGCACCACTGGGTGGATCAAACCGGCCCACGATCAGCGCGCGTTCCACGGCGTTGCGCAACTCCATCACGTTGCCAGGCCAAGAGTATCCCAAAAGACGCCGCCGAGTCACCGCATCAATCGGCGGCGGGGTCACACCCATCTGTCGCGACAAAGTTTCGGTAAAGAACGCGATCAGGTCCAGGATATCGTCTGGTCGCTCACGCAAAGGCGCGAGATTGATGGTCGCAACATTCAAGAGATAATAGAGGTCCTGCCGAAAGCTGCCATCCTCGACCGCCTGCTGTAGTGGTCGCGTCGTCGACGCAATGACCCGGACGTCAAGACTCATGCTGCGTTCGGCCCCCAACGGGCTGAAACGGCCTGTCGATAACAGCTCTGCGAGGATGTTCTGGCAGGCCGGGGTCAGCATCTCTACATCTTCAAGGAAGACCGTGCCACCCGCCGCGTTGATCAAAATGCCATCTTCGCCTTGCGCTGTGCCGTTGGCCACATCCTCAACTCGGCCGAACAACCGGGCCTGAAATGTCTGTTCCGTCATCCCGAAAGATTGCAGCCAGACAAACGGCTTCTCTGACTTATCAGACAGGCCGTGCAACATCCGCGCGGCGATCTGCTTGCCCGTCCCGGCCTCACCCCGGATCACCACATGTGTGCGGATACCTGCCGCATGGGTGATCGCTTGGCGAACCTCTTCGATTACTTCTGACGATCCGATTAGTGCATCTCGGTGTCGCAGCAGGTCCTTGCCAACGGCCAACTCATGCCGCAGCAGGAAATTCTGGCGCCGCAGACGGGACCGCGACAGCGATTGCCCCAGGGCGTTCAGTAGTTGATTGCTGCGAAAGGGCTTAAGCAGGAAATCAGATGCGCCCGCGCGGATCGCCGAAATCGCAGTTTCTAAATCCGCATAGGCCGTGATCAGGATCGCATCGGAAAAGAGACCAATACGCTTTTGCTCCGCGAGCCAATCCAAACCACTTTGCTTGGGCATGATGTTGTCAAGGATGATGACGTCATAGCTATGCTCATCAAGGCGCGTTGACGCTTCTGCCGTGTCCGAACAAGCGTCCACCACGGCACAATGGTCGCGCAACGCCTTCTGCAGAAAGTTCCGCATTCCAGGTTCATCATCGACGACCAGCACCCGCGCCTGCGCGAGATCGCGGTCAAATTGTTCAGAAATCGCTGCACTGGTGTCTTCAGTCGTCATAAGCTGCTGCATCTGGCTAACTTCCGGCGGGTCTACGCGCCCGGCGAAATCTCACCCGACACTTCGCAATCCATTCCAAGGCTTTCGCTTTTGACCGCGACGGTGATCTTATGCGTCTGGCCGCCCATGCCATCGCTGTCACGGAGGGCTGCTTCAATCGCCGATTGTGACGTGGCCCCCACCTGTTTCAGCAGCTTGCGGATCGCCATATTGTTGTCGTCAGTCATCTGAATTCCTCCCGACTTCATTCAAACCGATTGCGCGGCTGTTCTGCAAATAAGAAATGCTACAGCGTAGCTCTGCGACGCTGTTTGCCACGAAGATCCAAAAAATGCGCCCAGGTTGGGCGACCCAAAAGCTCCTATTTTCTGTCCTGATCTGTAACAAGCCATACGCGACCTAAGGAACTATGCATATCTCTCAGCCGTCTGGCCATGGGCTGCAACAATGAAAAATCCAACCGTGGGAGCCGCCATTCTGGGTCCACGGGTGAGCTCAAGCCGGGATGAGAGACACCGCAAGATTGGCAAGAGCCTTCGTGTAACCATCAAGTGTCCCGTCACGCCGCCCTCGCCGACGAGCGACATCACTTGATCGGTAAGCTTGAGCTTCGCTCTGCTTGCACCAATAGGTCGAAAATCAAAGGTAATCGACGCGACGGTCGGAATCCTAAAGCTCTTCAGTAAGCCTTGTCAGCCGGTTCTAAACAAGGCTGTGATAGGCGACTTTCGTCGTCCAGCTTAGGTTCTCTGTGCTGCCACACCGTGCAATCTCACAACCACCTGTTTGGACATCCGCTTCATTGATGACGATGACGGTCTCAGGTGTCGGTGCAGACCAGACTTCGCGTTGTTTGGGGTCCAAGTACGCTTTGAACAAGCAGTCTGGCGTTGCCGAGAACTCGCGCCCAAAGAGGAGCGTTTCCTGATGGACTTCCATGTGTAAGCTCCATTGCTAAGTGTCGATATGCCTTGCCAAATGGTCGATACATCGCTCCCACATGGCACGTCGATCAGTGAGCCAATGATCGATTTCTTGAAGTGTTGGAGGGAGTAGGCAAAACGTGGGGGTCTTCGGCTAGACTATGGCGGTTCATCGATAGAGGAGATTGCCATGGATACTCGGATCACGGTCGAGACGACTATCGAGATGGGAAGTAAGCGGACACATACCCTTTGCAGTCTCAGTCTCTGCGACCAAGGTCATGGCGATCTGAGGCTCGGACTTGAAGATGCGAAAGCTCACTTGGGCAGCTTTAGCGAGCAGTGTTGAATGCTCAGATCGGAGAGTTCACTCAGGCGGCCCGTCACTGCCTGGAGTGCAACTGCACCAGACGGGTTCACGACTGTCGGACAAGGGTTCTCGATACGCTCTTCGGCCGGTTTCGGGCAAGGTACCGCGCCTTCGCGCCTGTCCGTGCAGCGCGGAAGCCTCCAGCTCATTTTCGCCGTTTGCCCAGGTATTTCCGGATCGCGCGACGCTGGAACTCCAGAGGCTGCAGGCGAGGTTGGGTGCGCAGCATTCGTTCCGGGAAGCAGCCCGTATTATGCAGGCCTTTCTTTCTTATGCAAAGTCGTACAATACCACCGTGCGCAATCGCTTAGGCAGGATTGCGGAAGACATCACCGAGCCGGATTCCCCGGAGAACGCAGCCTTCAATTCGTGTCCTGGGACCACTATCATCGACGGAGCTCACATTCGGTGCAAGCCAGAATATCAGAAACGGCATCTCGATGTCGTCGTCGGCAAGATCGAGACCCACGACATCTGCCGTCGCTTCGGTCTTGCCCCTGAAGCTGCCCCCTCGCCTGCTTCCCAGTTTCGCCGTCAGCCTACCCGCGTAAAGGCCGGTGAGCAATTCCGGTTCAGCCGGTTTATTGGGGCTAAGAGTGAGCAGTTTGCCCGCGTCCGCAGGATCAAACGCCAAGCGCCCGAGCGGCGCTTCAATGACCATAATATTGCCGTTTCGTTCCTCGTTGAAATCGTTGCTTTTGGCGATTTTTGCCGGGGGGTCAAGTAGGGTGGGTCAGCTGGCGAGACGAGGGCGCTGTGTGTGTTCATGCTTACCTGGTTACCGGTTTACTTGGCGGGTGATGTCGCCGACACTTGAGCGGATTTGCGGCGCAATACGGCAAGGCAGTAAAAACCCAACCCGATGCATGTGCCGTCAATGACCAGAACCTCGTCTCCGCCCCACAGGAGTGCTTCACCCCAGGACAGCCCGCCGGTTTGAAGGCGCATGACCGGCAGCGCAATCAGGAGCGCGCCGAGGGCAGTGCCGAGCATGCGGTTGAGATCGTCGAGCGTCCATTTTTGTGTGGCAATTCCAAGGACGAGGAGCCCGATGATGCTCCAAACAAAGATGCGCGGTGTCCAATGATAAGGGTCGCCAGTGAGGTAAGTCAGAAGAAAGACATGCGCTGTGATCGCAATGGCCAACGGCAGGCCCCAGGCCACGAGACTGAGTGCGCGGGATCCATGCTGCCACGCGGGGTCATCCTGTCTGCGACGCAGCCAAAGCTGCATGCCAGAAACGATGGTGTAGGTCATCGCCCCGCCAAGGCCTACCCAGATGACCCTCGACCACCAGCCCGCAAAGTTGCCGAAGTGCAAGGGGGCCATAAGCTCGGCGATGGTGGACCCCACTGAGGGGGCGGTGCCCACAATTTCGGGCGCGCGCAGGAACGCTCCTGTGGCTGCACTGTATTCCAAAGTGGTGCCCGTCAGTGCGCCGTCCGCAGCCGGGTGGAAGGTTTCGATGGTCCCGCTGGCGGTGCCATAATGATGGATCTGCGCGCCGCCAACCTCTGTGCCCGCACGTATGGCTGCGTCTGCGAAGACGGCAGCGATATCAGTGGTTTGCACGCGGGTTATGTCCATGTGTGCGGGCTCTCCAAGCACGGTGGCGATGGCCGCCTCCTGATCGCCTGCAAAGGCCACGAGAGCAACAACCGGCAAGCCAAGCGAGATGGCGAAACTGAGGAAGGCGCCGGTGAAGGACAACAGAACAGCGAAGGGCAGGGACCAGACGCCAGCAAGCGTGTGCCGGTCGCGGAATGAGACAAGCCGCGCCCCCGGCCGTTCGGTGGTAAAGAGATCGCGCAGGATATGCTTGTGGATCAGAACCCCCGTAATTGCAGCTACAAGCATTGTGATCCCTAGAAGGCCGGTCAGATACAGCCCCAACCGCCCCGGAACGTGCAGCCGCACGTGCAGGTCCACCAGGAAGTCGGCTAGGGCCGCCTCGGGCCGGTGGCGCACGGTTTCGCTGAAGAACCCTGCACGCGCCGTTTGAAGGACACCTGTGGCTGGATGCACGAGAAAGTGACGGCCGAACAGCTCTGTCCCGCCATCGGGATGGGGTTTGGGCGCGCCGAAAAAGAGGTTGAGCGTCGCTCCGCTGCCGCGGCCCAGAAAGACTGTGTCATGTAACTCGGGTGGCGCTTGCGCTGCGAACCGGTGCACGATGTCGTCGGTTCGATCGGTAAAGACGGGTGCGTCGCCAGCACGCCCCTCGGCCCAGCCGTTGATTTCGTTGTCGAGCACCACGATGGTGCCGGTCAACATTATCACATATAGGAGGATTGCGAGAGCCGTTGCGGACCATCCATGCAAAGCAACGAGCCGTTTGGTGGCTTTTGTCTCCGCGCTCATATTGCGAACGCGAACCCGATCAGCACCAGCAACCCGAGGCACAGCGCCACATACACCAAGGCCACGCGGCCGATATGCAACGCTGCCACGGGCCAGACGACAAAGCTGGACCACAACAGTGGGAACAACACAACCGGCAGAACAAGGTGGTTCACCCCGCCCGCTCCGGTAGGCAGCACCGTCGGGAGCCCGGCCATCGCAAGGACCGACATCAGAAACGCCAAAGGCCCCGCAAGCAGCCACCGCCACAGCGTCGGGCGGCGGTCCACCCTGGTCTCTATCCAGATTTGTCCTTGCCGTGGGACGTCAAGCCATGCGCGCATTCTGTCAACCTGATCAATGAGCTGGCAGCGCAGGATGCGCGTGCTGGCGATGTGTCGAAAATAACGCGCCCGAAGTGGAAAGGCGAGACGCCGCCCGCGAGATTTTGAAAGTATCTTGCAATTTTTATCAGGAAATTGCTTCTGGCGCTAAGCTTATCCAGCACCCGTCGGTGATCCGTGCCGTCCGCCAGACAAAAAACAACAAAAACCTGCGGAGCCGGACATGAAATCCATCACTAACTTTCTGTTGGGCAGCACATCTGCGTTGGCTGTCAGCGCGACTATTGCCACGGCTCAGGACGAGCCTGTCGACCTTGGCACCCTAGTCTTGCGCGGTGAGTTGCAAACGCGGACACTGCAAGACAGCCCCACATCTGCCGCTATTGAAACCGGCGAGACGCTGGAAGAACGCAGCGACCCGGACCTGCAGGACGTCATCGAACGCACGCCTGGCGTGACCGCGACGGGCGGCGAAAAGGGCTTTGCCATTCGTGGTATCGATCAGCGTGGCGTTGGCGGTGGTGGCGCGGGGCTGGTCGTGTCTACACAGGTGGATGGTGTCGCCCTGCCAAGCAACCAGGCCACATTCTTCGGGCCTTATTCGGCATGGGACATCGAGCAGATCGAAATCTTGCGTGGTCCGCAATCCACCCAACAGGGCCGCAACGCGTTGGCGGGGGCAATCGTGATCCGGTCAAAGGACCCCACCTTCGAGCAAGAATTCAAATTGCGGGGCGAGATTGGATCGCGGGGCTTTTATCGCGCCGCCATTGCCGCCAACACGCCGCTATCTGACACTGTTGCATTTCGCTTTTCGGCCGAGACACTCAACCGCGACGGCTTTGTATTCAACTCGACCCTTGGCGAGAATGCTGACGATCAGCAAATTGACACCTATCGCTTGAAATTCCTGTGGGAGCCGTCAAACACCTTCCGCGCTGTCGCGTTATTCAGCCGAACCGACAACTTTGGCGGCGAAGACACCATCAATCGCAGCATTTCGCCGGATGGCCGAGTAGTGACCCTTGATGAGCCTACCTTGGAAGGGTCGACCCATGACATCTATGGCTTGCGGACCGAATGGGACATCAGTTCATCCCTGACGCTTGAGACCGAGACCACCTATTACACACAGGACTACCGTCGTTCAGAAGACGGGGACGGTTTGCCTTTCCGGCTGAGTTCTTTCAGCCGCACCGGTGATTCAGAAGTGTTCGAACAGGATGTGCGTCTGCGTTTTGATACTGGACGATATTCTGGCGTTGTAGGCCTGTTTTACACCGACATCGAAAACGCAATTCCTGCGGATCTGCTGATCGACACTGGTTTTGCCCTCGGCGGCTCGCCACTCACTGCGAACGGCATCTTTGCAAATCGGTTTACAGATTTTGCATCAGACACGCGCAATGCGGCTATGTTCGGTGAGGTTGATATTCGCGCGGACGAAATCGCAGAGGGGCTGTCGTTTACTGTTGGCGCTCGGTACGATTACGAAGAGTTCGCATTCAATGCTGTCACCGACTTTACAGCTCCCATCCCGCTGCCGCCCCCCTTTGTGGACGACTCTGCGTCCGGCAGCACAAGCTTTAATGCGTTCTTGCCCAAGATCGGCGTGAACTACGAATTCAACGAAAGCCAGAAGCTGAGCTTTACCGTGCAACGCGGGTATCGGTCAGGCGGTACAAGTGTAAACGCGGCCGGTGCGATCTCCGAATTTGCTCCTGAATTCACTACAAATTACGAACTTGCCTATCGTGGCAGCTTCAATGCTGACAGCGTGTTTGTCTCTGCCAACGTGTACTTCACCGATTGGACTGATCAGCAGGTGAACCGGTTCTCGGGCACGTTGCCCACCGGGCAGGCTGTGTTCGAGGTCGTGAATGCGGGTAAATCGGAGTTGTTCGGGGGCGAGTTGGCCGTCGAAGCAGATCTGTCCGGGCACTTTTCCGTATTCGCGCAAGTCGCCTATGCCGACACAGAATTCGTGAAGTTCGACAATGCGGGCACGAGTTTGGCTGGCAATAGCTTTCCCAACGCTTCTGAACTGAGCGCCGCCTTTGGTATGCGCTATGATTGGGACAGCGGTGTAAGTTTTGGCCTCGATGCATCCTATACCAAAGGCAGCTTCTTCGACCTTGAAAACACGCGCGCACAGCGCAGCGATGACCGTTGGCTGGTCAATTCGCAACTCACCTATGCTGCGGACGATTGGGAATTGGGGCTGTATGTGCGCAACCTCTTTGACGAAGAGTATGCGACCAGCCGCTTCATCGACGCCTCGGGTACAACGTTCGAACGTGTGGGCGAACCACGGACCGTGGGCATGTACGCGCAACGGTCGTTTTGATCCGTGGTATCGGCTGCGATCCTGGTCAGTCTGATTTGCATCGGGTGGTTGGCCCGCTTTGATCCCAAGCGGCGGCGCAGTTTCGGGCTGCGTCCGCGCAAAGCAGTTGTGCCGCGCCATCTTGTGTGGGGGGGCGCGGCGCTACCCGGTCTTGTGCTTGCGTTAACCGGGTGCAGCGCCGGTTTTGTTTTGTGGCTGGCAGCCCTATGCGTGTTCGGCTGGTTGGTTGTGTGGGTGCCGCCGCCGGTCTATCGGGCGTGGCGCAAGTCTTTGGCAGCGCGCCTGCGCGCCCGGTTGCGCTAACCTGGGCGGGCATTCGTTACGCCAGGGCCATGCATCTTGATTTAAGCGTTACACATTGCGGAAGCAACTTGCTTAGCAGCGTCCGCATCGTTCCAGGCATCCGTTGCGAAAGGGATCCATGGCGCAGCCGCAGCGAAAAAAGTTTTTTGCATTAGCTCAGCTACCTCGCAGGCTTTGAGGACATTTGCACTTGTATTGAATGTCCGGAAAGTAGACTGCGACCACAATACCATGCACATGACTTAGACGACCGCTAGTGGGGTGGTACCGGCTGCTTCACCCAGCAGTTTAGGCTTTGCCTATTTCTGCGAACTGGAGAAGTAGCACGGCGAAGAAAGACTTTGATGAGCTAATGTAGGTTGGCATCGATATTGGCAAAAACACATTCCACATTGTGGGTTTCGATCTGTCTGGGCAGCGAGTTCTGCTCAAGCAGATCAAGCGCTTGGCGCAGGTCGCGACACTCGAGAAGCTGCCGCGTTGTATTGTGGGCATGGAGGCGTGCTTGAGTGCGCACTTCGTCAGCCGGACACTGCGGGCGATGGGTTTTGAGCCTCGGATCATCCCTGCGATCTACGTGAAGCCATTCAACAAGGGGCAAAAGAACGATTACAACAACGCAGAAGCGGTTGCCGAGGCAGCGCTTCGGCCAAACCTTCAGACCGTCTGGGAGAAGAGCCAGGATCAGCTCGATCTCCAAGTGCTGCACCGTGTCAGATCGCGTTTGGTGTCACGCCGAAAGGCGACTATCAATCAAATCCGGGCCTTTTCATTTGAGCAAGGCATCACTGTTCGAAAAGGCCTTCGTGCCTTGAAGAACTCAATCGAGACGATCGTTGAAGAGCGCAAAGACGAAATATCGCCCCGGATGTGGTCGATCTTGATCGGCCTCTACGTTGACTGGATGTGGATGGATGACCGGGTCGAAAAGGTGTCGGCGGAGATCGAAGAGGTTAGCCGAACCGAAGAGAACTGCGTCAACGTCATGGGTTCTGTTGCGTTAGTGTGGAGCTGGCCGAGTGCCCCTTCTGGCATCAGGACTGGGCAGCTGCCTCGAACAAGTTTGCAACGAATACCACTTCGTCCAAGACGCCTGGCTCGTTATTTGCGAAATGGCTTTTTCTGATTGCCCGGTGGGTTTCGATGCCTTTCAAATTGTTCTTGGCTGAGGTCATCTTTTGGAAGTCCCGTTTTGGACGAAGGAGCTGTTTCAGGGCGGCGAGGTCAGCTTCGATCCGATTGTTAAGATATTTGCGGTCGACGTGTCGGATGCGATCATCCGGACCGATATCGAGATTCATCTCTTCGATGACCTTAGCATAACTATGTGCTTTGTCCGTAACGATTGTCATCGGCTGATAGCATCGAACGCTCTCACTGGCCTGGCGCATAAATACCCTTGCAGCATTGGCGTTTCGACGCGCCGTCAGTCGGAAATCAATGAGCTGTCCACGCTGGTCCACCGCTTGCCAAAGGTAATACCGCCGCCCATTCACTCGGACGTGGGTTTCATCTCTTACCCGAGAGGCGATCACAAAGTGATCTGCCGAGAGGGCACATGCCATTGGAGCTCACGCCATGAACGATGTTGGCCGTAAGCGCGCTTGCGGATCTCTGGTCCAAACTTCTGGACCCACCTGTAGATCGTCGCGGCATCGACTGTGATCCCCCGTTCGGCCAATAGATCGCGCACATCAAGATACGACAACGGGTACTGCACCTCGTTCAGCCAGAAGAGATCAGACAGACTCACCGCTCGTTTTCCAGCGGTGAATCATGCCGCTAAGTCGAAATCAATGGGTCCTGAGCCATCTGTATCTGCATTCTGGTAAACCGGCCCCGTCACTGGCCCCGTCACTGGCCCCGTCACTGGCCCCGTCACCGGCCCCGTCACTGGCCCCGTCACTTGCCCCGTCACTGGCAGGGCCAGGGCCG
>CALCOY010000030.1 GCA_937897325.1 uncultured Shimia sp.
TCCTCACAAATTCCGGGGCGTTCGGTCCCTCAAAAATCATTCATACCACCTCCTTGGTCCTCATCCATATAGGCAGGTGACAAGACACTGTCAGCCGGAACGCGGGGGCAGGGTGGCTTGCAGCTTTTTTGTCAGGCTCGCGCGCACGATGTCGTAGGACGTGACCAGTCGATGCGTCATCTCTTCGGTTTCCGCGCTTTCCCACTTCACCCGCACCCAGGAGCGATGGAAATAGGGCGCTTTCTCCGCCACGCCAGCCTCAATCAGCATGGTCGCGGTTTCAACGTCGGGTGTCTTGACCGAGACGCCGTTATTGGCCATCCCGATACAGGCAAACATCTTGCCTCCGACCTTCCAGGCGTCATGCCCGCCGCCCCACGGGTCTGACCACTCGGCACCAGGCAGCACCTTGCAGATCTCGTTCACATCATCACGCGTCATGGAGGAAGGATGCCAAAGAAAAAAAGCTTAGTCTATTGTCGCCCGATCGCCCCTTAGATAGCGGGGCCCTGTGCCCAATCGCTGCGCCCGATCGGCGGGGTTGTAAAGCGCGCATTTCTTTAGTGACAGACATCCACAGCCGATGCAGCCATCCAGTTTGCCGCGCAATGCTTCAAGGCCCGCGATCCGCCTGTCTATGGCCTTGCGAAAGTCCCTAGATATGCGCTTCCAATCGGCCTGTGTCGGTGCACGTTCATGGGGCAATCCGCCAAGATAGCTTCGGATTTCGGCCAGTGAAAACCCCAACTCCTGAGAGATCATGATGAAGGACAACTTGCGGATATCAGCCCGTTCAAAGCGGCGCTGCCCGCCTTCCGTTCGCCAGCTTCGGATCAGCCCCTCAGCTTCATAATACCGTATGGCCGAGACCGCCAGCCCAGTGCGCCTCGCAATATCTCCGATACTCAACCCTCTGTTTCGTAACATCTCTTTTTCGTTGACCTCAAGTTTACTTGAGGGATTACGATAGCCAAATAGATCCATGAACGAAAGGAAATTTCTATGGCGCAGCTTGAACACATCAACATTACCGTGTCCGACAACCGCGCGACGGCCCAGATGCTCGAAGATCTGTTTGGTTGGCATATCCGCTGGCAAGGTGAGGCGAAGGCCGGAGGGCATTCCATCCACATAGGCTCTGATGACCAATACCTCGCCATTTACACGCCGCCCAAAACGACCGAAGCCCATCATGCTACTTATCTTCAAAAGGGTGGACTGAACCACGTAGGTGTCACCGTCGATGATCTGGACGCGGTTGAAAAAAAGGTCAAGGCGCATGGGTTGAGCCCAAATAATCACGCCGATTATGCGCCCGGCCGCCGCTTCTACTTCGACGATCCTGACGGTATTGAATGGGAAGTGGTCAGCTATTCATGACCCATCTGCGCATCGCGCGGCCCACCGATGATATCGAAGCCCTTCTGCCTTTCTATCGGGATGGTCTGGGCTTCGGTGTCTTAAGCCAGTTCACCGATCACGCGGGCTTTGACGGTGTGATGCTCGGTTGGACAGGCGCTGCCTTTCATTTGGAGTTCACACACAAGCGCGGGCATCCAGTTGGCCGCGCCCCGACACGGGACAACCTGCTGGTGCTCTATCTGCCGGACCCCAATGCATGGCGGACTGCAATCGACAGGATGAAAGGGGCGGGCCACATGCCGGTGCCTGCCTTCAATCCCTATTGGGATCAGGCCGGTGCAACCTTCGAAGATCCGGACGGCTATCGCGTGGTGATTGAAGGTCGGGAGTGGGCGCAGACCTAGGGTAGAAACGTCCGTTAACCAAATGATTGATTTCATTTAAATCACGTAACAGTCTCTGAATTTACGTTTTGGAACCACAATTGTGACAAGCTTTTCGCGCACATGCATTTGTAACGCACGCAAAGCTTTCGAGGGGTCTTTAGACCATGATTGTTTATTCGCACCGTTTTCAAGGTGTCATCCAGCAGGTTGTTCTGGAACTGGGGCTCGAACTAACCCTCGCGGACAGCGATTCACCCGTCTCCCTTTTGGACAATGAAAAGATGTTCAGCGATCTCGCTGTCATGATGAATGTCGACCTGTCCAAACAGATGACCGGATCGACCACGATGTTCACTTTCCGCAAAAGGTCCTGAGGTCTTTGTTTGCGGGATCACGAATGAAGGTTTAGCCAGATGGCGTTGTCGCCAAAAAAGCCGAAAGATACGATCGGACATAGCGCGCGAGGCGGGATTTCTTTGTCCCGGGCCAAGCGGTTGTCCGACACGGTCGATGATCGGGGTGGGCGGAAGTCGAAGTGGCTCATGGCAGGCTCAGGCGTGGTTCTTATCGCGACTGTGGCTCTTTTTCTCGCGCAACAACCTGCGTCAATCGACGGTGCAGTGATTGCCTCCGAGACTGGCGCAGCCAACCTGCGCAATACCGAAACATCGACCCTCCTCCCGGCTGGGGTTGAAGCTGTGGAAACACCCGCATTGGTCGAAGTGATCGCCCCCCCCACAGAAACCCCTTCAGTTCAGCGGACTATACAGCCCTCAAACTGCGTTTCCGCGGCGCGATTGCGCCTGGCCAATATCAAGGAAGGTCTTGGGGCCAGGGTCGTCGGCCTTTGGTCTGATCACAAGCGCGATGTGAACGCGCTCATTCAACTGGTTGTGGACTGTCGTGGGGCAGCAATTGAGATAGACGGCAGCCTCGAACTGATTGAGGTCGGTCTCGCCCGGTTGCACCTTCTTTGGGATCCGTCCCGAGATACGCTGGTGCTGACCACAATCATGAATTCCGACGCAGATCAGGATGAAGCGCCCAGCTTGCCGACAGCCCTGCTGGACGACACCGGCCGTCCCACCGGCCTGCTGCTGCAATAGTCAGGAGAAACATCAATGGATATGGATGCCCTGAACAGTTATGTCGTCCAACTCGCCGAGTTTGAGTTGCCGGTGCCCGATCTCGCTTTGATCCTTGTTGCGGCCTTCCTGATTTCAGTTCTCAGTATCAATGCGCGCAACCGCCAGCGCAAGGCTGTCGGTGATGTGGCCAAGGCCTACGTGACAGAGATGACGCGCGTCTCCCGGCAGGCACAAAGTGCCGAGGTTGAACTGAAGCGGGTGCGATCGGATCTTGAGAAAGAACGCCGCCGAAATCGGCGCAGCAGATAGTACCGGGTCCCTGGCGAGACCAGGGGGCGTTGATCGTTAGCTTGCTATCGGTTTCACCTATACTGCGGGCGTCGGCAGTGAATGACACCGACCAGTCGTTGACGACTTTGCCGCCGCCCAGATCGAAGCAGGGCCGCAAAACCAGCCCGTCGGCATCCAATGCAATAAGGCATTACTTCAAGCCCTTGCGGCATCAGATGAAACGCTCGCATGCGATATTATCGCATAGCAAAAGAAAAAGGCTGCCGCAGATTGTGCAAACAGCCTTCTTTCGACGTCTGACTTTGTTTTAGACGGATCAGTTCAGCTCTGCCGACAGATCCTGAAGAACGTCCAGCAGGCTTTCGGCGCTGACCGTCTCGGGGTTCACGTTGTTGCTGGCGAAATACCGCAGGAAGATGCCCTTTGTTGCGTCATCCATACCTTCATGGAGCCCCATAGACCATGTTGGGAACATCCGCTCGCGCACATCCGAACAGTTGATGAGGATGATGTTGATATGTCGCTGATCCGCCGCGATCCGGTGATAGATTGAGCTGACCTCGGCACGACCGCCTTCAAGCACTTGTAAGAAAGCGTTGCCGTTGTAATGCAGAATGCCGGTGACATTCATGCCGGAATTGTTGCGGTGGCACGTCTTCATGAGTTCAGGCATGTTCATGCTGACCGACGGGTTGCGCTGGCTGTAATAGACAAGGCGTGTCAAATTCATTGCTGATGATCCTGCATGGTTTGCGCAAAGGCGCGCGAACGTTTCGAGTTGATCTTTCTATTCCAAGCCATGATGGCGAAATGATGCCAAACTTATGAAAATCTGAAGCAGGGCAACAATTTGCAGGGCTTAAATAAACCGGGCCGGGTTAAAAACGGATTGACGCAAGCAGAACGGGCAGGTTAGGAAGTAAAAATGAACCGGAACTGCATCATCACTTGCTGCATTCGCTGCTGATATATCAGCGGGCCGGTTTTTCTTTTCCTCAATCACAAGACTTGCTAGGCCCGCGCCAACACATGCGTGAGGACGCCATGCCCATCGATCTTTACAACACCGCCACCAAGCGGAAAGAGAGGCTCGCCCCGCTCGATCCAAACAATGTGCGGATGTATGTCTGTGGTCCCACGGTGTATGATCGCGCCCATATCGGCAATGCGCGCCCCGCCATCGTTTTTGATGTGCTCTATCGTCTGCTGCGGCATGAATTTGGGGCAGATCATGTAACGTATGTGCGGAACTTCACCGATGTCGATGACAAGATCAATGCGCGCGCTGCCGAAAGCGGTCGCCCGATTGCCGAGATCACGGAAGAGACGACGCAATGGTATCTGGAAGATATGGCGGCAATTGGGGTGATGGAACCGACGCATATGCCGCGCGCCACGGGCTATATTCCGCAGATGGTTGCGCTGATCGAAGAGTTGATCGCCAAAGGTCATGCCTATGCAGCCGAAGGCCACGTCCTTTTCAAGGTCAGATCCTATGTCGACTACGGAAAATTGTCGGGCCGTTCCGTCGATGACATGATTGCTGGCGCAAGGGTAGAGGTCGCCCCTTACAAGGACGATCCAATGGATTTCGTTCTTTGGAAACCATCAGAGGATGATCTGCCGGGCTGGGACAGCCCATGGGGGCGCGGGCGGCCCGGCTGGCATATCGAATGCTCGGCCATGGCCTACGATCTACTGGGGCCGCAATTCGACATCCATGGCGGCGGCAACGATCTAGCCTTCCCGCACCATGAAAACGAGATCGCGCAGTCAAAATGCGCAGGGCACGGATTTGCCAATGTCTGGATGCACAACGAGATGCTGCAGGTCGAGGGCAAGAAGATGTCCAAGTCGCTGGGCAATTTCTTCACAGTAAGAGATCTGCTGGACCAGGGCGTTCCTGGCGAGGTCATCCGTTTCGTGATGCTGAGCACGCATTACCGCAAGCCGATGGACTGGACCGAGAAAAAGCGGGAAGAGGCCGAGGCAACCTTGCGAAAGTGGTACGGCATCGCGGAGGAAGCCAGCGCGCAATGGGGGGATCTCGAAGGCGAACCCGAAGTGCTCGCCGCGTTCAGTGACGATCTCAACACGCCACGGGCCATTACAGCTTGCCACCGGCTGGCCCATGCGAATGACGCAAACGAATTGAGAAGTGCTATGGATATGTTGGGCTTTTACGAACAAGGGTTGCCTACATGGATCTCTGCGTCGATCGGGGATCTGGCCGCTTTTGAAAATGCGCTCTTCAATCTCAGAGAAAAAGCAAAAGCCACCAAGGACTTTGCGGCCGTTGACGACATGAAATCAGCGCTTCTTAAGGTTGGCTTGGAGGTGAGAATGACCGGCGAAAGTGTCACTCTGGTCCCGGATGTCGGCTTCGATCCCAAAAAACTCGAGGCCCTCAAATGATCCCTAGAGCATGTAAGGCGCATCTCGATGCGCCTTCGCCCCATGTTCGGCGACCAGCGCAAGACGCGCAAGACGCATGTCTTGCCTGCGCCCGTAAGGCGGGCGTGTCGCCCGCCATGGAGGTCAGATGAAAGAGCGCCTCTACTTTTTTGACACGACGCTGCGTGACGGGCAGCAAACGCAAGGTGTCCAGTTTTCGACCTCCGAGAAGGTTCAGATCGCGTCCGCGCTCGATGCCTTGGGCGTTGACTATATCGAAGGTGGCTGGCCCGGTGCCAATCCCACCGACAGCGCCTTCTTCCACGCAGCGCCAGCAACCCGGGCCACACTCACCGCCTTCGGTATGACGAAACGCGCGGGTATGAGTGCGGAGAATGACGATGTCCTGGCGGCCGTCCTGAATGCGGAGACGCCAGCCATTTGCCTTGTCGGCAAGACGCATGATTTCCACGTGGCCCGCGCTCTTGGCATCTCACTTGCCGAAAACGTCGAAAACATTGCCAGATCCATCGCGCATGTGGCGCAAAACCGTGAGGCAATATTCGACGCCGAACACTTCTTCGATGGCTACAAATCCAACCCCGACTATGCTCTTCAAACCATTCGTGCCGCTTATGAGGCGGGTGCCCGCTGGATCGCGCTCTGCGACACGAATGGCGGGACCTTACCCGCCGACGTCCACCGCGTCACATCCGATGTTATCGAAGCGGGTATACCCGGCTCCCATCTTGGGATTCACACTCACAACGATACCGAAAACGCCGTTGCCTGCAGCTTGGCGGCGGTGGACGCTGGCGCCCGCCAGATCCAGGGCACGCTCAACGGCTTGGGGGAGCGTTGCGGGAATGCCAACCTCATGGCGTTGATCCCGATCCTCAAGCTCAAGGATCCCTACGCCAACCGCTTCGAAACCGGCATCACCGACGTGACTCTTGAGATGCTGACCCGGACGTCTCGCATGCTTGATGACATTCTTAACCGCGTACCCCAGAAACAGGCCGCATTCGTGGGGTCCTCCGCCTTTGCCCATAAGGCCGGGCTGCACGCCAGCGCCATCCTCAAGGATCCCACCACTTACGAGCATATCGACCCCGCGCGTGTCGGGAATGCCCGGATCATCCCCATGTCGAACCAGGCGGGCCAGTCGAACCTGCGCCGCAGGCTGGCCGAGGCCGGGCTTGACGTCGACGCAAAAGACCCCGCACTGCCTCGCATTCTTGATCGTATCAAGACACGGGAGGCGGAAGGTTACAGCTACGACACGGCGCAGGCCAGTTTCGAATTGCTGGCTCGCGACGAACTGGGCCTTATGCCCGAATTCTTCGAGGTCAAACGGTACCGCGTCACGGTCGAGCGCCGCAAGAACAAGCGCAACCGCGTGGTGTCGTTGTCCGAGGCCGTGGTGGTGGTGAAGGTGGACGGTCAGAAAATGCTCAGCGTCAGCGAAAGCATGGATGAGACAGGCAACGATCGCGGACCCGTCAACGCGCTCGCCAAGGCACTGGCCAAGGATCTCGGCCGGTACCAGACACTGGTCGAGGACATACGTCTGGTCGACTTCAAGGTGCGCATCACCCAAGGTGGGACCGAGGCCGTCACCCGCGTGATCATCGACAGTGAAGACGGACAGGGGCGGCGCTGGTCCACAGTCGGCGTCAGCGCCAACATCGTAGACGCGTCGTTCGAGGCGCTGCTTGACGCCATCCGCTGGAAGCTTGTCCGCGACGGTGCCGGCACCGCGAAAGCCGCTGAATGAACCGGGAGGCCTTCTTTACCGTCCACCGTGAGCTTCCCCGTGAGGGGCCAGGAGAGGCGGCAGATGTACATTGGGTTTTGGATCAGATCCCGAAGCCCGCGCGCGTTCTGGATGCCGCCTGTGGCCCCGGGGCTGACACGGTGACGCTCGCCGACGCCCTGCCAGAGGCCGCCATCACAGCCATCGACAAGATGCCCCATTTTGTCGAGGAAACGCGCACTCGCGTCCCTGACCGTGTCACGGTCCGTGAGGGCGACGCCTTTGATGTCAGAGGCCCGTTTGATATCATCTGGTGTGCTGGTGCTGTCTACTTCAAATGTGTCACGCAGGCCTTGAAGGCCTGGCGTCCGGCGCTTGGCCCGAACGGGCATGTCGCTTTTTCCGAACCTCTGAAACCTGGCCCCGATGCGCCGCAAGCCGCATGGGACTTCTGGGCAGCCGAATATCCTCAGATCATGGATCGCGCGGGACTTTCTGACCAAGTCATCGCGGCGGGATTTGAAATACTGGGCACGCGGCTGATCTTCGGTCAGCCCTGGGAAGATTATTACACACCGATGCAAGCCCGGATCGATAAGCTCCGTGGCACTGACCCGGCGCTGACAGACACGCTTCACGAACATCAGCGCGAAATCGATCTTTGGCGGGCCGCAAGAGATCACGTCGCCTATTTGCTGATCCTAACCCGACCGGCATGAGCCTCGATACGGACGTGATTGCCTGCGCTCAGATCGTGGAAAAAGGCGATCCCGACCGATTTCGCACCGTCATGGCGGCGCAGCTGTCTGAGCGCCCCGTTCTTTTCCCGCTCTATGCCTTCAACATAGAGATCAGCCGTGCACCTTGGGTCACGCAGGAACCGATGATTGCCGAGATGCGTTTGCAATGGTGGCGCGATGCGCTGGAAGAGATCGCGCAAGGTGGCCCTGTGCGTCAGCATGAGGTCACAACCCCGCTCAGCCGTTTCTTGACCCGTGATCAGGCCAAGCTGCTTGATGAGGCCGTGGCCCTGCGCCGCTGGGATGTCTATAAAGAGCCGTTCGATGATCAGGCCCATTTCGACGATTATGTCGACGCGACGGCCGGTCATCTGATGTGGACCGCCGCGTCGCAACTTGGCGCCCGCGACGAGGCGCCGGTGCGGGCATTGGCTTTTGGCGCAGGTGTGGCCACGTTTCTCAGGGCCATCCCGACGCTGGAAAGTGCCGGGCGCGTCCCGCTTCTCGACGGGACGCATGACGGGATCCGCATGCTCGCCGCGCGCGCACTCGCCCGAAGCGCGCAGGGTCGCATCGGGCGAAATCCGGCGCTCTGGCCCGCCATAGGGGCACGCCACGTCCTGCAACAGGTCATCAAAGATCCCGCCGCCGTTGGCGAAGGGCGCCTGGCACCTCCACTCACTGCATTTCGCCTCATTTGGACAAAGCTCACGGGGCGCGGCTGACGGCCGGTCTGTCAGCTGTGTCGAACGTTCATCTTTTGGTAACGAACCCCACCGCGCGCCCTGTTAACCCTGCCAGTGCCGATGTCGGCACCGACGCAATACCGACGTGATACCGACATCAAACAGATCAGCGTTTTGCCTTGTTTTGCTGGGTTAACCCCCCGCTTCGCGGCATGGCCTGATTTCACAGTATCGAACGTTGCGCGGCTTGTCTTATTCGCCCGGCATGTTCGCCGGTTTGGGGCGCATCACCAGCCAGATCAGCGCGGCACCGGCCAGAACGAGGAATGGGATCATCGCAATGTTGACTGCCGCCCAACCTTCGACCGGATTGCCCCCTGAACAATTCATCAGCCCGCCCGACGCGAGCGATGCGAACGTGACGCCGCCAAAGACGAGCAGGTCGTTCATCCCCTGCATCCGCCCACGTTCCTCTGCGGTATGCGACTGCGTGAGCATCGTTGTGGCCCCGATAAAGCCAAAATTCCAGCCGAGCCCCAGCAGGATGAGAGCGACGAAAAAGTTTCCCAATTCAACACCCTGCAAGGCAACAGCCCCCGCAGCGCCAAGGATCAAGAGACCCAGCCCCATGATCCGCTCCACTCCGAAGCGCGCGATCAGGTGCCCGGTGAAAAACGATGGCGCAAACATTGCGATCACATGCGCGGTCACCACATTGCCCGCATCAGCCACACCGAACCCGCAGCCCACGACCGCCAATGGGGTCGAGGTCATCACCAGGTTCATCAAAGCGTATGATACCATCCCGCAGATCACCGCGACTGCGATGCGCGGGCTTGTTAGCAGCTCAAGCCGCGTGCGACCTTGGGCATCGGTTGGGGCAGGGGGGGCTGGTTTCGGGATATTCAGGAGAAAAAACAGCGACATACCGATGATGTTCAGAACGATCGCAGCCATGTAGCTTGAGAAAAAGCGCATGACCGAGGCATCCGGCCCATCGCTGAGATACCCCGCAAGTTGCGGTCCGATCAATGCAGAGATCAACCCGCCCGCCATCACATAAGAAATCGCCTTGGGCTTGAAAGCTTCGGAGGCGGTATCGGTTGCGGCAAATCGAAAAAAACCCTGCGAAGACATGTAGATACCAGTGAAGTACGACCCTAGTAGAAATACCCAGAAGCTCTCGATGGTCAGCGCGTAGGCAGCGATTCCGGCGCCGATAAGCCCACCTATCGCACCAATCAGAAAGCCGGTGCGACGGCCAAATCGTTGCATGACGCCGGACAACCACGGTGCTGTGGTCATCGATCCGAAAACGATCAGCGATATGGGCAATGTGGCTAGGCAGGCAATCGGCGAAAGCTGCTGACCGGCCAACCCACCGATCACGAAGATCATCGTTATCTGACTGCCCAGAAAAGCTTGTGCGGCCACAAGAACCGCGACATTGCGCTTGGCGAGAGTATCGTTGATGCCATTCATGCCCCGTGCGTACTCCTGAACGCGCAGGGCAGCAAGCAGCTTGCGGCGAGAAGCGAGGCGCGTAATGTCGCCCCGGATACAGGAGGGGGCAACGAGATGACCGCCAGGCGCATTGAGACCCTAGACGACGTGGAAGAAGGCGCGACCTGGCTGGCCGGACGCGATGCACGTCTTGCCGCCGCGCTTTCAGAGGTGGGGCCTTTGCCCTTGCGATTGCGCGACGACGGGTACACGCAGCTTTTGTCGATGATTGTCAGTCAGCAGGTCAGTGTCGCATCTGCAGCCTCGATCTGGGATCGCTTAAAGAATGCGGGTTATATCACGGAAAAAGCTGTTCTTTCATGCACCGACGAAACCCTTCGCGGACTGGGCCTCAGTCGTCAGAAAGCGCTCTATGCCAGAGCCTTGGCCGAAGCCCAGATCGACTACGCGGCCCTGCGCACAGCACCGGATGCCGAGATTGTCGCCACGCTCACCCAAGTCAAAGGCATCGGCGTTTGGACGTCCGAGATCTACGGGATGTTCTCGCTGGGTCGGCCGGATATGTTCGCGGCCGGTGATCTGGCCCTGCAGGAAGCAGCGCGTTTGATCTTCGATTTACCCGACCGGCCCAAGGAGAAAGCCTTGCGCGAAATGGCCGAGGACTGGCGCCCCTGGCGCGCGGTTGCGGCGCGCCTGTTCTTCACCTACTACCGCAAGTCAAAGGGCAGGGAGGGCGTGACATGACACGGGTATTGACGGCCGGCCGGGTCGAACCGACATCGGGTGACAAGCGGTCAATCGTGGTTTTCCTGCATGGCTATGGCGCCAATGGCGCAGATCTTCTAGGCCTCGCCGATCCGCTGGGCGAGCATCTGCCCGACACGCTGTTCGTCGCGCCCGATGCGCCCGAGACCATTCCCGGTATGCCCGGAGGCTATCAATGGTTCCCGATCCCCTGGCTTGACGGATCGTCGGAAGAGGAGGCCGAACGGGGTATGGCGGCGGCAACGGATGATCTAAACGCCTTTCTCGACAGCTTGATGGTGGATGAGGATGTTCTGCCGGAACAAGTTGTTTTGTTTGGGTTTTCGCAAGGAACAATGATGGCATTGCATGTCGCTCCGCGGCGTGAGGATCCGGTGGCTGGCATCGTTGCTTTCTCGGGGCGGCTGCTGTCCCCAGAGCTTCTGGCGGATGAGGTTGTCGTACGCCCACCCGTCCTTTTGGTGCATGGAGATGCGGATGATGTTGTGCCGGTTCAGTCTCTTCCCGCTGCCGCCGAAGCCCTTCAGGAAGCAGGTTGGCAAGATGTTTATGCCCATATCATGAAGGGCACTGGGCATGGGATCGCGCCTGACGGGATGAGCGTTGCGCTGGCCTTCATGCGCGATAAGCTCAGCCTCTGACGGCTTGTGGACAACGTCACAAGTCTGTCATCTATCTGTCCTATCCGATCTGCGACATGTTGTGGTGCATCTGGTGCTTGCCAGAAATCAGCTACGATATATAGTTATGTTTACAAAGCCGGGGCGGGTTCCCCGCTCTGGTGCCAAAAAAGGGCAGACAGGGCGTTATCGGAGTCGGGCATGGACGGTGATTTCAGAACAGAGTTTACGCGTGCTCCGGGTGCGCTCAGGCACCATCCGGCGTTGGTGCTTAATGCGGATTACAGACCGCTTAGCTATTACCCCTTGTCCCTTTGGCCCTGGCAGGAGGCCGTGAAGGCCGCATGGCTCGATCGGGTGTCGATCGTCGCAGAATATGACGAGGTCGTGCGCAGCCCTTCGACCGAAATTCGCATCCCTTCGGTGGTGGTGCTGAAGGATTATGTGAGGCCTCAGAAGAAGGTGGCGTTCACCCGCTTCAACCTGTTTTTGCGGGATGAATTTCAGTGCCAGTATTGTGGGGCGAAGGGTGATCTGACCTTTGACCATGTCGTGCCCCGCGCAAGCGGCGGCGTTACAAGCTGGCAGAACGTCGTAGCGGCCTGTTCACCCTGCAACCTCAAGAAGGGCTCTAGATCGCTGAAGCAGGTCGGCATGAGCTTGCGCAAACCCCCCCGTCAGCCCGGCGCGGAGGAATTGCGCAATATGGGCCGTAAGTTCCCCCCGAACCATTTGCATGAAAGCTGGATGGATTTCCTCTACTGGGACGCGGAACTGGAAGCCTAGGGTTCTGCGCGCATCAGCATTCCGAACAGATCCAGCGGATCGTCCGGATCCGCCAGAAGGTCCAGCGGGTGGTAGAAGGCGGACCCTTCAATCTTATCAAGTACGTATCGCAAGGCCGAGAAATCCTCGATCGCAAACCCGACCGAGTCGAACAGCGTAACCTGCGCCTCCGACGTGCGGCCTTGCGCCTTTCCGGTCAGAACCTGCCAGAATTCGGTGACGGGGTGGTCATCAGCAAGCTGCTGGATCTCGCCCTCGATCCGGGTTTGCGGTGGATACTCCACAAAAATGTCAGAGCGGTGCAGGATAGCGGGGGCAAGCTCAGTCTTGCCCGGGCAGTCGCCCCCGATCGCGTTGATATGCACACCACTGCCGACCATATTGTCGGTCAGAATGGTGGCATACTGCTTGTCGGCGGTGCAGGTTGTGATGATCTGGGCGCCTTCCATTGCGGCTTCGGCGCTATCGCAGGCGATGACCGAGAGCCCTGATTCTGAAAGGTTTTCCGCGCATTTTTGAGTGGCACTCGGATCCACATCATAAAGATGAACCGTCTCGATCCCGACGATCGCCTTCATCGCAAGGGTCTGGAACTCCGATTGCGCGCCATTGCCGATCATCGCCATAGTCTTTGATCCTTTGGGCGCCAGAACACCAGCAACCAGCGCCGATGTAGCCGCTGTCCGCAAGGCGGTCAGCATGGTCATCTCTGACAGCAACACCGGATAGCCTGTCGCAACATCGGCCAGAAGTCCGAAGGCGGTCACGGTTTGCAGGCCATCCTTCGTGTTCTTCGGATGCCCGTTCACATATTTGAAACCATAAACCTCACCGTCCGAGGTTGGCATCAGCTCGATCACACCTTCGCGTGAATGATTGGCCACACGGGGCGTTTTGTCGAACAGCTCCCACCGGCGGAAATCCTGTTCGATGTAGTCTGCGATGCCGGTCATCATCGCCTCGATTCCGATATGGTGGATCAGCTGCATCATGTGATTGACGGAAACGAAGGGCACGAGAGCTTTGTCGGAGGGTTGGGTCATGTTGTGTTTTCCCTCAAAATGCGCGTGTGGGGCGATCGAACACACGGCGCCCGAAGGCTGAAGCGGTCAGATCGACCATCAATTGTGCAGTGCGCCCGCGTTCATCCAGAAACGGGTTCAATTCGACCAGATCAAGCGATGTTAACTGTTGAGAATCGCTGATCATCTCCATGACCAGATGCGCCTCGCGCATGGTGGCGCCCCCGGGGACCGTCGTGCCCACCGCAGGCGCGATCATCGGGTCGAGGAAATCCACATCAAGTGAGACATGCAGTAAGCCATCCTTCGCGCGCACCTTCTCCAAGAAGGCGCTGAGCGGGCGCGCGATGCCGTCTTCATCGATCCGGCGCATATCGACGTACGACAGATCCGTAGCCTGCAGGGCCGCGCGCTCTTCCGGGTCGACAGAGCGCAGTCCAAGCATGGCGATCTGATCATGCGGCACCTGGTTGGGTACCGCCGGAAAGCCGTCGAACCCCGCCGCACCGGTGAAATAGGCGACAGGGGTGCCATGCAGATTGCCGGAGGCTGTCGTGGTGGGCGTGTGATAATCCGTATGCGCATCCAGCCAAAGCACAAAGAGTGGGCGACCTACCTTCGCCGCATGTGCTGCCACACCATGAACCGATCCGAGGGCTAGCGCATGATCGCCGCCCATGAAGATCGGAAGGCCCTTGGTCATGGCTTCCCGCGCGGCATCCGACAACGCTTTTGTCCATGCAATCGTCTCATGAAGCGCATGCAGGTTCGGATGCGGTTTCGCGTCAAAGTCGCCGGGGTCAACATTGCCCAGATCCATCACCCTGTGCCCAAGCTCTGACAATGCGTCAGCCAGTCCGGCTGTTCGATAAGCGTCCGGGCCCATCAGGCAACCTTGACGGGCCTTCCCGCAATCCATCGGCACGCCGAGCAGAAGAATGTCTTGCTGTGTCATATGCTCATCCCGTTCGCTGCGCCTCTATTGCTCGTATTGCGCTTTGCGTCACCTTCCAAGATGATCAATTGGGCGGGCAACCGTGCAAAACGGAAGGTAATATGGACGAAACGGATCAGAAACTGCTCTCAGCTTTGCGGCATGATGCACGAGCCTCATTGTCGGAGCTTGCCGGGCGCTTGAATCTGTCCCGCACGACGGTCCGAACCAGACTGGAAAAGCTCCGCGAACGGGGTGAGATTGTCGGTTTCGGCGTCATCACCCGCGCAGATGTGCAGCGTGATCCGGTGCGTGCGCTGATGATGATCGGGATCGAAGGGCGCGGGACCGAAGCAATCATGCGCCGCCTGCATGGCATGACCGAGGTGCGCGCACTGCATTCGACGAATGGCCGTTGGGACATCATAATCGAAATCGGGGCCGAGACGCTGGAACGGCTCGATGAAATCCTGTTCGCGATCCGGCGTTTGGATGGTGTGCTGACCAGCGAAACCAACCTGCTTCTCTCGACGCGCAAACGCGCCTAGGCGCGGCGTAGGGCCATCAGCCAGACCCCAGCAAGCATCAGCGAGATGATCGCGTTCCAGCCTGCCATGCTGACACCCGCGAGGCTCCAGGCAATCTGGTCACATTGCACCAGTGGGGCGGTCAGAATTTGGTCCATTAGCTGATCTGGGGTCAGATCGCTGATATCGCCTGAAGAACAGGTGCTTGGTCCTTCCCACCAGCCTTGTTCGACGCCCGCGTGGTAGACGCCGATGCCCCCGGTTCCAAGCGTTGCGGCGCTGCCCAAAATGATGATGAAAGCGAAAGGGGCGAAATAGCCAAGAACACTAAGGCCGAATGCGATCCCGTGGGGATAACGCTGCCAGATGCACATCTCGCAGGGTGCAAGACCACCCAGATGCTGGAAGCCAAACGCGGCAGTCAGCAGGCCTAGCGAGCCAAGGCCCGCCAGCAGAATGAGCCCGGCGCGGTTCATATATATCTCACGACAGCAAAGCCCCCGATCAGGAGTGCGATGAACAACGTGAACATAAGACCGAGACGGCGTTCGATAAAGTCACGGATCGGTGCGCCGAACTTCCACAGGAGAACCGCGACAATGAAGAACCGCAGGCCTCGCGCGATGATGGATGTGATGATGAACGTGCCAAGCGGCATTGCGGTCCAGCCCGACATGATCGTTATGACCTTATATGGGAATGGGGTGACGCCAGCGGTCAGAACGGCCCAGAAACCCACACCGTTGAAGCGTTCAGAAAACGCAGCCATTGCCTCGGCTTTGCCCAAGCTGGTCAGGATAGGCTCTCCTAGGCTTTCCCAAGCAAAGGCCCCGATGGCATAGCCCAACATGCCGCCAATGACTGAGGAAAGGGTTGCGACCCCTGCGATCAGAAAGGCCTTCCGCGGCGCGGCGAGGATCATCGGGATCATCAGCACGTCCGGCGGGATCGGAAACACCGAACTTTCAATGAAAGCCACAAATGCCAGCACCCAAAGCGCGCGGGGATGTTCTGCCCAGGCGAGGGTCCAATCATAAAGACGTCTGATCATGCGCCGGGGCAGATCATGGGGGATTGCCAAGGTCAAGCCGTTAGGGCTGGACGCCGCTTTCTGCGCGGGTTAGACCGCAAGCCTGAGGCCCAAGTGGCGGAATGGTAGACGCAGGGGATTCAAAATCCCCCGCCCTTGCGGGCGTGCCGGTTCGAGTCCGGCCTTGGGTACCAAAATTTGCCTCGTAACTCACTGATTTTTAGGGATGCCGTGAAGGGTGTCCTAGCGATTTCCTGCACTTATTCCTACACAAGGGGGATTGCGAAGAGGTGATTTGCGTGAAGATGAAGCATGTTCAGGTATGCCGAAAGACCGGGCATCTCCAATATCGCCGCCGTGTGCCCCAAGCGGCAAAGGGTCTTGTTGGGAAAAGTGAGTTCAACAAGATCCTGGGAAGGACCCAAGAGGAAGCTCTGGGCAACTACGGACAGGTTCACAAGGAAGTTGAGCATATCGTATCCCTCGCCAAGCATGGCGTTGAAGGCCTGTCACCACATGAGCAGGATCAGAGGTTAAGGTCACCGCTGAAATCTTGAGGTTATTCACCCGATGGACCGGGAGTCGATGATAGCGAGACTGCAACCAGAGAGATCCTAGCCGACCTTCTTGTTGAGCACTATCAGAACGCGCAGACAGGGCAGTGCGAGAGTGTTCCCGCAAATATTGCGGTTATACGTACCGAGCGCTCACCCAATGTGTGCCGCAGGGCAACCACGGGCCGACTGTGACAGATGCTTTCAAGTTCGACCTCAGGGAAAACGCTCTAGCGGACCCTGAGAAGGCGAGGAAGCAGGAGGGACGATTGCGGCGGCAGGAAAGGCACCTCTTGGCTGTTGCGGAGGGGGATAAGCCCCTTGCTCAATTGACAAAGGAAAACGCAAGGGCATGGCGGGAGCGCAGTCAGGCCGCCGGTCTAGCGTATGGGACCATCCAGCGTGAATCGAACGACATAAATGCAGCCATCAATTGCACCAACCGGGAATGGGACGGTGCCTCTGACCACAGTCCTTTCAAGGGTCTCAAGATCGGGCAGCCTGAGGCTGCCGCCCAGACGGAGAGAGATCCGCTACCCGAAGAAGTGATTGCTCGCGTCTACAAAGGTCTGGAACTGATCCGAGATTTGCTCGCGATCTGGACACTGCTCGATTGGACGGGTGCACGGCCATCAGAAGTAAGGATGTTGCTTCGCTCCGAAGTAGTTACTGATGCCGACTCACCGCATTTCGTCATTCAAAAGAGAGAAGGTAGGTCACTGAAAAATCCGTGGTCGGTCCGAATACGATGATTGCTTGGGGGTGGGATCGTTCACGCGAAAACGCGAACGGAAAGGTACGAGATTGGGCGGATGCGACTTGGACCGGAGGCACAACCGAAGCTCTTGGGCGTGAGATCATGCAAAAGCTAGACCAAGTATTCGGCCCAGATTTCATCAACAGCTTAGATTCGATTGCCTTTGCTCTGAAACCCATGGATTGGCCGCTTCCCAAGCGCCTCGCGCAGTCAAGACACTGGGAAGAAGGTCTCATAGCAGTGATGGAGGAGGAAGAAAGTTATCAGGATCATGAGGAGGAGGAAGAACCACAAATCGAACCTGACTTCTGACCTGATAGGATACCCAATACAAAGGGAATGCCCAAATGGGCAGGCTCGGCAGGTCTCCGGCCATAGGTGAAGTCGCGTAACTGCATGAAGGGAATGTATTATTTACAAAAGTGGAAACATTTCCCCCTCAAAGTAAACCTTATGAGGGAAACCAATGATAGTACCTTTCCAGAAACCCCGACAGTCTTCGATATCGTCCGTTCAACTTGGTGTAGTGAGGATCCTCCTTTTTCGATTATGAACGGCTCACGATCGGCTCATGGGAAACGTGCAGACTCTGGATCGGCCAATGGGAGGTCTGTTGGGAAGTCCTCGCTGAGGGTTGAGCCCGCGCTAGTACAATCACTAGCTTGCGATAAATGAGTTTAATGGGGGCTGGCGAGCAGGATAACAAGCTAGTCCCTACCGCTAAAATTGGCTGCCGTTCCTACATAAATTCCTCTACAAACGCATTGCGACACCTCGAAAGGGTATATAAAATAACGCTATAGTAGAACTGACAAGTCCGGCCTTGGATACCAAAGCCTCGTGGAAGCGATTTGATCATTTCTTTGGTCCGCGCAAGTCCAATGCGGGTGACACATATGTTCCAGTCTTCCATATCGTCCTCTTTTGGAAAAAGCGTGCCGTCGCGGATTGTTCGGTGCCAGACATAGCTAACCCCTTCGAATGGGTATTCGAGATGGTCGAGGTATCGCTCCGCCCTTTCCTAAGGATCGTTTTGCTCAACGGCTGCAGCGATCTGGGCCAGCCCAGCATCGATGGCCTGCTGGATGTCGTCATGCTGTCCCGGAATATCTTGCGCCGGTTAGGTGCGAGCCAGCGGCACGGCAAAGTGGAGTATCACAGCAAGAGCGTCTTCCGTGCTAAGAGATGGTGGCCGCCGAGCCTACCATCAATCTCGAATAGCGTCATCCGTCCTCCGATGATGGTGCGCAACCCGCCGAGATCGTCTGTGGACTTGCCAAACTGTCGGCGATGCGCTTGGTATCGGCTTCGCAATGCTCAAAAGCCAGTGTCTCAAATGCGTTGAAATCAGTAGCGGCGGCTAGCTTTGCAGCGCCAGAAACCGCCTTTGATATGGGCGCTTCAACACATTCGCTTCGGTCAGGGGCATTTTAGCTCCGTCGCATATTCAGGCTTACCACGACGGGATCAACGGTCTCTTGTGCGTTGCCACGCCTGCCAAGCCTCGGGCGTGTCTAGATCCAAGCGGCTTGCTGCGCCAATCTTCTCGACAACATACACCTGTGCTGCGTAATCAGAGATGATCGATTGTGCCCCGCTGTCCCCCTTCAATTTCCTGAGTTGCGGAAAAAGCGTTGCGTCCAGCAGCACCGGATGTCCGGCCTTTCCGTCCCGATCGCCGCCTCGCCAGATCAATGCATCCGGATGGGCGGTTCGCGCATTGATCACCTGTAGCATATGCGAGGTTCTCAAATCTGGCATGTCTGCAAGCAAAACCAGGACGGCATCGACCGTCTGAGGCAGATGCGAGATCCCGCAGGCCAGACTGACGCCCATCCCTTGCTGCGCGTCCTGCACCGGGACTTTGACCAGATCTAAACCCTCTAAGGCGTCGTAGCGCGGGTGTGGACCTTGCGGCAGCGTTACATAGATTGGGTGACTTGTGGCCATGGCTCGCTCCGCCATCAACCGCAGGATCGGAACGTCGTTGACTTTTTGAAGCAGCTTGTCGGCCCCTCGCATACGCTGGGAGCTCCCCGCCGCGAGGAGCAGGATCGCAATGCTCATCCCCGCATCCGTGCACCGTCCGCGTCAAAAAGGGGATGTGTCAACATAACGGCTTTGCGCATATCGCCCAGGATTTCGATCTCGGCCTCAAGGCCGGGGGCAATGCGATCAGTTGGGACAAAGCCAAGCGCCACAGACTTCTGCGCGTGATGTGAGTAACCGCCCGAAGTGCAGAAACCCTGCACCTTGCCATCAAGCCAGATCGGTTCGTAGGCATGCACATCCGCGCCATTGGCATCCACATCAAACGGCACAAGTTTGCGCACAGGGCCGTTGTTTCGCTCGACCTCTGCTGCTGATCGGCCTACAAAATCAACATTTTTCTTGAAGCTGATGAAGCGGTCCAGGCCGGTTTCGGCGGCTGTGTAGTCGGGTGAAAACTCAGAAAGCCAGGAGCCAAAGAACTTGTCGAGCCGTAGCGACATCATTGCGCGCATTCCGAACGGGATCATCCCAAAGGGCTGCCCCGCATCCCAGAGCGCTGACCACAATTGCCGTTGGCTCATCGGGTCGCAGTAGATCTCATAGCCCAGATCACCGGTGTATGAGACCCGCTGGACGATGCAATCCGTCATTCCGACCGTCATCCTGCGCACATCCATGAAGGCGATCTGCGACACATCCGTCCGCGTGGCGGCAGCCAGCACATCTCGGGCATGGGGGCCGGCAAGCTGAAAGCCATTGAATTTGTCGCTGATTTGCTCAATTGCTACGCCGTCTTCCTTATGCTGCTGGAACCAGCGCATATGATAGGCTTGGCTGCCATAGGACGCCGTCAACTGAAATATGTGATCCGACAGACAGGAAATCGTGAAATCTCCAATCAGCTTGCCTTTGGGGCTCAACATCGGCGTTAGGCTCAACCGCCCCGGCTGTGGCACGCGTCCTGCCATTATCCGGTCGAGCCACCCGCGCGCATTCGGTCCAGTCACGCGGTACTTGCCGAAATTGTGGACCTCGTTGATGCCAACGGCTTCGCGCACGCCTTTCACTTCGCGGCCTGTCGCCTCGAACGCGTCAGAGCGGCGGAAAGAGGGCGTTTCGTAGGTTGGTTCGCCCTTCACCGCAAAGTAGTTCGGCACTTCCAGACCGAATTGTTGACCCCACACAGCCCCCATCCCGCTGAAGATGTCATACATCGGCGTGGTGCGGTTGGGGCGGGCGGCAGGCAGTTCCTCGTTCGGATAGGCGACCGAGAAGCGTTTCTGATAGTTTTCGATCACTTTCGGCAGCGTGTAGCCCGGACTGATCCAGTCGCCGAAGCGAGCGACGTCCATAGCAAAGACGTCACGTTCGGGTTCGCCTTCGATCATCCATTGCGCCAGCGTCAAGCCGACACCACCGCCTTGCGAAAAGCCTGCCATCACCCCGCAGGCCGACCAGTAATTGCGCGTGCCAGGAACAGGCCCCACCAGCGGATTGCCATCTGGGGCAAAGGTGAAGGGGCCGTGGATCACGGATTTGATGCCAGCGGTCTCAAGCACTGGGAAGCGATTGTAAGCGAAGGCGATGCTATCTGCGATCTTGTCGTAGTCATCCGGCAGCAATTCATGCCCAAAGTCCCAGGACGTTCCGTCAATCGCCCAGGGGCGACAGGGTTGTTCGTAAAATCCGATGCAAAGGCCGCGGCCTTCTTGGCGCAGATAGCTTTCGCCCGCAGGGTCCATAACATGCGGGTGTTCGCTGTCGCGTTCGTAAATTTCGGCAATGTCATCGGTGACGATGTATTGATGTTCCATTGGGTGCAGCGGGAAGTAGATGCCTGCCATGGCGCCCACCTCGCGCGCCCAGAGCCCACCTGCATTCACCACATGTTCAGCATGTACCGTGCCCTTGTCGGTGACGATGTCCCAGGTACCATCGGTGCGCTGGTTCGTTTCTTGCACCATGCAGTGGGTTTCGATCGTAGCACCACCCATACGGGCGGCCTTTGCATATGCATGGGTCGTGCCTGAAGGATCAAGGTGGCCATCAAGCGGGTCGTAGAGCGCCCCAATGATCCCATCTAGGTTCGTAATCGGGGCGATCCTCGCAATCTCTTCTGGGCCGACGATTTCCGTCTCCAGCCCCATAAAGCGATGCTTGGCGCGTTCGGCCAGCATCATATCGAACCTGTCCTGATTGTCTGCAAGCGTCACCCCGCCCACGTGATGTAGGCCGCAGGACATGCCGGTGATTTCTTCCAATTCCTTGTATAGCCGGATCGTATAGCCTTGAAGGGCGGCCATGTTGGTGTCGCCATTCAACGTATGAAAGCCGCCAGCCGCGTGCCAGGTTGAACCACTGGTAAGCTCCGACCGTTCCAGCAGCATCACGTCCGACCAGCCAAGCTTTGTCAGATGATAAAGCACCGAGCATCCAACGACGCCCCCGCCGATCACTGCAACGCGCGTGGTGGTTTTCATGGGCGGTCTCCTTTGGCTATCCTTCTATTTCTTGGCCTCGATCACATAGCGCGGCTGATCGTTTTGCGACACTTTTAGTCGGTCACAAGCCACTTGCGGCACGCACACTGACCCCAACCGCTGACGCATAGTGGATCCGATTATCGCGCTACCCAACCCTTCCTATCAAATCGCCCCAATCTATCCCCTAAGCGCTCGCGTCAGACACTACAAATCGGTCGAGAATCTGGATGTCCTGACCACTTATGAGGATGCCTCGGCAGCGCAGCCGCGACTGTGCAAAGGATCTGACGCTTGTCGAGATCATGGACGAGGTCCAGAACAGCAAGATCAACGCGATGTACTTGCAGGACGAAAACCAGGCCATGTCTGATCCCGACCAAGTGCATGCGCGCAAAGCGCTCGCCGGCCTGGATCATCTGGTCGTACAAGACATTTTCCTACCTGAGATGGCGTGGTTTGCTGGTGTAATCCTGCCTGGTCCGAGGATGGACCTGGGGAAGAGATCATCTTCCATGCGGGCTCTGCGACCGAAAGTGGCAAGGCCAAACTGCTGCCTACTGATCTTGTTCCGCCGGATGACCTGCCCGATGCGGATTTCCCGATGGTACAGAAGATGGGCCGTATACTCGAAAACTGGCATACTGATGTGATGAACCGCCGGGAATGCTCGTCATGCCGTTCTGCTTTGTCGAGGCATTCGCGAATTTTCCTACCAATCCTCAATTGGACCCATTCGGGAAAATCTCTGAGTTCAAGTGGTCCGTTGCGCGCTCGCAGACCTTGGGTCGGGAAAGCGCTGTCGGGTTGCGCCTGAACGACTGATCATGGACCGAGTCTTTGTGCTGGACGTTGCCGTCCTGCACAGCCGCAGACATCAGACAGGTGTCCACGACAATGCTCTGGCTGGCAAATACCTGTTCTCTCGCTGCGCGTGACGGTCTGCCGAAACAAGTGTGAAGGCACTATCCTATTAATGGCGGCGGGGCTAAGGTTCAGTATCAGCGACTGCCCTGTCGTTGCGCCGCGGCGAATGTCTAGTTACGTCTTGGTCGCACCTAGAATCCTTCGTGCAGAGACATGTCGTTCACGCTCAAGCAAGCAAAGTATTTTGTCGGCGTTGCCGAGCAAGGCTCTTTCAGTCGGGCAGCTGCGGAACTGGCAATTTCGCAAAGTACACTCACTGAAGCCATTAAAGATCTTGAGGCGCATCTGGGGCTCAGGCTGTTCGAACGCCGCCGCCGCGGGGTGGAGTTGACCCATCACGGTCACGTGTTCATGCGGCACGCAAAGGCGATCTTGGCTGAGATTTCCAATGTCGAGATGAGTCTGGCCGACGAGCGCAGCAAAGTGACGGGCCGTTTGAACGTTGGAGTGACCTCGCTGACATCTGGCTATGTTCTATCAGATCTGCTTTCACGCTTCCGGCGCGCCCAGCCGCAGATTGATGTGAGCGCATTGGAGGATAGCCCCGAATACCTTGAGCACCTACTTGTCGGAGGCGAGCTTGACGTTGCCGTGATGCTCGTGAACAGGCTGCGCAATGCAGCAGCGCTGCATTCGGAACTGCTGGCGGTGTCACCCTACCGTTTGTGGTTGCCGCTGGGGCATCCACTTGCGGCTTTGGAGAGCATTTCGCTTGAAGATCTTTCAGCCGAGCCGCAGATCGTCCTGGATGTGGAGGAGATGCAGGATGAGGCTGCGCGGCTCATGTCCAGCTTCCCGGTCAAACCGCGCATTGCCTTTCGCACACGTTCGGTCGAGGCGGTGAGATCACTTGTGGCCAGCGGGGCAGGGGTCTCTTTTTTGCCAGATCTTGTCTATCGACCGTGGTCTTTGGAAGGGGACCGCATAGACAGCCGAGATGTGTCGAACCAACTGCCTGTGATACAGGTGGGGTTGGTCTGGCGTCGCGGAGCTGGTGTTTCCGATGCCACGCGGATGTTCCTGTCCGTGGCGCAAAGCTTTCATGCGCCGCGACTCCGCTAATTCGGAAAAACCGATACGACGACCCAGAAAATTGAATTTGCCTGAATCTCGGTGCGTCTCCATGCTTTCCAAAGAATAATCACCAACAATACGGGGAGTATGAATTTTGAAAGGCGTTTTGAGAAGTTCGGCGGCCTTCTGCATGGCCGCGACCGTCACAGTGCAACCTCTTGCAGCCGAAATGGTCACCGAGCTGGGCGATGGCGAGGGTGCACTCAATATCGTGGCATGGCCAGGATACATTGAGCGCGGCGAGACTGCGGCGGATTTCGATTGGGTCACCGGCTTTGAAGAGGCGACCGGGTGTACGGTCAATGTGAAGACAGCCAACACTTCGGATGAGATGGTGGCCCTGATGAACGAGGGGGGGTTTGATCTGGTGACGGCCTCCGGTGACGCTTCTTTGCGGATGGTCGCTGGCAAAAGGGTGCAGCCAATCAACACGTCACTAATCCCGAGTTGGAACGCGATTGACGATCGGCTGAAGGAGGCGCCTTGGCACTTTGTCGATGGTACGCATTATGGAACGCCCTATATGTGGGGTCCGAATATTCTGATGTATAACACCGAGATTTTCGGTGATAGCGCCCCGACGTCTTGGAACGTCGTATTCGAAGAAATGAACTTGCCCGACGGCCAAAGCAACCAGGGGCGGGTGCAGGCCTATGACGGTCCGATCCATATTGCCGATGCGGCGCTTTATCTGATGACGCACAAGCCCGAGTTGGGGATCACTTCACCTTACGAGTTGAACCAGGAGCAATACGACGCCGCACTCGACCTTTTGCGCGTGCAGCGCACGCTGGTCAGCCGCTACTGGCATGACGCGTTCATCCAGATCGACGACTTCAAGAATGAAGGCATGGCCGCTTCCGGCTCGTGGCCCTTCCAGCGCAATCTGCTCCAAGGCGACGGCGCGCCGGTCTCGTCCGTATTCCCCAAAGAAGGCGTTACGGGCTGGGCCGACACCACAATGATGCATGTGGACAGCGAAAATCCTAACTGCGCATACATGTGGATGGAACACACGTTGAGTTCCAACCTCATGTCGGATCTTTCGGTTTGGTTTGGCGCAAATCCGGCTGTACCGGCAGCTTGCACGGATGGGCGGGGCAAGCAGACAGCCGAGGGCTGCACGGCGAACGGTTTCGACAATTTTGAACAGGTGCGGTTTTGGACCACACCCGTTTCGCGCTGTGAAAGTCAGGAGGAGTGCGTTCCATATTACCGCTGGGTGTCAGACTACATCGGCGTGATTGGTGGACGGTGATATTCTTGATGTCTTGCGCGGCGGGCATTCTGCCCCCGCCGCGCAAGATTGCGAGCAGGATATGACGGCAGCAATTTCTTTCAAGGGTCTATCCCGCCATTTCGGGGATGTGCGCGCGGTGGATAGCGTGGATCTGGAGATTGGTGCGGGGGAGTTCTTTGTGCTCCTCGGGCCCTCGGGGTCGGGGAAAACAACCTGTCTGCGTCTGATCGCCGGGTTTGAACGCCCCACGGCTGGCCGGATATGGATCTTCGGTGAGGATGCAACGGCGGCGCCGCCATATCGTCGCCCGGTCAACACGGTCTTTCAGGACTACGCGTTGTTCCCCCATCTCAACGTGCGCGACAACGTGGCTTACGGTCTGATGGTGCGGGGTGACGCCAAGGCCGCCCGTCGGAAGTCGGCCGATGAGGCTCTGGCGCTTGTCGCGCTCGACGGTTTCGGAGATCGCAAACCCTCGGAGCTTTCGGGTGGGCAGCGACAACGGGTGGCCCTCGCGCGGGCATTGGTGATGCAGCCTAAGGTCCTGTTGCTTGACGAACCGCTTGGCGCACTCGACCTCAAGTTGCGCGAACAGATGCAAGGAGAGCTGAAAACCCTGCAACGGCAGCTTGGCATCGCCTTTGTTTTCGTGACCCACGACCAGGGTGAAGCTTTGTCGATGGGTGACCGTGTCGCCGTTTTCGACAAGGGTCGCATCCAGCAGGTTGGCAGCCCCGAGGATGTTTACGACCGCCCAGAAACCCCCTTTGTCGCGGATTTCGTCGGTGCGTCCAATGTCCTGTCGGCCGATATGGTCCACGACCTTGTCGGACGGAATGCGCCGGCCAGCCTACGCCCTGAAGCTATCCGGATTGGCTTCGGGCCCTTGGCCGGTGTTGTTCACGCGCGGGCATTTCTGGGATCGGCCACCCGGATCGAAGTGGATTGCGACGGTCAGAAGCTCAAAGTCCTCATTCCCAAAGGCGGTGAGGTCCCGCAAATGGGCGACAGCGTGACGCTGGGTTGGTCGGAAGGTGCCCTTCATATCATGGATAGCGCTAATGGCTGAGGCCCGTCGTGCCCCATTGTCGGACACTTTGTGGCGGCGGCCCCGGTTACTTTTGGCGCTGTTGATCACGCCGCCTTTGCTCTGGCTGGGGATTGTGTATCTTGGCGCACTCTTTGCCCTTTTGGCGCAGAGTTTCTTCTCCATCGATGAGTTTTCGGGCCTCATCAGCTACGAGCTGACGCTGAAAACCTACGCCGAACTGTTACGTGCCTCGAACCTTGACATTCTGCTGCGCACAATAGCAATGGCGTCCGCCGTGACCGTCAGCGCAGCCGTCGTTGCCTTTCCCATCGCTTACTACGCAGCACGATACGCTCGGGGCCGCTGGAAGGCAGTATTCTACCTTGGAGCCATGCTGCCCTTGTGGTCGAGCTATTTGGTCAAAGTCTACTCATGGAAGCTGATCCTGGCCAAGGAGGGCGTTCTAAACTGGCTCTTTGAAACGCTTCATCTCGCTTGGGTTCTTGAGGCCTATCTTGCCATTCCGGTGATCGGCGGCAATTCGTTGTCAGTCAGTTGGACAGGAACGTTCCTTGTGTTCCTTTATGTCTGGCTGCCCTTCATGATCCTTCCGATCCAGGCCTCTTTGGAACGCGTACCGCCCTCGATGTTGGAGGCCTCGGGTGATCTGGGCGCACGTCCTGGGCAGACATTGCGCTATGTGATCTTGCCGCTTGCGTTGCCGGGGATCATCGCGGGATCCATCTTTACGTTCAGTCTGACAATGGGCGACTACATCGTCCCTCAGATCGTCGGCACGTCAGCGCGGATGATCGGACAGGCTGTTTACCAATTTCAGGGAACGGCAGGAAACATTCCACTGGCCGCAGCATTTGCGGTGGTGCCGATCGTCGTGATGGGCGTTTACCTAACCTTGGCCAAGAGCGCGGGAGCCTTCGATGAACTCTAAAGCTTCGCTTGGTTTGAAGATCGCGGCGATCGGGGGGCTACTTTTCCTTCATCTGCCGATCCTGCTGATCTTCGTTTACGCATTCACGACCGAAGACAAGAGCTATCAATGGCCACCCCCGGGCCTGACGTTTCAATGGTTCGAAGTAACATGGAACCGCCCCGACGTTTGGCAGGCGCTGGGCTTATCCTTGCGCGTCGCCTGTGTGTCTACGTTGATTGCGTTGGTCTTGGGCACTCTATGCGCCGCTGCGGTCGCGCGGTCGCGGTTCTTCGGGCGCGAGGCGATCTCGCTGCTTGTGATCCTGCCTATTGCGTTGCCGGGTATTATCACGGGTATCTCGCTGCGAAGCGCGTTCAATATTGCCGACATTCCCTTCAGCACTTGGACAATCATCCTGGGCCACGCAACCTTTTGCATTGTGGTGGTCTATAACAACGCGGCGGCACGCTTCCGGCGCACTTCGGCAAGCCTCATCGAAGCCTCAATGGATCTGGGCGCGACCTACTGGCAGACGCTGCGCTTTGTTATCATGCCGAACATCGCAACAGCGCTCCTGGCTGGCGGAATGCTCGCTTTCGCGCTGAGTTTCGATGAGGTGATCGTCACAACCTTCACCGCAGGGCAGCAGCAGACCCTGCCCATCTGGATGCTTGAAGAACTTGTCCGCCCCCGCCAGCGCCCGGTCACGAACGTGGTTGCGATGGTCGTGGTGCTGGTCACATTCCTGCCGATCCTCGCGGCCTACTACCTCACGCGCGGGACCGATACGGTCGCCGGTCAGGGCAAATGAAAGACAGACATAAAGGGAGAGACCTCATGCAAACGAACATGCTTATCGGCAAGGATTTTGAGGCTGGGACGGAGACTGAAGAAACCGTGCTCAACCCCCGAACCGGCGAAACGATCCTAAATATGCCCGAGGCCAGCCCCGATCAGATTGACCGTGCGGTGTCTGCGGCGCGGGCGGCCTTCCCAAGCTGGGCCAAAACAACGCCTGGTGAACGTTCCGGTTTATTGCTGCAGATCGCCGATGCAGTTGAGGCCGATCTGGAGAACCTGGCTGCCCTCGAAGCACTGAATTGCGGCAAGCCCATCAACGAGGTCAAGAACGAAGAAATTCCGGCGGTTGCCGATTGTTTTCGGTACTTCGCCGGAGCTGTGCGCAACATGCACGGTCCAGTCGCGGGCAGCTACATGGAGGGACACACTTCGATGATCCGGCGTGATCCGATTGGGGTGGTGGCTTCTATCGCCCCCTGGAATTATCCCATCATGATGATGGCCTGGAAGCTCGCTCCTGCCCTGGCGGGTGGCAACACGGTTGTCATGAAACCCTCCGAACAGACACCGCTGACCGCGCTGGCCTTTGCCAAGATCCTCGCGGATATCCTGCCCGAGGGGGTCGTTAATGTGATCACGGGCCAGGGTGGATCGGTGGGCAATACGCTGGTGAATCATCAAGGGATCGACATGATCTCAATCACGGGTGATGTGGCAACCGGTAAGAAGGTTCTGATGGCAGCGTCAAAGGGCGTGAAACGGACGCATCTTGAATTGGGCGGCAAGGCCCCGGTGATCGTCTATGGAGATGCCGATTTGAACCGCACGATCGAGGGGCTGAAGGCCTTTGGCTACTACAATTCCGGCCAGGACTGTACAGCGGCTTGCCGTGTCTATACGCATGCGAGCGTATACGATAACTTTGTCGCCGACTTGTCGCAGGCGGCTGCAAGCATCGTCTACGACAACACAGACGACACACTGAACGAGATCCCGCCGCTCATCTCGCCGCGACAGCGTGATCGTGTCGCAAGCTTCGTTGAACGCGCATCCGAGCAATCCCACATAGAGATCGTCACAGGTGGTGCACCAGTGGGCGGCAGTGGGTTCTACTACACGCCCACGGTCGTCGCGGGCGCCTTGCAGCAAGACGAGATTGTTCAGCGCGAAGTCTTTGGCCCTGTGGTCTCCGTTACGCGTTTCACTGATGATGACCCCGTTGTCGACTGGGCAAATGACAGCCCTTACGGTCTTGCAAGTTCGGTTTGGACCGGGGATATCGGCAAAGCGATGGAGGCATCAGCCGCGCTGCAATATGGCTGCACCTGGGTTAATACGCATTTCATGCTGGTCAATGAGATGCCCCATGGCGGGCTGAAGCAGTCAGGCTATGGAAAGGACATGTCGATGTACGCCCTCGAGGACTATACGGCTGTGAGACATGTGATGATCGCTCATTAGGCGGTGCGTTCAGGTGTTGAGGACCGAAGCCGGACTTTGTGGAGCGGCCTTTTTCGACAAATCGGCTGAAGGTCGGACTTCGCCTTTGCCCGGACGGATTAGCCTGGATCTGGTCTAGTCGTTCCAACAACATGGGCGCATCCCCGATTTTGTTGCCGGTGCTGTCCACTCCCCGGCGGGGCATCACACAGTGATGTCCCGAGAGGGGCTCAGAAGGTTCAGCGGACCTTTCCCTCCTCGGCAGGGGACGCTCGCGCTCAGCGTTTGTTGACGGCGGCAAAGAGTGCTGAAGTCTGGGACCGACCAGGCCAACCCGGCCACCCGCAGCAGGCTTTCGACGAAACCAGTCGTTTGTCGCAACGGCATACCGAACAGCACCTTCATAGTCAGACACGTTTGGATCGCCGCGTCGCTGAGGCTCAGCTGCCGACTACGCTTGCCAGTCGGTACTGGTCGCCATGTCATCTCTGGGTCCAACCACACCGTCAGCGATCCAAGCCGCCTCAGCGCGTCATTGTAAGACGACCAGCGTGTCGTCTTGTATTTCGCAGGGCCCAACGGCTCATCCCTCACAGCTATCATCCTGGATTCATGCAGTGAATTCCTTTAACGATTTGTGCAACAAGGCCCTGTGGATCCACCCGTATTTCTCGACGGATGCTTTAGCGCATTTGGATATCCGCAAGCAAAAATGGTATCTCTGATTTACTTTGCAGAACATACGCACAGCCATAAAGTTGATCTTCTAAATGCATGCCCGGTCGCTTGCCGACCTGTTTCGACGAAAATGCCTCTTGTTCAATGCTGCCCGCAGAGGTGGTCGAACAAGTCAGATTGGCGAAAGGGAAATCGCCGTCATCAAAATGAGACTCTGGAAATTCGCGCCGTCGATGATCTGAATGCGGCGGAATTCATACGGATCGAATTGAGCTGATCGCTTTTTAAGTTCAAGTTGTCCTTATGACATCAATTATCTCTCACTACCTTCGGGTTCCGGCCCAATAGGTTTGCGCTCTGCGACCGCGTATCGCCAGTACGACATGCGAAGTCTCGGCCAATGTGCTGGAGTAGGGGGCATGCATCGCTCTTTTCGCCGAAGTTGGCCGTTCCGTTTCGCTAGGGTGCTGAGTGATTTGGCTGCTCCGGACCGGAACTGTTTGCGCATCCGCGATCCAAGCCGCTGCAACTTAGTTCCCGCGGGCCTTCGATCTGCAGGAGTGCGACGTGGCCGTGCCCGCCAAAATTGTCGATCATCGCTGACGTGCCGGAAGCATTCCGTCAAAAAAAGATCAGCCGATATTTGATTTGACGGCTGCACGTCCATGATCTGGGGCCTGCCGAAGCGATGGGCCGGGCATGGTGGCGAATTCAGAGATCAAGCCAAGTGATAAAATGGTTCTGTCCAAGCAGATCTTCTAGGTTTCTCGTCGGTCAACAACCGGGCGATTGCAGGATCGGCAAGGGCGGCATCGCTGTGTGTTCAGAGCAACCTAGCCCAGTTCGAGCGTTGCAACCGCCTCGAAGGGCTGCGGGTTCCCTCTTGGCGCCTGGCCCAAATACATACGAGCCGTTTCAAATACCGGAACAAAACCTCGGTCTTCCAGGAGTTCAACCAAATCCGTCGATCGGCCCGGGACGTCGATGTAGAACGTCTCGCCTGGAAAAGCATCGGCGACTGATCCCAGCAGGTATTCCACCTGGCTTGCCGTGTAAGCAACCATTGGTCCGACCTTAACGCCCCTGCGGCATTCGCGGGCGGTTACATACGAGATTGTGTTGGCTCCTTCCGAAAGAATGAATGTCTTGCGACTGCTGCATCCATTCAGCCAGGGTTCCAGAAATGCCTTTCGGTCCAATCCCATCAACGATCTGTCTGCATTCAGCACGCTCGGCAGATCATCTTGTGTCATGATAGCAGCTTTGTTGCCCGCAAAGTCGATCATGCCTGAATATCGGTTCGTTGATCCCGCATAGGCGAAGCCAGAGCGGACGTAGTTGCCTTGCTGTGCTGGAACACCATCAAGCCCAACTGTCCGGTTCCCCGCATGGGCAAGCCCAGCACGCCAGACGTCGAGTCCATGACCCTGCCCACGAAATCTCGGATGGGCGATGTAGAGGCCGAGAAAGGCGAAGCTGTCGGAATGGTTTACAACCGAAATCGCTGCTGCCGGGTGACCCTGTTCCCATTTGATCAAAAAACCGGATGGATCTGTGTTGTAGAATACCTGGGCGTCATCGATCCCCGGATTCCAACCTTCGTCGGCAGCCCAGTCCAGCACCAAGCGCAGATCATCCTGCGACATCGATTTGATACTCATCGCATCAGCGCCTCTTTTAGAGATCGTGCTGCCGCCGGACGCTCCCGAAGGTCCAGTGCAGAGTGGATATCCACAAGATGGCTGCGCATGAGTTCTTCGGCCAACTGCTCTTGTCCTTCAGCTATCGCCTGCACCAGCGCATGGTGAGCGTGTTTTTCGCAGAGCGCGCTTTCGCGACGCCAGTAAAGCGCGATGATCAGCGATGACCGCGCTACCAACGTTTCGATAAATCCCGCAATGGTCGCTTGTCCGGCGATGCGTGCGATTTCAATATGAAACAGGCCCGAAAGATTGAGTGCCCGGCCAGGATCGTCCGCCGCCAGGGCCGCGTGCTCTTCGACGATGTGACCTTGAAGGCTTTTGATGTTCGAGGAGGTCGACGAACGTGCAGCCATCCGCGCTGTCCTCGGCTCCAGCAATTCGCGGGCTTCGAACACCTCCTGCGCCTCGCCCAATGACGGTTGCGCAACAAAGGCACCGCGGTGGCGGCGCATGTCGACGAGTTGCAAATGCGCCAAGGATTGCAGAGCCGCGCGCACCACTGTCCGCGACACGCCGTAGATCTCGGCCAGATCGTCTTCACCCAGCTTGGTGCCGGGCGCCAAGCGATGTTCGTGGATCGCCAACGACAAAGCCTTCGCCACTGCTTCCCCGGAATTGGAGCGGTCAAGAACATTTGAAAAAGGCCGAGGTGTAGCGCTCATAACAGTTCCTTGTCGATCAGACTGACAAGCGCAACATCAGAAGACCAGATCATCTGATATTGTATACAATATTGCGTCCAATTTTTGTGCTTTGTGGTGCGTCAGCGATGAATTCCCGGGCAGTCGCCTCGCCAATCAACTGATGTGCATCGCCCATCCGTTGTCGCACGCCCCAATGACGCGGAATCTAGATGTGGTTTAGGGGGAAAGATGAGCCACGCGACCAAAAACCTAGAACTTGTTTCCGTGACCAAACGATACGGGGACGCCGTGGCTGTTGACGAAATCAGTCATCGATTCTCTCCGGGAAGCTATGCCTGCCTGCTGGGCCCGTCGGGCTGTGGCAAGTCATCTACCCTGCGCATGATCGCGGGACATGAAAGTACAACCGAAGGCGCGATCCTGCTTGGTGGTCAGGACATCTCGCACCTTCCGCCAGCCAAGCGCGGCACGGCGATGATGTTTCAGAACTACGCGCTTTTTCCACATCTCAGTGTGATCGAAAACGTGGCCTTCAGCTTGAAAATCGCTGGCGTGGGCAGGCGTGAACGACATGCCAAGGCCACCGAAATGCTAGATCTGGTCGACCTTGCCAAGCTGTCGGGTCGCCTGCCCGACCAGCTTTCCGGAGGGCAGCAGCAGCGTGTTGCACTCGCCCGTGCACTGATCACGCGCCCTCAGGTTCTGCTGTTGGACGAACCGCTCTCGGCCCTGGATCCCTTTTTGCGGGTTCGGATGAGGGGTGAACTGCGCAGGCTCCAACGGGAACTGGGCATAACCTTCGTTCATGTCACACATGGTCAGGACGAAGCGCTGTCCCTCGCTGATGAGATCGTGGTGATGAACGCGGCCCGGATCGAACAGGCCGGTCCAGCCCGCGAGGTGTTTAACGCACCAAAGACCGACTTCGTCGCGCGTTTCATCGGCAACCACAACGTCGTTGCGCTGCCGCAGGGCGCATTCGCGATCCGGTCGGATGCCGTTGAACTGACCGAACAGGTCTCAGGCGCTATCGAAGCCGTGGTCACGCAGATCGAGTATCAGGGCACTCATGTCGCTGTAACATCGCGCATGTCGGGGGATCAGAACGTCATCGCCCTGATCCCTGATCATCTGTTTTTCGAGCACCCCACCAACCCGGGCGACCACGTCGGTCTGACTTGGGACGAAACAAAAATGCACAAGCTCAATGGCTAAAAAAGGCCAACAAGGAGAAATCACATGACCAAACATTCACGGAGATCCGTTCTGAAGGGTGGCGCCGCGTTTGCTGCGGGCAGCACGCTTGGGGCGCCCATGATCTGGGCCCAGAACATCAAGGATGTGACCCTGCGCCAATTCGGGACAGGCGTATCCAACCTCAATGAGGTTGCAGAGAAGGTAAAAGAGGATCTGGGATTTACCCTGGAAATGACGGCGCTTGATTCCGATAGCGTGACGCAGCGGGCCGCCACCCAGCCGAACAGCTTCGATATAGCAGACATCGAATATTGGATCTGCAAAAAGGTCTGGCCAACGGGCAATCTGCAAGCGATGGATACGTCCAAGATTAAGAACTACGACAAGATTGTCGGCATCTTTCGTGATGGCAAACTGACCCCGGAAAGCACGATCGCACAAGGCACAGCACCACATAGCGTTGGTTTTGTCGACGGTACGGGTGGTACGGAGTTTGTTGCGAACGAATCCGGCTGGATGACGCTGATCCCGACGATCTACAATGCGGACACGTTGGGTATCCGACCCGATTTGATCGAGCGGTCTATCACCAATTGGTCAGAACTTCTTAATCCCGAATTCAAGGGTAAGGCGTCGATCCTTGATATTTCTTCTATTGGGATCATGGACATGGCGATGGTGTGCGAGTCCATGGGCGAGATTACCTATGCCGACAAGGGCAACATGACCCGCGAAGAGATCGACAAGACTATCGCGATCTTCACGGAGGCCAAGCAGAACGGCCAGTTCCGCGCATTCTGGAAATCCTTCGACGAAAGCGTCAACCTGATGGCCAGTGGAGAGGTCGTGATCCAATCCATGTGGTCGCCTGCGATCACTGCGGTGAAAGCTCAGGGCATTCCCTGCGTCTACCAACCGCTTGAGGAGGGTTATCGCAGTTGGGGCGGCGGCATCGGGCTTTCGGCTGCCCTCGAAGGGCTCGAACGCGACGCGGCCTACGAATACATCAACTGGTATCTCGACGGCTGGGTTGGCGGCTTCCTGATGCGGCAAGGCTATTACTCGGCCGTGCCAGAAACATCGAAGAACTTCATGTCCGAGAATGAATGGGGTTACTGGTTCGAAGGCAAAGAGGCGACGGACGTGATCACCTCACCCTTCGGCGATCCGCTGGCCCAGGCGGGCGACGTGCGCGACGGCGGCTCGTTCTATGACCGGATGGGGGCCGTGGCCTGCTGGAACGCTGTCATGGACGAAAATCAGTACATGGTTCGGAAGTGGAACGAATTCATCGCGGCCTGAGGCAGTGACCGTTTCCAGCAAAACCGGGGTGCCGGGCATTTCGCCCGGCATCAAGGACGTCTCAAGAGCGCGTGCCAAATTGTCCGGCACGACATCGACGGGGTTCAAGAGCCTTTTGATGGCGTCCCCGCTCATCGCGGTCCTTTTGTTCTTTCTGGTCCTGCCGATCGGCATGATCGTCGTTGTCAGCTTTTGGCAAGCGACTGAGTTCTCGATCATCCCGGCGTTTGTCTTGGAGAACTACGAGTTTCTTCTCGGGTCTGATGTGACCTACCGTGTCTTTTTGAACACCTTGAAATATGCGGTGATCACGTGGGTATGCACGCTTCTCATCGGCTTCGCTGTTGCCTATTTCCTGGCCTTTCACGTGCGGTCGCTGACTTGGCAGATCACTCTGTTTCTACTTTGCACCATTCCCTTCTGGACGTCGAACATCATCCGGATGATCTCCTGGATCCCGTTTCTGGGGCGCAACGGGATCGCCAATTCAACGCTGATCTCACTGGGTGTGATTGAAGAACCTGTCGAATGGCTTTTGTTCAGCGACTTCGCGGTGATCCTTGCCTTCGTCCATCTCTACACGCTCTTTATGATCGTACCGATCTTCAACACCATGATGCGCATTGACCATTCCCTGATTGAGGCGGCGCGCGACGCGGGTGCCAGTGGCGCCCAGATCCTGTGGAACGTGATCATTCCGCTTAGCAAACCCGGCATCATGATCGGGACCATCTTTGTGCTGACGCTGGTGATGGGCGACTTTATCACCGTCCGGTTCATGAGCGGATCCCAATCGGCCAATGTCGGGCGGCTCATCTCGAACGATGTGGCACTTCTGCAATATCCGTCTGCCGCCGCAACTGCGGTCGTGCTGTTGCTGACGGTCCTGATTGTGATCGGCATCCTTCTCCGCTTTGTCGATATCCGGAAGGAACTCTGATGGAGCGTCGCCCGCGCAGCTTCTACGTCCTTGCCACGTTTTTTGGGCTTTTTCTTCTGTTCCTTTACGGTCCAACAATAACCATCGCGATCTTGTCCTTTCAGGGGCCGGGAGGTGGGTTGACCTTTCCCATGCGCGGCATGTCATTCTATTGGTTCAGCGACCTCTTTGAGCAGCAGGCGGTGGGTGACATCTGGGGCAGCTTCCGGCGCAGTTTTGCTCTTGGGCTGATGGTCATGATGACAACGGTTGTCGTCTCTGTCATGGCCGGTTTGGCGTTCCGCCAAAGATTTCCCGGCGCCGACCTGCTTTTCTACCTGATCATCACGTCCCTGGTGATCCCGTCTATTCTTATCTCGCTTGGTGTCGGGCTGATGTTTTCGCAGTCTGGGCTCGACGTGCATTGGTCGACTTCTGGCTTTGGATCCCAATTGACGTGGACGTTGCCTTTTGGGATTCTGATCATGTTTGCCGTCTTTAACCGGTTTGAAAAAAGCTACGAAGAGGCGGCGCGCGATCTTGGCGCTTCGAACTGGCAAACCGTACGGTACGTTGTTTTACCCATCATCGCACCATCACTCATCGGTGTTGCGCTTTTTGGCTTTACGCTCAGCTACGATGAATTCGCCCGGACCCTGTTGACCGCTGGCAGCTACAACACGCTGCCGCTCGAAATCTACGGGATGACGACAAATGTGACCACGCCGGTTCTGTATGCGCTTGGAACGCTGACCACTGGATTTTCGTTTCTGATCATTGGTGCATTCCTCGGCATCGCTTGGCGAAGCAATCGGCGCCGTGCCCGCGCCGGGTCGGATGCTGGCAAGGGGCTGATATGATCGTCTTGATCAATCCCAACAGCACCGAGACGATGACACAATCCATGCTTGCTACGGCGCGACAAACCGCTCCGCAGGCTCAATTTGAGGGCTGGACGTCATACGATGGACCGCCTGCGATCCAGGGCCGGGCAGACAATGCACGCGCTCTGCCTCCTCTGCTGAAACGGGTGCAGGATGCAAAGGATGCGCAAGCCATCATCATTGCCTGTTTCGACGATACGGGTCTTGCCGAGGCGCGCCGTATGGCCCCTTGTCCCGTCGTCGGGATCGGACAGGCGGCCTACCATCTCGCCGCGCTGGTGTCGGACCGCTTTTCCGTTGTCACGACGCTCGAAGCGTCCCGGTCCATTCTGGAAGAAAACATCACACGCTATGGTCTTGGTCACCACCTTGCGCGCGTGCGCGCATCGGGTGTGCCAGTTCTTGATCTTGAAGATGATCCCGAAGCAGCGGCGCGCGCCGTCATCGACGAAATCCGAACGGCAGAACGTGAGGATGACGTCGATACCGTGGTGCTGGGCTGTGGTGGCATGAACAAAATAGCTCACCAAGCGCGTGGTCAGACGCGTATCCGTTTGATCGATGGTGTTAGCGCCGCCGCGCATGTTGCAAGCGGCCTGGTGGCGGGGATGGGCACTTGACCCTGAAGGATCACGGTCGCTACCCGTACTTGCCTATCACGGCACGCCCTAAATTCAGCTGGCCGGACGGCAAACGGCTGGCTGTCTATCTGGGCGTCAACCTCGAGCACTTTGCCTTTGGCGAGGGGTTGGGTGCAGAATTGGCCCCCGCTGGACCGCAGCCGGACGTCCTGAATTACGCCTGGCGTGATTACGGGAATCGGGTTGGGGCTTGGCGCTTGCTCGATCTGCTCGACAGCCTCGACTTTCCGGCCACGGTTCTGGCCAACGCAGCCATGTACGCCTATGCCCCAGAGTTGATGGCCGCACATCGCGCGCGCGGGGACGAAATTGCTGGTCACGGTATTACGAATTCCGAACGGCAAAGCACGCTGGATGAGGCCGCCGAACGCCGCTTGATCGCCGAAGCGACCTGCACATTGACGGAGGCTGAAGGCGTAGCACCAAAAGGCTGGCTCAGCCCTTGGATCGCCGAAAGCCACGCGACGCCGGATCTTCTGGCGGAAGCGGGTTATGCCTATACGCTCAACTGGTGCATGGACGATCAGCCGGTTTGGATGCACACACGGGTCGGGCCGCTTTTGTCGATACCTTATCCGCAAGAGGTCAACGACATCCCGTCCATTGTCGCGCGCAAGGACAACGCCGCTACATTCGCAGATATGATCATCGATACCTTCGATGAAATGCGAGCTCAGTCCGTGCAACAGTCACTGGTCATGGGCATCGCCTTGCACCCCTACATCATCGGCCAACCTTTCCGTCTGCGACACCTGCGACGGGCACTCACCCATATCCGGTCGCAACACGACAAGGTTTGGTTAACGCGGGCGGGCGAAGTCAATGACTGGTTTCGTTTCCACGGACCCCGTCCCTCATGATGGCCACGATCCTGCAAGCCAACGCTCGTCTGGTGGATCCACATGATTGCACCGACGCTGCAGATGACTTGACCATTCTGCAGGCGATTTGTGACCCGCTTGTGCGCCGGAAGGGCACCGAACATCTCCCCGCACTGGCCCGGTCCTGGTCTACGACCGACGGGCAGGACTGGATGTTTAAATTGCGCCCCGATGTCGCCTTTCACGATGGCACCCGCGTCGATGCCGAAGCTGTGAGGCAGTCGCTTCAGCGGATGGCGCGGCCAGACAAGGGCTATACGCTGGGCGCACCCGGCGTGTGGCACCAGTATCTCGGCGCCGCTAAGATTGATGTTGAGGCACCGCTGGTCATACGAGTACGTCTTGCGCATCCTATGGCTGATCTGCTCGACGTTTTGGAGCAGGCATTTATCGTTGCGCCATCGGTAATAGAGGCCCTCGATGCAGGTAACTTGCACCGTCTGATGGGATCCGGCCCATACAAACTAAGTGCCCAGGGGCCCGGTTGCATTACGGCCGAAGCTGCAACAAGGCCGCAGCATCCGCCAAACCCCCAGATCGAGTGGCGGGCATGTCCGGATGAGGAGATCCGTCAAAGCCTATTGGAGACCGGAGAAGCGCAAGTGGCCACGCGTATCGCATCCATTGCCAAAGCGCCGGTCACTACGATCCATCACCGCGGGCCGGTCGCTATAATCTACCTTCTGAACGCGGCACACGGCCCGTTGAGCGATCCGAGGCTGCGCCGTGCCTTGCATCTCGGGCTCGACCGCACCAGCCTGATCGATGACGTTTTGGACGGCGCTGCCGAACCCCTGTTTGGCTTTGTCAGCCCTGGCCATTTCGGCGCTGACCCTGATGCAATCGATCCATACGACCCAAGCGCTGCGAAAGCCCTTCTGGCCGAGGCGGCTCACGCGGACGGGCTGGTCTTGAACGTCGATTGCCCAACGCGGCTGCCGGACGAGGCAGAGCGTCTTACCGCTTGCCTGGCGGACCAGCTTGGCAGCCTAGGGATCACTTTGAATGTCACCCTGCACCCGGATCGCGAGGCCTATGCGCATATGATCCGCCGAAAGGAAATCGGGGATCTCTGCGTTTTTGATTCCAGCCCGCTCAGTACCTTTCGCGTGCTCTATGAAAAGATCGATTCGCGGATTGCCGGATCCTGGTGGCAAGGGTACCGCAATCCCAAAGTCGAAACGCTTCTGGACACGGCTCGGATCACCGTTGACCAAAAAGCCCGCGCCTCGATTTATCGTCAGATCTATAGGCTGCTGCAAGACGATCCGCCTTGGTTGACGCTTTACAATCCCATTCGGACATATGGCTTCGCTGGGCAGCATCTGCATATCGTCATGCCTGTCGACGGCGTGCTCGACGTCGCGGGCCTACCGACGTTTGGCTCTTGATTGCGCCCGTGTCGTCCCCTCAAAGTGACTATATGTTCGATGCAATCATCCGCAACGGCCGCGTCGTGACCCCTGATGGCGTCGTCAACTGCGATGTCGGTATTTCAGGGGGCAAAATCGCGTCTATCGGGCAGCTGGATCAGTCAGCAGCAACGCAACTGATCGACGCAACAGGCAAATGGCTCATGCCAGGCGGTGTCGATCCTCATGCTCACATCGAACAGATGTCGGGTATGGGCCAGATGAATGCCGACACCTTTGAAACCGCGACCCGCTCTGCAGCGATGGGGGGCACGACCAGCGTGATTTCCTTTGCGGCGCAGCAAAGGGGTGAGCGACTGGCGGATACAATGGCACAATATGCTGCGAGGGCGCAGCGCGGCGCAATGATCGACCACGCTTTTCACATGATCGTTTCAGACACATCGGTTCCGAATTTTGCAACCGATCTGGCAGATCTGATCTCCGCTGGGCATCGGTCCATCAAGATTTTCACAACCTATGACATTGGTCTCGGGGATGAGGACATCCTTGAGATCCTTGCATTGGCGCGGCAGAACGGTGCGATTGTCTGCATCCACGCCGAAAACGACACCATCATCGCCCGCGCCCGCAAGGATCTGATTGATGCCGGTCATACATTGCCGCGCCACCACGCATTGTCCCGACCCCGAGTGGCCGAGATCGAAGCGGTCGAGCGGATGTGCTACTTTGCGGAATACAAAGACCAGCCGGTGATGCTGTTCCATATCTCGACGAAAGAGGCGGCAGAGGCCGTCCGGCGGGCCCGCGCTCGTGGCGCCCCGGTCTGGGCAGAAACATGCCCGCACTATCTTTTTATGACAGCCGAGGTTCTTGATCAGCCGGACGGAGCGAAGTGGATGTGCTCTCCCCCACAGCGCGGGCCCGAGGATCAGAAGGCTTTGTGGCAGGCGCTCTTCGATGATGACCTGCAGATCGTATCGTCAGATCACGCGCCTTACCGCTATGATGAAACCGGCAAACTTTCGGCAGGGGCGGAGGCTGGTTTCCATCTGATTGCCAACGGTCTGCCCGGGCTTGAGACCCGTCTGCCCTTACTTTTTGATGCCATGGTGTCCAAGGGGCAGCTCGGCCCAGAGAAGTTTGTCCACCTGACTGCGACCGCACCTGCGGATCTCTACGGGCTTACAACCAAGGGCCGGATTGCGCCTGGCATGGATGCTGATCTGGTGATCTGGGACCCGGATCGACAAACAACTTATCTCGATAATGACCTGCACGACAATGTGGGTTACAACCCCTGGTCCGGTCGAACCATCACTGGCTGGCCTCAAACGGTGCTTCTGCGCGGGCGCATATTGGTTGAAAACGGCGCCTTTCACGGCGATCCGGGCAAGGGGCGGTGGCTGAAGCGCGAAAGCCTTCCCAAAGACATGCAAAGGACCTTACCGATGGACCGACCGACAGCGCCGGCACAACTCGCGATCACTTTTCTCTATTACCGTGATCTTCCCGTAGCCATGCGCTTCTACGAAGACGTACTGGGCTTGTCTCTTGCCATCGATCAGGGCTGGTGCAAGATCTACCGTATCTGCGAAGGGGCGCATGTTGGACTGGTCGACGAAACCAGAGGCATGAACAAATGGGCACCTGTAAAACCTGTTCAACTCTGTATTCGCGTACACGATGTGGACGCTTGGTACGCCTACGCCAAAGGCTTGCAGTTGGATGCCCTTTCCGAGCTATTTCAAAGCGAGCCCCTAGGGATCCGGGCCTTTGTCTTTAACGATCCCGAAGGCTACCAGATCGAAATCCAGTCCGCCACGCGGTCGGGCGCATGAGCACACTGGTTATCATCAATCCAAACGCATCCGAAAAGGTTACGCAAGGGATCGACGTGGCCGTCGAGCCACTGCGCCGGTTCGGCATCCCAATTCGGTGTCTGACCCTCGCCGAAGGTCCGCCTGGCATTGAAAGCCAGATGCAGGCAGATCTAACTATTCCGCATATGTTGCGTTTGGCGGCGTCGCAGAACGATGCTGTGGGGTTCGTTATAGCCTGCTTTGGCGACCCGGGTCTGCATGCTTTGCGCGATGCCACATGCTTGCCCGTCATCGGCATTCAGGAAGCCGCGGTCATGCACGCCCTGACGCTTGGCCAACGGTTCGGTGTCATCGCAATCCTTTCTGCTTCGATTCCCCGGCATCTTCGTGCCTTTGGTGCGATGGGCGTCCGCGACCGTGTTGCAGGTGATCGCGCTCTGGGTTTGAGCGTCGCAGATCTGGCTGACCCAGACATCAGCCTCGCCGCGATGATTAGGACGGGTGAAGCGTTGCGAGATCGGGACGGCGCGGACGTGCTTATTATGGGCTGTGCTGGTATGGCGCATTATCGGGCAAAGTTGGAGATTGAAGTCGGCCTGCCTGTCGTCGAACCCTGCCAGGCAGGCGCAGCCATGGCCCTTGGTCACATCGCCCTTAAGCACAGCCATATCAGGAGCACACATGCTGGATGAAGCCGCCAAGGGCGTCTTTACCATCGCGGTTACGCCATTTCTGCCCGATGGTGCATTGGATCTAGAAAGCGTGGATCGCTTGGTTGATTTCTATCTGGAGAAGGGCGCGACTGGCCTGACCGTGCTGGGCATGATGGGCGAGGCGGGCAAACTCACGGCCGAAGAGGCGATCACGGTCGTCAGGCGCGTCACAGACCGCACCCAAGTCCCAGTTGTCGTCGGCGTCTCGTCTCCGGGTTTAGCGGCAATGGGCGCGCTCAGCAGTGCGGCCATGGATGCAGGTGCGGCAGGGGTAATGGTCGCGCCGTCCTCAACACTGCGCGGAGACGCCCAGATCATCAGCTACTACCATCATGTGGCCGAGACGCTGGGCGAAGTCCCATTCGTGCTGCAGGACTTCCCCCTTGTGACCAACGTGTTCATTCCGCCAGAGGTCATCCTGAGGATTGTGGAGAATTGCCCGACTTGCGTGATGCTGAAACACGAGGACTGGCCAGGCCTCGACAAGATCAGCGCCCTCCGCGCCGCCTCGGGTGCGGGTGCCCGACGCATATCCATCCTTTGTGGCAATGGCGGGCTTTATTTGCTCGAAGAGATGTTGCGCGGCGCCGATGGGGCCATGACAGGCTTTGCGTATCCCGAGATGATGGCGCAGGTTTTCGCGGCTTTAGATGAAGATGTTGAAACGGCGCGCGATATCTTCGACGCGTACCTGCCCCTTATCCGCTACGAGGCGCAGCCGGGTCTTGGTCTTGCGATCCGCAAATACACGCTCGCCAAACGCAGTGCAATTGCGCATCCTGCAATCCGCCAGCCGGGTGCCGCTTTGGGCACAAAGGCCGTCGCGGAGATAGAAGCACTAACCGCACGCCAGACCGCGCGGCTATCCGCCCTGGGCCTCTAACCTTTCACCATGACGCGCGCGGCTTTGGTACGCCCCAATACCTTTCTTGGCAACCAGATGTCCGTCCTCAACAATTGTCTTGCCTCGCAGTATCGTTCGGACGGGCCAGCCGGTGACAGCAAAGCCTTCATAAGGTGTGTAATCCGTGCCGTGATGCAGGATCTCCTGGCGCAATACCTCTTCGCGCTTTGAATCCCACAAAACCAGATCGGCATCCGATCCAATCGCGATTGTGCCTTTGCGCGGGTAAAGCCCATAGAGCTTTGCGTGGTTGGTCGACGTCAGCGCCACAAAGCGCTGCAGATCGATGCGACCTTTGCTGACCCCTTCTGAAAACAGGATAGGCAGGCTGGTTTCAACGCCGGGAATGCCGTTGGGCACCCAGCGGAAGCTTTTCAGGCCATCCGGGTGCTTCTTGCCGCTTTGATCTTCGAACCGAAACGGGCAATGATCGGACGAGAATACCTCGAACACCCCTTGTTCCAACCCTTCCCAGCAGGCCATCTGGCTATCGATGTCGCGTGGCGGCGGCGAGCAAACATATTTCGCACCATCAAAGCCGGTCACATCCAGATCCTCGGCGGTCAGCACCAGGTATTGCGGACATGTTTCACCAAACACTTTCGATCCGCGATCGCGACCCGCCTTGATCTCTTCCATCGCATCCCGGTTCGAAACATGCACAATCATCAAGGGCACGTCGATGATCTCTGCCAGGGCGATTGCCCGATGCGTTGCCTCCCGCTCTGCCGGGATAGGTCGCGTGGTGGCGTGATACTTCGGTGCGGTCTCGCCCCGGTCGGTTGCCCGGTCGCGCAGGTATTCTATCGCGTCATCGTTTTCGGCATGGACCATCGGAAAGGCTCCGCAATCGCGCGCCGCCTCCAGTGTCTCGAGGATTTCGCGATCGGACAGTTTCATCCCCTCATAGGTCATGAAGACCTTGATAGAGGTATAGCCGTCCTCGACCAGCGTCGGCAGATCCTGACCAAGCGCCTGCGGAGTGGGATCGGTAATGATCAGATGAAAGCTGACATCCGTGTAGCAGTTCCCATCCGCCAGGCCGTGATACCACGCGACCGCATCGCGCAGCGATTGTCCCTTGGACTGCAGACAGAATGGCAACAGTGTCGTATGCCCGCCAAACGCCGCCGAACGGGTGGCGCTTTCGAAATCGTCGGCCATTACCACACCGTCCCCTGAGGGTTGCGAAATATGAACATGGCTGTCGATCCCACCCGGCAGGATGAGCATGCCCGTCGCGTCAATCACTTCGGGCGCGCCTGAAAGATCCTCGGCTATCATCGAAATGCGCCCGTTACGAATCCCTATATCTGCAGCATAGATGTCCGTTGCGGTCACGATTGTCCCGCCCTTCACGATAGTTTCGAATGTCATCTCAGGTTCTCCAGAACATCAATCAGGCGGTCGATCTCTTGGATGGTGTTGTAGTGCACGGCCGACACCCGGATAACCCCGTCACCATTGGGCAACTCCAGATCGTCGACCAGCTTGCGCGAATAGAAGTCACCATATCTGATCCCGATCCCGATCGGGTCGACTTGTTCGACCACTTCCCGTGAACTTGAGCCGTCTATCACAAATGAAACCGTTGGAACCCGCAGCGCCTGGTCGGCCTCGGTCGCCCCAATGATTTTCACATCGGGGCGGCCCTTCAGATAGCTGAGCAGCTGTCTCGAGAGCGTTTCTTCATGATCAGCAACCAGCCCGAACGCAGCCTCAACCGCAGCACGCCCTTCTGAATTAATGCCATGGGCTTGCGCCAGCGCCTCAAGGTAGTCGATCACACCTACGCAGGAGTAGGCCAGCTCGTAGTTGGCGTTTCCGGGTTCCAGCTTTTGCGGAACCTTGTCGTTGGGAAAGAATGAATGATTGATGTTGCCAGAGGCCAGCAAAAGATCATAGCGCCCGTAAAGTGCGGAGAAATGGGTGCCGTAGACCTTGTAAACCGAGAACGCATAGAAGTCAGCGCCAAGGGTTTGAACATCCACTGCCCGGTGCGGCGCAAAGGCCACGCCATCGACACAGAGCAAAGCACCGGCCTCATGCACCAGATCGGCGATGGCGCGAATGGGGTTTATCGTGCCGTAGATGTTCGACGCATGGGTGACTGCCACCAACCGCGTTCGATCAGTCAGCAGGGCCGCTAGATCCTCAAGGTCCGGAAGATGAGCACCGGGCCGCATTGACCATTCTCGGAGGACGATGCCGTCCTTTGCCAGTTTCTTCCAGGGGCCGATGTTGGCCTCGTGATCAAAATTCGTAACGATGACTTCGTCGCCGGGTGCCCACGTCTGAACGAGCGCACGCGCCAATTGATCAAAAAGCTGCGTCGTCGTTGCTCCCATCACGACCTCTTCAGCCCGTTCTGCATTGAGCAAAGTCGCAAGCGCATTGCGCCCCTGATGCACCATGTCAGCCGCCTTGACCGAGGCCGCATAGCTTGCCCCCAGCTGGACATTGGCTGAAAAAAGGTATTGCGTGATACGATCACCGACTTGCTGCGCAACTTGGCTTCCCCCGGCATTATCGAGAAAAACCTGGCCCCGCCCCAAGGCCGGAAAACTGCGCGTGACAAATGCCTCATTCCACTCTGCCACCAGTCCGCCCCTCATCTTGATCCGTTCGGCCACCGTATCCGGCATTCCGGCCGAGAGCCCAGACAGCGTCCTGCCAATCCATCAAGATGCAAACCGATCAAAGCACAGAAAGCTCAATTTATGCGCATTTGCTGCCTTTTTCGCGTCAAATACTGCGCTGCAGGCATTGGGGGATGGGTTTTTCGGACGCAAAGCTTTGTGAAACACCGCTCCGCACCATCGTTGAAATGGTTAACAACTGGCTGCCCGCGAATGACAGCCGCAACCGATGGGGATAATTTGATGCGACTTAGATACATTGCTCATGCAGCATTGGCACTTGGACTGGCAGCACCTGCTTTCGCGCAGGAAACGATGGAAACGGTCAAAGAACGCGGTGTCTTGAATTGTCAGGTGGGTCTGCCAACGCCGGGTTTTTACGCTTTGGCCGAAGACGGCACATGGTCGGGGATGGATGTCGATCTATGCCGTGCTGTTTCCGCCGCTATATTTGGCGACCCCGATCAGGTGGAGTACCAGTCGGTCACTTCTGCGGTCCGTTTTACCTCGCTCGCCAATGCCGAAAGCGATATGCTATCGCGCACGACGACGTGGACAGCTGTGCGAGACACACAGCTTGGCCTTGATTTCACAACGGTCAATTTCTACGATGGCCAGGGCTTTTTGGTGCCCGCTGACAGTGGAATCACGTCCGCCCTTGAGCTGGATGGCGGTGTAATCTGCGTGCTTACGGGCACAACCACGGAGCTCAACCTGGCCGATTACTTCCGTGCCAATGGCATGAGCTTCACGCCGGTTACCAATGAAAACGTCAACGTTCTGGTCGAAACCTATCTCGGTGGGGGCTGTGACGCCTACACCAACGACAAGTCTGGCCTTGCCGCGCGGCGCTCGGCCTTTCCTGATCCGAACGGTCATACGTTGCTTCCCGAGACCGTATCGAAAGAGCCGCTTGGCCCCGTGGTCCGGCAGGGCGACGATGCCTGGGCCAACCTGGTCCGCTGGGTCGTCTTTGGCATCATCAACGCCGAAGAACTGGGCGTTTCCTCCGAAAACGTAGATGAAATGACATCATCTGCAGATCCGAACATCGCGCGTCTTCTTGGCAGCGAAGGCAATATTGGCGAGGGCCTCGGCGTCAGCCCGACCTTCATGGTTGATGTGATCAAGGCGGTCGGAAATTACGGTGAGATCTATGAAAAGCATATCGGGGAAAACACACCGATCGGTATCCCGCGCGAAGGCACGTTGAACGCCCTTTGGACTGAGGGAGGCATCATTTACGCACCGCCATTCCGCTAAATTCTTTGGGCGCTGCAACCAGCGGCGCCCTCCAGATCAGCAGGGAAGAGCTTTATGGCGGTGATCCACAATCCAGACCCCTCGGACAGCAAACAGCGCGGTGTGACGCGCCTGTTTTATGATGCCCGGATCCGGTCGATTTTTATCCAGGCGATAACACTTGCGCTGGTCCTAGGCTTTCTTGGCTGGCTGACGCTGAACACGATGACGAACCTTGCGGCGCGCAACCTGTCCGCAGGGTTTGATTTTCTTGATGTCTCGGCCGGGTTTGGGATCGGATTTACCCTGATCCCATATCAGGAAAGCGACACCTACCTGCGTGTCTTCTTTGTCGGGATCATGAACACGCTGCTGGTCGCTGCCGTTTCGATCGTGCTGGCCACTGTGTTCGGACTGATTGTCGGGCTCGCCCGGCTGTCGAACAACTGGATTATTGCTACATTATCGCGATCCTACATCGAGCTTATTCGCAATACGCCTTTGCTGTTGCAGATCATCGCGTGGTTTTTCGGGGTCTTCGTCCTGCTGCCTCGTCCAAGACAAAGCGTCGAACTGGGAGAAGCTTTTTTTCTGAACAACCGTGGTTTCTATATGCCCGCAGCGGTGCCGGAGCCGGGCTTCGGTGTCGTTACCGCCACCTTCCTCGCATGCATTGTCGGAACCATCGCTTTGGCGATATGGGCCCGACGTCGACGTGACCGAACGGGTCGACACTTTCCAGCGTTCTTCACCGGGTTCGGTGCCATCATCGTTCTTCCATTGGGTGTTCATCTGGCGCTTGGCAGTCCGCTGGGCTGGGAGCTGCCTGAGTTAAAGGGCTTGAACTTCACCGGGGGTGTGTCGGTCCCGCCGAGTTTTTGCGCGCTGATCGTTGCACTCTCTGCCTATACGTCTTGCTTTATCGCGGAAATCGTCCGATCCGGGATCCAGTCGGTATCGAAAGGTCAGCTCGAGGCGGCGGGTGCCCTGAACCTGCCTGCCAATTGGACACTGCGCCGCGTGGTTCTGCCGCAAGCCTTACGGGTCATCATCCCACCGCTCATCAGCCAGTACCTCAATGTTACCAAGAACTCGTCGCTCGCCATCGCCATCGGGTTTCCTGATCTTGTCAGTGTCTGGATGAACACATCGCTCAATCAGTCGGGCCGCGCCATTCCCATCGTGGCCATGACGATGGCGTTCTACTGCCTGGTGAGTATCTCGGTCTCGCTGGTGATGAACTATTACAATGCCCGCGCCCAGATCAAGGAGCGCTGATTGATGTCAGACGCGCCACTCATTTTTTCGCCCAAGCCAGACCGCCCAGCCCCGGCAGACACTGTCGGCCTTCTTGGCTGGATCCGCCAGAACCTGTTCAAGGATGTGCCGAATGCATTGATGACGTTGCTGGGGGCCTACATCATCTTCGTCGTGACTGGGGCAGTTGTTAACTGGGCCTTGATAGACGCTGTTTGGAGCGCCGAAAGTCGCCGTGAATGCCTTGATCAGGTGGGCCGCGCGGGGGCCTGCTGGCCGGGCGTAGCCGCCTGGTTCAAGAACCTGATCTACGGGCTCTATCCCAAGGATCAGGTTTGGCGGATTAACCTTGGTTTCGTGTTGCTTGTGCTCTGGATGCTGCCTCTATGGATGCCAAAAGTCACGTCGAAGATAGGCATCGGTCTCAGCGCCGTCCTGCTTTATCCTTTCCTCGCCAGCTACTTCTTCCTTGGTGGTGAAAAGGCGTTGGTCTGGACCGCACTCATCGCTTTGGGTCTTTGTGGTTTGATCTGGGTCTGGTCGACAGCGCTGACGGAAACACTGGTCGAAAAGCCGCTGGGCAGCTGGGTGATCGGGCGCCTCGGTGTGCCAGAGGCCGACGAGCGACGGCAGCGGCAGACCAAGCTCATTTGCGCAGCGCTGCTTTTTGTCGCCGCTTTTGCCTTCGTCTCGCTCTGGTCCCTGAGCGAGGTGCGCACGCGGCTTTGGGGTGGTCTGTTTCTCACGCTGGTCATCAGCGGAATCGGCATAACCTTTTCGCTGCCTGCTGGCATTTTGCTAGCACTCGGGCGGCGGTCGGACCTGCCCGTAATCGCGGCGATGTCGACGCTGTTCATCGAGCTTTTTCGTTCGGTTCCGCTGATCACAATCCTGTTCATGTTCAACACTATGCTGCCGCTTTTCATGCCAACCGGAATCGAGGTAAACCAGCTTGTCCGCGCCATCGTCGCGGTTTGCCTCTTTGCCGCCGCCTATATGGCCGAGGTGGTCCGGGGCGGGCTTCAGGCGATCGACAAAGGCCAATACGAAGCGTCGAGCTCGCTTGGCATGGGGTATTGGCAAACCACAACACTGATCGTGCTGCCGCAGGCCTTGAAAATCATGATCCCTGCGATCGTCGGCAACTTCATCGGGCTCTTCAAGGATACAACGCTGGTGTCGATCATTGGTCTCTTCGATCTGATGAACATGGCCCGCGCCATCGGCGAAGACACCAGATGGCTCGGCCTTTTCATCGAACCATTTTTTGTTGTTTCGCTGATCTATTTCGTTTTCTGCTTTGCAATGTCGTCCTATTCGATGGGCCTAGAACGGAAACTTGCAACGGGGCGGGACCGGTCATGACCAGGTCCAAACGCATGATCGAAATCGTCGGCCTGAACAAATGGTTCGGGCAGTTCCATGTGCTCAAGGATATCGACCTCACAGTCCGTGATGGGCAGAAATTCGTAATCTGTGGGCCGTCCGGGTCCGGTAAGTCTACGCTTATTCGTTGTATCAACCAGCTTGAACATCATCAGGAAGGCAGTATCATAGTCGATGGGATCAAGGTAGAGCCGGGCGGACGCAACCAATCAGCCATCCGCGACAAAATCGGCATGGTCTTTCAGCAGTTCAACCTGTTTCCACACTTGAGCGTATTGGAGAACTGTATCCTGACGCCAACGCTTGGACAGGGGTTGCCAAAAGCCGAGGCAGAAGAGATCGCCATGACCCATCTGACCCGCGTCGGCATTGATGACCAGGCCCGCAAATATCCATTGCAGCTCTCCGGTGGCCAACAGCAGCGCGTCGCAATCGCCCGCGCCTTGTGCGTGCGGCCCCAGATTATGCTTTTTGATGAACCGACTTCGGCCCTTGATCCCGAAATGATCAAGGAGGTGCTCGATGTGATGGTGGAACTGGCCGAACAGGGCATGACGATGATTTGCGTGACACACGAGATGGGTTTTGCACGGCAAGTGGCCGATAAGGTGATCTTCATGGACGCGGGCGAGATCGTAGAGGCGAATGAGCCCCAAGCTTTCTTCGACAATCCGCGCTACGACCGCAGTCAGCAATTCCTTTCTCACATCCTCTGAACGCAGTTGGTCTTTTTGCGCCGATCTGGGGTTTGGGGAAGTTTCCATTTCCCAGGGCAGACTGGTGCAACCTGTCCAGTGATGGGTGTGCCAAGAACGGTGTCGGTGTTGTGACCGGCCGCGCGGACCGGGATGTTCGCGAGCGGCGGCTCTCGATCGTTGGCCAACGGTGATAAGTTCATGCGGATTATGCAGCGCATCCTGTTCGAGCCCGGCTTCTGAAGCGGTCGCCAGGTGTCGCGAAGTGGTTGCCACTTCGCTCCGGGCGAGCAGCCCCGCGCGCCGAGGGTAAGAGCTTGGCGTTCCGGCGGGTCGGAATGAAGACGCCGGCTTTCGGGTGGCAAAGAGGTCGTGGCGTCTCCGCGTCTCATCTCCCCGTTTTGGGCCATTGGCCCGATGCCCCGATCGTATGGCAGTTGGTCGGGCAGTCTGGGCGCATCCAATCGCAATCAGCCCGAACATTAACTCAGAACTCAGACAAGTTGCTTTTTGTATAGAGGTCGAGAGGCTGTCGTGGCTTGGCGTCGAAGCGAATGATGGCCGTATCCTCGTACGGCCGGATATGGCAAATGTCCTGAACCAGCGACATGGCGAGCCTTCTGACAATGTACTTGCCTCTATCGAGTTCATCGCATCGACCGAGATAAGTAAGACATCTCGGGTCCAAGTGAAAGCGTGACTGTGTCTTCGGTAATGTGCGCCATCGGGTTGTTAAGGTCCGCCGACCAATCGAGCATGCCCGACACTTTCCAGCGCATGTGGCCGGTGCCGTTGGATTGCGATGCGCGGCGCGGCAGAAACCAGTTCCTGGTCGTAGGTGCGGACATAATCGGGGCCGTGACAGCGCGCAGTTCGGTGCGGCCATTTGCGACCTCCTTCGTCTTCACATACTCGGCTGGATGTTTGGCGACTTCGCATTGCAGATTGATGCCAACAAGCGGCGCCGGGAGTCGACGCAGATAGCTCGCCAGTGCACCGACGCGACCGGCGAGCAGGCCGAAACTCCAATGGGTCGGGGCGACTTTTGCTTCGGTATCCGGCAGGACGAGCGCGCGTTTCTTCGGATCGGGCTGGTCGCACCAGAAGTCGTTGCCCATTTTCTCGCCGGGTTTCTTCGTCCCGCGCAAAAGGACCCGCTTGCCCTCCTTGTCGAGGTCTCGTCATGCGATCCGCGTGATCTCCTCCTGCCCCCGGGGTGGAGAAGATCGCGAAGGCGATGACGCGATGCATGGGCACGAAGGAGGGGCGGCGGATCGACTCATCGAGGAAATGCGCCATCAACTGATCAAGCTCATCCAGCGTTGGCCGTCGGTCGTGGTGACTGCTCTTCTGGGTCAGGTCCAGCTCTTTGCGATGATCAGCGCATTGCGCATTGCGCGCTCGTCCAGCAGATAATTCCTGGCGGGACCGGCCCCGGTGAAGATCGCGCTGAGATGTGACAGGTAGTTCGGGACGGTTTGCAGCGCGACACCCGTCTCCAGCTTCTCATGGGCGAAGGCCACGATGTCTGCGCTGTCGATCTCAGCACAGTGTTTGTCCGCGATATCGAACTCTTTGATGCTCGTTGGCACCTGCGCCTTCGTTCGCCCAGTTTCCTTCGCACTGTCTTCGATGTACTTGTCTATCGCGTCACCCAGCGTCGCATTACGGCGACGCGTGTCTGCGACGGGTAGGTTTTCGAGAGCCCCTGGCTTCGCGAGGTCTTTTTCACGTTTTTCTATTCATGCCGCCGCAGTAGAGCGTAACTCAAAGGTTCGATTTTCGCGTGACACGGTCTTTCCGCGCCGCCGAATGGCAATCTGAGCGAGCCAGGCCACGGAGTTGTCTTTCCGCTTGCGTTTGATGCTGCTGCCCATGGCGCCAAAACATGAGGTTTCTGTTGCAACATTTGCTGTAAACGATGACGGAAATGGGCGGAAACTACGACAAACGAGACAAAAAAAGACCGTGCTGCAGGCGATAAATGGCTGATAAAGATAAAAAATATCACGCTCTCAACGCGTCGCGCTCATCGGTTGCACCGATTTGATGGATTGGATTGATTTTATATGAATTTCAATCACCTAATGAATTGTGGGTGCACTTCATGTTCATGTTTTGATCGCGCAGTATCGCGCTTTGGATTGCCGATTTCGCTTAGTTGCCCTTGAAGCGGTACTGATCGAAGCGCCGTGCCTAGAACTGTTTTGAGCATCCAAACCGCGAGTTGCATCTCATCGCGACCAACTCTTTAAAACTTGACGTCAGCTATTTCGGCCTGACCTGAAGCGGCAGAAGTACATTTGTTTTTGCCGCACTGAGATCGAGGCTAGTACACTGGTCACGCCTATCGAGTGCGATGGAGTGGCTCTGACAAGCGTCCGATAGGGCAAACCTATTGGACATAGTGGCGAGCCGCAGGGTGGGGCGGTTTGTACACTATATTGTGGCAAAAAGCGCCTCACTGGGATAGTCTTGTGGTATGACCTATGCCCGCCATGAAATCCCCGACGACATCGAAACCCTACCCCGGATGCCGTCCTGGGTCACCTGAGGACGTACCGAAACCCCTGAAGATGTGGCCTTTCGGTCAGGCGCCGCGCTCAGCCATCTGCATCTTGTGTTGAACCGGGACGACGTCCCCCAGACCTTGCTGCGGGCACGGCTGGCGCTGCGCGCCGCAGAGGCCTGCGTGAGGAATCAAGGGCGCCCCGAACGGGTTTCGGAGCTGCGTGATGCGGCGGCGTTCCTGCAGTTCGGCGACAGCCCGGGTCCGGCGGGCGAGGTCTATCTCCCTTGGCAGCAGGCAGTGAAGCGGCCGATCTCGGTCAAAGTTCTGCACCGCGCGCTTTCTGATCTGGAGCCGGAGTTGATCACCGTTTGGCTGGATACGGGGCAGGGGCCTCCGGTCGCGCGGGCCGCGTCCCTGCTGCAGGTGGTTCTCGCGGATCGACCGCGGGACCCCGCTACGGCGTTGATCCTGGCCGACGCGGCTTTGGCGCAGTCGCTCGGGTGGCGCCATGTCCTCCCGCTCGGTCTTAAACGGGCTGACTTGCGAAAGCCGGGGGAAGAGTTACGACTGGCCTGCCATCAGGCGATCGTGGCGGCGGCGGCCGAGGCGACGCGGGAGGCCACTGATCTTGCGCGCCGTATGGCGCGATTGAAACAGGTTGCACCAAAGCTCCGGGCGAAGGGCGCTGACGAGGCTGTGACCCTGTTCCTGAGCCGGGACGCAGTTGCGCCCACTTCACTGACCTCGCTGCGGTCCGATCGCGCCGCGCGGCGGTTCTGTGACCGGCTGGTCGAATTGGGTGCCGTGCGCGAACTGACCAGGCGCGACACGTTCCGGCTCTACGGGTTATGAGCATGGCCAGCAAAAGTGGGTACCGGTTTTGCGGTTCGGCCAAGCGACCACAAAAGGGCTTGTGATGGCCAAGGATCACGCAGATCAGGTGCTGGATCGGGAGCTAGAGGATCTTCCTGCTGATCTGCGGTGGCGCGAATGGATGCGCTGGATCGAGGCTGTGCTCTTCGCCTCCGCTTCCCCGGTGCCGCGGGACGATCTGGCGCGGGTGGTGTGGCAGGAGGCTTCGGTTGATCTGTTGATCGACGACCTGACGGCGATCTCGAGGGGCGGTCGTTCGAAGTCGCCAAGGTGGCCGGTGGCTGGATGCTGAGGACGCGGGCGGCCTATGCGGTGGCGATCCGGACCTCGATCTGCGCGAATACGATGTCGCGGTGCTGGCCGCCATCGCCTATCACCAGCCGATCACCCGGGACGGGCTCAAGGACATCTTCGGCAAGGAGATAAGCCGTGATCTGATCGGTAGGTTGCATGCCCGCGGGTTGATCGGGACAGGGCCAAGGTCGCCGCGGCGCGGGGCGCCTTACACCTATGTGACGACGGAGCAGTTCCTCGTGGCCTTCGACCTGGAGGTGTACAGGACCTCCCGGATCGGGAGCAGCTGCAGGACGCGGGCCTGGTCGCGGAAAACTAAAGTCTGGGCTACGGGTGCAGTAACGACACGACCCATGGATCGGCTTTAGACTTGCAAATCTTCCACTTCATAGAATAGATGTAAGGGATGCTCGAGCGCAGTCACAGGCAATTCGTCGAAGAAGCCCTGGCGGGTGTAGTCCTGCTTGGCCCAAGGCAGGTCGGCAAAACCACCCTCGCTCAAGACATCGCCGAAAGCCGCGATGCGGTCTATCTCGATATGGAGCGGATGGCGGACCGTCAGGTCTTGGAGGAGCCTGACCTCTACCTGGATGGGCAGATGGGTCGGCTTGTCGTGATCGACGAAATCCAGCTTGTGCCCGATCTCTTCAAAGCTCTGCGCGGTTGTCTATCCCTCTCGTTCAGTCTCACGAATTTGGGGTTTCTCTAATAAGGTTTCT
>CALCOY010000031.1 GCA_937897325.1 uncultured Shimia sp.
GTTGCCGCCGAACATCTGGTCATTGCCCTTGTTGCCGACAATGGTGTCGTCGCCGCCCTTGCCGAATAGCTTGTCCTCGCCGTCTTGACCGGACAGGACATTGTCTTGCTTGTCGCCGACGATCTTGTCGTCGAAGGCCGTACCGGTGACGTTTTCGAAGTTCTCAATATGCGAGTCGTCCAGAGTGCCTTTCTTGAGGTTCACCTTGACCGCTTCGGCAGCTTGCGACAGATCCAGCGTATCCACGCCGTCGCCGCCGTCGAGGTCGAGCTTGATCTCGTTCAGCACATCGCCGGTGATGACCGCCTTGTCCTTGCCGCCGCCGAAGTTGGTCTCCTGCGCTTCGGTGTTGCGGATATCGAGCTGGAACAGACCCCGTTCGGTCTGGCCGTTCACTTCGATCCGGGCGAACTGGATGCCCTCTTCGGTCACGGAGAACTCGGCCACATCGTCGTTCTGCAGATCGTCGTCGACCAGATCGGTGTCGAAATTGACTTGCTGGACGTCATAACCCTTGCCGCCATCCATCAGGTCCGAGCCGTCGCCGTTGTTCCAGACCAGGAGGTCATCCCCGTTGCCGCCGAACATCTGGTCATTGCCCTTGTTGCCGACAATGGTGTCGTCGCCGGAACCTCCATCGAGGTAGTCTTCTCCATCACCACCCTCGACAGTGTCTTCTCCAGAGCCGCCAAGCATTGTGTCTTCACCGAGCCCGCCTGCGAGCTTGTCATCGCCAAACAGGCCAAAAACGAGATCGTTCCCACCTTTGGCGCTCACTTCATCATCGCCGAACGATCCTATAATGAGGTCGTTCTTGTCCGTGCCGTGAATGTTGCCGTTACCAAAAATCAGATTGAAAAAGTTAAAGCGTGGCATTGGTTTCTCCATCCATAAAGTGCTTCAAAAAAATCTGCGCCGACCCATCACGAACCTCGTTCAGTGCGCTTCAAGTCGTCGAGACAACCGTTGGTCGTACTGCTGCGCAGAACGGTTCAAAAAAAATCGACTTTTTGGAAAAGATGTTTCTCCCGCGTCTGAGAGGCTTATCCGGAGCGATCATTCCTGCGTATGAAACAGCCGTTTTCTAAAGGGCTGCTGGTTCGACATGACGCACTGGGTATCGCCGAAAATGTCTGAAAAGTGCTACAAGCATGTTGCGTGTCGGCTGGGTCATATCCGTACCCCTTTCATTCTTTGAACGACTTACAGGGCCCCGCGCGAACTGAACCTCGGCAAAACGAAATCGCCTGGGGTCGCAATGCCCGCAAATCAGTGTCCGAGACAGGGTCTGTCGATAACTCAGAAGGTCATCGGGGCCACTTCAAGATGAAGGCACTATTTGGCAGGCGGTGCCCTATTGACATCACGGCCGGAGAGCAATTTTTTTGCGAGTCTGCCGATATCGGCCTCCGTAAAACGGTTTTCCAAAGGAGGGATGTCCGTCATCTCGGAGGTCGCCATTCGGGGCATCTGGAGCATGTCATTTCAGTTTCTGAGGGGTCGAACACGCCCGAAGCCGATCGTTGGAACCTATGCAAAAAGAAGGCCATCCCCGAACAGAAAGACAAAAGGCGCCGCGGGCTTGACTCTAGGCGGCGCTGCTTGTGTACGTCAGCTTCAAACACGCCCGAAGGATACTGACATGCACGCCTACCGCACACATAACTGTGCCGCACTGACCTCTGCCCAAGTGGGCGAAACTGTTCGTCTTGCCGGATGGGTGCATCGGGTCCGAGATCACGGGGGCGTTTTGTTCATCGATCTGCGCGATCACTACGGCATCACTCAGGTGCTCTGCGATCCGGACAGCCCTGTTTTCAATGAGATGGAGAAAGTGCGTTCGGAATGGTGCATCCGTATCGATGGAGCGGTGAAGGTCCGCGATGAAAGCCTAATAAATCCCAAGATTCCGACGGGCGAGATCGAAGTGTTCGTCCGCGATCTTGAGGTGTTGGGCGCGGCAGGGGAACTGCCGCTGATGGTTTTTGGCGATCAGGAGTATCCCGAGGAGACGCGCTTGAAGTACAGATATCTCGATCTGCGCCGCGAAAAGATGCAGGCCAACATGACATTGCGCTCGGATGTGATCGCGTCAATCCGGAAGCGCATGTGGGACACCGGATTTCGTGAGTTCCAGACGCCGATCATCACAGCCTCGTCGCCTGAAGGCGCGCGGGATTTCCTTGTGCCCTCGCGCCTGCATCCGGGCAAATTCTACGCACTGCCTCAGGCGCCTCAGCAATTCAAACAGCTGCTTATGGTGTCAGGCTTCGACAAATACTTCCAGATCGCGCCCTGTTTCCGCGATGAGGATCCGCGGGCCGACCGCTCACCAACGGATTTCTATCAGCTCGATATGGAGATGTCTTTTGTCACGCAGCAGGATGTCTTCGACACGATCCAGCCTGTGCTGACAGGGGTTTTCGAGGAGTTCGGGGGCGGTCGCAAGGTCGACCAGGTCTGGGAGCAGATCAGCTACCGCGACGCCGCGCTCTGGTATGGATCGGACAAGCCTGACCTGCGGAACCCGATCAAGATGCAAGTCGTGAACGAGCATTTTGCGGGCGGTGGTTTCGCCATCTTCGCGAAAATCCTCGAACAAGACGGCACAGAAATCCGCGCCATCCCCGCGCCGGGCGGCGGCTCGCGCAAGTTCTGCGACCGCATGAACGCCTGGGCCCAAAAGGAGGGCCTGCCGGGGATGGGGTATATTTTCTGGCGGGAAGTTGAAAATGAAGACTACCATGCTCCACTATTGGTGGAGATCGACAATTGGATTACGAACAGGGAAGTCGATCAAATCGAGCTGCAGAAAATCAAGGAGACAACTACTCCAGAACGATTTGAACAGGTTCAGGAGTTTGTCCAACTTGTCTCTTCCGGGGATAGACTTGACCTCCAATTGGCGCTGCAGAGATTGGGTGAGGTCTTTGGACCGACGAAATTAGACGCTGCCGGTCCGCTGGCCAAGAATATTGGTCCGGAACGTACCGAAACCATCCGCAAGCAGCTTGATTTGGGCGTGGGGGATGCAGCCTTCTTCCTCGGTGGGAAGCCCAAAAACTTCGAGGCCATTGCGGGCCGGGCGCGGGTCGAGATTGGGAACGAACTCGGTCTGACCGATGAGAACCGGTTCGCTTTTGCTTGGATTGTGGATTTCCCGATCTACGAGGCGGATGAAGAAACCGGTAAGATCGACTTCGAACACAATCCGTTTTCGATGCCGCAGGGCGGGATAGAGGCCTTGAATGGCGATCCACTGCAAGTTCTCGGCTTCCAGTACGACTTGGCCTGCAACGGATATGAACTGGTCAGTGGAGCCATCCGGAACCACAAGCCGGAGATCATGTTCAAGGCTTTCGAGATCGCGGGATATGGGCGCGAAGAGGTCGAAAAGCGTTTTGGCGGAATGGTTAATGCATTCCAGTACGGTGCGCCGCCACACGGGGGATGTGCTGCTGGGATCGATCGGATCGTGATGCTTTTGGCGGACGAACAGAACATCCGCGAGGTGATCCTGTTCCCCATGAACCAGCGGGCCGAAGATCTGATGATGGATGCTCCGTCAGAACCCGAAGCCGAGCAGTTGATGGAACTCGGTCTCCGGGTGATACCGCAAGAGGATTGAGGGCTGGGGCGGACGGTAAGCCCTCATTCCTTGTTGTAAAGCAATGAGTACGCGGACGCCGCCAATTTCTGGCCCGGACAAAAAGGGATCTGTGGCGACCTGTTGAGCCGCAAGGTGGAGCCTACTTCACCTTGCCCAAGCTCTCAGATCGCCAGCTTGTGGGTCAGGCGCTCTTGTACCAGCCCGGCGATGATTGCCTTTTCGGAGGTGGCTGCGGCTCCGCTCGCGCGTTTTTCAGCAAGAGCTTTGGCGGCTTTTTCCAATGCGTTGTCATCCGCGCTACGGGCCACGCCGCCTAGAAACTGCGCCACATAGTCCAGCGCGCTGTCATCTGCGGGTTCATCCAGAACGTCAGCAATATGCGCCATGTCATCTCGAAAGGCGATCGGATCGGGCTCAACCATCTCATCTGTGACCGGTCTCGGCCCACTGGGCTGCCGATCCGCTGGCAGTAACGACAGGATCGCATTTTGAAACGTTGCAAGCGCTGTGATCGGTTTGGCCATGAACCCGTCCGCACCTGCCGCAAGCGCCGTTTCTTCCCCAGCCGGGTCGCCCGAGATCCCGATGATCACATCCGGGCGTGGTGTCGCCGTGACCAGATCCGCAATCAGATCCGCACCGCTGCCATCGGGCAGGCCCAGATCGATGATCGTGACCGAAGGCCGATAAACCTTCAGATGCCGGTTCGCCGCTTTCAGGCTGTCGGCCCGCCGGATCCTTGCACCGCTGCGCAGGCACAAAAGTCGCATCGCTTCGCAGGCGAAACGGCTGTCCTCGATCACAAGAATGGTCAGACCAAGAAGTGGGCGCGCGGTCGTCGGGGCGACATAATTCGGAACAAACGGGTCGTGAGGGTCCATAGAATCTCTCCGGGTAAGCTGATCCGACGCTACGAATCTGCGGCTAACAGCGCGTTAATGTGCCCCGGGGGCCTTGCACGTTCCCCAATGCATTGGCACACACGCCCAAACCCAAATGTTGAAGGAGCCCGCCATGATTGGTCGCTTGAACCACGTCGCCATCGCTGTTCCGGATCTGGAGGCCGCAGCGGATCAATATCGCAGCGCACTTGGCGCGAATGTGGGCGCCCCGCAAGACGAGCCCGATCACGGTGTTACGGTGATTTTTATAGAACTGCCAAACACCAAGATCGAACTCCTTTACCCGCTGGGCGAGGACAGCCCGATCAACGGATTTCTGGAGAAGAACCCGTCGGGCGGGATTCATCACGTCTGTTACGAAGTCGATGACATTATCCTGGCCCGGGACCATCTGAAGAAAACCGGTGCCCGCGTTCTAGGAAATGGAGAGCCGAAGATTGGTGCGCATGGAAAGCCCGTTCTTTTCCTGCATCCGAAGGATTTCAACGGCTGCCTGGTCGAGCTTGAGCAGGTCTGATGGGCATCACCTCGGCCCTCGTACTTTATGCGGTGATCTGGTGGATGGTCTTTCTGATCGCCCTTCCAATAAAGGTGAAAACGCAGGGCGACCTGGGCGAGGTCGAACCTGGCACGCACGCTGGCGCGCCAGAGATTCACAATACCAGGCGGAAGGCCTGGATCACAACCTGGGTGGCTCTTGTGATTTGGTGCATTGTAGCCGGCATCATCTTCGCCGAAATCATCACGCTCAGCGATATGAGCTGGTTTGACCGGGCACTTCCACCGCTCTGAACTGGTGGAAGAGATGCGTGAAGGTTGCAGCCCCCAGAACTGGGATCAGCAGGTTTACCAGCGGGATTGAAAGCGGGATCGCCATAAGCGTTCCGGCCAACCAGATCTTTCCGCCATGCAAACGGCGCATGTTGCGCGCCCCGTCACGCCCGACCCGACGCATGGCAGCCAGCGTAAAATACTCCCGCCCTAGCAGAAAGCCGTTCAGTGCCCAGAAGATCAGGATTGTGCTGAAGGGCAGGAGCAGATAGACAAAGATCGCCGCGATGTTGGCTGCGATCAGCACGCCCAGAAAGTTAATCGTGTCGCGCAGCCCGTCATAGAAGCTGACGCTTTCCGCCTTGGGCAGATGCGGATAATGCCGATCCTCCACCGCTTGCGCGACCTCGTCGAGAAACAGCGACGTCATGGCCGAGGCCACCGGCACCATCAGAAAGACCGACAGCACCATGCCCAGGACCACGGCACCCCAGCTGAGCGTATCTGTCGCCCAGCCGACCTCACCGATCAAGGGGATCGTCAGCATGTCGCCGACGAGCCACCCCACCAACCAATAAAGCCCAGCAAGGGCCGCAGTAAGCAACGCTAGCGTCAGAAGAATGCCCTTCAGCAGCACCCAGCGAAAGCGCCGGTCCAAAAGCTGCCCGAGCGCAGAGAGAAAGGAGTGGACGATCATTCCGAAACCCAGGTGGTCAGTGCGTCGATATCCGGGCGGGGTCGCTCAGGTGGGGCCGCACTTTCCGTGCCGATATGGATCAGTCCGGCGATGCGTTCGTTGTCGGCAAGACCAAGCGTTTCTCGCCCGAAGATCGGGTCATGGGTAGGCCAGCCCGACAGCCAATTGGCGCCCCAACCGCTCGCCAGTGCTGCGTTCAGTAGGGCGAGGCAGACCGCGCCTGCGGAATAGGTTTGTTCGATCGCAGGGATCTTTTCGCTTGGCCTCTGGCATTCGACAACGGCAACGGCCAGATGTCCCTGATCAAACTGACCTCGTCCTTTCGCGATCTGATCGTCGTCAAGACCCAATGCCGCTCCGCGTGTTGCGACCGCTTCAGACAACCTTGCCATGGCAGGCTTTTCGATGATGATAAAGCGCCAGGGTTCCAGTTTGCCATGGTCCGGGCTGCGCCCGGCGGCTGTCAGGATCGGAGCCATTTCATCGCGCGAGGGCACTGGCATTTGCAGGGTTTTTGCAGGACGCGACCGGCGCGACAGGAGAAAGTCGAGGGCTGCAGGATTGGGGTCGGGCATATGTTACGCCTTTTTACATAACTTGTTTTGGATGTCGTATCCGCTGGACGATCTTTCAAGGCCTAGAGGCCCAACTCACCTGCCATGTGGTCGATTTCCGCCTTCAGAAATGCGTCGAAGCGCGATCCGGGCTGGCGGATGTCAAAGGTCTTCTCGAATGGGTCGGGCGCTGTGATACGACTACCGGACAAGGCTTCGAGAGTGGCATGGCCACAGAAGGGCACGTATACTTCGGAATAGCCGCCCTCATGCACCAGAACCAATTTTCCGTCACAGACACTTTCTGCCAGTGACTTTGTCATCAAGGCCATCTGCCGAAATGTGTCCGCTGTGGCCAACATCCGGGCCAGAGGATCAATCGCGCTCGCGTCAAACCCGCAGGCTACAATGATAATGTCGGGGTTGAACGCCCTGATCGCGGGCAGGGCGACACGCTCCATCGCGTGTAGATAGGCCGCGTGACCTGCCCCGGCGGGCAAGGGCAGGTTGATGTTGCACCCTTCGCCAGCCCCGCGCCCCCGGTCCGCAAGATCGCCCGTATCCAGAGGGTAGTTATGTTGCTGATGCAGACTGATCGTTAGCACATCGTCGCGATCGTAGAAAATCGCTTCCGTCCCGTTGCCGTGATGCACATCCCAGTCCAGCACCGCGACTTTGCCCAAAAGACTCTTTGCTTTCGCCGCCTCTATGGCAATCGCGATATTGGCCAGAAGACAGAAACCGTTTGGAAAATCCGGCAAACAGTGATGACCCGGCGGGCGTGAGAGGGCATAGGCGTTCTCGTGCTCACCCTTCAGGACCGCCTCAACGGCCGACACCGCCAAGCCGGCCGACAGGCGGCAAAGCTCGAACCCGCCCGCCCCAAATGGCGTGCGCAGGCCAAGCTCTCCGCCACCTGTATCGGACAGCCGCTTGAACTCGGTCAAATAGCTTTCAGGATGCACCCGCAAAAGGTCTTCTTGCGTTGCTCCATCCCCAGATCTGACAGCTAGCTCCTTGGTCAGACCTGTCACATCCATGAGGTTCTTCAACCGTCGCTTCGTCTCAGGGCCTTCCGGTAAACCGCCTGCGGCCAAGGGCTGCACGAGTCCTCCAACCGGCATGGTGAAGGCATAATTCCCACCGCCATGCCAAAAGGTACGTTCGTCCCAAAAAAACGCTGTTGTCATGATGGCCCCTCATTCTTTGAGGGCAAAGTGTTCGGCCCGGCAGCGCTTGTCCAGATCAAAGCCAAATGCAGCGGGTCAGGCCGTTAACCGTCATTCTGTTGCAGAACCCCATTCTGCCATTGCCCGGTCGCCTCTTCGCCGATGGCAAAGCGCATCGTGCCGGTGCCTTGACGCTTTCCATCCTCGAAGGCACCTTCGTAGATGTCGCCATTCGCGTAAGTGGCCACGCCCGTGCCTTCGATGTCGCCCTCGGCCCATTCGCCTTCATAGCTGAAGCCGTCCGGCATCGTGAGCCTGCCCGACCCGTGTCGCATGCCCTCGACAAAGCCGCCTTCGTAGACCGTGCCATCTGGATAGTTGGCCTTTCCCAGCCCGTGACGCATCCCATTCTGCCACTGGCCCTCATAGCGGTAACCGTCCGCATAGGTCATGATGCCCGTGCCGTGATTCTTGGCGTTCAGGAACTCACCTTCATAGATCAGGCCATTGGGATAGGTTGCCGTTCCTGTGCCCTCGATCACGCCCGCTTTCCACTGGCCTAAATAGGTCGATCCGTCCTCGTAGGTGATCTTGCCCTCACCATCGGCGACATTGTTGCGGAAATTGCCTTCGTAGACCGACCCGTCGGGATAGCTCATCTTGCCTTCCCCATCAATCTGGCCCGCAATCCATGATCCTTCATAAACATAGCCTTCGCTGGCCGTGAAAACACCACGTCCGTGGCGCCGGTCATCTTCGAAATCGCCTTCGTAGATGTCGCCATTCGCATAGGTAATCTTGCCCTTGCCTTCGCGACGACCAGCGACAAACTCGCCCTCATAAACCTCGTCATTGGGTTGGGTCAGCACGCCTGCTCCGGTCACCTGTCCGTCCGCCCACAGGCCCTCATAAACAAGACCGTCCGGCATTGTCAGTTTGCCCTGACCCATGCGCTTTCCGTTCTTGACCGCGCCTTCGTAGACCGCTCCGTCGGGATAGGTGATAACGCCGGATCCTTCCTTTATCCCGTCGACCCAGTCGCCCTTGTATTCATAGCCGCCCGGGGATTGCATGACTCCCTTGCCGTTATGCTTGGCATTCCGGAACGATCCTTCGTAGCGTACCCCATTGGCATAAAGCGCGACACCCTCTCCGGTCATCCGCCCATCAGTCCAATCACCCTCATACGTGCCTCCATCGGCCCAGGTGACCTTGCCAAAGCCTTCGGGCTTTCCCTTCGCCCAATTGCCTTCGTAAACCGACCCGTCGGGAAAACGTGCAACACCAGAACCCTTGATCTCGCCATCTACCCATTCGCCTTCATATTCGAACCCGTTGGGCAGTCGGTAAATGCCCGTCCCGTGCTGAACGCCGCCTCGGAAGGTGCCTTCATAGACACCGCCATCTTCATATTGCTTGGTCAGAACCTCCCCATCCTGTGCAAAACCTGCACATGGCGCAGCACACAATGTCAAAATGACAGCAAAGCGTTTCATATGGCCCCCAAATCCTTTTCACGCACATCGGCCGCGCGGGCAGCCTTGTTTCGGATCAAGATCAGCGTAGAAGACCAACCGCACGCACACAACGGTTTTTAGACGCGTAGGTCTCGTACGGGCGGCCCCTTTTTCTCCGCCGCTTTTCTGCTACATCAACAGCGGGATCGTGCGGAAAGGCACCAAATGACGGATCGTTTTCGAGTAACACTGGCACAATCTAACCCTGTGGTGGGGGACATCCAAGGCAATGCGGCCAAGGTGCGCCTGGCCTGGGAACAAGGCAAGGCAGAAGGCGCAGACCTTGTGGCGTTGCCGGAGATGTTCATCACTGGCTACAACGCCCAGGATCTTTGGCTGAAACCCGCATTTCAGCAGGCCGCGATGGAGGCCGTGCGCCAGTTGGCCACCGATTGCGCTGATGGTCCCGCCTTTGCCGTTGGCAGCCCCTGGCGCGAAGGGACCGAGCTTTTTAATGCTTATCTCATATGCAGGGGCGGCCAGATCAGCAGCCGCGTCCTGAAGCATCATCTTCCCAACGAGACGGTTTTTGACGAAGTCCGCATCTTTGATGCGGGCTCCCTTGGCGGCCCCTACAGCGTCGGAAACACGCGCGTCGGCTCTCCTATATGCGAAGATGCTTGGCATTCGGATGTGGCTGAAACCCTTGAGGAGACCGGCGCGGAATTCCTGCTCGTCCCTAACGGTTCGCCCTATTATAGAGGCAAGTTTGAAACGCGCCTCAACCACATGGTTGCCCGCGTCATCGAAACGGGCTTGCCACTGATCTACCTCAACATGGTCGGTGGCCAGGATGATCAGGTTTTCGACGGGGCGAGCTTTGCACTCAACCCCGGTGGCAAGCTTGCCGTGCAACTCCCGAACTTCGAGGAGACCGTAACGTCCGTCGATCTCGAACGCCGCCCCGAAGGCTGGCGCGTGGTTGAAGGCGAAAAGGCCCATCAACCTGACGAATGGGAGCAAGATTATCGCGTCATGGTCTTCGCCCTTCGCGACTACATGCGGAAGACTGGCTTCAGGCAGGTCCTGCTTGGTTTGTCGGGCGGTGTCGATTCTGCTCTGGTCGCAACGATCGCGGCCGATGCGCTAGGTGCCGAAAACGTCCGCTGCGTGATGCTGCCCTCCGAATACACCTCGCCCGAAAGCCTTGAGGACGCCGAAGCCTGTGCAAAGGCCCTCGGCACGCGGTATGACTATCTGCCCATCAGCGATGTACGACAGGCCGCAACGGCCAGCCTTGCGCCGTTCTTCAATGGCACGGATCCCGGCCTCACGGAAGAAAACCTGCAAAGTCGCATCCGGGGCCTTCTTTTGATGGCGATGTCGAACAAATTCGGTGAAATGCTTCTGACCACCGGCAACAAGTCCGAAGTGGCAGTGGGCTATGCCACGATCTATGGCGACATGTCGGGCGGCTACAATCCGATCAAGGACCTCTACAAGACCCGCGTTTTCGAAACCTGCCGCTGGCGCAATTCCAACCATCGCGCCTGGATGAAGGGCCCTAAGGGTGAGGTCATCCCCGACCGCATCATCATCAAACCCCCCTCGGCCGAATTGCGCGAAGACCAAAAGGACAGCGACAGCTTGCCCGACTATCCCGAGCTTGATCGGCTGCTGGAAATCCTCGTGGACGAGGACGGTTCCATCGCCGATTGCGTCGCGGCCGGATACTCCGCCGAAAACGCCCGCAAGGTCGAACACCTGATCTACATCAGCGAATACAAACGCTTCCAGTCCGCTCCCGGAGCCCGCCTGACGAAACGCGCCTTCTGGCTCGACCGCCGCTATCCCATCGTCAATGGCTGGCGAGACCCGAGTGGCTGAGGCGCCTTGTCCGGAGTCATTTTAGAACTGGTCTCTTTTGTCTTGAGGATGATCTGCTTTTGTCGGGAAATGCGTAGGCATTCCGTGGGCCGGTATATAAAGGCATGGATCGGCGTTGGGCGATGCTGCGGTCCGATGTGTCATACGCTGGGCGACATCAACGAATCCATTAAACGCTGTCTGGTTGAATTGGATCGCGCTGACGAGGTGTTTGAGCAGACGGGCACGGGGTCCCGGCCGGGGGCGCGTATGGAACGCACCCTGCAAAAGCTGGAGCACCTGCAGAAGGAAGCTGCGCGCGACAGATTGTTCCAAAACGCATGAATGAAACAGGCGAAACGCAGATCTCGTTGAGCGATCCTGATGCGCGCTCCATGGCAACGAGGTCCCGCATGCCCGCGCGGTTGGGGACAATGTGCAAACCGCAGTTGAGGCCGAGAACCATCTGATCGTCGCACATGAAGCCAACATGCATGGCTGTGACCGGGACGCATTGTCTATGATGGAGACGGCAGCGCGCGATGCGATGGCCCCTGATCAGATCGAGGCCATTGCGGACAAGGGATACTACAAGAGCGATGAAATCCTCGCCTGTGAACAGACCGGGATCACGATCGTTGTCCCCAAGCCTCAGACCTCGAATGCCGGTGCTCCGGGGGACAGTTCGACAAAGTTGATTTGCCTGCGACGCAAAGGCCAACGTTTACATCTACCCGGCAGGCAAGGAACTGATTTATCAGTTCACTGGCCCGCAAGACGGCAAAGCGATCGGAGCCTAAACGGCCGCGGCTTTGCCAAACAACTGCGCCTCAGAACTCCCTTCCAGCTATCATACTGGATTCACTGCGTGAATTCTCATGGGTACTTGTGCAACAAAGCCCTCCAGACCCAGAACACTTGGTTTAACTCTTCGAATGAAGGCTTTAAGCCCAATTGACCGATGCTGCATGAATGGCTGCTTATCAGCACGAAGGAAAATCCACTGTATAGCTGACGCAATAGCCATGGTCTATTCCGCGATCGATTTGGAGCGACTTCGTCGTCAAAAACAGCGACGGGCACTTTGACCAAACCTCCAAGTTAAGCCAAAGTGCCGTCATGGCGTCGCTCACTCAAATCGAAGTGCTTCTCCCGGAATTCCGGGCCTATGCAACAGCGATCTGTGCGTCTGCTGACGATGCCGAAGACCTTGTGCAGGACGCCATAGAGCGCGCGCTGAGAACCGAGAACCGGCCTACACAGCTTGACGCTTTGCGCCCTTGGATGTTCCGGGTGATCCGCAACCTGCACTATGATGAACTTAGAAAAAGACGCGTACGCCGGGAATACTTGGCGGCCGAGAAACGTTTTTCTGATGAAGCAGGAACATCTGATGCGGCGCGGGATATCTTGATCCGCATGGCGTTGGAAAAGCTGCCGGCGGATATGCGCGAGGTGCTTTGTCTTGTGGATATCATGGGACTCAAATACGCCGAGGCAGCGGACGTTATGAATGTGGCGAACGGGACGGTCATGAGCCGGATCAGCCGTGCCAGGAAGGCGCTTTTGGCGCTGGTCGACGGGACGGACGTGCGGGATGGCGTGGAGAGCGGTAGAAAATGAACACGTTGAGCGACAAGGACTGGGAACTGATCAACGCCTATAGCGACGGCGAGTTGGGCGCGGCTGAGCGCAGCGCGATGGACGCGCGTCTTGTGTCGGAACCTGCATTGAGAGCGGCGTTGACTGATGTGGCCAGCGTGTCAGCAAGTCTTGGTGCCTTGCGTCCTGAACCACAGCCGACATCCGCAGGACAGGTGGAGACACCGGCGAACCGGAACCGGCATCCGGCAAGGTGGTTGATCGGCGGGGCTGTTGCGGCGACCATTGCTTTGACCGTCATGCTTGGCCCGCAGTTTTTTGCCGCGCCGTCGGTGTTCGACATTCATGCCGAGTTTACGGCCCAGCCCTTTGCTGTTGACGCAGATGATCTGAGCCGGGTCGCGGCGGGGCAGAGTGACGACGCGCCTGACCTTGTGAATGCGAACCTGACGCCGGTCGTGATGCGACAGCTGGATCGCGGACATGTGACCCATTATGCGGGGCGCAACGGCTGTCGGCTGTCCTATTTCCGCGGCACGCTTGATCCAGAGAGGCAAGTCGCGCCGGGCGACAATCAGGTCGCGACATGGTCGACGGCAGACAATGTGGGGCATGTGATTGTCGCCGCTGGCATGGATCAGCGCAAGTTCGAAGCCATCACCGCCTATTTGAAGCTGGCGACGCGAGAGCAGTCAAACGCGCAGATGACGGCTTCACTGGCGGATACGATCGCAGATGCGGAGCGTTGTGTAAGCTAGCCAAAACCATGGGTTGGCGCGCAAGCGACCGCAGGCCCGAGAAAAGCAAGCCCGAACCTGTATCGGTTCGGGCCAAGTTGCCTTTTGAGCAGGTCGTCGTGCTCGCGCCGATTATCACCCCATCACCGAACACCTGCCAGGCCGTCAAACTGGTGCCATGGACCACAGGGACAGCGCGTGCAAACGAATGCATCGTCAGTTCCCGAGGGGACGCGGAAAGTTTGGCCTGTCGGTGTTGTAATGCGTCGATAGATAGTCGAGAATTTCGGTCCGTTCAGGCTCTTCTAGCTCCGACATCCCCTGTTCCTCGACCATCCATTCGAACATCTCTTCCCACTCGTCGCGTGTCAGCCCCTGTTGAGCGACGATCATCTCGGAATGGCAGGCGATACAGGCGTAATAGGTGGCTTCCACCCCCGGAGCATTGTGCAACACGCCGAACTCATAGTCTTCGGCGGCAGTCTCTGTTGCGGGGACGGCCGTTTCTGCTGTGTCAATGGTCAGCGGGGTGTCAGAGAATGTGTTCATATAAGCGATCAGGTTTGCGCGATCTTCTTCTTTTCGAAGTCCCGCGAAGCTCATCTTTGTGCGTTTGACCTCGGCTTTTGGCTTGGTCAGGAACGCATCCAGACGCTCGAGCGTCCATTCACCGCCATATGCCGTCAGCGCCTTTGAATATTTGAAGCCGTCCACTGCGGCTACCGGACCGCCGATGGTGCCATATAGGTTTGGCCCCACCTTGTTCCTGCCGCCTTGTTCGACGGTGTGGCAGGAGGCGCATTTCTTGAAGACACGTTCCCCCTTGGCGGGGTCAGCTTTTGCGACGGCTGCGTCAATATTGGCCAGCGTGGGCGATCCGAGCCCGAGGCCGAGCACAATAAGAGAGAGATTTCGCAGGGTTGCGAAGCACATGATAAACTCCGGTCATGACGAGTTGAGGGGTGACGCATCCGCCGCCCCGATCTTGGTCAGCTTGCGCGAATGCCTACGCGGTGCATGGTGTTGTTCAGATAGCCCTTGGGGTTCCAGTCGATGGCAAAAGGTTGCATGACGCCTTCGCTATCGGTCGCACGTGCCCAGACCTCGTAGTAGCCTGCCTGCGGCAATGTCACATTGGCGCGCCAGTTCTGCCAGGCGCCGTCATTGACGGGGCTGTCAAGGTCGGCGTCGATCCAGGTCGATCCGAAGTCGGTCGAGACCTCGACCCTACTGATCGTCCGGTCGCCGGACCAGGCGTGCCCACGCACTTCGGTTTCCATTCCGGTATCGGCACCGTTGGCCGGGAAGGTCACAAGGGACTTTACTGGCATCCGCTCTATGATGACGAAATCCTCTTTCGGCACGTCCTGACCGGCTGAGACCGGGTAGCCGGGCACGCGGTAGGCGGTACCGGTCATTTTGGGGCCGTCATGGACTTGATCGCGCAGTTCGATCCGTGTCAGCCATTTCTGTGCTGTAGATGCGGGCCAGCCCGGAACGACAAGGCGCAGCGGCGCGCCGTTCATTGGATGTAACGCGTCGCCGTTCATCTCGAAAGCGATAAGGACGTTGTCTGTCATTGCCTTGGAAATCGGCACGCCGCGCGAAATCGGCAACTTGTCTGGATCACCTGACAGGTGGCCATCAGCGCCGTAATGCGCGGTATAGACAACATTCGACTGAACGCCCGCTTTTTCCAGCACGTCCTTCAGGCGCACCCCCGTCCATTCGGAACATGCCACCGCGCCGTAGGTCCATTGGTTGCCCTTGGCGGGCGGGTTGAAAAAGCCGCGTCCGTTACCACCACATTCCAGTGTCAGCGCCATGGTTACGACCTCGAATTGCGCACGCAAATCGGCGATCGTCAGTTCCATTGGCGTGTCGACAAACCCGTCAATGGTCAGCGTCCAGCTGGCGGGGTCCACATCTTCGGGCGGGATCCCGTTGTTGCGGATGAAATGGCGGCTGGTGGGCGTTATGGCATCGTCCAGATACTCGGGTGGGGTTTCGGCATTGATTGGGCGATCGTTAAGCAGCGTCAGGCCATCCTTGCCGACCAGCACATTCTGCTGCGCCATCGCCGCAGGCACGAAGCCGATGGGCATATTGCGATGGAACGGGATCGACGTGCCGACCATCGCGGCCATTGTCGCCAGCCCCGTACGTTTCAAAAACCCTCGCCGGTCGGGGTTTGAAATTCGCCCGAAAAATGTCTTGTCCGCTTTCTCCGGATTGTCCGCGAAAAACTCGTGAACCGAGCGTTTCTTTTCCTCATCTAGCGCCATGTTGTCCTCCCTTGGCTGCTGGCGCGGTGCATCGTCGCACACCGTCTTTTGAAACAGAGACGTACGGGGAAGGCATTTTATTCCTTCAATGATATCTTCGCCAAGCATCTTGGGTGCGTCGCAGCAGCGCGCGCAGTCTTCGCCGGGTGAAGGCAGGTTATCATTTTGTACAAATGATCAGGGAACGACTTTCGGCTGTGCTGGTGTGGTGTCTTGTCTTCAGCGGTCGGCGTTTTGGACTGCGTCTGATCAGATGCGGCCTCGGCAATCGCCTAGTCTTGTTCAAAGATCAGATTGAGTTGATCGAGGCTCTCGGTGGGCAAGCCAAAGCGAAGGCGGTTCTGCCCCGCCAGTTGATGCTTGAACTTCTCGATCAAAAGGACCTGCGACTTTACTTCGTCGGGTAACATCTTGTTTACAGCACCCAGTTTGGCAGGGCCATCTGGCGTGATATCGAGGTCCCTTAGCATCGCCGATCCGATATCGGATCAGGCACAAGACGTGAATCCCGAAAGCACTCAAAGTGCTGTCGTTGTTACCTTGTCCTACCTTCAAAGTTCGCCATTCTATTGCGGCATCAGTCGGTCGATCCCTTCCAAAAGCATCGACAATTGTGCAGGCGTAACATTCACTTTGCCGTCCTTTGCAGCAGGCCAGACGAATCGACCCTTCTCAAGCTGCTTGCTGAACAGGCACCTGTGTTGCGCGTCCCACCATACAATCTTGAGCAAGTCGCCACACCGCCCCCGGAACACAAACAGATGGTCAGAGTAAGGATCAAGTTCTAAGACCCTCTTGGCCTGCGCGGCCAATGCATTGAAACCGCTTCTTACGCCTGCTCATAGAATGCCTCATTTAGTCCGCTATCGATGATGGACACTAGCCTCTGCTTCCCGCACCAATTAGGTCGGGTTTGACGGACGTTCACGCATGAACTGAACCTTCAAAGATCGATGATGGGATCGTCCCTCGCCGGGTAAGGTCAGCGAAAACCCAAGAAAATGGCTGATGCGCCCTTCGAAACGTGAGACTAAGCTGGACGCTCTGCGACAGATCCAACGCTTGCATCAAGTGGGCGGCCAACCGAACCGCACCAAAATGACCGCGAAGAAAAGCGTGACCAGGGTGAGAGACCTGACCCCAAAGGACGAAAACAAAAAGATGAAATTAACTTGGCCCAAAGCCCGATTGTTGGAGCTGTCTTTAGGTGACCGAATTCGAAGGTCGGCGAGTTAAGAACAGCCGACAACTATATAGCAAGCTGGATATCTGCATCCGATGCTGCTGCAAACTAGCAAACGTCCATTCGAAAAAAGGACTTCATCCAACGTGTCGTCTCATTGGGCTCTCCGGGTTTGAACTCTGCTCCCAATGGTGTCGTCCATCCCAACGAAGCAATGCAATTGAAGATGTAATCGTAGTTCAGTTCACCGCGGTCCGGTGGTCCACGATCCGGGACAGAGGCGAATTGTATGTGGCCGGTGATCGAAATTAGCTCGGTCAGCCGTGTGACCACATCCCCTTCCGTCCGACCGACATGGTAGCAATCAAACATGAGACGCAAGTTAGGGTACCCGAGGCGCTCGATCAGCGCCTTTGCCTGATCAGTTGTTTTCAGAAAGTATCCGGGAGCGTCGTGCCGATTTAGCGGCTCGATCAGGATCGTCTTGTCCGTCTTTTCACAAGCGAACGCCAGATTGCCCTCAAAAGCTGCTTGCGCTTCCGCGCCTTCGGCGAAGCCCGCCATAACGTGAATTGCGTGCGCCTCCACGGCTTCGGCATAGTCGATGGCTTGAATGATCGAAGCGCGCGCATCGTCCTCTCGACCCGGAAGTGCTGCAAGACCGTTTTCACCAAGCCTGCCTCTGATCGTGTTCAATCCCAGCATAGGCAAGCCAGTTTCCTCCAATGCCGCGCGGACCTCCGACGCCGGTATGTCATAGGGCCAATGACATTCAACGGCGTCGAAGCCTGCTGCCTTAGCAGCGCGTATTGCGTCAGGCAGCCGAAAGTCAGTCCACAGAAACCCCAAATTTGCCGAAAACTTGATCATGCTTACCAATCCACATCGAATTTTGTGATGACGCAGTCGATCTGCTCGGGCGAGAGAACGCGCGCATCAACACCGCGCATGAGAAGGGCCAAACGCGCTGTTGCCTCTAGCTCTTCGATCGCGTTGCAGGCGGCCTCGACCGTCTTTCCGGCGACCACAGGCCCGTGATTGGCAAGCATGACCGCAGAGCGTTTTCCGGCAAGCCCCCGCACCGCCTGGCCCATGGCCGGGTCTCCTGGAACAAAGAAAGGCAAAAGCTTCACCCGCCCGAGCAGCATAATCGCGTAGGGTGTCAGCGGCGGTATGAAGTTGTCTTCGTCGACATCCGGCATGATCGACAACGCGACAGCGTGACACGAGTGCAGGTGCACGACGGCACCTGCAGAACTGCGCGTCTCATAGAATGCCAGATGCAGCGGCATCTCTTTGGTCGGTGGGTCACCATCGACAAGCCTGCCGTGGGAATCAAACCGGCTCAGCCGTGCAGGGTCCAACCGACCAAAGCTTGTCCCTGTCGGAGAGACCAGTAGCCCTCCATCGTCGGTACGCGCTGAAATATTCCCAGTCGAGCCATGCGTCAGGCAGCGGTCAAAGAGAGATGCTGCCAGCTCGCAAAGGTTTTCGCGCAGTTTGTGCTCGCTCACGGGCCTAAGACCTTGGCGGCTTTTTCAAAGAAATCTTCCGCGCCGAAATTTCCGGATTTGAGCGCGACCACCAGGTTTTCACTTGCGCGAAGTGCGGGGATGCCGGGGTCAATTTCCGGCCCAATGGCAAGGCTTTCGAGGCCGAGCGCTTCTACCACAGCACCGGACGTTTCGCCGCCCGCCGTGATAATGCGTGTGATCCCTGAGGCCACGGCAAGACGGGCGAGATCTGAGAAAAAGCCTTCGATGGCCATTGCGGAAGCGTCGCGACCGAAACGCTCTTGTACGGCGGCCACAACCTCTGGATCAGCAGAGCTGTAAACAAGGGGAATTCCTCCCGCGCTAAGCGCCCAATCAAGCACCTCTTGCGGCGAGAATTCGTCGTTCACAATGTCCTCTGCAGATAGCTCGCGCGCGTTGTGACGGTCCTTATGAAAGTTCACCTGTCCACGCGTCGCGATAGAGCATGAACCCGAGATGACCAGAGCAGGGCCGTCTTGGCCCCGCCAAGCGGGCGTGCCCGGTTGGCAGCTAAAGTTCGCAGGCAAGCCCAAAGCCACGCCGGAGCCGCCTGTGACAAGCGGAAGATCTGCGGCAGCAGCTCCGATTGCCATCAGATCTTCATCACGGATCGCGTCGACCACAATGTGTTTCTTGCCCGATGCGTGCTCGGTATCGAGTGCCTTTGTGATGGCCTCCGCGCCTGCAAACACTGCGGACGCCGGAACATGGCCAACCTGGTACCGAGTTTGTGGGGTCAGCCAGCGCCGCAGGTCAGCGTCGGTCATGGGGGTCAGCGGGTGGTTTTGCATGCCGCTCTCGCTGAGAAGAACATCATTGACGAATAGGTGGCCCTGATAGACTGATCGACCGGTGCCGGGAAATGCGGGGCAGACAATCACTCGGTCAGCGGAAAGGGCGTCTGCCAAAGCGTCTGCTACCGGGCCGATGTTACCATCCGGCGTCGAATCGAAGGTGGAGCAGTACTTGAAGAAGAACTGAGCGCAGCCTTGTTCTTTTAGCCAAGCCAGTGCCGCCAAGGACTGGGCCACGGCATCTTCAACCGGTATGGATCGCGACTTTAACGAAACGACCCCCGCTTCGACGCCTCGGGCCGCCGGGTTTGAGGGGATACCGGAATACTGTGTAACTGCCATGCCTTGTTTGGCGAGCGTGTTGGCGAGGTCACTCGAGCCGGTGAAATCGTCAGCTATACAGCCCAGTATCATTCGCTTTCTTTCGGTAAAGTCAGGCCCGCATCCTTGGCGTAGACCTTTGTTACGGCGGCGTCGTCTTGTTTGCCCAGCCCCATCTCTACCGCGAGTTTGTACTGCCGTAGGGCCGTTTCGGTGATCGGCGCGTGAAAGCCTGCCGACTTTGCGGCCTGGAGTACGATGCCGAGGTCCTTGGGCCAGATGTTGACCTGACTGTGGGGTGTATAGTCGCCGGCAACCACGTGAGGCGCACGATTTTCCAACATCCAGGAATTGCCGGCACATTTGGTGATGACCTCGACGAAGGTGTCCGGGCGAATCCCTTGGGTCATGCCAAAGGTCATGGCTTCGGCCATGGTCGCGATGTGCACACCGGCGAGGAGCTGGTTGACCGCTTTCATGGCGGACCCTGCACCCGCGGCGTCCCCCAGCCGGAAAACTGTTTCAGCGGTCGCGTCAAGAATGGGCCGGGCCGCGGTAAAGGCCGCTTCGCTTCCCGATGCCATAATCCCGAGAGCGCCCTGAGCGGCCTTCACCGTCCCACCCGAAATTGGCGCATCCAGGAAAAGCAAATCTTTCTCAGCGCAACGTTTTTCAGCCTCTTTTGCAAATTCGGGCGGAACTGTAGCGCAGGACAAGACCACGGCACCTTCGCGCAGAGAAGGCACGACGCCATTGTCGCCAAAAAGCACGCTTTCAACCTGCGCCGCGTTCAGAACCACGACGACGACCGCGTCCAAAAGCGGAGCGACTTCGGACACTGCACCGTTCTTACCTCCTTCGGCAAGGAAGCTTGCAACCCGGGCGGCATCAATGTCGAAGCCGTGCACGCGCAATCCGGCTCTCAGGCAAGAACTTGCCATGCCAAATCCCATGGAGCCGAGACCGAAGACAGCAACGTTCATAGCCATCAGGTGTTCCTTTCGCATTGACTTAGTACGTGGCTGGCATCCCGACGAGAGCTTTCGACGCGATAAACTTTGTCTGATGATGTGATAAACATCGTACGACCATCGGCTCCACCAAAGCAGAGATTTGATGTCTGTTGAGGTAGCCAGATTTTCCCGATGAGTGCGCCTTCGGGAGACAGGCAATGCACACCGTCAAGGGCAGACGTCCAGACAAACCCCTCCTGATCTACCCTGAAGCCGTCTGGTACACCGGGAGCCACGACAGCAAAGACACGGGAGTTTGTCAGGCCGGTGCCGTTCACGTCGAAGACGCGGATGTGGTGGGGCAGTTCGTAGTCGATGCCAGGAAAGCTTGCGCCTTTGATCGCCCCGGAATCTGCTACATAAAGCCGACTTTCATCCGGAGAGAAGGCCAGACCGTTGGGTTTCTCAAAATCCGTTGCGACTGCATGGAGCCCACCGTCTGGCGTGGCGCAGAAAACATAGCAACCTCCGATCTCGCTTTCGGCAGAGTAACCCTCGACGTCGGAATTGATGCCGTAAGGCGGGTCAGTGAACCAGATGGAGCCGTCTGACCGCACAATGACATCATTGGGAGAGTTCAGGCGTTTGCCCTCAAAGCGGTCGGCGACAACTTCGACCGCTGCGGCGTCATGGGGGTCAGTCCGTCGGATCACCCGTCGACCACCGTGCTCGCACGACACCATCTGACCGGCCAGATCAAGCGTGTTCCCATTGGCAAATTCGCTGTTCTCCAACGCCACTTGGGCTCCTGTCGCTTCGGTCCAACGCATCATCCGCTTGTTTGGGATGTCGTTGAAGTAGAGCGCTCCGTCCAACCAGACCGGCCCTTCGGTCCAAGTAAACCCATGGGCAATCAGGTCAGGCGGGCGCGTGGTATTCAAGAAGGTATCGAATTTTGGTTCGACTCTGATGAAACGCGGGACACTCATACCGTTGCCCCTTTGCGCAAGGTTTGGAAGAGGAGCATCGCCAAAATGATGACCCCAAAGATGATGTTCCGCCAGGCATCATCAATCTGCATGACTGACAGGATCGAGGTCAGCAATGTGATAAATAGCGCTCCACCGATCGTTCCAAAGAGGCCACCGCGACCGCCAAGGATTGAGGTGCCGCCGATCACCACCGCTGCGATCGTGGGAAGCAGGAACGGGTCGCCCATGCTCTGATAGGCTTGGTTCGCATAGCCCGCCAGCATCACACCGCCCAAGGCCGAGCACATGCCCGCAATTGCGAAGGCCGCAAAGACGACGGACGGTGTAGACACGCCGGACAGGAAAGTCGCCTTTTCGTTAAAGCCAATGGAACGCAGGTACCGACCAAAGGGTGTGCGTACCAAGAACAAAGCCAGCGCGATCGATATTGCGATCCAGATGAGAAAGCTGATCGGCAGCCCAAGGACATCGCCCGAGGCCATCGTAACCATAAGCGTGCTCGACTCTCCTTTGGGATTGAAGCCCCCCGTATTGAGAACAGCCACGCCCAAAAGCATCGAATTGACGGCCAACGTCCAAACCATCGAGGGAATGCGCAGGATCGCCACCCCAATCCCGTTCACTACTCCGATGCAAGCTCCAAAGGCCAAAGCTGCCGGGACCGCCAAAACATTGAGCACCGGGTTGCCGGACCCCACCAAGGCGGTCGACAGGATTGCGGCTCCAGTCAGAATCCAAGGCACAGACAAGTCGATGTGTCCAAGCAGGATCACGATTGTGGCGCCAGTCGCCAAAAGACCAAGGAACGCGGCGATCTGTAGTTGTTGGGTTAGGTAGTCCGCGCTGAGGATCTGCGGGAAAAAGAAGCTGCCGACGATGATGAGCACCACAACACCAAAGTAAGGCATGAGGCTATCGATGGAGATTTGGCGCAACATCAACCAAAGACCTCCAACTTGTTGCGCGCGCGCAGAATATCCGCACTGCCAATGGCGATAGCCGCCGCAAGGATAAGGCCCTCGAAGAGAGGTTGTGCCAGTGATGGGATGCCGGAGAAGAACATGAGCGACGCGATGGTCTTTAGGATGAACGCGCCGGCAAGCGCGCCGACCAACGTCCCCACACCACCGCGCAAAAGTACCCCCCCCAAGACGACTGCGGCGATTGAATTCAGCGTGAAACCAGCCGCAATCCCGGCATCGCCTGTGGTTGTGACGAAGCTGTAGAAAAGGCCTGCGAGCCCACCAAAGAGCCCTGCAAGTGTGAAGGCTGCCAACCGAATGAACCGCGTATCAATGCCCGATTGGAACGCTGCTTGTTCAGAGGATCCGAGCGCATAGAGGCCGAGACCAAGGCCAGTCCGACGAAACGGCAACCAAAACCCCACCACAGCGATTGTGGTCAAGATTAGGGCCGTAGGAATTCCCAGCAGATCAAGTGTCATTGCATCGGCGAGATCGTAATTCACTGCCCCCCCAGGCGTGGGCCGAAGCAAGAGCGCGAGGCCGACGAAGATCGATGCCGTCGCCAAGGTAACCACGATGGGCTGAATGCGTCCAAAGACGATGATAAGCCCGTTGACCAACCCGCAAAACGCCCCCGCGGCCACCACCGCCACCATGCCAAATGCTATGCCGAGAGCCGATCCGTCGAGCAGATAGGAGGCGATGCAATTCGTCAGCGCCATGACCGCGCCCACGGACAGATCGATCCCACGCACGACGACTGCAAAAAACTGGGCGCAGGCCGCAAGGCCCAGGATCAGGCACTGGTTAGCCCAGATCGTCATTACGTAGGTCGACGCCCCGCGTGGATGCGTTCCTAGATAGGTTGCAAGAAGCGTGACAAGGACAAAGCCCGCGATCACCTCGCGTCGGTTGGAGCGCATGTAGTTAAGCACGGTCCGCCTCCACCTGCGCACTCATGTTCAGTGTGGCGGCGATAATATTCTGCGGTGTAAGTTCGTCACCGCTGAGTGAAGCCACCACAGCGCCATCAAAGAAAACATGGGTTTCATCGCAGAGCTGGATCAGCTCTTCGTAGTCTGTGCTCAGAAGGACAATCGCCGTGCCCTGATCGGCCAGCTGCCGCAGGATCGCGTAGATCTGAGTTTTGGTCTTCACGTCGATGCCGCGCGTCGGATCGGCGAGCAGAAGGCAACGCGGTTTTAGCGCGAGCCATTTCGACAATACCACCTTTTGCTGGTTGCCACCTGAGAGCGAGGAGACAGGCAAACCAAAACCACCATGTTTCAGGGCCAGCTGCTCAAGTGAACTTGCGTAGAGTGCTGCGTCACCAGCGTCGAGGTCCGAGCGACCAAGCGCCGCAAGCTCGAGGTTCTCTTGAATGCTCTGATCCAGAATCAGCCCCTCTGTCTTGCGGTCTTCGGGGATAAAGGCGAGAGCCACATTCTGGTGTTTCGCGGCCTTGGGGCTTGCGATCTCGATTCGTGTTCCCGCAATCGAAGTCATGCCGTCGGTCTTGCGAAGCAGACCAAAAAGCCCCATCAGAAACGCGGCTTGGCCCTGCCCGTCCAATCCGCCGAGACCAACAATCTGGCCGCGCCGAACACTCAGGCTGACATCTTTGACCTGAGTATCCCATGAGAAATTCAGTACCTCCAGAACAACCTCAGCATCATTCAGGACTGGCATCTTTTGCGGAAAAAGTTCTTCGATCTTTTGGCCCACCATCAGGTCGATTATCTCGCCGTAATCGTGTTCGCCATTCATGAATGTCGCGACCCGTTGGCCATTCCGAAAAATCGACACGCGGTCGGCCAGTGCCTCGATTTCGTGGAATCGGTGAGAGATAAACAGAACCGCAGTACCCGCGTCACGTTCTTCGCGGACGAGCTCAAAGACCTTCTCTACGACCGACGCATTGAGCGCCGATGTGGCCTCATCCAGGATCAGCAATCGAGGTTTTTTCATTATCGCTTTAGCGATTTCTACCTGTTGGCGTTGAGGCAGCGTCAGGTCCGCCACTCGGGCTGCCATCTTGATGTTTTCCCCGCCGATACGATTCAGCACCTCCTGTGCCTTGCTCAAACCTTCGCTGTTCAGCCAACCGAGCCCTGCGCCAGGTGCCCCAAGCAAAAGATTCTCGCGCACAGTCAAATCAGGAACCAGTGATAGCTCTTGGAACATGCACACAAGACCAAGCCGCAAGGCCGCCTTTGGGCTTCCAAGTGAGACCTCTTTACCGTCTACACGCAGCACACCATGGTTTGGTTGCAGCACACCCGCGATCAGCTTCATGAGCGTCGACTTGCCAGCGCCGTTCTCGCCAAGGACAGCATGGACTTCGCCGGGTTCGCAGGTGAAGTCGACGGAATCAAGCGCCTTGGTTGGCCCAAAATGCATAGAGATGCCCTGCATCTCCAAAAGTGGGGGTTTCGTATCAAACATGGGTGCACTCTAGGCAAGGCGACGACGCGAGTCTTGCGCCGCCGCATGGGTCAGTGTCGCTTAGGTGTTGTCCGGCGACTGGCCCAGAAGCTCTTCGGGCGTGAAAGGAGCAAAGCATTCTGCATATCCAGTGCCAGTGTTGAAGCTCTTGGGCAGATCTGGAAAGTAGTTTACGCCGGCTTCGAGAGCCTCCGACTGCACTTGCGGAATGGGCAAGAAAATCGTCTGCGGCAACTCATTGCCCTCTAGCAGTGCGACAGCGGCTTCGAGTGCGATGGCCGACATGGCAGGTGCCTGGCTGGCGGAAATGCCAGGTATATCCAGCTCACTCATCAGCATCCGAACGCCGTTCTCGCCGTCTACACCCATTGGCACGATGGGGTGTCCGGCAGCCTGCATCGCGTTGATCGAACCCGCAGAGCCGTGTTGAGAGACTACCGCGTCAAACTCTCCATGCGTGGCGAGCGCGTCGGCCACAACCTTTTGGCTTGTGCCCGTATCCCAGTTGCCCACGACTTCTACAATCTCAAGCCCTTCGACGCCCTCCAGGACGCTCATCATGCCAAGACGGCGGTCCCGGTCCGTGGCGTTGCCGGGCAGGCCGTTGACCATAAGGATTTTGTCAGCGTCACCGCCGAGTAAGTCCATGACCGTTTGGGCTTTCAGCGTACCAAGGGCAAGCTGGCTCTCGTTGACCTGCACCACTTTGTCGGTGTCGAGCACATTGTCGAACGGGACAAGGATGGTTCCAGCGCGTTCCGCACGGCGAATTACAGGCTCGAAAGCCGTCGGGTTCACCGCGATGAAGGTGATCGCGTCGTAGCCAGCAGCAATGAAGTTATCGATTGCGGCAATTTGGGCTGCGCTATCATTGCCCACGGAAACGACAGTGAATTCGTCGATTTTTTCGGCATTCTCAGGACGCGCTGCCCATGCCTTGGCAGATTGAATCGCCTGAATACGCCAATCATTGCCCGCAAATCCGTTCACGAAGGCCAACTTGTAGGGGCCATCTTTTGCATCGTAGGAAATTGTGGACGTGTCCGGCGCAGGCGCAAAACACTCGGGGCGATACGTGTCGGCAAAGGCTACACCAGCGGATGCAACGGCGAGTGCCGTTGTCAAAAACAGAGTCTTCATGATTCCTCCCAGTCGGCTGTTCCGACGCTATTTGTTTCGATGATGTGTTGCGCATGTTTACGTAAACACATTGCCAGAGTCGTAGATGTTTACATAAACATTCGTCAAGCGCGGATTCGAGAAAAGGGAAGAAATGGCCAAACGACGCGCCACCAGTTCGCAAAGACATCAACCTACGATGCACGACGTCGCGCGTATCGCTGGGGTCAGCCAAATGACCGTGTCTCGCGTCATGCGTGGGACCGGATACATCTCAAAAGATGTTAGAAATGATGTGGTTAAAGCCGCCAGAGAAATCGGCTATGTCCACAATCGCCTTGCTGGCGGAAATGCCACCTACGACAATCCTATTGTCGGCGTTGTAGTTCCCACAATGCAAAACCGGGTCTTCACCGAGGTCCTTTCCGGTGTCAACGAGGCGCTCAACGAGAGCGGTCTCCGCCCTGTCTTCGGCGTTTCCGAATACTCACTCGAAACCGAGGAAGACCTCGTTTTCGACCTTTTATCATGGCGGCCGCGTGGGTTGATTCTGCCAGGACTAGAGCACACCGCGTCGCTTCGGAAAATCATCGCACAGACGGGTGTGCGAGTTGCGGAAATCATGGACATAGACGGAGATCCGATCTCCGCCTGCTTTGGTTTTTCACACGCTAAAGCGGGCGAAGATATGGCCAAACATTTGATCGAAAGAGGCTACAGAACATTTGGGTATGTCGGTAGCCAGGGCGGCGCAGATCTTCGCGCGACCAAGCGCTTTGACGCGTTCTCTCGAGTTATCCGGGAAGCTGGCGCCAGTCTGGTGTTCAATAGATCCCCCGAGGGAGCGACCTCAATGGAGGTTGGGCGCCAGATTACCGATGAGGTTTTGGGGCAGCCTAACCCACCAGGCGCAGTTTACTACGCGAACGATGATTTGGCCGCCGGAGGCATTATGCATTGCTTGGCTGAGGGAATATCCATACCGAAACAAATCGCATTGGCGGGCTTTAACGGACTGGGATTCCTTTCAGCGTTGCCAAAACTTCTGACAACAACTGTCACACCGCGGTTCGAAATTGGTAAAGCCGCCGCATCCTGGCTTATGCATTCTGATACAACAGAAGCCATACAAAAAACTGAACTATCGGCTAAGCTCAGGATCGGTGAGACGACATAAGGCCTCTGGATCAGGATCACCGTTCGCAGGAAAACAGGAGAAGGTCTGCGAGCGCGTGTTGTCTTGTAAAGAGTGCCCACCTGTTCAGCGCCGGGCCTTCGCGCCGGTTTTGCTTCTGCGCGCGGCCAAAGCCCTCGGACACGGTCGTGCAGTTACCGTCGTGGTGGTGAAAGGTATGCCCCGATGAAGGGTCGTGAATGTCATGTGGATATGCCCACTTATCACCTGACGCACGTCCCTATCGGCCGCGAGCAGATCAATCAAGGCATCCGGCTCTTGCAGCGCTGCTTTATCATCGGAAATCCGCAATGGCGGCGCCAGGTGATGCAGGATCACGATGACGGGTTGGTCAATGGCCTCGTTCATACTGCGTTCCAACCAATCCAAACGCCGTGAACAGAGCTGACCCAGTGGATCGCAAGCGCCTCGAAACCCTGTGGGCGCGCGCGTGTCAGAGGCACTGTCCAAAACGATGACGCGCGTTCCGGCCAAGTCGTGTGAAGACGTTAAGAACCAGTTCTTATCGCAATGGCGATCCCCGAACACGGTTTTGAATGTCTCCCGGCTGCCATTATTACGTGGGTTAAGGGCGTAGGGTGCGCAACTCGCGATCCCCCTTCACCATAAACAGGCCAGGTTCTGCGAAAGGTCCTACCACATCATTGCCGTGGCGATGGCTGAAAATGTAAAGGCCGAGCGCATGCATCTGCTTGACTGTTAGGCCATAGCCAGCTGGAAAACCCGAGGGGACGCTTCGGTGATCTGAATTGTAGCCGTTCCGCGCTGTCTGCGGAGACAGCGACCACCTCGACCCGCATCTCATTCAGGGGCTCGATGATCGCGTCCACTTCCCGCAGATAGCGCGTGCAGATCGGGCAATGCTTGCCGCTATAAACAACAATCATCTGCCAATCATATCCTTCACCCGCGTTGCCCAGGCGAAGGATGCGCCCTCCGCCTTGGCATTTCAATGATGGGGAATGTTTCGCTTTGCGCGGGCTTACTTAAGGGCATGGATCGGCTCTGTGACCTGTGCAATGAACGACACAAATAGAGCTCAGCGACCGTTCAAGACTTTTGTTGTGGGCGATACAAAGGAATGGGAAGGCCACCAACCCGTGATAAAGATCAGACGCTGATGGCCGCGATGAGTGCCTGCTGGATGAAATGCTATGCGGCAAGCTTCATGAAGGATCTGACCACAGCGATGGGGATCAGCGGACACGGCATTTATGCGGCCTTCAGAGTTAAGCGCGAAATCTATCCTAAGACAATCGACCGCTGCGCCGATGTCTATTGCTGCGCGCCCATTCTGGCCTTTGACGGGGTTGCGTTGATAGAGGAGGACGCGTGGGAATTTCTAACATATGTAGTGTCCCATTCAACGCAGCAGCAAGGGGCATCGCGTGGCTCAGCTTCTCGTTGCTCAAAATCCACCAAGATTTTGGGTCCGGAATATCGGAATGAACGTGATGCCGCTTTGAGTACACCGGTAGCGCGTTTCAATTGTCTTTGTTTGGTAGTGTTCGAGACGAAGATCGATTTCTACCTCAAGTCGCTTCAGGCTCGAATGAGTTAGATTTCTGGATACGATGGGGTAGTCCCCCATTTTTGTAGGGGCGCGTCGGTAGCCCGCTCATCATCGCTTTGCTGTCATGCCAGACTGGATGTTGCATCAGGCGGCATATGGAGCGTTGTCGTTCAATAAATGTGCTTCAAGCACTGTCTGTGATATGAGGATCGCTGCGGATGTGCGGCGCACAGTTGCACAGGAGAATGATTGGCGTCTGGAAGGACAATCACGGATGCATGTGCATGACACCAACCACTCTCATTTACCAGTTCCGCAGCGGGCCTGTCTGTTTCTGGATTTTGATGGTACGCTGGTGAATATTGCGCCGACACCTGACGGCGTTGTTGTTCCGACGGATCTGACAGCCCTTTTAGATGACTTGTGCGATGCCCTGGGCGGTCGGATTGCTTTGGTCTCGGGGCGCGGGGTCAGCAGCATCGAAACGCATCTGCCTGCATTTGTCGGGATCGTCATCGGGGGGCATGGTGCGGAGATGCGCGATCAGAATGGAACGATGGTGCGTTTGGCGGGATGCGATACCGATACGGCCGGTGCTCACGACTGGGCGCGGCAGGTGGGGTTGAAGTATCCGGGTGTCGGTGTGGAGTTGAAACGAACCGGCGCCGCAATCCATTTTCGGCAAGCGCCGGAATGGGAGTTGTCGGTGCGCAGGGCGGCCGAGGTCTTCGCCGACGAGACGACGGGGCTGGCTGTTCAGGAGTCACATATGGCCATAGAACTCCGCCCAAAATGCGCCAACAAGGCCAGTGCAATCGAGTCCCTGATGCGGGCCAATCCATTCGCAGGCTACCGACCGATCTTCGCGGGGGATGATCAAACCGACCGGCCCGCGATGGATTTCTGCCAAGCAGCAGGGGGTATCGCAATCAGCGTGAACGGAATTCATCCTACGGCTGATATTCAGTTGGGCTCACCACGCGCCGTCCGCGCCCTTCTGCGGGATTGGCTCGGCTGATGTCGCGGCTTGTGGTGATCTCGAACCGCATCCCTAAGGATGATGCACCTGCCGGTGGGCTGGTCTTTGCTCTGGACGAGTTGCTTTCAAAGCGTGGCGGGATCTGGATCGGTGCGGATGACCCTTCAGACAGCCGAAAAGATGGGTTGAAGCAGATCGGTGCGGGTGCCTACGACCGCTTTGTTTTTCAACTAAGTCATGCTGAGCATGAAAAGTACTATCATGGTTACGCGAATTCAGCGCTTTGGCCCACGTTCCATTCGCGTCGGGATCTGATGCGCCATCGCGCTGACTGGTTTGCGGTTTACTATGATGTTAACAGTCGTGTCGCCAGCCTGATCGCGAACATGTTGAAGCCGGACGACATCGTCTGGATACATGACTACCATTTCCTGCCGCTCGCCTCGAAGCTGCGGGAATGGAAAGTCACAAATCAAATTGGCTTTTTTCTCCACATTCCTTTCCCGTCCAGGACAGATATCAATGCATTGCCCGAACATACGATGCTGCCGGATTGGTTGGCCGCATTTGATCTTGTGGGTTTGCAGACCCAACGCGACGTCGCCGCCTGCCGGGAATACTTGCGTCAGACCGGCGAGGTGGAACTGCTGATTTCAGGCGGTCGTGTACAACGACAGCACAGGACCTTTGCTATTAACAGTTTCCCGATTGGCGTTGATGCCGATGCCATCGCGAAAGCTGCTGGAACCGCACATGCGGATGTGGCGGAGCGGGTCAAGACGGCAGGGCCCCTGATACTCGGTGTCGATCGGTTGGACTATTCAAAGGGATTGATCCAGCGGGTCGAGGGGTTCGGTCGATATCTCGATTTTTACAACTCCGAAGGTTTGCGCCCGACATACTTGCAGATCGCTCCGGTCAGCCGGGGGGATGTGACCGCCTATCAGGATATTCGTCAGCAACTTGACGAAATCGCCGGATCCGTGAACGGCTCTCATGCTGATCTCGACTGGACGCCCATCAGGTATGTGCGCCGCAATGTGTCCCGAGATGTCATTTCGGGGCTCTATCGGCATGCAGACATCTGCCTTGTCACACCTTTGGCCGATGGCATGAACCTGGTCGCAAAGGAATTCATCGCCGCCCAGGCCCCCGAAGATCCCGGCGTGCTGATCTTATCGCAATTCGCCGGTGCCGCCGAGCAGATGGAGGACGCATTGCCCGTAAATCCATTCGACACTGACAGCATTGCCGCAGCGATCGCAAAGGCAATCTCCATGCCGATCGACGAACGAAAAGAGCGCTATCTCAGTCAGTCCAGAAGCGTCTTCTCGGAAGACATTGCCTGGTGGGGCCGAACTTACTTGGACCGATTGGCAAGTATGGCTGTCGCTTGAAGTCACGTGGTCGGATTCATTGGGATCAAATTCAAACTCGGCTCTATTCTGTGATCTCGGTTCCTCTCCGGTCTAACTCACCAAAGACTCGAGAGGTCGCGGTGTGCATTGCACCCAGATCTGCCGAAAATCTCCGATGGGTGCTCCTACAATGGTGCAGGGCGCGATCTACGTCTCGCAACCAACATCAAGGTTTAACTGCTGACGGGATGGTCCAACGTCGCTGTATCAGTGAAGTCTCAAAGGTCGTCGCGACAGTTTCCGCTATCTCAGTTTCATCATCTCTTCTCTGAAGGCTTCAGTTGGGGTTTGCTATCCCAGGCACTTTCTGGGGGTCCGGTTCAGGCGGTCGCAAATAGCCTTCATATTGCGATTTGAGAGCGGCCGCTAGCTGGGTGTCGCGTGGCAGGTATCGGCGCACGCGTTTGTTTAGGTTCTCGACCGATCCCTTTTGGCAAGGCGCCTTCGGGTCACAGAACCAGCTTTCAGTGCCCCGATGCCGGATTTGAGCTGACTCCAGAAGCCAGAGCGAATGATGTGAAGCTGCATTCCCAAAAATGAAGCCCCTGGAGCGCACCAAACCTTCAGGAAGAAGGCGAGCGCTTTGCTATCTAATAGACGTAGCAGTCCCGGTTGAAATTCTGAAACGTCACTGTGCAGCGCGCCGAGTGTCGAATGCGCCTTCGAGGCGCGTGATCTCCGCATCGAATTCGTCTTTTCCAATCTCGCCCTCAAGCAGACGTTTGCGGATCAGCCAGTGATCATGGGGCACAAATAGCGCTTTCGCCTCGTCCTCTGTCAGCGAACCGACCGGCTTCATGAAGACGTTGGGCCATGATTGTTCTTCGGGGATATGCGCAAAGTCGATCGAGAACTTCATGTCATGCGTCAGTTCAATTTTGTAATGGGTGAAGGGCTCGTCCGACACGAAGGGTTCTTTCGTACCCAACTCCCACATGAGTTCCTTGATCCCGTCCACATCGTTTAAGGGCATCCGCAGTTCGCGCGTGAAGCGTCCGATGCTGCCGTCCTCGCGGATCCAATGCGGGCCGCCTTGATCGTGGCCGACATATTGAAAGCCCATGAAAACCATGACGGCAGCCTCCGGTGGCGCCATGGAGGACAGTAGCCGTCCGATCTCTGAGTAGATTTCTTTGGCGTCGCCCATCATCTTGCTCCGGGTCTCTGTCCGTTTGATGTGTTCCAGATCGTTTGCGGTGCGCCTGTCACGCCGTCGATGGTCTCGACCACCCGGAAGCTCTGCGGCACTGTGCCACCGCCCGGTGGATATGTCACGTCGATCTCCACCTGGACAGATTGACCAGCATCAAGCCTTGCTTCCCAGCTTTGTTCTAGTTGCCGCCAGGGGCCGCGTTGGTTCAGCGTCGAATCCATGGGCACGACATTGATGCGGTCGGGAGATCCACCAAACATCCGCGCGATCAGGTGACCGCCGTCAAAGTCGCGCGCCGGCTGGCCAAGATTGCCATAAGCGGCCTGCGAACGGGAATCGCGTACCCAAGGCGGCTGATCGGTGAGGTCTGCTTCTACGCGAGAGACATGTCCTTCTGCGTTGGTTTCAAATGCATGTCCATTGTCGTATTCGATCCGATTGTTGGGCTCGAGACCCATAGCCCGGTTTGCCGCTCCGGGTGGTGGATTGAGTTCCGGGTTCAGGCTGCCGGATTCGCCGCGGCGGTAGCGTTCTGTGAATTCGCCGCGGATCGGGTCAAATTCATGCACCGGGATTTTGCCGTCATTTCCGAACAACACGGGCTGGCCGTCATCGCCGCCCACCCAGGCGTAGCCGTCAGGTGCATCCGCCCAACCAAGGGCTTCCGCCTGTTCGGTTCCCCGCGATGGCGCACCAATCCAGCCCCGACCGGCATCGCCGATATCGTTGATACGCTCGGTTTGCCGGTTGATCGCGCGGTTGAGGTCCCTCTGCCGCGCTTCGAGGTCAGCCACCCGATCCGGGCTGAGATCGGGCCGGGTCAATTCGTCCGCGATGGCCCGCGCTTCGGCATCAATTTTCTGCAGCTCAAGCCGCGCTTCCCACGGGGCGGTGCCCATGGTGGGGGGCTCATCACCTAAGATTGCGCGCAAGCGGTCGTGCATACCGCCAGCGGCTTCGATTTGGCGAGCTGTTTCGGTGTGACGGGCCAAATCGACGGGGGCGACGTCACCGCCTGTTTCGATCCGGATGTCGCGTGCGCGTCCGCCGCTCTCATTGTAGGCGACGCGGATTTCACCCGGGGCAAGCCCCGACACTTCGGTCATGGGGTAGGGCGTGCCGGTGCGGAACGTGTTGTCGAGCCGGGTAAAGCTAAACGCATCGCGTAGATCACCGCCACCTGCGCGCGCTGACGCAACACCCATGCCACCCCAGAAGGCCAAGTTAAGCATCCCCATGGCGCGATCAGCGTTGGACATTTGATCCCAGTTCTGGACCATCTGCAGCGCCTGATCCCCCATAGCCACCGCATCCGCCGTATCGGCCGCTACAGCGAGCCCTGCGGCCGTCCGGCTGAGCGTTTGACTTACCTGCGCGCCATTGCGTGCGGCATTGGCCACTTTGATGCCGGAGCCAATCGCCCCGACCGACAGGGTGCCTGCGGCGACTTCCAACCAGCGTGAGCGGTTTTCGGGGTTCGAGAAGTCAAGCACATCGAGACCCCGTTGGTGATCTTCATAAAGATCCGCACCCGCAGTCCCGGCCGTGTAGGCTCCGGCCGCACCGGCGGCAAGGATGGCTGCCGTTCCACCTGTTCCAACCACGATAGCTGCGCCGGCCACCACGCCCACGCCGACGGCCGCCCAGTCCAGGACCTGGCCAAAGCGCTCCCAATTGGTGTCCACCACCCCGCGTGTGGCTTTCGGATCGATCAACGCAGCACCGGGTTCGAGCCCAGCGGGATAGGTCATCTGCCCTTGCGGCAGTTCCTCGTTTCCGGTCCAGTCGTCGAAATCGTCGTATTTGCGGCCTTGGTCATCAACAAATCCAACCGATCCGTCGGCACGTTCTACCCGGAAAACGTTGAAGGCCGCGACACCGAATTCGTTCGATGTGACCGAGACCGGCACGACTGACACACGTGCCCCTCCGCCGCCCAGTTCCTCAATGTTGCGTGCTATCGTCGCCGCACGTGTGTCATTGCCGTAGTATCGATGATCAAGTCCTGCGGCCAGGCGTGCCTCTCGCGCCGCTGACGTTTCATCTTCGGGCGGCAGTTCGCTGGGGCGTTCGCTAATCGCCTGACCGACCGTATTGAGGAGCGCATCATCTGTCAGAAGCTGTCCTTCGGTGCCGCGCGCGGCATATTGCGCGGCCGTTTGTTCTCCGAAGGCTGCTGTTACAATGTCGCTTTCCCAGGCGTCCGAAAGCGTATCGGCGTTCCAGGCGCCGTTGCCCATGACGTTTTCAAGCGCCCAGCCCCGCACCTCCGGCTGCACGTTTTTCGACAAAAGCAGATTGTGCGCGCCACCCTCACCCAAGACGGCTGCGAGACGGTTCGATATGATCTGCCGTTCGGCCGTCGGTGTTGGATGCGTTGCAGGCTGCGCCGTCATTGCAAGTGCGTCTGCAAAGGCCCGTTGGTTTTGGGGATCCTCCATGTCGCCCGATTGTGCGTAGACAAACATCGATGAGACCAGACGATCGGCGCCTTCACCGTTGATCTGACGGTTGGCCACGGCCACCAGGACATCCCTCTGAACGTCAGGTGACATATTCATAACTTCGCGCCCGAGGATGTCCTCGCGTCCCTCATAGGCGCGCGCCGCGGTCAAGGGATCGGCTTCGAAGGCTGTCTGCCGGATATGGTCGACGAAATCCTCTCGGCTGGCAATTGCGCGAGCAGCTTTGGCCCTCTCTCGCCGCTCCTGCCATGTCTGCCCGCTTGTGTCTGAGGCGATCACAGGCGGGTTGTCTTGCGCGTCAAAATCGGCAGCAGCGGCCTCTTCCGACAGCGCCTTTGCAAGTGCTCGGGTAGCGGCGGCATCCCTTTGGACTGCCTGAACGGCTTCGGTGATATTTTCACGCGCGCCGTATCTTGACCAGACACCGACCGCCTCCTGCGCCATATATTCCCGCTCTTCCGGGGTCAGTTCACCCAGATCCGAGCGACCCAGCAGGGCCTCACCAACTCGGGTGCCGCCAACTTGATCCGTGTTACGTCGGTCGCCCTCGGTCGCACGCGCATGACTTGAGACGTATGCATCGATTTCTGCCCTGCGCTCGGGCGTGACGGTCTGTTGCGAGGTATGCTGGCGGCGTTCGCCAAGCGCGGCGTAATCGGTCAGTCGGGCCTGGCTGGCGGCTGGATTTGGCAGGGCTTCCGGGCGCGCGCCTAAGGCCGCGCCCGGCGCCGCGTGCGGTGCGACCTCCGGCGGTGGAACATCCCGCGCGGATGAGCGATCAGCAATCTCAGTCATGGCAATATCCGTCTTTTGGATCTGCCGCCAGCACGTTTCAGTTTAGTGCTGGAGCTTGAAGGTGATGTGAAGTCCGCTGGCGTATGCCGCCTGACTGAGCGCATTCCAGCGTGATGCGGCTCAGCTACATCTGCGCGAGGGTACATGCCGTTAAATCGGGACTTTTGCCAAGCATAGGCAATTGGATCTTGCCACGTCGATCCAAACAGTCGGCAGGGACGAGCCACTTGCGCAATTGACCCTTTCCGGGCTTTTGGGGCGCCCATTCTTGATTGGGATGGAGCATCATGA
>CALCOY010000032.1 GCA_937897325.1 uncultured Shimia sp.
GATCCGCCAAGGCGGTTCGCTCGGATCGGGTTTGCCTGTCTCTGCTTTCTGGCTGCCTTCTGCTAAGGTCCTTCGGGTACATGCTTCGGTTCGTGGTCAGCGCGGCGGCTGCCAACGCGATGCTGGGTCGATGTAATTCCGATGTGCCCATCTCATAGGCATGCTTGACTTGTGTCAGCGACAGTCCTGACCACCATTGCCCGGCAGGGCATTGCGGAGCAATGGCCCGAGAGGGGCATCATCGGAACCACGTCCCTGCAAGACCTCGACAGCCTGCGATCAAGCAGGCAAAGGGTGACGGGTCATCTGGTCAGGCAAGGTTTGGCGCGGCATCCGATTGGAAGGTCGTATCATCGACCCGAATCCGATGAAGTACGACTGCGATGCGGCGTGCGAGGGCGACCATCGCAATTTTGCGTCCGCGCCGCTGCGCGAGTTGGGCTCCCCACGTTCTCAGCCATGTCGAACAGCCACGGTTCATCGTGGCAGTTGCTGATTGGCACAATGCTCGCCTCAGATTGACATCGCCGGCTTCGGTTATGCCACCCGACACGTCCCGTTCACCGGACTGGTTGCGTGCGGGCGTCAAGCCAACCCAAGGTCCAACCCTTTTAGAAGACCGAAAGCGGGCTGGATCATCGACAGCAGCTCGGAAAGTCAGTGCGACGACTGCCCCGACTCCCGGCATTGTCATCAAACGGTGGCACACTGGATCGTCCTGGGCGAGTTGGCGCACGCGCTTTTCCAGACCGGCCAGTTCTTGTCGCAGCGAAGTTCGGGCCCGCAGCATCGATTCTGTCGCGGTTTCCAGCATCGGATTGCCATCTGCCAATTCCCGAATGCGTGTCTCGAACCTGCCGCGGGAGATCGCACCAAACTTAAGGCCAAAGTTCCGCAGTAGTCCGCGCAACGACATTTCTAGAGCGATCATGTTCTGCTGGATAGCCTTTCGAGCGCCGAGAACTGCTCAGGTTTCCTGAGCAGAGACGGATTTACAGTGGACCGGGCGGAACCAGCCGAGATGAAGAAGGCGTGCAATCCCTTCTGCATCGCGCCGATCCGTCTTGATTGGCGTCGCTTTCAGCGCTCCTTTCACTTGGCGCGTTTCCATGAGCACCGCATCAATGCCAGCTTCCACTAGTCCTCAATGCAGCCATTGCGACAGTGGCCCAGCCCCCAGGCCGATTGCAGCGATGCGACCGTCCAGATCGTCCAGCCAGCGCGCCAGAACTTTGGGTTCGCTTTCAGTCTCTGCCTCTTTGATGATCTTGCCGTGCTCGCTGATCACGCAGACCGAGGTCTTCGCAAGCGATACATCCAATCCAATAAACAACCTCATCCCGTCATCCTTCATGTGGGGTCAATACCGGAATGGCGACAGGGCGCTGCTGATCTGACAAGTGGCAACGGCGGTGCGTGACGCAGGGCCCGTTACAGCATCTCATAGTCAGTAAATCACGATGGTGATCCCCCGATGACCTCAAAGGGGAAGCCGCGAACGATCAATACATCTGCCGCCGAAGGAAGCAAGCGACCGAAATCATCGCCACAGTCGTAAGTTTAATTAGCCAAATACGAGCGCACCTGCGCAGTTAGTATTTGGCGGATTTCTTCTCCTATCCCTACCTTATGGTCAGAGACAACGGGACGGAACCGACCAGCAACGCGATCCTGAACCGGCAGGAGACCGCAAGGTAAATTGGCACTGCATTGCGCCAGGCAAACACCGGAGAGCGTCCATTGAACACGACTGAACGGGAGCGGACAATGTTCGCCAGTGGTCGCAGCCACAAGATGCTGACTGTTCTGGACGAGTTCAAACGGCAGGCTTCGGATGTGAAGGTTCGCAACAAGATGGGAACGGACGATTTTCTTGAAGTGACTTATGATCAAAACGAAAATTCGCAGCGGAACCACTTGGGTCAGGCGGCTTGGGCTGATTTCACCGGAACAGCCTTTACCCATAGCTCTACGCCGATGATTTCTCCTGCATCGTTGCGGCGGACGATCTTGCCTTGAACGACCCATTCATGTCCGGGCGGAAGTGTCGTTTCGCCCAAGCTCATTGATTCGCTGAATGGCCCCGAAAACGCGGCGTCCTCCGTCTCAATGTGCACAACGACATTGCCTTGGAACGTACCTGACGCCCCGTCTGACCAGCTGGATGATGTAAATGCGTTGGTTATCCTCGGGTTTGTCTCGCTGCCCAGTGTTTCACCTGGTTCAGCCGCCGCCAAGGTTGCAAGAGTTTGACCCTCGGCTCCGAACCTGCGCGTTGCGTAGGGTGTTTTTGGTTCGTCAATATAACCAGTGTCCGTGCTGATCGGGCCAGCCTCTTCGGTTGGAACACCTGGTAGTGTTTTGCCCGCAAACATTTCCGTTACGGTCTTTCCGCCAGAGGTAGGCCTATTCAGTTTGTTCAATGCACTGGTTAGCACCGTCGAGAAAAGCGGCAAATGTTCGTCGTTACCAGTATCTTTCCCAGACAAACCACCGTTCAGAAAAATATAGAAGAATGAACGCGGACTCTTTGACCCCGGTTCGTTTTGAAACGCTCTTAGACCGGACGTATACATTGTAAAGACGGCCTTTTCTTCGGGTGTCAACGTATTCCAAACCGCCTTGATTTCATTAGCTTCCTTCTGCGTAATCGTTCCCGCTTGGACAAGTCGATCAAGGTTCCGATCAACAATGGCATCGCCATAAATCTGGTAGGCGGCGACATACTTGCCCTGCTGCATCGCAGAACTTGCGGCTTTGTATTCCGCCGAATTCGGGTCGATCCCGGCTTTTTTCATCATGCTATTGAATTGACCGACAGGTGGATTCCGGTCGTTGCCGGTGAGCAAGTCGTCGGTTGCTGCGTTGACGGCGGTCGGTCCTGTTGGGGTGCCCGGCGGTACAGTCGTCGGTGGCAGTGTCGATGCGGTGCCACTGGCGGGCCGCGACTGCAATATCGGAACGCTTGACGTAGGCGAAGCGCCACCAAAGGGTTTTGCCGGGTTGTAGGTCGTGACTATTGGTTGACCGGTTGCTTGCCAGTCTGCGGCTGATGTCGACGCCCGTCCAAATCTCTTGAACAATGCCGCGGCGGTGCTGATCACCCTACCCGAAGAGCCGCCGCCGGCCAAACCGGGCTTTATGATGAGAAACCACCTGACCTGACCGTCAACCACTCTCGCATCGATCTCGTTGCCGTATATGATCGTGCCGTCGGCATCCACCGCATAGTGTTTCACGCCCTGGTCTGTCTCAACGGTTGCAACACGCCGATGGGTCTCGGCCGGTTGTCCATTCGCATCTATGAGCGGTTGTCCGTTTGCATCTGTAACCGCCACCGGAACCACTGCGACCGTCACCTGGTTGGGCGTGCCCGCACCCACTGTTTCTGTCGCAACAACGGTATGAACGACACCGCCATCTTCCGTCTGTACGGGCACCACCATCGTCCCTTGGCGGTTTGCGGTGACCTCGGATGAGAAATTCGCGTCCAGTTCGGAAAGCTCAGCGTAAATGGCGGCGGCTCTATCTGGATCCTTCGCGGCGATGGTGTCGAGCTCCTGCGCGGCAGCTACCGGATCAGCACTGATGTAGAGTCTGGTGGCTGTCTGCTCGGCGGTTTCCACGCTCGGTCCTGCTTTGGTAGGAGAGCCACTTGCCTGCCATGCTGCGTGGATGTCAGCCCACTTCGCCGGAGCCATCTTTGCTGGTAAGTTTCTTACGGTTTCTGGTGGCATCAGCAGTATTATTTCTGCCGCCACCCGTGGATCCATCGCTGCGAGGTATTGTGCTGCGCTGTCGGGATCCGTCTCGGCCATTTTAGTCAGCTCAGTTGCAGCATCTTGACGTGGCATGCTTGCAAATCTGGCGATGGCAACATTCGTCTGCGCCTCCGGTCCTGTGATGACCGGCGTCCCCAGCCCTGCCGTCATTTGAAGGAAACCCAGCCCGAATGCTGCTATGCCTGCCGGTGGTTGTCCACCTCTGTGTTCCCAGATGACATTGTTGTAGCTTTCCATCTGGCGATGGACCTGCCGCGGATTCTCCGACATATCCGCTGATGCAGCGCTTGCAACCTGCGCGACGCGATGGGTCTGTACCCGCGTTCCCGGTCGTGCCATGGTCGCAATAACCGTCGCGCTGCGCTGCGTCTGCTGCTGTTGGCCGCCGTCCGCCGCCAGGGTGCGTCCCCCGGATTTGCCACCGGGTATTTTGTCAAGCTCCGCAACAATGATCCCTGCATCAACCTCCGGCATTTTCAGCAACACTTCGGCCAGGCGTTCAAGGCCAGCGTCCGTATTCATCATGACCGCACCAATTTCGGCCACTTCATCGGATGGCTGTGTGGAGAGCGCATTTGCAGCGGCTTGAGGGTCCATTTGCATCAACACCGAAGCAGCAGCATCATGACCCATGTAATTCAGGATCTTGCCAGCTTCTTCAGGCGGAAGGTCTTCGAGGATGCCAGCCACCTCTTTCGCAGATCCACCCACAGTCACCAAGGGTTCTTCTTCGATGGGAACTTCGTTTCCGTTTGCGTCTGTTCTGAACTGGTGGTCGCGGGGGGCCCAGACTTCGACGAAATTGCCGTTTTCGTCCGTGTAGCGGTCGACCAGTTCCAGGTTGGGGCGGCCTGGCGGGTGGCTGGCAGATTTCGGGTCATCAAAGGACTTGTAATCGCTTAGATAGGTGTCAAGCCTGCTGCCTTTCTGAATTCTCTTCTCCTGCCCGCGGATTGTCCAGGTGACGGTGCCGTCGCCATTGTCCGTGCGGTGCATATCCTTGCCGCGGACACGACCAATTGTGTTTCCGGCCGCACTTTTGTTCCGGAACTCCGGTGGGTTCATCACCGCAGGTTGCCCATGCGCGGGCTCCATGGCCTGTTCAGGCACATAGATCGTCACCCGGACCAGATGGTCGGGCGTGGTGCCTTCGGTCAGGTGGATCTGACCATCGCTGACGTTCAGTTCACCCTTGTACCACCCCGTACCGTAATTCGCAGTACCTGGGTGATCTTCGTGCGTCACGTCGTACGGGGCGGTCGGATCGGTCGGCACCGGATCAGATCCGCCAGTGGGTGGTCTGAAGTTGGGACTGGTTCCAAATGTCAGACGCCGCTGACCAACTGGTAGGTCCTTATCTGCCTTGGGGTAGAAGTATCCCACATTGCCATCATCAAACATGGCGTAGATGCCGCTGGCGCTGAAATAGGTCTGTTGATTGTTTTGGCCTTTAGTGCCGTAATTCTTTAGGTTGGCGCCGACCGGAATGGCTGTACCAAAGACGTTATTCGTTGCAGTGCTGAGTTCTTCATCCGTTATGAAAACCACGCTATCGGCCGGAACACCCCGCTGTTCGGCCACATCGGCGAAGATCGCCGTTTGCGCACGCGCAGGCGTGAGGTTCCATTCCTGCACGACGTGCCCGTTCTTACGGGTCGGGGAAAGGACACCTTCGGTGATCATCGCCTCGGCACCAGCGTCGGTCAGGTGGCGCCCGTTTTGCGGATCGTATGTGCTGAACATCAAATAGAGCTGGTCGATCTCCGCATCGGAGGGCGCATTGTCACCGTAATAATGCTTCATGGCGGTCCTGAACTCGTCCTTGCTCAGGCCCGGTTTTCCATCCGTGTCGAAATGTTGCAGATACGCGTTGAAATCCTCAGGCGTATCAATCGGCGGGCGCTTGTCGCGGTGCGCTGAGATGCCAACGAAGTCGTCCTTGGTCTGCGTTTCGTTGATCTCAATGGCGCCGGTTGCGAAAATATCTTCGAGATCGTCGGCTTTGACGCGCCCATCCTTATCGCCCGTGAAATCCTTCACGATTGCCTTCGCGTGGCCATTGGACTCTTGCAGTGGTTTTCTGTCACCGAACACGAAATTGCTGGCCGCACTCATCTGGTCGGCCGTCATACCCTCTCCGTAGACCTCGCGGGTAAAGTCGCTCACGCCCTTGTCGCCCGCCGTTCCGTTCTCTTTTGCCTCTTGATAACGGCGATATCCTTCTGCGCGCATCATCGCATTCGATGCCGAGTTTGGACTGATGTCTTCAAACCGGACGTCAGCATAGTGGCCGCCGCCAGGACCCTCGGAGAAAATCTCGACGGCCCCATCTTTGACCATATTGTCAACGCCAGCGCCCTCAAATCCGGTTTCGACGGTTGCCGGGATGAAATAGTCTCCATCGCTGTTCGCCATACCGTAGACTTTGACGAGCCGTTCGGCTTGCTGCTGACTGATGCCCTCGACTTGCGCCAGTTCGTTGGCGCTGAGAAATCCGTTTCCATCCGTGTCGAACGAGGCGAGATAATCCATCTTACCTTGTTCAGTTGAAATGTCGTATTCCCGTCCATCGCCGCCTTCAGCAAGAAGGTGGTCAGGCGCTGCCTGGCCCGCAGGAGCTGAGCCCGCATCGGCCTCCGCCTCGACGACCTCGCCGTCCGAGACGACCGCGATCGTGTCGCTGTCCTGATCGGTGAAGAGACCAGGGTTGTCCTCGGGCGTGACGGACCCGCCATTGGCCACACGGCTTACCCGCGCGCCCGCGTCGCCGTCGGCCACCGTGATGCCCAGCTCTTCGGCCCGGTCGGCAAGCGCCTCGCCCTGTTCTTCATCGGATGTGCGCTGAAGCTGTCCGCCGCGCAGGTTGGGCGACAAGAGAATGCGCCCGTCCTCGCCGGGGTCTCCCGAAATATAGGCCCCCCGCGCGCCCGGCGGCAGCCTGTTGTCGCCACCGCTATTGGCGGGGTCCGCCTCCAGCACCTCGGGCGAGATCTCTCCGTTGCGCATCTCCTTGCGCAATTGCGCCAGAGCCGCGTTTTCCTCGGGCGTACGCTCATCGGCCGTCTTGCCAGTCAAGGCAAAGGCGAAGTCCTCGAACTTGTGATCGTCCTCCGCGATATCCTTATACTTCTGCTTCGATTTGTTCGCCGCCTGATCCGTCCGACTGCCACGCTCTTTCCGTTTCTGTTTCTTTGGCGCCGCATTCGGAATCAACCCTGCCAAAGTGTCTGGCGTTTCATTCGAGATACCATATTCAACGTGGCTCATAACGGGCTCCTATGATGCGCTTTGATCCGGCAATACCAACTATGACCCCTGCAAAAAAATCGACAGAACTACGTAGTTGAGCGCGTAGGACGGCGAGGAGGAGGTAAACGATATGAATGCGCTGGGGGTCCACTCTCACGCACGCAACACAACGCTTGCGCCACCGCCGCGAAGAGGGCATTCCGCCTCGACACAGATGATGAGTTGCAGCCGGTCGTCGTCCACTGAGCCGATCTAGGGTCAGGTCTCATAGCCAATAGATGACAGTTGCAGCCAGTGCGATTGCAGATAGGAAGACCTTCGGGCACCGGTCGTATCGGGTTGCCACGTGCC
>CALCOY010000033.1 GCA_937897325.1 uncultured Shimia sp.
GAGACACCCAATAGCCATTCATCAAACGCGCACGCATGCGGTTCTTGGTTTGCTCACCGTTCTTTTGGCGTTGATGCTGCGAGACCGATGCCAGCAGATTTTCAACAAGGATGGAATCCGAGTCCTCACCAAAAGTCACAGAGGGACTTTCGAGTTTGCCGCCCATGTCTTCAAGCGTCCGCCGCAAAGCCCAGTGGCTTTCAATATCCCGTGCCAATCGACTGATATCGTCAATCACGACGATCACAGGCTCTTTCTATGCTTTGATACAACTCAGCATGGCGTTGAAGGATGGCCTGTCAGCGACCCCGCCAGAGACAGCGCGCTCATAGAAGCTTTCAATGACGGTGTAGTTTTTGCGCGCTGCGTATTCTCGGCAGCGCGTCTCTTGGCTTTCAAGCCCATGGCCTTCTTCGACCTGCGCAACCGAAGAGACCCGGCAATAAATTATGGCGTTGTGACTCATGAGCAGGCTCCTTCTTCGGTGGTTTCGGGTTGATCCAATTGTACCGAATCTGGGGGCAAAATGCCCTCTTTTTCGAAGCATTTCATGAGATGCCCACAGGCCATTTGGGTGGATGCAACTCCGTATCCCAGATCGACAAATGCCATCGCAAAGCCCCAGAAAATGCCAAGGCGTTCTTGTTTTTCATCTTCGGTTAAATCGCACTCGTCCAAAAAATGCGCGAAGGTCATAAGGTCAACGTCCAGCGGAGCCGTTTCGCCGTTGATCGTGGTTATGGTGGTTATGTTTGTTGTGTCGGTTCCTTGTGTGGTTTTGGTGAAGGCTTGGAGCGGGCCGTTCTGGGGCGGCGCGGGCTTCGGCTTCATCTCGACGGGAAAGCTGGAAATAGCTGGCATCAGCGGCCCTGATCCTGCGTCGGAACCCTCCTTGCTGAGACAGCCAAAGGGTAAACTCGCGCATCGTTGCCATGATCGCACGGGCGTTGCTCGGTAGCCTGCCCAAAGGTCGACTGGCTGCTCGGACACCGCGGCTATGACGCTGACTGGTTCAGGGAAGCGTTGAAAGACAAAGGGATACTCGCGTGTATCCCCGGCCGGACGCAGCGTAAGACCAGTGTCAAATACGACTGGCGCAGCTACAAGCGGCGCGACCGCATTGAGATCCTGTTTGGCAAGCTCAAAGTTTGGAGGCGCGTGGCGACCTGCTATGACCGCTGTCCCAAGGTCTTCCTCTCAGCCATCGCGCTCGCAGCCGTCGTCATCTACTGGTTATGAAGCCTTACCACAGTCCTAATTGCCTGCACATTCATCCGCGGAAACCAAACGCTCTGCATGAAATCCGACAAGTGGCTTCATTCGAAGAAAAACCTCGGCCAGAATGTGGCAAACGCCATGTCTCAAGAAAACGCGTTCGGGAATGGCCCATCTCCGGAAAGCGTCTTTCTTAATGTCTGGTTTCAGTTTGCACATCTTGAATTCCTAACGCCCGCATCTGCATGTCTGAAGCTCAGCGTATGCCCCCTTCTTCAGCGGCGCAGGCGTCTCTGCATTATCAGATCATTAAGATTGTGCTGGGCAGAGCGATCCAAACTGCTACCATTTTGATATGATCACAGCCTTTATCGTCCTCGCCGTCGTTGCGTCTTTCGCCATGCCCGTTTTCGCGCAGGAACTGACCCGCACGCCCAGTCATTGTATTGCCTTGGCAGAGGCGCCGGGCGTTGAGCACATTCAAAAGGCCAGCTACGATGTTGACGTTGCGCGCGAAACCGTCAGGCTTCACTATGTTGCGCATGCAAGTTTTCTGATCCGCACGCATGGCGGGCTCAATATGATCACCGACTATACGGGCTTTGTGGGCAGTGCGCCATTTATTCCCGATGTGGTCACGATGAACCATGCGCACGAAACGCATTGGACACCCAATCCCGACCCGGCCATTCCTCATGTGCTGCCGGGCTGGGGGCCGTTTGGGGAAGGGATCGACCACCGTGTCGATCTGGGCGAAGTGCTGGTGCGCAATGTTTCTACCGACATCCGCTCGCAATGGTCCGGCGTAGAAGAAAACGGCAATTCGATCTTCGTGTTCGAAGTGGCGGGCCTTTGCATCGGGCATCTGGGACATCTGCATCACGAACCTTCAGAAGAGCAATACGCGGCCCTTGGGCGGCTCGATGTGGTTATGGCGCCGGTGGATGGGGGCTTTACCCTGGATCTGGCGACGATGACGCGGGTGATCAAACGGTTGCGGTCTTCGATTGTAATCCCGATGCATTGGTTCGGTGAGTTTACGCTGAATGATTTTCTGACCGGTATGGCGGATGAATTTCAGGTGGTCGAGGTTGGTTCTGCGCATCTGGATGTCTCGCTTGGCCGATTGCCATCGCGACCCACCGTCATGGTGCTGCGGCCTGAATGGCTGCGCGCGGCAGAGTAACGCCTTGCGCGCAGCGCCCTGATTTGATTGATCACAGTCATGACCCTGCAAAGTCTTACCCCCGAGATCGAAGCGCAGTTTCGCGCCCTTCTGCCGGATGACCGATTTCGTGAGGCAGAAGGGCGGTATCTGGAAGAGCCCCGCGGGCGCTATGCGGGTCAGGCGGGCTTTGTCGCCTACCCAAAGATCACAGAAGAGGTCGCCGCGCTGGTGCGCAAGGCGGCGGAGTTGCGGGTGGGTATTGTGCCTTACGGCGGTGGGACGGGTCTTGTCGGTGGGCAGATCGCCTCGGGCGGGGCCGTGCCGCTGATCATCTCGCTTGAGAGGATGAGTGCGATCCGCGAGGTGCATAAAGAAGAATTCGTGATGGTGGCCGAGGCCGGTGTCATTCTGGCGGACGTGCAGGCGGCAGCCGAGGCGGTCGGATTGCTGTTTCCACTGTCCCTGGCGGCGGAAGGTACGGCGCGGATCGGAGGCAATCTGGCGACGAATGCGGGGGGCACGGGCGTTCTGCGCTATGGCAATGCGCGGGATCTTTGCCTTGGTGTCGAGGCGGTTTTGCCGAGTGGCGAGATCCTTCAGGGGCTGAGCCGCTTGCGCAAGAACAATGCTGGCTACGATCTGCGCCATCTGCTGATCGGGGCAGAGGGGACGCTGGGCATCATCACGGCGGCGTCGCTGAAACTTTTTGCGCGGCCCGCAGAACGGGGTGTGGCCCTGCTCACCGTGCGGGATCCGAGGGCGGCCCTATCGCTTCTGGGCCATGCGCGCGCGCGGTTTGGGGAGGCGGTCAGTGCGTTTGAGTTGATCCATCGCCAGGGCTTTGACTTTCTCTCGGGAACGCTGCCAGACATTCGCCAGCCTTGGAATGCACCGCCCGAATGGTGCGTGCTGATCGAGGTAGGGCTTTCGGCGGGTCAGGATCCGGGTGTCGGACTTGCCGAGCTTTTTGGAACTGCACGGGCCCAGGGGCTATCCGATGACGGGCTCATCGCGCAATCGGAAGGTCAGGCGGCGGAATTCTGGGCGATCCGCGAGCATATTCCCGAAGCGAACCGGCGGATTGGATCGGTTTCCTCGCATGACATTTCCGTGCCCCTTGGATGCTTGCCGGACTTCATCGCGGAAGGCGGCAAGCGGATCGAAAAGATCGGGTCGTTCCGTATCAATTGCTTTGGCCATGTGGGCGACGGCAACCTGCACTACAACGTCTTTCCGATGCCCGGCAAATCCCGAGCAGATCACGAAGCCGAACGTCCAAAGATCAAACGCGCCGTGCATGATCTGGTCGATGAAATGGGTGGCTCCGTCAGCGCTGAACACGGGGTAGGGCGCCTGAAGGTCGAAGATCTGGAACGTTACGGCGATCCGGCCAAGTTGGCAGCGATGCGGTCGATCAAGGCGGCGCTCGACCCGCACAGTATCATGAACCCAGGCGCAGTGCTCCGCGCCTGAGATCGGCTTCAATACGCATACTTGGTCTTAAGTGCCCGAATGTCCTGCTCACCGAGCCGTTCGAGAAAGCTGTCTTTTTCGTAGACAATAGAGCGCGTTAGATAGGCGGGATTGTCGATATCGTAGATGAAGCCAAGTGCCTGAAATAAGTCTTCCAGCGCAATTGAATTGACGTCTGAGACATCGAGTCGATGAGAAAAGGCAATGGCGGCTTCGGTGATCTGACCGTGCCTACGGTTAGAAACGACGATCGCATTGGCGATTTTTGCCCCGTCCAACATACGTGTCCCTGTGCCCCTGATTGTCCTGCCTTCCTGCGGTATGACCAAATATATGTCGATGTCCGGTTCCGAACCATCAAGCACCCATGAAAGCTGCACATTCGATGTAACGCGATTGATCTCTTCGATGGCTTCCAACAGGCCAATCAGCACCAGTTCGTCCAGTAGTGGTGGATATCCGGCTTGCACCTGCCTCAGACCGACGGTGAGAGATTTGGCCGTATCGGCATCCCATCGTTTGTGAGCTTTTTGACAAGGCATCCCAGGACTCGCCCCACATGAGATCAAACGATAGAAATCCCGGTCGCTTAGGATGCCATCTGTCGTGACATCTTCGGCGAGAGCCGCTTTTTCAAGACAAAGTATGAAAACTGTTAGGGCCGCAATTCCTATTCTCATAACACCCGCCCCGCCACTGCGTCGAGCTTGGCAACGATCTTAGGATCGCGGGCCTCTGGGGCAGTCATGATGGCGTGGTCGAGCGCCCTGTCGCAGCCGTGGGGGCAGGGCGCGCGAGTGGTGTCGAGGCGGGCGGGCAGGCCTTTGATCAGGGCGCGGGCCTTTTCGCCGTTGCCTTTGAGCGTTGCAATGATCGATGTGACGTCGACCTCGCCGTGATCGGGATGCCAACTGTCATAGTCGGTGATCATTGCGACAGAGGCATAGCAAAGTTCTGCCTCGCGGGCGAGTTTTGCCTCGGGCATGTTGGTCATGCCGATCACGTCGCTGCCCCAGACCTCTCGGTACATCTTGGATTCAGCGAGACTGCTGAATTGCGGTCCTTCCATAGCAAGGTAAGTGCCGCCGTTATGGACATTGATCCCAGCCGTCCGGGCAGTCTCAAGACAGGTCGCGCCAAGGCGCGGGCAGGTGGGATGGGCCACCGATACGTGCGCAACACAGCCAGTTCCAAAAAAGGATTTCTCGCGGGCGATGGTGCGGTCGATAAACTGATCCACGATGACGAAATCACCGGGCGCCATCTCTTCTCGGAAGGAGCCGCAAGCGCTGACGCTGATCACATCAGTGCAGCCCAGCCGTTTGAGCGCGTCGATATTCGCACGATAAGGCACCGTGGTCGGCGAATGCACATGGCCCCGCCCGTGACGGGGTAAAAAAACCATCGGCATACCGTCGAGCGTGCCTGTCAGCAATTGATCAGAAGGTGGGCCCCAGGGGCTGTCGACGCTGATCCATTCGGCGTTTTCAAGCCCGTCGATCTCATAGATGCCTGACCCGCCGATGACGGCGATTTTGGTCTTTGTCATGCCTTGCGCCCTTCTTTTGCTAATCCCGTCTGATGATGCCCGTAATGGCAGCAGCGCCAAGGGCGGTCACGATCCAGCCAGCTATCTGGAGAAAGAACCCGGTCTGGTAGAGCCAGCGCCCCCAAGGCCCGCGCTCTGTCGATGGGGCCCAGGCATCAGTCTGGCCAAGATCAATGATCGGGATCACCAGATCCGCAGCATAAGCATACCGGTTGAAGGTCGCCCAATCCTGCCCGGCTTTATAGCCGATCCGGTTGCCGTCGCCGTCGTTATCGCGTTCGGCCCACGCTTGGGCTGGATTGGCTTGCTCGCTTGCCACACTTTGCCAAGCCTCGGAAACAAGGATGGGCGCTGCGTTGGGCGCAAAATCTCCTGCCTGCCAGGCGCGATGGGCGAGGGCCGTCGCAATGAGCCAAAAGCAAAGCAGAAAGAACAGGCTGTTAAAGGGTTTGTGCCCGTAACCTACCACCAGCCGTTGTACGACATCCCAAACCATCAGCCAGAGGACCAAGGGGGTCGCGAGAAAGCTCCATTCGTTCCAAAGGCGTTTCCGCCCTTCTTCCCTGATCAGTTGCTCTCGTAAGGTCAGAATCTTGCGGGCCTCTATGTCGTGCCCCGTCTCACGCAGGAATTTGGCATATTGCGTGTAAGGCTGGGGATAAAACCGGTCTTCGTAATGGCTTCCATTGCTGAGCCAGTCGAGCCGTTCTTTCGCGATGGACACCTTTCCCTTGATCCGGTCATAGGTGAAGCCGTCGAGGACAAATTCATTTTCCCCTGGCCAATTGTCGGGATGATCGGACAACTCTTCGACATGCGCTCCATTCAGGCTGACCTGTCCCTCTTTGTGGCTGACGTTTTTCCAGACCAGATCCTGATCGACCCGCATCCGCTGGCCGGTAAAAGCGTGGCCGGCCGAATTGCTGAGATAGGTGCGCCGAAGGCTCAGACGGCCCTCAATCCGGGCGCCCTGCAACTGTAACTCGCCATCGAAAATGGCATCGTTCAGAATGACGTTGCCTTTGCAGACCAGATTGAAGGCTGAAAAAGCATGTCCCTCTGTCCTGGCGGCAAATTGTGCATGTTCGGCACCAATGTATCCGATTGTCGCTGCATCGAAAGATACCCAGGCATTGGCTCTGAATGGACGGTCTTCGTCCTCATTTTCAGTCTTGAAGGGGCGCATGACCAGACCGCCGATGATGTTGGCGTTCTGCGCATCCAGTGCACAATCCCTGGTCACTTCAAGCTGGGACCCTTCGCATGCGAGGTGTCCTCCGATCCTTGCGCCAGGAAACCGAAGCGGTCCGGAGGATTTCGTACTTCTGAGAAAAACGCTGCCGGACACGCGGGCACCCTGAGCGTTGAGACCGGCGATGCGACAATCGTTTAGAGCCAGAAGATCAAATCTGGCCTGCATCGCTTCGATCATCCGGTCAAAACGGCAATGGCCGAACCCGGTTATGCCCTTTGCTGTGGCAAGTGTAAGATCCAGTTCGCCTGTGATGTAGGCTCCGGACAGGTCAACACCTTTGTCGGTCGTTCTGCAGTTTTCGCACCCTCCTACGATCATGTAGCGCAGAATATCGGCTCGGATCTCCTGATCATGTGTTGGATCGCCTTCGGGTGGCAGACCACCCAGGCTGCAATCATTGCCCGTCTTGCAGTCATTGATCAGCCTCTGTTCGGCCTGTGTCAGCCCGTCCCAGCCGCCAAAGTGTTCTTCGATATCCGCCCATGTGCTGACGACCGGCATAATGGCTTCCTCAAATGCGTCGGTTCACTCTATCGAAAGTTGTTTGCCACTAAAGGGAAATCTGTATGCCCAAGAATACCGTGCATTCTGCGGAGTGTCCGCTATGTGCCACCTGCATAGCGGCGTCCCGGTGGGTGCTGTGGTTTCATCAGGTCGGCTTCTATAGACGATTCCGATCCGGCCATCCGAGCAGACGAGAGTTTTATGGCATTTTTCGACCTTTCAGGCCCCCGCGCCAAGACCCGCTTTGGAGACTTTCGTGTGGCGCCGGGGGATGAGAACCTGACGCCCGGCCGGATCCGGACAGAGCTTTTGTCGGGTTTGACCGTCGCATTGGCCCTTGTGCCCGAAGCGGTTGCCTTCGCTTTTGTGGCGGGCGTGCACCCTCTTGTCGGGCTTTATGCGGCTTTCATCGTCGGGCTGATCACAGCCCTGATCGGGGGGCGGCCGGGCATGATCTCGGGGGCTACGGGCGCTTTGGCCGTGGTCATGGTGGCGCTGGTCGCACAGCACGGGGTCGAATATCTGTTTGCCACAGTGGTCCTCATGGGGCTTTTGCAGATTTTCGCGGGCGTGATGCAATGGGGCAAGTTCATCCGGTTGGTGCCCCATCCTGTGATGCTGGGCTTCGTGAATGGTCTGGCCATAGTGATTTTCCTTGCCCAGATGAGCCAGTTCAAGGTGCCGGGATCCATGGTGTCAGATGGACATGGGATGACCGGCGGCGAATGGCTTTCAGGTGGTCCGCTTTATATGATGCTGGGCCTTGTCGCCGTTACGATGGCGATCATCTGGGTGATGCCGCGCCTCACCAAAGCCATCCCTGCGCCGCTGGCAGGGATCGGGATCGTGGCGATCGTCGTGATTGCCTTTGGCCTTGATGTGCCTCGCGTGGGTGATCTGGCATCGATCGAAGGCGGCTTGCCGAGCTTTCACATTCCCATCGTCCCGCTGACCTGGGAAACATTTGAGATCATCCTGCCTTATGCCGTTATCCTCGCCGCGATCGGCCTGATCGAAAGCCTGCTGACGCTCAACCTTGTGGGTGACCTGACCGGTCAGCGTGGCGGTGCCAGCCAGGAGTGTATCGCCCAGGGGGTGGCCAATACGGCGACTGGATTCTTTGGCGGCATGGGTGGTTGCGCGATGATCGGGCAATCCATGATCAACGTGAAGTCGGGGGGACGCACGCGGATCGCAGGTTTGGCGGCGGCAATCTTTCTGCTGCTCTTTATTGTCGTCGGCTCCAGCATCATTGAATTGATCCCGCTGGCCGCCCTTGTCGGTGTGATGTTCATGGTGGTGATCGGCACCTTTGCCTGGAACAGCCTCAAGATCCTGCGCAAGGTGCCTTTGACAGATGCTTTCGTGATCGTATTGGTCACGGTTGTTACGGTGATGGAAGACCTTGCCGTGGCCGTCGTTGTTGGTGTGATCGTCAGTGCCCTGGCCTACGCCTGGAACAATGCGCGGCGCATCCACGCCAAGGCTTATACAACGCCCGAGGGCGCGAAGATCTACCAGGTCCAGGGGCCATTGTTCTTTGGTTCTGCCACAGGTTTTGTCGAGATGTTCAACGTGCCAGGCGATCCGGGCGAAGTTGTGGTCGATTTCGCGGAAAGCCGGGTGGTTGACCAATCCGCGCTGCAAGCGATCGAGGCCGTGGCCGCGAAGTATGAAGAAGCAGGCAAGCGCGTTCAGTTGCGACACTTGTCACGGGACTGCCACCAGCTTCTGAACAAGGCCGGCCATCTGATGATCGACAGCGATGACGATCCCGACTACGAGGTCGCGGTGAACTATCAGGTTCGCACCGGTATTCTTGGCGGTCACTGAGCCGGAACGGCGGCGCCCAGTAAAGCCGCCGTTGCCTCCCGGGCGGCCTCAGTTCGTTTTGCAGCGTCTCCTGCCGCGTGGATTTGGACAATAGCCCCGTCAAACAGCATGTAGATCTGATGAGCGAGCAGGTGAGGGTCGTCAGCCCCTAACAGACCGCATTGTTTCTCTATGAAGGAGAGCATCATCCGCTTGTGTTCGGTTGCCATCCGGTGGATCGGGTGATTTTCATCGTGATACTCTGCCGCCGCATTCAGGAACATGCAGCCGGTAAAATCAGGCTGGCCAACATATCGTTCCAGAAATGCAAAAAGCGCCAGAAGACGCTCGGCTGGTTGGTGAGAGGCCTGTTCGACCTCGCGCATGATCAGATTGCGCGTGACCTCGTCTCTGCGGCGCAAAACCGCGAGGATCAACTCCTCCTTTGAACGAAAGTGATGATAGAGCCCGACGCGCGATACGCCTGCCTCTTCCAGGATCCGTGACACGCCTATCGCATGATATCCCCCGGTCGCAAAAAGCGATGTCGCGGCGTCAATCAGACGGTCGCGCGTTGAAATGCGATCGGCCATCCTTCACTCACAATACTGGTCAGTCTGACCCAAACCACTGGCAGGTTGAGTCTTTGAAGTAGGTTATTCAAGTTTCTTTCCATCTATCAAGGCAAAATCGTCTTGACGTCGGGTTGTAGACACAGCAATGTGATAAGAACGATCAGTCTTATTTTTTTGGATTTTTCCGAAGCGGAGTGCTCATTGTGGAGTGGGATGAGCTGCGGTTTTTTCATGCTGTTGCCGTGGCAGGCAGCCTATCAAAGGCGGCCCGAGATCTGGGTGTGTCACAGCCGACCGTGGGACGGCGTATCAAGGCGCTGGAAGACCGGTTGGACGCACAGCTTTTTGACAAACTGATCAGCGGTCACGTGTTGACCGAGACTGGCATTCAGGTCTTCGAAAAGACGGGCGAAATTGCCGAAATCGCACGCTGTATCGCCGATCGGGCCGAGGGCGAGCGAAAGTGCATAGCGGGCCCGGTGACGTTGACGGCGCCCGAAGGGATCGGGGCCACGTGGCTTCCGACCCAGCTGTCGGGTATGTCAGAGATCCATCCCGATCTTGATCTGCGGGTGTCTTTGTCCAATCGGATCTCTGATGTATCCAACGGTGAGGCGGATGTCGCCTTGCGTATGGGTGATCCGCGCGATGAAACCCTGATTGGACGCAAGATAGCGGCATTGCCCTTTCGGCTTTTTGCCTCGCCTTGCTATATCAACAAGTATGGCGCGCCCGCTGATCTGGACGCGCTGCGTCATCACCGGATCATCGACAGCGGCGGCATTATCCGTGATGTCGCACAGGCGCGGCTTTTGCGAGAGATCGCGCACAGCGCCCGCGTGGCTGCAACTCTGGATGGCGTGATGGCCCAGAAGGCGGCGGCACGCGCTGGTGTCGGATTGGTGGCTTTGCCACCCTATCTGACGGATCAGGATCCGGACCTGCTCCCGGTTCTGGAGGATGCCTTTCTCGTCAAGGTACCGGTCTGGTTGCTGACCCGGCAAGATCTACGCGGATCCCGCAGGATTGGTGCGGTCAAGACGTTCCTCACTCAAGCGGCCCGGCAGTTCAGCTGACATAAAGGCGATCAGCAGAGCGCTTACGACTCACATTTTTCGCAGAGTTATCACGCGCACGACGTGCAGCTATATGTGGCGCATCCTGTCGGGCAAGTTGTGACACAGGCCTCACTGGAACGTGTGGTTGCCGTGAGGAATGGTAAAAAGATAAATCAGACAAATCAGCGCTTTAATCAGATTTTTTGGATCTTCATCCCTGAATACCCCCCCTTCAATCCTGTCGATGGTCTGAAAATCGCGTGCGTCTTAGCCAAAAAGGCGGGGCTGTCGCGGATATCCGCCATTCGGTCCCGAAAACGAGATTGGAGGATTTGAAAAATGGCCTTTTTAAGCGAGCAGAACGGGGTTCAGAGCCAAGTGACACGCATTCCGGATGGCGACAATCAGGCGCGCAGCAGCGCGTTTCCGGGTGAAATTTTTAAGCTCGGCATTGGAGACCAGACTCAGGTGGTCAACAAGCCTGTCCTAACACTCAATGACCTCGCTACCGGTCTTTTGAATGCCGGTATCGCAGAGACCAAAGGGGCAACCTCAACGATCATCCTTGAAGCTGAAAAAAGCTTTGTCGTGAACTATAAGCCCGGTGTCATCGCCTCCGAAGGGACGGGCATCGACGTGACAGGCGATCACGGCAAGGTTCTCAACAACGGCCTGACAACCGGCGACGTGAACGGCGCGCGACTTGCGGGCGAAGATGGTCGGCTGGTCAATTTCGGTGACGTGCGAAGTGACAGCCGGGCGATCGATATCGTAGGCGTTGGGACCAAGATCTTCAACTACGGGGACATCACGGGGACAGGTGATCAGCGCAATGGGACGGTCTACGCCGACAATGGTGCAGAGGACATCACCCTTGTCAACGGCAAGCGCGGCAGCATCGATGCCGGGTTCGGAAATGATGGGGCTGGTGTCTCTTTCGAACTGGGCGACAGGGCGGGCGAGGCGGTCGGGGCCAATATCACCAACCACGGCCTGATTGCCGGTCGTGGGGATGCCAAGGCTGGTCTGAACACGCGGGGTGACGGCATTCGGTTGTTCTCGGGTGTTGAGGACGGCGCGGCCACCTATGATGGGAACATCTTCAACACCGGGCAGATCACCTCGGACAATGCGCGGGGGATTGAGATCCGCGACAATCTCGGTTTTGACGGGAAGATCCTGAACAAGGGCCTGATCTTTGGTGAGACGGACGGGCTTTACTTCGGGGACGCAGAGCACGATGCGAAGGTTCTGAACCGGGGCACAATTGCCAGTGACAGCCGTGCCGTGAACATTGACGGCGACGGCGTCGATCTGGTCAACAGCGGTGACATTGTGGGCACCGATGTGCAGCGCAACGGGACGGTCTATGCGGATAGAACAGCCGACGACTACAAGATCCTCAATCTCAAAGGTGGCTTGATCAAGGCGCAGGACGGCGGCTCGGCTGTATCGCTGCAAACCGGTGACGCGAATGGCGATGTCGTTTTGGCCGGTGTGAAAAACCTGGGTAGGATAATTGGCGGTGGTGATGCGGAAACAGGCAACCAGGTTGGCGACGGCGTGCGTCTTTTTAGCAGCGTAAAGGATGCGGTGTTTGACGGCGACATCTTCAATGCCGGTCTAGTCCGTGCCTCAAAATACTCTGACGCAGCGGTCGGTATCAGCATCGAAGACGGCATAAAGCTGGATGGTGCGATCCTGAACTACGGAAGGATTGTCGCCAACGCAGTGGCCATCGACGCCACAGAAGCAGGTGGGCATGTCAATATCGTCAATGCCGGTGTGATCCGAGGTGGCGTGAACCTATCGGATGGCAATGACCACTATGACAGCAGCTACGGCCGGACCGCCGGTGTTGTCGAGGGTGGAAATGGCCACGACGTGCTGGAAGGTGGATTTGCCAGGGATCTGCTGGCGGGCGGTCAAGGCGATGATGAGCTGACTGGCGGTTACGGTCGCGACGTCTTTATCTTCCGCGCCTCTGACGCAAAAAGCGAGGATGTGATTACCGATTTCGAAGATCACCGCGACCGCATCGATGTGAGCCATTTCGGATATTCCAGTCTACAGCAGATCGGCGTGGCCCAGAAGGGCGATGACGTTGTCCTGACCTTCGCGAAGGACAACACGGTCACGCTGCGCGACACCGGCAAGGCTGATATCGGCGTGGATGATTTCATTTTTTGATGGTGCGGTGGGCGGCGCTCACCCGGCCGCCATCCGATTGTTGATCCGTGGTCGGCGGTGGCGATGTCACCGCCGTGTCCCATTCATCCCCGATTTCAGAAGGAGCTCTTTATGTTTTGTATCTGTGAAATCTCACTTTCTTTGAGTCCGGCATATTTCAGGACCAAGGATTTTTTGCCTTTTTCCTATCAGTATCAAATAGTTGGGAGGGATGTGCCGTGTCGGTCCCTGATATCCTCGAAGCGTTGATGCTGGCCGCCTTTTCCGTTGGCTGGTACTGGTCGATCTCGGTCATGATCTGGACGCGCCGACCCTACGGCAAAAGCAGGGCGTTCATCTGCTGCACGATCTCGGGCTACGGCCTTGGTCTGACCGCCAAGATCATCGAATGGCAGGCGGGTGAGGCATTCAGCTACTTGATCGTGCTCTACAGCTGGAACCTTACCATGACGGTTGTCGACCTTGCGCTGGTGATCTTTCTCACTCGTCGCACAGGTGGGGCGGTTCGCCTGGGTTACTGATCTATTGGAGGCGGGCGCGCAGCACGCGGACCATGTTCTCGCCCATCACCTTGCGGACATCACCCTTTGTCAGCCCCGCATCAAGCAGGGCCTGTGTCAGGGCAGCAAGTTCAGAAGTGTCAAAGCCCGTCGTGACCGAACCATCGAAATCCGACCCGAGCGAGAGGTGATCAATGCCAACAACCTCAACCCCCTTTACGATCATCTGAGCGACGCCAGCCGGGCTGATGTCGCCGCAGGTTACGTGGCGCCAATAGCCAATGCCGATAACGCCACCCGTCTCGGCGATGGCCTGCATCAGATCATCCTTGAAATTGCGTTTTACGGGGCAGAAGCCGTGGATGCCGGTATGGGTGACAACAATCGGCATGTCAGTCATCGCGATCACGTCGCGGGCCACTTGGGGGCTTGAATGCGCAAGATCCAGGACCATGCCACGCGCTTCGATCTGGGCGACGACGCTGCGACCAAAGTCGGTCAGGCCCTTGTTGCCGAACCCGTGGAGGGAGCCGCCAAGCGAATTGTCGAAAAAGTGCTGAAGCCCGATAACGCGATGTCCCGCCGCCTCGATCTTGTCGAGGTTGGCGATGTCGCCTTCAAGCGCATGTGCACCCTCGATGCCCAGAATGGCGCCGACTGCTTTGCTTCCTGCTGAACGAGCTTCGAGATGTGCCTCAAGATCAGCGCGGGTTTTGATGATCGAAACCCGCTCGGGTCGGCGACGCTGCACGTCTTGGAGTTTTTCGGCTTGGTAAAGCGCGCGTTCCAAGAGACTGTTCCAGGTGCGTGGTGGCCAAAGTTGCCCGATGGCCAGGGGCGTGATGTTGTCGAATGCATCAGCCGAATTGGAATCGTAGTTTTGACCGGCAGGGGATTTTGTGACGGCGGCAAAGACTTGAAGCGCGACATTGCCCTCGATCAGGCGAGGGATGTCGACATGGCCACGATCTCCGCGATCCGCGATATCACGCTTCCAAAGAAGACTATCGGCGTGCCAGTCGCCAACAATCAACGTGTCGTGTAGGGCGCGCGCGTCCTCTGAGATTGTGAAAGGATCGAGGTCGACAACGGCATTGCGATCGCTCTCGATCTGGGCCGGACCAAATGTAAGGACAAGTCCAACCCCCAAGAGAAGCAGAACAAACAACCGACCGACCCATCTTGCAAGAAACCGCATGCGCCACCTTTTCGAGATCCAACGGTTTCAGGCTAGTGCGCGCGCGCCGGGTTGAACAGTTTGACCGGGGGCAGTGCTTATATCTGTCCGAGCAATCCCGCCTGGCTGGCGCGGACGGCGGCTGTGGTCCGGCTGCTCGTGTCAAATTTCATGAGCACGCGGCGGCAGAGTGTATCGACCGTATGAACCGAGATGCCGAGAATTGTCGCGATGGCCCCGTTGCTCTTGCCATGTGCGATCCATGTCAGCACTTCCGTCTCGCGGCCGGACAGGCGTGGCCAGACTGGTGCGGATGTTGCAGGCGAAAAGCTATGTTTTGTCTGTAGGACCATGACGATATCCACATTCGGCGTCGCGTGGCGCCGATCGGCCTCCAACTGTTTGTGAATGAATGATGTTGAGGCTGATCTGTCACGGATATGCGTGACAAAACAGGTAATGGGGCGTGTGTTACCGTTACGCCTGCGCGTAACCTGCTGTTATGAAGCCGTATTCACGGAAAATGCGCCCGGATTGTTGCATCATACTTCGGTATGACGGAAGGGTTGGAAAAGGTTAGACGGAGTTCGCGGACCGGATCGCTGGGATCAAAATCCGGGGTTTGCGCGGCCAGATCGTAGTATCTGCGGGCATTGGCAAGATCGCCAAGGCTGATCTCTGCCGCAGCCGCCAAAACATAGCCACGGTCGTCGCCGAGATCGATGATCTGCCGGGCGCGTTCCAGCGAGGTGACGTAGTCAGACCGACGGAAGGCATCCATGGCCACGGGGATATGCATGTAGCCCGGTGCTTGGGGAATCGTTCTGAGAGCACGGTCGATCATGATCATGCCTTCGTCCCAATCCCCCTGCAGGCAAACCTGCCATCCCTGAAGGAAATTCAACGATGGCCGATAGGGATTGATTGTTAGGCCCGTCTCATAGGCGGCGATCGCGTCCTCGCGCATACCCTTGGCGGAGAGAATGGAGCCGAGATGTTCATGTGCAGTGACGTTGCTTGGGTCAAGCTGAACGGCCCGACGCGCGGCGCTGAGCGCCACATCAAGGTGTTCGTCCCCCTGAGGATCGCTGGATCGCGACCAGTTCAGGAATTGCATCAGCGCGTGCTGCGCCCAGACCGACGCATTTACGGAGCCGGCATTGACCAAGTCATTCAGGCAGGCCGTCACCCGATCGCGCTTGGTCACGGATTTGGTGGTGTCGAAGACGAAGGCGCGGGTCAGGCATTCGTATTCGCTGCCGGATCGATGCCCGAGCCGGGCCTCGCGCTCGCGGATGCGGGTGATCATATCGCTGACTACCACCCCATGTTCGCCTGCGATCTCCAGAGCGACGCCGCTTACGAGTATACGGAGAATCCGTTGGTAATCGGCGTCGTTTTCGGGCAGGTTCAACTCCCGGCTCCAGATCACGCGCTGTGTCGGATCGGAAAGGGTGATCACCATCGACTGGTCGCCGGGTATCGTTTGACCTTTCAGCGTGTAGTGGACGCTGAGGTCTTCATGTCGATGCGGGGTTGCCCTGATATCGTGTACAAGCAAAGTGTCCCCGTTCGACAGGTCGTTGATTAGCTGTGCTCGAACTCCAAGAATTGTGCGTGCGCGTTGGCCGTCCTCGGGCGCTTCAAAGGGCAGCACATCAATCGTAGGGATGGTGATCGGCATCGGCCGGGGCCAGGCAAACCAGATGGCCGCTGCGATAACCAACGCCAACAGCGTACCGCCGATACTAAGGAATGGACTGGCCCAAATGCGCCTTATTTGGACCGAGTCTGCCGAAGGCCGGGCCTGGCGGACGAAGGTGGGCACATAGCGCCCACGCGGCATTTCGATCCGAACAGACAGGCCGCGACCCTCTGGTGAGGCGTTGAACTCGGCAAGCGCGTCGCGCAGGCGGCGCGCGGTCACACGAACAATCGGATCGGCGCCGGGATCGAAATCGCTGTCCTTGCCCAGCACATCCACCCCGATGGCATAAGCCTTGATCGCACTAGCTTCGCCTGCAATATCGCGTCGGACAACATACTCAAGAAATTCAGCGAGGCGTGGGGCATTGCAAAAGGCCTCCGCGGAGAGCGTCGCTGCAAGCGCTGCCTCCTTTTCTGTAGTCTCGAAATCTGTGCTGCCGTCGGTTGGATCTGTCATCGCCACCAACGTGATTCCCATTAAAAACGGCTTCAGCTTACAGTTGAAGGTGGCTGATCACACGCTCAATCGCCTATTCCGCGTCGAAAGAGCACTCCAGTCTCATCCAAAAGATGTGCTGTGGGCCTGCCGTGCCCAACATGTGCATCTTGTCGGTGTCCCAAAAGCCGCCCTTCCGGTAGCAGGCGATCGCCGCAGGGTTTGAGACATTGACGGTCAACAGCAGGCGGTGCCTGTCGGGGTAATGGTCTGCCACGTAGTCGCCCAGTATGCGAACGGCCCGTGTTGCGATCCCCTCATCCTGTCTCGTCCGATCGATCAGAAAGGCGCGCAAACCGACATCCGTGGGGCGCGCAAAGGCATAGCGCTTGTGATAAAGCCGGTCGATCTTGAAGAAACCTACCGGATGATCAGCCTCCAGAATGACGTGAAAGTCGACACCTGTCTCTGCGGCTTCAAACGCTTCTTCGACCTGACCCGAGAATTTCTCTTGCTCGGGTGCCACGCGGATATGGGCGACACGCGGTAGGTCTTGGTGGCTCAGCGGTGCAAGCTTCAATGGCTGCGACATTTTCATGTCTGACCTATGGCAGGGCGCGTTTGCAATCGATCTTATAACCCTTTTCGGTGGTTAGTCGGAACGTGTCGAACCCTCGAAATTCGACCTTTGCGTCAAGTGGTGCACCGAAGCGACCGCGCGCCCAGCGTTCATGAGGCGTTCCAAGACCGTCGCGGCCATTTACTTCAATAGACGTGATGTTTATTGCCTCCACATTGCTGGACACCCGGCGACCCTGGCGGACATAGGTGCGGTTGACAGACAATGTCATGCGAATCTGCCGATGCCCGTAGGTTTCTGAATACTCATAGTCGTAGATGGCATTCCGACCATCAAAACGCACATTCGACTTCGCAACAAATTCTCGGAGCGCGCCCGGAGAAGACCTTTCGGTGCAGGTCCAGTCGCCGATCTCAGGGGTGTGTGTGGCTGCTGTGCAGGCCGCAAGAGTCCCAAAAAGCCACAGCCACCTCAATCCTCCATCGCCTCCAATTCGTCGATGAAGCCTGAGATCATGCTTAGTCCTTTACTCCAGAATTTCGGATCGGAGGCGTCGAGGCCAAAGGGTTCCAGCAACTCTTTGTGGTGTTTTGATCCACCAGCTTTGAGCATGTCGAAATACTTGTCCTCGAAGTCCTCTGCACCTTCTGAATAGACCGAATAAAGCGCGTTCACGAGCCCGTCGCCGAACGCATAGGCATAGACATAAAATGGCGAATGGACGAAATGCGGGATGTAGGTCCAGAAGGTCTCGTAGCCTTCCATGAATTCGAATGCGGGTCCGAGGCTTTCGCCCTGAACGGACATCCAGAGCGCGTTGATGTCTTCGGGCGTCAACTCTCCACCGCGCCGCGCCTCGTGCAATTTGCACTCGAAGTCGTAGAACGCGATTTGGCGGACGACTGTGTTGATCATGTCCTCAACTTTGCCAGCCAGAAGAACCTTACGCTGGTTCTGATCTGCAGCGCCGTCCAGCATCTTGCGGAAGGTCAGCATTTCGCCAAATACACTCGCCGTTTCGGCAAGCGTCAACGGGGTTGAGCTAAGCATTTCGCCTTGCCCGGCCGCCAGCACCTGATGAACTCCATGACCAAGCTCATGCGCCAAAGTCATAACGTCCCGGGGTTTGCCGAGGTAGTTGAGCATGACATAGGGGTGCACGTTGGTGACCGTTGGGTGGGCGAAGGCGCCCGGTGCCTTGCCGGGTTTGACGCCCGCGTCGATCCAACCGCTGCTGAAGAACGGCGCGGCGATTTCACCCATACGCGGGTCGAAGGCATTGTAGGCCTCCATCACGGTTTTCTCCGCGTCTTTCCAAGCTACGATGCTCGGATCATCCATCGGCAAGGGCGCGTTGCGGTCCCAGACCTGCATCTTGTCAACGCCAAGCCATTTGCGTTTCAGCTCATAGTATCGGTGGCTGAGCTTTGGGTAGGCTGCGACAACCGCATTCCGCAAGGCCTCTACGACTTCAGGTTCGACATGGTTGGAAAGGTGCCTCCCGGTTTGAGGGGTGGGCATCCCGCGCCAGCGGTCCAGGATCTCTTTTTCCTTGGCTTGCGTATTGTGAACACGCGCGAAGATCTTGATGTTGCTGCCAAAAACTTCTGCCAGTTCGCGGGCCGCCGTCTCGCGCTTTCCGCGGTCCGTGTCAGTCAGAAGGTTCAGTGTGCCTTCGATGTTGAGCGGCTCTCCGTCGATTTGGAATTCCAGGCCTGCGATGGTTTCGTCAAAAAGACGTTCCCACGCGTCGCCAACAACGCCGAGGTCGTGCAGGAATTTTTCGAGCTCGTCGGACAGTTGGTAAGGCTTCATCGCGCGGATGCGGTCGAAAACCGGCTTGTAGCGGGCCAGATCCGGGTTCTGTGCCAGCAGCCCGTCCAAATGTTCGTCCTCCAGACGATTGAGTTCCAGCGTAAAAAACACCAGCGGCGTTGTGTAGTTGGTGATCTTTTCCTGCACGTCCGACATGAATTTTGCCCGGCCCGCATCGGTCGTCAGTTGATAGTATCGCAAGCCCGCGAACGACATGATCCGGCCGGCGGTCTGGTTTATCTTTTCGTTGCGCAGAACGCAGCCGAGCAGTCCGGCGGCATCGAGATTCGCAAGCTTGCCTTCGTAATCGCTCGCAAAATCGGCGCAGGCTTGTTCGAGCCAGTCGAGATCGCCTTTTAGCTCTGGCGCGTCTTCACCGGTGTAGAGATCGTCCAGGTTCCATTCAGGCAGATTGCCCAGCGGCTGGTCGCCCGCGCTGGCATTGGCATCGCGAACAGGGAAGGGGAGCTGGAACATGAAAGACCTCGGTTTTGTTTCGCTTATAGGTATGCGGGTTATCTACGGGCGGCAACCGGGTCAGAAGCGGAAAAGCTTGGCTGGGTTGTCGACAAGGATTCGTTGACGTTGATTATCGTCGATGACGCGATCAAGCGCGTCGAGAGCGTTGCCGCCGTTCGGCTGAGTGGCACCATTGAGCATGATATAGGGCCAGTCAGAGCCCCAAAGACACCGCTCTGGATTGGCCTTTGCAAGCTTTGCAACAATTCTATCGGCCTTTTCAAAGGGGGCGTTCGTCAGGCGATAAAGCCCCGACAGCTTGACCCACACGCGACCCTCAGCCAGCAGCGCGCAGAGCGTATCAATGCCGGACCCGTCCGGATCAAGACCCGCAGAAGGCCAACCGCAATGATCGATGACCAGCGGGACGGGCAGGGCGCGAATATCAGTGGCAAGCGCGTCAATATGCTGGTCAGCGTGCAGCAGCATCTGGACGTGCATGTCACGGTCGGCAAGGCGCGGGGCCATTGCTTTTGCCCCCTCCCAACCAAGGATGCCGCCGTGTACGTAGTTGAGCCGAACCGCACAGATATTGGCGCTTGCAAAGTCATCTAGCTGCTGATCGCTAGCATTGTCGGGAAGCAAACCGACCCCTTTGAATCCATCGCCCAGGCGTTTGAGCGCGGAGATTGTCACCGAATTGTCGGAGCCATAGAGGATCGAATGTACGATCAGCCCGCGTGAACATCCCAGGTTTTCAAGGTGTTCCTGGTAGAGCTTGATCCAGCTATCAAAGTCGATCCCTTCTGCCGGGTTCTCGACACGACCGTCCCAAAGCGGGAACTCCGACCCGGCCAATAAGTGCACATGTGCGTCGCAGGCACCTTGCGGTGCTTTGCGATGTGGCGGCAGCGGGGTCGGAGGCGGCGACCCGAAGGGCTTATCCATAGAGCCTCAGCATTTCGTTCAGATCGTCCATCGTATTGGCCTCTTGCACCGGTTTGTCGTGACGCCAGCGTGACATTCGAGGAAAGCGCAGTGCAACCCCGGATTTATGCCGGCTGCTGGCCTGGATACCTTCGAAGGCGATCTCAAAAACATGTTCGGGTGTCACTTGCCGCACGGGGCCAAAGCGTTGCAGCGTGTTCTTTTTAACCCAGGCGGTTATCTTGCGAAACTCCTCGTCAGTCAGGCCAGAATAGGCCTTGGTAAAGGGCACAAGGTCGTTTCCTTTCCAGACCGCGAAAGTGAAGTCCGTGAACAGGTTTGCACGGCGTCCTGATCCAGATTGCGCATAGATCATCACCGCGTCGATGGTCAGCGGATCAAGTTTCCATTTCCACCAGTCGCCCTTCTTGCGGCCAATGAGGTACAGGGACGCCATGCGTTTCAACATGATCCCCTCTGCTTGGGCATCTCGCGCAGTCTGCCGGATTTGTGCGAGGCTCTCCCAATCTACAAAACCGATCGTGGGCGAAAGCCGCACCGGGGCGTCGTCGGGCAGGTCGGCGCAGAGATTGCTGAGTAGCAAACGTCGTTTTGCAAACTCAGTCTGGCGAAGGTCCTGCCCCTGCCATTCCAGCAGGTCATATGCGTAAAGGATCACGGGTGCCTCTTGCAGCAGCTTCTTCGGGACGGTCTTGCGCCCGATCCGTTTTTGAAGGGCATTGAAGTTCTGAGGCTGCCCCTTGCCCCAAGCAAGGATCTCTCCGTCTAAAACGGTGCCCATGGGCAGGAAATCCATCGCGCGGGCGAGTTCAGGAAAGCGATCGGTCATCAGTTCTTCCCCGCGGGACCAGACGAAGTGCTGGCCGTCGCGCAGGATCAACTGGCCCCGGATCCCGTCCCATTTCCATTCGGCGTGCCAATCCTCGGGCACGCCAAGATCCGAAGGTTCATCCTCTAGGGCATAGGCCAAATAAAACGGATATGGGCGCGAGGCATCTGCTCCTGCATCCTCCGCTTCGATCAGGTCGTCCCACGTAATTGTCGCCGGATCCCAATTGCCCATGAGACGATGGGCCATTTCGGCCTCGTCCCGCTCAGTTGCGCGCGCCAGGGCTCGCGTCATCAGCTTTTGGCTGATGCCCACGCGAAAGCCGCCGGTGATCAGCTTGTTGAAGAGAAAGCGTTCCGTGTTTTCGAGTTGGTCCCAGGCGTCGAGAATAATCTCTTTGCGCTGAGGTTCTTCCATTTGGCCCAGACCTCGCACCAGGTTGATCCACTCTGCCAGCGGTTTGTCGATCTGGCGCGTGGCCGGTGGCAATAGGTGGGCGATGGTCTCAGAAAGATCGCCGACAATGGGGTAGCACTCCTCGAAGAGCCACAATGGGATGCCAGCGCGTTCTGCCGCCCACTCGCGCAGTCGTGTCGTGGTGACTGCGCGCTTTGGTCTGCGACCGGAGAACATAGCGATGGTCCAGATCCGGTCCGGTTTGGGCGCGTTGGCGAAGTAATCGGCGAGCGCGGCAACCTTGACTTTTGTTTTTGTCGATTGGTCGATAGCGTTGAAAAGCGTAGCGAAATCCCTCATGCGGCTTCGCTTTCGGCGTCCTCACCGCCAAATTCCGTTGGCACAACTTGCGCGTTCCAGCCCTGTTCGTTCAGATATCGCGCAAAGATGTCCGTGTAACCGTGCGTAACATATATATTTTCCGCCTCCGTCGCCTTGATCGCATCCAAGAGCCCCCTCCAATCGGCATGGTCGGAAATCACGAAACCTCGGTCGCTTGCCCGCCGTCTACGTATCCCGCGCAGCTGCATCCAGCCTGACGCAAAGGCGTTTTCCTGCGTGCCGAACTTGCGCGCCCAAGCGGATCCAAGGGCCGAGGGTGGGGCCAGAACGATCGCGCCGGGGTGGTCTTTGGGGTTCAGATCGGCATTGGCCAGAAGTGAGTCCTGCAACTTGATCCCCTGGCTTCGAAGGACGCCATTGGTGTTCTCAACCGCCGCGTGTGCCAGAATTGGACCAACATTCGGATCCAGCAATGACAAAAGGCGCTGTGCCTTTCCGAGCGCGTAGCATCCCAGGAAAGCCGTCTTGCCCGATGCGGCGCATGCCTTCCACCATGCGTTGATCCCAGCGGCGACCTCGGACTGCGGACGCCAGCGAAAAACCGGAAGGCCAAATGTGCTCTCGGTGATGAAGTGATGGCAGCGGATTGGTTCAAACGGTGCGGAAAGACCGTCATCCTCGACCTTATAGTCGCCGGAGGCCACCCATATCTCACCCGCGACCTCCACTCGAATTTGTGCGGAGCCGGGCACATGGCCTGCGGGATGAAATGAAACGCGCGCCCCGCCGATCTGACGCGTTTCACCATAGGCAATCGTGTCGAGCGCGATATCGCCGAGACGATGCCGGATGACTGGGGCGGCCATATTGGTCGAGAGATAGGAACCCATGCCCCATCGGGCGTGATCAGCATGGCCGTGGGTGATGAGCGCTCTTTCCACCGGTCGCCAAGGGTCGATGTGAAAGTCGCCTGCGGGGCAATAGATACCCTCTTCGGTGAATGTCAGTGCCGCCATAAATGGCAGTTTAGCCCGTTTGACGCGCTTAGCCAGCCGCCTTCTGAAAGCGTGCCGTCATCATGTCGACGATCTGATTGCGGGTCTCAGCGTCTTCCATAAGCACTTCGTGTTCGCCATTCTCAACGATTTCGAGAATGCCATTCTTCCAGCCTTCCATCCGCTCATGGATGCGGGGCACATGCACAATACGCTCATTCGACCCAAGAAACGTGATGCAGGGAACGTCTGGCGCCGACCGAACAGCAAGCGCTGTGGTTTCTTCAAGCGCTTCGTGCAGCCAGGTGACGCTTGGGCCACCAAGGCCCAGCTCGGGATGCGCGCGCAGCTGATCGCCCATCATGTCCCAGTTTTTCGGATCGGTTGTGAGCATATTGCCCTCGAAAGGCTCCAGAAGCGGATACGGATCGATCTTGGTTCCTGGTGCCAGACGCTGACCATGACCGATGGCAGGCATGATCCGTCCCAATGTCCAGGCGAGGGGTCGCAGATGTGGTGCGATGCGGATACCCCACATCGGTCCGGTGAAGGCCGCCGCTGCAATTGGCAGCCCCTCCATGACAGCGCGCAGACCGATGCAGCCGCCCATGGAATGGCCAAGGAGGAACCACGGCTTTGGCATCTCCAAAACACGCGCTGCCCTTATCATCGCCGATACATCGCGCTGGTAGTCCGAGAAGCTTCCGACATGGCCAACGCGTGAATCGTCCATCAGACGGTCGGCCAGACCCTGGCCACGCCAGTCGATGGAAATCGTTGCAAAGCCGCGCGTCGCCAGGTCTCCGGCGGTGGGCGCATACTTTTCGATATACTCCGTGCGACCGGGAAACAGCAAAACCGTCCCCCGTGCCGCTTCGGGTTTCCAGACGCCGACGCGCAGCCTGACACCATCAGATGCGTTCACCCAATGCGCTACACCCTCAAGCGGGGCAGGACATACATCGGTAAACAGCGGTGCGAGTTCAAGCGGCGCGGCATCAAGCATGATCAGGCCAGAACAGTGCCAAGCTTCATGGCCATACCCATGTCGCCCTCGACTTTGAGCTTGCCGGTCATGAAGGCTGATGTGGGATTGGTTTCACCATCAAGGATCGATTTGAAGGTCTCGGCATCGGCCACCAGAGTGACGTCGGTTTCGTCGTCAGAGGCGCGCGCGCCAGAGCTGTCCATCACGATGCTGCCTTCGCCTTCGATCTGGAACTTTGCCGTGCCGTCGAAATCCGCGCCGGACAGCTTTTCGTTCAGCATGGCCACGGCCTGATTTATGGTCTCACTCATCTTTGATGCCCTTTTCGTTCAATTTGGTGCGCCACGTCTCTGGAATTCATCACGCAACCTGTTACATTCATCGCTGTTATGGGCATCCTGACGCGCAATCTCTACCCTATCGTTACGGCATTGTGCCTGACAGTCTGGAATTCCGTACCTGTTGCGGCTCAGACTGACATATCTGGCCAATTGGAAGCGCTTAAGAGCGCAGGGCCTGCCGAAGCGACCCAGCTTACTCGAGAGATAGAGCTTGAATGGTCAAAGTCAGGCTCCACTGCACTTGATTTGCTGCTGCGGCGTGGTCAGGACGCTATGGAAAACGACGACCTCGATACAGCGATTGAACATCTGACGGCCTTGACCGACCACGCGCCGGATTTCGCCGAAGGATTTCATGCCAGGGCGACGGCTTATTTTCGCGCGGAGAAGTATGGGCCCGCGTTCGAGGACTTGCAGCGTGCTTTGATTTTGAACCCGTTGAATTACAATGCGATCTTCGGGCTTGGCGTTATGTTTGCCGAAGTTGAAGATTTCGACCGGGCAGAACGGGCATTCCGTCAGGTCCTGGACATCCATCCCAATCACGAGGGCGCAGGTGCGGCCCTTGACCGTTTGAAGACAGAGGGATTGGGGCGCGAGCTCTGATCAGGCAAGGGGACGTGATGTCGGCGCAATCGCGCGTGGTGGCTGTTCTGGGTCCCACAAATACCGGTAAGACCACTTATGCGATTGAACGGATGCTGGGCCACCGAACCGGCGTTATCGGGCTTCCCTTGCGGCTTTTGGCGCGGGAAGTCTACGATCGTATCGTAAGCCTGCGAGGCCCGTCTGTCGTTGCACTTGTCACTGGCGAAGAGCGGATTGTGCCGCTCCGGACGCAATACTGGGTCTGCACGGTCGAGGCTATGCCCGACGGGATGGGCTGCGATTTCCTTGCCGTCGATGAGATCCAGCTTTGCGCGGATCCCGAACGCGGGCATGTCTTCACCGACCGGTTGATGCGGGCGCGTGGGTTGCATGAGAGTCTGTTTCTGGGCGCAGACACGATGCGCGGCCCGATTTCAGCTCTTGTCCCGCAGGTCCAGTTCATGCGGCGCGAGCGTATGAGCGATCTGACCTATGCAGGTCAGAAAAAGATCAGCCGGATGCGCCCACGGTCTGCCATCGTTGGGTTTTCGGTCGAAAATGTCTACGCAATTGCCGAATTGATCCGCCGACAAAAAGGTGGGGCGGCCGTGGTCATGGGTGCGCTGAGCCCCAAAACGCGCAACGCCCAGGTCGAGATGTATCAGAACGGGGATGTGGACTACCTCGTTGCGACCGATGCGATCGGAATGGGCCTGAACCTTGACGTCGATCACGTGGCATTTTCCGCGCTTGCAAAGTTCGATGGTCGCCGGATGCGCCAGCTGGCTCCAAATGAACTGGCCCAAATTGCCGGGCGCGCGGGCCGAGGGCAGAAAAGCGGGACGTTTGGTGTTACGGGCGATGCTGCGCCGCTTGACAACGAGGTTGTCGAGGCCATCACCAACCACCGCTTCACGCCTCTGCGCAAACTGGTTTGGCGCAATCATGCCTTACAATTCGGATCGATCGACCGCCTGATCGCGAGCCTCGAGACAGCACCGCGCGACGAAATTCTGACCCGAGCGCGCGAGGCGGATGACCTTATGACGCTGAAGTCACTGGGCCAGGATACCGAAGTGGCGGCGCGCTGCAAAGATGGCCCGTCGGTGCGTTTATTGTGGGATGTGTGTCGCATCCCCGATTTCCGGGGGATAAGCCATCAGGAGCACTCGGCTCTCTTGGGAATCGTGTTCAACTACCTGCACGAGCGGGGGAAGATCCCCAACGACTGGATGGCGCGACAGATCCGCCGCATCGACAGGACGGACGGCGACATTGATGCATTGTCCAAACGGCTGGCATTCATTCGCACATGGACGTATGTCGCACAGCGTAAAGGCTGGGTGGATGATGAAAGCCATTGGCGGGACGAAACGCGTTCTGTAGAAGACCGATTATCTGATGCGCTGCACGGCGCGTTGACACAAAGATTTGTTGACCGGCGGACATCCGTTTTGCTTCGCCGGCTGGGCCAGAAGGAGGCCATGGTGGCCGAAGTAAACGACGCCGGAGAGGTGACAGTCGAAGGGGAATTCGTGGGTAAGCTGGAGGGCTTCCTCTTTTCCCAGGATAAGGGCGCGGGCGCGGCCGAGGAAAAGACGATCAAGACGGCGGCCTTACAGGCCTTAGCACCTCATTTCCATCTGCGCGCGGACCGCTTCTACAACGCTCCGGACACCGAGATTGACTTTACCGAACAGGGCGGCCTCATGTGGGGCAGCGCGGCTGTGGGCAAGCTTGTGGCAGGTGCTGATCCGCTTAAGCCGCAGGTCGAAGTCTTCGTTGATGAAGTTGCAGGCACCGATGTGGCCGAGAAAGTGCAGCGGCGTTTGCAGCACTTTATCGATCGCAAGGTCGCCGCTGCTTTCGAACCGCTGATCGGCCTGCAAAAGGACGAAACGCTGACCGGGTTGGCCAAGGGCGTGGCGTTCCAGATTGTCGAAGCCTTTGGTGTGGTCTCACGATCCAAGATCGCTAATGATGTGAAAGCGCTGGATCAGGATGCACGCGGTCTGCTGCGCAAGCATGGGATCCGCTTTGGTCAATTTACGATCTTCATGCCTTTGCTTCTGAAACCTGCACCGACGCGTTTGCGGCTGGTGTTGTGGTCGCTGGCCAACGGCTTGTCGGAATTCCCGGAGGCGCCACCACCGGGCCTGGTGACGATACCCGCGATGAAGGACGCGGTCGATGGCGCCGATACGATGGCCGGTTATCGCAACGCGGGCGACCGCGCGATCCGGATCGACATGCTGGAACGACTGGCCGATATGCTGCGCGTCGAGGATTCGCGCGGCGGGTTCGAAGCAAAGGCCGACATGCTGTCGATTACCGGCATGACGCTTGAGCAATTCGCAGGGCTGATGCAGGGACTCGGCTACCGGGCCGAGAAAGGCGAACGCGAAAAGGTCAAGGCGACAGACAAGGTCGTCACTGCGGCCGGATCACCGGATGCCGAGGGCCAGCCGGTGATAGACAAATCTGTGCCAGAGGCGCCTGCCAATGAAGAGCCGATAACAAGGCCTGACGTGGTGCAAACTCCGGACAACAATGCCGCCCCAATTGCTGCTGAGCAGGCAGAGCAACCGGAGATAGGGGCAGAGATCCCTGAAACGTCAGAGACCGAAGAGAAATCCGGAAGCAGCCCGGATGAGGCGTTGGCCGAGCCGGAGATGGAGGTGTTTTACACATTCACGTGGGCACGACAGCAAAATCGAAGCCCTCGGCCCTCTGGACGTCCGCAAAATATGGGAAAACCCAAGGGGCGCCCGCAAGGAAAGGGCAAGAAACCGCACGGGCAGGGCGCGAAGTCGTTCCAGGCCCGTCCCCCGAAGGCCGAGAAGAAAATCGATCCCGACAATCCTTTTGCAGCCGCTCTTATGGGTCTTAAGGATCAGAAGTAAGTGATTGAGACCGCAGAAAAACTGCGGTTGGACAAGTGGCTTTGGCACGCACGCTTCTGCAAGACGCGGTCCCTCGCGGCGCGGCGTGTCGCTGCCGGAGAAATCCGTGTGAACGGAACCCGCGTCACAAAAAGATCGTCGAGTGTAGGTCCCGGCGACGTGCTGACCTTTTCGCAAGGAGATAGCGTGCGCGTGATACAGATCGAAGCAGTTGGAACACGCCGCGGGCCTGCTCCGGAAGCGCAATCATTGTACACGGATCTTTCGCCATCTCGCCAGAATCGGAACGAGATTTCGAGAAACCCCGCTTTTGAGGGAAAAGGTCGACCAACCAAAAGAGACCGCAGGCGTGGCGATCTTTCACGCCGTGGCTCTCTTGAATGATCCTGAAGCGTCATTTAGCTAGAGCTTTGGGAACCGTTAGAGAGCCTTTATGACCTACGTTGTCACTGACAATTGTATCGCCTGCAAATACACCGATTGCGTCGAGGTATGCCCGGTGGATTGTTTCTATGAGGGCGAGAACATGTTGGTCATTCATCCCGATGAATGCATCGATTGCGGCGTTTGCGAACCCGAATGTCCAGCCGATGCGATCCGTCCCGATACGGAGCCCGACATGGAAAAATGGGTCGAGTTCAATCGGAAGTATTCCGATATGTGGCCCGTCATCATTACCAAGAAAGACCCACTGACCGAAGCCGAAGAGCGCGACGGCGAAGATGGGAAGTTGGAAAAATACTTCTCGGAAGAAGCGGGCGAGGGCGGCTAACGATTCGACCCAGCCTTGTTGCGGGCGCTTTGTATGCCAAACCTTTGTGACCTGATGTTTCTATGAGGCCTGCCGCAACGTCGACTTTCGAATGTCGTACTTTTGTGATATAGTGTCCGTGTAACTGCTAAACGGATGTAGCTCTGCACGATCTAGTCACGTTGATTGGTCAAACGTTTCTGTAAGGCCCAAACCGTTCCACGCGAGGCATATGGCCATTCGCGAGGTGCGGCTTTCGTGTCGCAAAACCTGAGTTTCATGCATCTGTTGGGATGAGGATAAAGTATGTCAAAGTCGAAGAAGCTTGATTTCCGCCCAAACGAATACGTGGTTTATCCCGCGCATGGTGTTGGTCAGATCGTGTCGATCGAAGAACAGGAAGTCGCTGGTATATCGTTGGAATTGTTCGTCATTTCGTTCGAAAAGGATAAGATGACGCTGCGCGTGCCGACCAATAAGGCAACCAATGTCGGGATGCGGGCACTCAGCAGCCCTGACGTGATTGGCCAGGCCATGAAAACGCTCAAAGGCAAGGCTAAGGTCAAGCGCGCTATGTGGTCGCGTCGGGCGCAAGAATATGAACAGAAGATCAATTCAGGCGATCTGATCGCGATCGCCGAGGTGGTGCGCGATTTGCATCGGACGGATGATCAGCGGGAGCAAAGCTATTCCGAACGTCAGTTGTATGAAGCAGCACTTGAGCGTTTGACGCGTGAAGTTGCGGCTGTAAATGGCGCGGACGAGATCGCAGCAGCGAAGGAAGTCGGCGACGTATTGATGAGCCGCGCGGCTTAAACGCTTCAACAATCTGCAAAAAGCCGTGCCCGATATGGCGCGGCTTTTTTACGCGACGAGAACCAGCAAGATGGTGACTTCTGCCAATATCTGAATGGCCCCAAGAATGTCGCCCGTCTGACCGCCGATCTTGCGTTTTGCAATCGCAGCGATGCAAAACGCCGCCGCTAAACCGATCGCGAGCGCAAGCAGCCCAAGCGGTCCAGTAAGGGTCAGGGCAAGCACCACTGCAACCATCAAAGCAACCATGGCCGATAACCATGGTGGCCGCCCCACACCTTGCGACAGCCCATCCGTTCGCGCTGGTGGTACCGCAGCCATCACCAGTCCCATTATGGATCGCGATCCGCACGCGGCCAGAAGGATCGCGGAGGTTCCGGCGAGGGCAAGCCCTTGCCAGCGCAGGCCTATTACGACGATCAAGGCCAAAACGCCGTACGCGCCAATCCGGCTATCTTTCATGATTTGGAGGCGGCGCGCTTGGTCGTGTCCACCCCAAAGCCCATCTGCCGCGTCAGCAAGTCCATCCTCATGCATCGCACCGGTGATCAGAACCAAAACTGCGAGCGTCAGACCGGCCGAGATGCCTTCCCCCAAATTCGCACTAAGTAGGCCGACGCAAGCTGCAAGCCCGCCGACAAGAAGACCGACCAAAGGGTAGGACCAGACGGCCCGGGCCTGAAATTTAATCGCCGCATCAGGAAGCCGCGGCATCGGCAGGCGCGTCAACAACACGGCGGCCAGGATTGGATCCCAGAGCAGAAGGCGTGTTTTGGACATGTTGCGATGCCTATGGCTTGCGAAGTGCTTCAAGATGGGTAATCACGCCAGATCAGAACAGGCAAGAGAGGCCGACCATGAGCTTCGAGACATTGGATGACTTTCGCAGCATTCTGGAGGGGCTGACTGGCCCTGATGAAGCTGCGAAAGAAGCGGCGCGTAACCGCAATGCCGAGCTTACCAAACCGCCCGGCGCGCTTGGTCGTTTGGAAGACCTTGCTGTCTGGTATGCGGGCTGGCGTGGGGATGCCCGTCCCACGCTTACCGCCCCTCAAATCGTTGTATTCGCAGGCAATCATGGCGTTGCCGCGCGTGGTGTTTCTGCATTTCCCGCCGAGGTCACGCATCAGATGGTGGCCAACTTCCAAGCGGGCGGGGCAGCGATCAATCAGCTTGCAGCCGCTTTTGATGCCCGGCTGGATGTGCACGCCCTGGACTTGGACCGGCCGACGAATGATTTCACAACCCGCCCCGCCATGAATGAGGCAGACCTCGTGTCGGCACTTCAGGTTGGATGGAATGCTGTGAAAGGAACCGCCGATCTTGTCGTCGTTGGAGAGATGGGCATCGGTAACACCACGTCAGCCGCCGCTATTGCGCATGGTTTGTTGGGTGGTTCGGCAGCGGATTGGACTGGACGCGGGACCGGAGTTGAGGGAACAGCGCTCGACGCCAAGATCCATGCCGTCGCTGCGGGTGTGGCGGCAAATGGACCTTTCAGCGATGGGCTCGAGGCAATGCGCTGTGTGGGCGGGCGTGAGATCGCTGCGATGGCGGGTGCGATGGTGCGGGCGCGAGATCTGCGTATTCCTGTTATTCTGGATGGCTTCATCTGCACGGCGGCCGCCCTATCGCTTGAGAAAACCGTTCCCGGCGCATTGGATCATGCTATTGCAGGCCATCAAAGTGCAGAGGTTGCGCATGCCAAGCTTCTCGAGATCCTTGGAAAAGCGCCGCTTTTGTCTTTGGATTTGAGATTGGGAGAGGGTTCTGGCGCCGCGTTGGCCATCGGATTGTTAAAAGGGGCTTTGATTTGTCATTCGGGCATGGCCACTTTCGCCGAAGCGGGTGTTTCCGATAGCTAAGGCGGGCGTTGTGACCGCCTTGCGAAATGTGATCGATGCGCTGATCTTCACCTGAGGGCATCGCTGTAAGGCGGGCGTGTCGCCCGCCCCGGCGCTACTCCGCTGCGATCTCACCGTTGTCGATCTGCTCCTGCTCGATGCTTTCGAACAGTGCCTTGAAGTTCCCCTCCCCAAATCCATCGTCGCCTTTGCGTTGTATGAACTCAAAGAAGATCGGCCCAATAACCGTTTTTGAAAAGATCTGAAGCAGGATCTTTGTCTCGCCGCCATCGATCACACCTTCGCCGTCAATCAGAATGCCGTACTTTTTCATTCTGTCGACTGGCTCGTCATGTCCTGTCACCCGATCGAAGCTGAGATCGTAGTATGTTGCGGGCGGGCCGGGCATGAACTTCAGACCGCGATCCGCAATTTCATCCGTCGCGTCATAGATGTCGCGAGCGCCCACAGCGATATGTTGGATCCCTTCACCCTTGTACTTATTGAGATAGGAGACGATTTGCCCGGTTTCGCCACGGTCCTCATTGATCGGGATCCGGATGCGCCCACAGGGCGAAGTCAGAGCGCGTGAAAAAAGGCCGGTGAACTTTCCCTCAATGTCGAAAAAGCGGACTTCTTTGAAGTTGAACAGATCGCCGTAGAAGCGGAACCAAGTGTCCATGTTCCCCTTGAAAACGTTGTGCGTCAGGTGATCCAGATAATAAAATCCGACACCTTTCGGCTTTGACTGCGCGATCCATTCGTACTCCGCATTGTAGGGCGAGGTGTCGTAGTACTGATCTACGAAGTAGAGCAGCGATCCTCCGATCCCGTATATTGCAGGCACATCCAACACCGTGCCAGGACCATCATAGGGCTTTGCGCCAAGTGACACGGCGCGCTCAAAGGCCTGCTTTGCGTCAACAACGCGCCAGGCCATAGATGGTGCGCAGGGTCCGTGCTCTTCGACGAATTTTGCAGCAAAGCTGTCGGGATCCGCATTCAAGACGTAGGTAATGTCGCCCTGCTGCCAGAGTTCGACTTCCTTCGATTTATGCCTGGCCACTTTTTCGTAACCCATCTTCGTGAACAAGATGCGCAATTCTTCGGGATCCGGATGCGCAAATTCCACAAATTCGAATCCATCTGTACCGGCCGGGTTGTCCTGCGTAATCTCAGATTTCGGCGCATCGTGCGGGAACGGTCCCATTTGCTGATCCTCCATATGCAAGCTTTTGAGCATATTCGCGCATGATGGCCGAAATAATGCCGCGAAATGGCTGAAGAATGTGGCTTTTTGTGCGTCTATCACGCATGATCGAAGCTAAAAGCAAAGATTGACCGCATATGCTTGATGCCATCGACACGCGACTTCTCGCAGCACTTCAGAAGAATGCGCATCTGACGGCCCAGGACTTGAGCGGCATTCTGAATCTTTCTGCCAGCCAGGTCGGGCGCCGCAGGCAGAGGCTGGAGGCCGAGGGATACATCGAAGGCTACATAGCGCGCCTCGACCCGGCACGACTGGGTCTTTTGGTGCAGGGTTTTGTCCAGGTGCATCTGGCGACACATGGACCCGAGCAATCCCGAAGCTTTGCACGTCTTGTTCGCAACCGCCCCGAAATCACCAGCGTGTGGACGATGACGGGCGACGCAGACTATCTTCTGCGCGTCTATTGTGCTGATCTTCCTTCTTTGAATACGCTTATTCACGAGGTCCTCTTGGCGCATCCTGCTGTCGCACGGGTGCAAAGCCAGATCGTTATGGATCAACTCAAACGCGACGGCCCGTTGCCGACCTGAAAGGACGCACCGTATGGAAGGGTTTTTGTATCAAGCATCGATCTATCTGCTGGCGGCAGTGATCGCTGTACCTGTCGCTGCACGTCTCGGTTTGGGTTCGGTACTGGGCTACTTGGCGGCGGGCATTCTAATCGGTCCGATCCTTGGCCTTGTTGGGGCCGAAACCGAAGATCTGCAGCATTTCGCGGAGTTCGGTGTGGTTATGATGCTGTTTCTAATCGGTCTGGAACTCGAGCCCAGAGCGTTGTGGGATATGCGAGACAAGTTGATCGGCCTCGGTGGCCTGCAAGTTGTTCTCTCGGCCCTGGCCCTTATGGGAGTGGCCATGGCTTACGGTCAGCCTTGGGGCGTCGCCTTGGCCATTGGTTTGTCTTTGTCGCTCAGTTCAACGGCGATTGTACTACAAACACTTTCCGAGAAAGGGCTGATGCAGACATCCGGTGGGCGATCTGCCTTTTCAGTCTTACTGACGCAGGATATCGCCGTCATTCCGATCCTGGCATTTCTGCCTTTGCTGGTAGCGACTTTGCCTATGACAATCTCGCCCGATGGGTCGATCCACCGGGAAACGGCGCACCACGGTGATGACCACCACGGCGTGACGATGAGCCTTGTCGAAGGTCTGCCGGCCTGGGGCGTCACCGCAGTGACAATTGCCGCGATTGGGGCGGTGATTTTCGCCGGTATCTTTCTGACCCGCCCGGTCTTCAGGTTCATTCATGCCGCCAACCTGCGCGAGATGTACACGGCGTTGGCGCTGTTGATCGTCGTCGGCATTTCGTTTCTGATGATGCTCGTTGGGTTATCGCCGGCGCTCGGCGCATTTCTGGCGGGCGTCGTTCTGGCAAACTCCGAATTCCGGCATGAACTTGAAACCGACCTTGAGCCCTTTAAGGGTCTGCTGCTGGGACTGTTCTTCATTACCGTCGGGGCCGGGATCAATTTCACCCTGCTTCTGTCCAATATGCCAGCGATCATCTCGATGGCGTTACTCGTCATTATAATAAAAGGCCTTATCCTTTGGGGCCTTGCCGTCGCCTTCAAGATCCATGGACGCGATCGGTGGCTCTTTTCGCTGAGCCTCGCGCAGGCGGGTGAGTTCGGCTTTGTGCTGGTGTCGTTCTCGGTTGCGCAGGGAGTACTGCCCACCGATGTTGCTGAAACCCTGTTGCTCGTTGTTGCGCTGTCGATGCTCATCACACCGTTGCTTTTTATCCTTTACGACCAAATCAGCCGCCGCATGGCGGAAAGCGTCGTGCAGCCGGACGACGACGAAATTGACGAGGCCGGGCCGGTCATCATCGCGGGCATCGGACGTTTTGGGCAGATCGTGAACCGTCTGGTGCAGGCCTCAGGCTTCAAGACTGTCGTACTGGATCACGACATGGAAACAATCGCCCTGATGCGTCGTTTCGGGTTCAAAGGGTTCCTGGGCGATCCGACCCGACCCGACATTCTGCGCGCTGCGGGGATCGAAGAGGCGCAGGTTCTCGTCGTCGCGCTTGATGATGCAGAGGCGGCGACGCGTCTGGTGGAATACGCCCGTAAGTTACGCCCCGACCTGCACATCGTCGCAAGGGCTTATGACCGGGTGCACGTCTACAAGCTTTACCAAGCGGGGGCAGATGACATCGTGCGCGAGATGTTTGACGGCTCCCTCCGGGTTGGGCGCTATGTGCTCGAACGGATCGGTCTCAGCGAATACCAGGCCGCCGAAGCGGAACGCGTGTTCTATCATCATGACCGCGAAGCTGTTCGCGAATTGGCAGAGCTTTGGGATCCTGATGTGCCTGCGAGCAAGAATGCAGCCTACGTGGAGCGGGCAAAATCCTTGGAAAAGGAATTGGAGTTTGCCCTCGCTGCGCGGGAAGAGGAAAAGAAGTCGGCCTGATTGGATAGCCGACAATCGTCTCTCTAGCTTTGTGGCATGCGCAGAACGAGGTTGCGCCCGTTCTTGTTATACCGCAACTCGCTGTCGCCAATTGCCGATACGCGGCCCCCATCAATTCGATCGCCGACCTGAACCTTTTTGTAGCGGCCATTGGCCAATCGGATCAGCGCGCGGCGCGATGACGGCGTGCCATAGACTCCGATGAGGTTCACGCGCCGCAGGTTGATCGCATTTGTCACTGTCGCTTCGCGTGTAACAGAGGCTGAGGAAGGTATCGATGGCGTCACGGTACGCGGGGCGACTGCGGCAACCCGGGTTGGTTCAGCAGCGCGGTTCGCGCGTGCGACGATCCTGCTGAAGTTCCGCGGGCGATCCGATGGGCGAAGTGTCAAAAGCGGCGCGGGCTGCTGCTCTACAGCGGCTACGGATGCCGCAGCAAGTTGGACGGCCTGGTCAATGTCCTCAGAAGATGTCGCTTTTTCGGGTTCATTTGCGCTTTGGGCGCGCAACTTGGGACGGTAGCTTGCCAGCTCATTCAACGAAAGCCCCCCAAGGCGCGCGCGTTCGGTCTGTTCGTTCAGATCGACAGGTCTGGCGCGGGGGCGAAATCCTGCAATCTCGCGCAGCTCGGCGCTGACATCCGGCGTGGTGTCAAAGCGGGTCGGCGTTGCGGGTGGCACCACAGGGGGTGCGCCAAGAAAGACGGTAAAGCCATCTGGGCTAAGCGCACCGTCGATTGTCGCGACAACGCGCCCCTGCTGATCAAGGTCAAACTCTGTTCCTGGTGCTGCAGGAGATGCGATAGCAGCCAGAACCATATCCGTCTCAAAGCTTTCAGCTTTTGGAAGAGCAACCGGATCCTGCTGGATCGACACGGGGTCGGTTGTCACCACGTAGACGTCTTCATGCGGAATAATTGCGGCCGGGTTCGAGGTTTCTGGCGCTTCAGACCAGATGCCCGTCACCGCATAGCGTGCTTGCTGTTCTTCTGGCGTCAGGGGTTTTGCCTCAATCGGATCGGGGCGCGGGTTCTGCACAGCGTCAAGAACCGCCGCATCCTCGTCCGTCAGGCTCGGGTCGACGGCAGCCAGTTGCACCGGCTCCTCCTCCTGCGCCTCCGGGGCTGTGAGGGGGGTTGGTGCCTCAATATCCGCTGCGGCGCGTGTAAACTCACCTTCGACATCAGCGCGCGGTCCGAACAAGCCCGATACGCCATCATCTAGAAAAACGCTGGCCCCCGTACCAACGCCAGCCACGACGACAAGAGCCGCTACCCCGACCATCAGACCGGCCATCTTCGGCCGGCCAGCGCTCGCGCCAAGATCAGCACCCTGGCGCGCGCCGAAGACCGTCATACGTTCTGCCTCGTTCTGCGGAGCAATAGGTGCAACGGGCGCAACCTTCGGTCGGGCTGGTGGTCTTGGTGGGGCCATAGGCACCGCAGTTTCAGGGCCCGGACGTCTGCGCGTCAGGAAACCGGCGGCGGGCGCAATATCCTCTTCGATGAGCGTGTCGACGGTGTCTGATGCCACAAACTCTTCCGCATCGTCGACTTCCGGCGTGGTGAGAGGTGGCTCTTTCCGGGAAGTCTCCGCGGTCCCTGCCGATTCAACGGGTTTGCGACGGCGGCTGGAGAACCCTGCGATGATATCAGGTTCCGGTCCGGCAGGTGCTCCGGGATCGGGTATGATGGGCGCGCTGACCGCTGCGACCGTGGTGGGCCAATGCTCTTCAAACCCGGTGTCTTCCGATGCATCAAGGGCTTCCTCCTCAGCCTCCACCTCGATCTCGTCAACTTCGTCTTCAGGCGCTTCTGGCAGCGCGACCTCACCAACGACCACGACGGCGACTTCGTCGGGCTCAACCCATTCATGCTGGCCGAGCATGGCCGCCACATGGGTTGTCTGACCAAAGAATGGCTCACCCAGAAAGGCGACATTGTCATCGGGTGCGGCCACGAACGAGATCGGGTTGAGCTCGTGCAGGGCAGCGAAGGCTTCGGCTTCATACAGCGTTTCGCGGGCCACAGCCGCGATGTGCGTCATGCCGCCATCATCTGCGGTGTCGAACACCAGTTCCGCGACACTGTAAGGCGTGGCTTTGTCCAATGCGATTTCAGCCGCTTTACGCCTCGCATTGTGAGAGATGCGTCCCGTCTCAACGCTGATCCAGCGGATCTGATCGTTGGGGATCACCAGTTTGGTGCGCAGGCCGTCCGGCTCTAGAAGCAGCGCCTTCTCGCGAAGATCGGCCAGTTCGACTGTTAGGTTGTCAGCATCCGTGGCGATCTCGCCCAGCAGACGCCACCCGCCAGCGGCGCGGTGCAGAAGGCGCAGCCCTTCAGAGGAAAGAGAGAGAGCAAAATTTGGCTTCATGTCCGGGCCCCAATCACAGACGAATACAACGTCAAACACCTGCTTAACGCCGCCTTAAGATAAGGCATGTCTTTGCAGATGAAAAGAAAAACGCAGGCCAATCTCTTGCGCTGCGGTCAGACGGCACACCATCTAAGCCTAAGCAGCAAGGGAGATGATTGTGATGCATTGGTTGCACGTGTTGTTGATATCAGCGCTTTTTACGGGGGCCGCCATAGCAGAGGAACGAGAACGGACCATCACTGTCACCGGGAGAGGTGAAGTGCTGGCTATGCCGGATATGGCAACGATCACGCTTGGTGTGACGCACGAAAATCGCAATGCGACCGAGGCAATGTCGCTGGTCAGCAAGGACGTGACGGCGATCCTGACCCGGCTGGAGACATTGGGATTTGAAGGCCGCGATCTTCAGACAGCCAACCTCAGTTTGTCGCCGACCTGGAATTCCGGAAGCTACAGCAGCGGACAGGCGCGAAAGATCACCGGCTACACGGCCTCGAATACCATAAGGGCGCATGTGCGCGATCTTGAGGGTCTTGGGGCGACGCTGGACGCCTTATTCGTGGAAGGGGCTAACACGTTTTCAGGGCTGAGCTTCGGTTTGAATGAACCGAAACCTTATGAGGATCAGGCCCGCGCCCGGGCTGTCGAAGACGCGATGGACAAAGCGCGTCAATTGGCCGAGGCCGCCGGCATTGCGCTTGGCCAGGTGCGGATGATCAATGAAGGTGGCGGGGCCGTCGCCCCCCAGATGTTGGAGATGGCGACGGTCCGCAGTGCAGATGTGCCTATCGCTGCGGGTGAGATGACAATCCGGAACGATGTGACGATCGTCTTCGATATCGCGCCATGACCTAACTGACCGCTTTGCTGAGGGCCTGATCAAGATCGGCAATCAGGTCATCGGCATCTTCGATTCCGATGGAGATCCGTACGACTTCGGGTGCTGCACCCGCTGCGCGCTGCTGTTCGACTGTCAGTTGGCGGTGTGTTGTTGAGGCCGAGTGGATGATCAGCGATCTTGCATCGCCAAGGTTCGCCACATGGCTGAAAATCTCCAACGAATTGACCAGCTTGACGCAGGCATCGTAACCCCCCTTGACCGCGAAAGTGAACAGGCCGCCCGCCCCGCGCGGACAAATCTTGGCCACACGTTCGTAGTAGGGCGACGACTTCAAACCTGCATATGTCACGTAGTCCACCCGGTCATCTGCCTCCAGCCACTCGGCGACCTTGATCGCGTTCTCCACGTGGCGCTCCATGCGCAGGCTGAGCGTCTCGATTCCCATCAGCGTGTAATGTGCGGCTTGGGGATTCATCGTCATCCCGAGGTCACGCAAGCCGACGGCAATGCCGTGGAAGGTGAAGGCAAGGGGGCCGAACGTCTCGTGGAACTTGAGCCCGTGATAGGCGGGTTCTTGCTCACTCAAGCTGGGGAATTTGTCGTTGGCCGACCAGTCGAACTTACCCGAATCGACGACGCAGCCGCCCGTCACCGTGCCGTTGCCGGTCAGATATTTGGTCGTCGAATGCACAACGAGAGTCGCACCATGTTCGATGGGGCGGCAAAGGTACGGCGTGGCCGAGGTGTTGTCGACGATCAGTGGTATCTCGGCGGCATCAGCAATCGCCGAGATCGCATCAAGATCGGTGATATAGCCGCCCGGATTGGCGATTGCTTCGCAGAAGACGGCGCGCGTGTCATCATCGATGGCGTCCTTCACGGCGTCCAGATCATCAAAATCAACGAACTTGGCTGACCAGCCGAAGCGTTTGATCGTATTGCCGAACTGGGTCACCGTTCCGCCGTAGAGGCGCGTTGAAACAACGATGTTCCGCCCAGGCGCCATCAAGGGGAACAAAGCCATGATCTGGGCCGCGTGACCGGATGAACAGCAGACAGCACCCACGCCGCCTTCAAGTGTGGCCACGCGTTCCTGCAATACTGCAACTGTAGGGTTCGTAAGGCGCGAATAGATGTAGCCGACCTCTTGCAGGTTGAAGAGAGCCGCAGCGTGTTCGGCATCGCGAAAGACATAGGCAGTCGTCTGATAGATCGGTGTCTGCCGCGCACCCGTGGCCGGATCAGGCCGGGCGCCTGCATGAATCTGTAGGGTGTCGAACCCATAGGTTGGTCCATCGGTCATTCGGGTGTCCTCCGCAAAAGCTTTTGCCCACTGCCTATGCGAAGGCGGCAAGAGCAGCAAGAACGGCTCGGAAGGATGAACCGGAAACGACAGTCAGGCAAAAAGGACCTGACATTGCTCCGCGGAAGCGTCGACTTGCTGTTCGGTCAGATCATCGATCATTTCTATACGTGGCGTGATGTTATCGGCATCCTGTCGCAGCAGATAGCGGACCTGGCTGGTTTTTACGCAGATGCCATCTGCCCGCATATGGGCCCATTGAACGATCACAGTGCTGTAGCCGTCGTGTGGCAAGCCATCCCGGACAATGGTCGGAACCAGGCGTTTGATCTCAAGACGTGCCATGCAGCGGTGAAAAATTGCCAATCCCTCGGCCAGCATTTCAGCACTTCCAAACACCAAAAGATCGTCCTGGGTCGAAACCGGAAGCGGATAACTGAAATGCTGCGAGACTTCCTGAACCTTGCCATCAAGGCAAAGCGCCCCGACGGTTCGAAAGAACAACTCCAATGACTTTGACATCCAGGCGCCCCCAAAGATCGCTGTGTTGGACGATAGCTGAAGATGACCAGACCTTCAGTCGCTGATCTTACTTGATGAAGTTTCGCACTCCTGTGCAACACGCAAAAGGGGAATGCTCGTTCATCTTTCCCCAGAATGTGGTGTTAGCGCATCCAAAAACCTTTGGCCTTGATGCGATTGCGGATCACCTGTTCGCGCTTTGGCAGATCGTTTTGATCGAACAGCGCGCGCACCTTTCGACCTCGTCCCTGGTAGATCATCCGTTTCATGGGTTCGTAACCCTTGAGAACCTTCTTGATCTTGTTCGGTGCTGCCACGCTTTCCAGCGTTTCGATCGCCTTGTCGCTTTCGCGGGCATACAGTAACGGCAAGAGCCTGTAGTGACAACTGACCGACCCGTCGATGAGATTTGGCGGCAAGGCGTGTCGCCCACCGCCCAAACTGTGAATGACGAGAGGGAGTGCTATCTGATCTAGCCATGGCCAGAGGGTCTGGCTGGCGAGGGCATCGGGAGGATCGTCTTTGATGTTGACTGCGTAGTCTAAGAAACGCTCGCCGAAGATGTGCGGGCACTTATAGAAGAAAAAGCCTGCATTGAAGTAAAGGTAACGCTGCCAATATTCGTCTGGCTGATCGCGATCCAAAGAGCTTTCGAAATCGAGCCCAAAGCGGTCATAGAGCGACTTCCATATCTGCGTATAACCCGGCCCATAAAGCGGCGGCTTGGGCCAGGTACCTTCACGCCGAAAGGAGGCGGTAGGGCGGTCAAAGTCGAAAGGCACAATTGTCGGATCGTCGAGGATCAATGTGTCCGTGTCAAAGAAAACGAATGGTTCGCCAATGGGCAGGTCGCGGAGCATTTCCATCTTGTTGCCCTGCGGATAGGCTTGCCCGAAATGCCTGTTTTCGAATGGCGTGATCTCGGCACCCAATTCCTGCAGAAGATCACGCACAGGCCCCGGCTCTATCCGGGGGTCGTGTTGCCAAAGCGGGCCTTGCTGCGGCTCCGCGATGAGAAGGCGGCCTTTGAAATCGGGCGCGGAGGCACGCAGAGAGGCCGCGAACAAGAGCGCCTCGTAACTCAGTCGTCCAGATTGGCCGACGATGACCACGTTGAAGGTATTGTGCGCGGCAGCTTCTTCAATCATGTCTGCGCCTTGATTGCCTTGATCTCAACTATGCAGGCAGTGCGCTAGTCACGCGGGCCCTTGGCCCGCGCGATCAGTGCTTCAACCCCGCCGAGGATGAGAAATGCGCCGATGGCCCAGATCAAAAGCTCAAACGGGCTGGCCAAGGTGCCTCGCAGCCAGCGGCCAAGAAGCCCGCCACCCGGCGGAAGTTCAGACCAGCCGAAAAGGCCGGGGCGGCCCCACAGATCCAGAAACCAGAAACGCGATGCGTAGAATAGCAGCGCGCCGATAGACAAAGTGGCGAAAAGGGCAATCGCACGCTTCACGGGGTCAGCTCCAACGTTTCGGGGTCAAGGGCAAAGACCAGAAGCGATCCATGCCGGGTGATCTCGCCCTCGACCTGCACGTACTGGCCGACGAAGTCGTAAGCGCGTTTGGGAAGCCGGGTGGCATCCGGTCCGGTCACCAACAGGAATTCGTCGCCAATAACTGGCTGTGTCGAAACAAATATCGGCGGCACATCGCCCAAAAGACACAGATTGGCGCAGGCTTTGTGGGCCAATCCGCGCCCGGGCCGCATTGCACCGGCAAGGCATTTGCCATCGCAGATTTCACCAGCAAGTCGCCAGCGCCCCAAAGGCTCTGACTCGGGCTGGGGAAAGGCGCCGTCTGCCGCCTGAAGGCCGTTGGTGCCGCCGCGCAGTTGGATCATGTAGAGATCGCCCCGTTCCAGCACGATGCCCGACACCTGGGCCAGTTGCCCACTCAGCGGTTCGGCTCGAATGTCAACGCCGGATTTTCCGCCGGCTGTCATCATGAATGTGTCCCCAGGATCAATACGGTCATTCCCTTCGACGACATGGACAATGGGGTAGGGAACCAGTTCAACCACACCGGTTACGGTCTGCCGTCCATAGTCAAAGCGAAACGCGCCAGAACCGGGATCGTCCTGCGTGACACCCGCCACGTATCCAGCGGCCCCGAAGCCAGCGATCAGCAAGATGGCAATTGCGCCCAGAAAAAGGCGTAAGGGACCAGGGATAGGGAGATAGCCCACAAAAAATGGCCTGTCGTTCATGCTGCGCCCTCCGGAAGAGTCAAGGGATCGACCGGGGTGCCAGGCGGATTTGGGTCTGTATGCACCTCAATCAGATCACCGCGAAGGCGCAGGTTGTAGGTCGGAATGCGCTCAGTGAACGGTGCAGGGGACCGACCGGTCCTGACGTCATACTGAAAGCCATGCCAGGGGCATGTTACAAGGCAATCGACGATGCGGCCTTCCCCCAAAGGTCCATTTTGATGCGCACAAGCATTTGAGATCGCCGAGACCTTTCCTTCATGCAAAAATATCGCAACACGGTCACCAGTTGGCAATAGGGCGATTTTGGCAAAACCTTCCCGCAGATCCTTTGTCGAACTGACGTGAGTCCAGGCACCCCCTTTCGCGTCGGCCTCGGCCCTTTCACGCAGCCAGACGACTAAATGAAGCGCCACGACAAGGAATGCCAATCCCAAGAAAAGCACTGTCAGCGCATGATTTCGCTGATCCTGCAAAATGCCAAGCACCACATGCCCGACAAGCGCCGCATAGGCAAGGTATGCCAGGTAGTGCAGCCGTTTCCACACTGGCGGCGTCAGGAACTTGAGCCAAAAATCATGGCTGGTTGCGGCAAGGATCAACAGGCAGATCAGGGCGATGATACCGAAGGTCTCGAACGGAAAGCCGCCGATTTGGCTGTAGCTGGTATTTGCCCGCAGCAGGTTTTCTATCTCGGACGGGTTTGGAGAAAACGTGAAATACCAGTTCAGGATAAAACTTACATGGGTGAGCGCTACGAACACGGTCATCACCCCGAAATGTCTGCGATTGTAAAGCATTGGGAGAAAGCGGTCGTCGAGCCTGGCAAGTGGACCTATGCACAAAATGATGCTGAGCATGACGAAAGCGCAGGCTCCGAAGGCGCGTGCATTGTGAATCTGTGCTGAGATCGGGCGCTCATGTCCCACAAGGCCCGGTGCCGCGAACAGGAAGATTGCAAGGAATAGCAGAACGCCTGCCAACATCACGGCATCATAGAACCATTTGGAGCGGTTCCACTGGACGGGGATATATTTGACGCTCATTGCCGCTCGCTCAGTTGCACGGGAACGATGTCTTTGGGCCAGTATTGACGGGCGTTCAGGCCAATAACGACCAGCGCCACAATAGCTGCGGACATGGCAAGAATGGCGGGGCCATGGCGGCGCGAGGGTCGGTAACGGTCGAACCAGGCCACACGCTCTGTCTCAATCTGCCACCAGCGCCAAAGGACAAGCGGCCAGATCAGCAGGATACCGGGTACTAGAAGAAGGCGGAACACGTATGCGCCTTGGGCGTCTTCATCGATCCGGTCAATGCCCCAAGCCAGAAAGATCAATACCACCACGGTTCCAATGCTGCCCCATATTCTCAGCAGCAGAAGAAGAAACTCGGGCAGGGTCATCAACGCTCCGTATTTGGTTTTATACAAAGCGTAACAAGCTCAACGATTTGTCCAAAACGGTTTTTTGCACAGCGAGCAAAATGGCGTACCGACTGACGTCTTAAAAATGGCGATAGAGTTGGTGGGCGACCCTGGAATCGAACCAGGCGTGCGTCTCCGCGAGGGAGTTACAGTCCCCTGCCACACCTTGCGGCCTGTCGCCCACTAAAGCCAAGGTTGCCCTTGGCGTGAAGGGGTGATTACAAGCAGGTCAGAAAGGCGTCAAGGCCGAAATACGGGCCATTCTCGGACGATGTAAGGGCATGAGAAAACCGAAATGGGTGGTCGAGAAAGAGCAAGCCAAGAAGGCGCAAGCTCAAACCACCATTTGGTTTTTTGGTCTGCATTCAGTGAGGGACGCGCTGGTCAATCCAAAGCGGCAAAAGCTGCGTCTGATCGTGACGCAGAACGCTGCCGTGAAGTTGAGTGACGCCATAGAAGCATCTGGGATCACTCCGGAAATCAGCGATCCGCGCCGTTTTGAGGCGCCGCTTGATCCGGGATCGGTCCATCAGGGGGCTGCGCTGGAAGTCAAGCCGCTTGATTGGGGGCGGCTTGAGGATTGGGCCATCGGGGCCGAGGCGCCGCGCCTCGTCCTTCTCGACCGCGTAACCGATCCACATAATGTGGGTGCGATCCTGCGGACGGCAGAGGTTCTGGGCGCAAGCGCTGTGATTGGCACGCGGCATCATTCCGCGCCAGAAACCGGTGCGCTTGCGAAGACGGCAAGCGGCGCATTGGAGCGGCAACCCTATCTGCGCGTCCGAAATCTGGCCGATGCGATCTTGGATCTGAAGAAAATGGGATATCTTGTTCTGGGTCTTGATGGTGACGCTGGACAGACCATCGAAGAGGCGCTCCAGGGCCGCGAGCAGGGCCCGGTCGCCTTGGTCCTGGGGGCGGAAGGACCGGGGCTGCGGGAAAAGACGAAGGCAATGTGTAACGCATTGGTTCGGATCCGCGCAAATGGGGCTTTCGGATCGCTGAACGTCTCGAACGCGGCGGCAATTGCCCTATATGCTTCAAAGGGTTGAGTGAAAGATGGACTGATGGGTCATCCGACGAAAATCGTGACATGTTGTTACTGCGGCACCCGGGCGGCGCTGACGCTGCAGGGGCGCGATCGGCACGAGTTGGCCTGCTCAAGCTGTGGAGCGCCCTTGCATGATCTGAAGATGCTTCCGAAAGCCCGAAAGGGCGATAGGGAGTTGCTCCAGCGGGCCGCATCCAAGTATCAAAAGCCTAAGAAAATGAAGCGCAAGAAGCGCAAAGGGCGTCTGAAAGATCTTTTTGAAGACGCGTTTGATCTGATTGAGGATATCTTTGACTGAGCAGCTTTCCGCGTCTTGCGGCTTCACGGAATTGCGAGACGGCCTTCAATTGTGCGCGAGAGTGCTTACCTATTTGGAACAGCCACAGGTTTGGAACACCTGTCGGTTTTTCACTGTCCCTCGTTCCGTACCTAGCGCTCCTCGGGTTTCCCCGCAGGAGCGCTTTTTTGAGGGGAATGGCGGATGACAACGTATTCGGATGTGTTTCTGAAAAAAGTGCTAGAGCGCACCAGGCGGATAGCTGTCGTCGGCGTGTCGACCAATCCGGTCCGGCCCAGCTATTATGTGGCGCGCTATTTGTCGCTGAAGGGTTATGAGATCTTTCCTATCAATCCAGTCTATGCGGGTGAGACGATTTTCGGGCGAACGGTGTTTTCTGATCTCGGGGATGTGGAGGGCGGTGTTGATATGGTTGATATTTTTCGGCGTTCAGAGGCAGTCCCGGAGATCGTTGCGCATGCACTGGCCCATTTTCCTGATCTGAGGACCATCTGGATGCAGATCGGGGTGGCGCATGAAGGGGCCGCCGAGACTGCCCAGGCGCGGGGCGTGGATGTGGTTCAGGACCGTTGCCCGAAGATCGAGTATCAGCGTCTGTTTGGTGAATTGCGTATGGGCGGATTTGCTACCGGCATCATATCGTCGAAGCTTTGAGCGGATGGAAGCGGCGCTCTTGGTTACACCAAGGCGCCCCGCCCGCCATCCCTTTCAATTGCGCCCGGCTTTCTCGGTGATTCCAGACTGTTTTTGGCGTTCGTCCAGTTCGCTCAGCACTTCATTCAGGTGGATGTCTCTTGCGGCCAGCATCACCAGAAGATGGTAAAGGACGTCTGCTGCTTCGGATTTAAGTGCTTCCTTGTCACCTTTGACCGCTTCGATGATGGCCTCGATCGCTTCTTCTCCGAACTTCGCGGCGCACTTTTCAGGGCCCTTTGACAGGAGTTGCGCGGTCCAGCTTTCGCCGGGATCGGCGTCCTTTCGGGCGAGTATGGTGCCAAATAGATCTTCGAGAGTCATGTGATCCTCACCGGGATGTCGGCGGCCACCATGTGGAACTTGGCCTGCGCGATGGTGAATTCGCCAAAATGGAAAATTGAAGCGGCCAGGACGGCAGATGCACGGCCTTCCGTGACGCCTTCAACGAGATGATCAAGCGTGCCGACCCCGCCAGATGCTATGACCGGGATCGGTACGGCATCGGATATGGCCCGCGTCAGGGCGAGGTTGAAGCCTGCACGGGTGCCGTCGCGGTCCATGGAGGTGAGAAGAATTTCACCGGCCCCCTTTTCGGCCGCCTTTTGCGCGAAGGCGACTGCATCGATCCCCGTGGGTTTACGGCCGCCATGAGTGAAGATTTCCCATTTTCCCGGGCTGACGGTTTTGGCGTCGATGGCGCAGACAATGCATTGGCTGCCGAACTGATCCGCAGCTTCGGCGAGCACATGTGGCTTGGCCACGGCGGCCGAATTGAAGGAGACTTTGTCGGCGCCTGCGAGAAGAAGGTTGCGCACATCCTGGACTGTGCGGACGCCACCGCCCACCGTCAGAGGGATGAAGCATTGTTCGGCCGTGCGTTGCACAAGATCAAACATCGTACTGCGGTTTTCATGGGTGGCATGTATGTCGAGAAAGCAGAGTTCATCCGCGCCAGCCGCGTCATAGGCTTTGGCAGCGGCAACAGGATCGCCCGCATCGACAAGATCGACGAAGTTCACGCCCTTGACCACGCGCCCGTCAGCAACATCGAGACAGGGGATGATGCGGGTTTTCAGCATGGACACGCCTCCGGCGAAGTTGCCTGATATCTGCGGCATTTGACCGCCCACAGGAGGGTGCTTGAGATCCAAACAAGCATCATTTTTTCAATGCATTGAGCGCTTTTTTTAGATCGATTGCGCCGTCATAAAGCGCGCGACCGGAGATGGCCCCGGCAATGCTGCCAAAACTATGCAGGGCAAGCAAGTCATCGAGACTGCTGACGCCACCCGAGGCGATGACCGGGATGGAAACGGCTTGGGTCAGCGCATAGGTCGCCTCAATATTAGGGCCTTGCATGGCGCCATCCCGGTTGATGTCCGTGTAGATGATGGCTGCGACCCCTGCATCCTCGAATGACCTGGCGAGATCGGTGGCATCAGTGTTTGTTTCTTCGACCCAGCCTTTGGTTGCAACCTTGCCACCCCGAGCGTCGATGCCGACAGCGATCTGGTTTGGAAAGGCTTTCGCCGCCCCGCGCACAAGCCCAGGATCTTCGACAGCAATCGTTCCCAGGATCACACGCGCAAGGCCTTTTTCAAGCCACATCTCTATCGTTGCCATATCGCGGATGCCGCCGCCAAGCTGGGCGGGCACTTTGCAAGTTTGCAGGATCTTCTCGACCGGGGCGGCGTTGAGGGGGCGGCCTGCGAAAGCGCCGTTTAGATCGACGAGGTGTAACCATTCGCATCCTGCGGCCACGAAGCTTTGCGCTTGGGCGGCGGGGTCGTCGTTAAAGACAGTCGCTTTCTCCATTTCCCCGCGCAGGAGGCGGACGGCTTGCCCATCCTTGAGATCAATGGCGGGATAGAGGATCATATGGCCGGGCCTTTCCTTGCTGATGCGCTTTTTGCAGCATTGCGCGTGGGATGCAACGCGACCTGAGGTCAAGCTTGCCAGGATGTATTGCACCGGGAACAGTGGCAAAAAATGGGGAGGAAAATGATGAGAGCTTTGGGAATAGGCATATTTGTCGGTCTGATTTGTGCGCAAACGGCTCTGGCCGATCCGGTCCATGGCACATGGCAAAGCCCGAAGAATGAGGATGGCGCATCACTGCAAGTGACCCTGTCTGCCTGCGGTACCGAGGTATGCGGTGTCATAACCAAGGTTCTGAACAGCAACCCGGCAGTCGAGGGCAGGCGCATGATCTGGGGGATGAAATCGGGTGGTAACGGTAGCTATACAGGCGGTCGGGTCTGGGCGCCCGATGAGGACAAGACCTACCGCGGCAAGCTGGAATTGTCAGGTGGAACTCTGAAAGTCAGCGGCTGCGTTCTTGGTGGGGCGATTTGCCGTGGGTCTACCTTCAGGCGGGTCAACTAGGGCGACCAGCGCAAGAAATTCGAGATCAGCCGAAGTCCGACTCTTTGGCTCTTCTCGGGGTGGAATTGAAAGCCCAACATGGTGTCCCGGCCCACGACGGCGGTGACATCACCGGCATAGTTCACATGCGCCAAACGGTTGTCGGCGCGACTTACATTGAAATGGTAGGAGTGGACAAAATACGTGTGGTCACCCGTGCTTAGGCCGTCGAAGACAGGGTGGGGGGCGTCGAAGATCAGGTCGTTCCAGCCCATATGCGGCACTTTCAGCGCGGGATCCTCAGGCATGATCCGCGTGACTTCGCCTTCAACCCAGTCAAGACCCTCGGTGTCTTCGTATTCGCGCCCCCGGGTTGCCATCAGTTGCATGCCGACGCAGATGCCCAAGAAGGGGCGGGCCTTGACCTCGACCGTTTCGATGAGTGCGTCGAAAAGCCCACCAGTGCCTTTGAGCGCCCGCATGCAGGCGGGAAACGCCCCATCGCCTGGCAGCACTACGCGGTCTGCCTTGGCCACGATATCAGCATCCGAGGTGACCAATACTGTGCCAAGATCGCCTTCTAACGCCATGCGTTGAAAAGCTTTTTCTGCCGAATGCAGGTTGCCGCTTTCGTAGTCGATGATAGCCGTCAGGCTCATAGCGTGCCCTTGGTTGAGGGGATGGCATCCGCCTTTCGTGGATCCACCTCAACTGCCTCGCGCAGTGCACGTGCGACGGATTTGAACGTGGCCTCGGCTATGTGGTGGCTGTTGATGCCATGCAACTGATCCACGTGCAGCGTGATGCCGCCGTGGGTGCTGAAGGCCTGGAAGAACTCGCGCACGAGTTCGGTGTCGAACGTGCCGATCTTCGGTGTTGGCAAATCCACATTCCACACAAGGAATGGCCGCCCCGAAAGATCAAGCGCGGTACGCACAAGCGCGTCATCCATGGGCAGCAGGCAGGCACCGTAACGCCGGATGCCACGCTTGTCGTTAAGGGCTTGCGTCAGGGCTTGGCCGAGTGCAATGCCAGTGTCCTCGACCGAGTGGTGATCGTCGATATGCAGGTCACCCTTAGTGCGGATCTTCATGTCGATCAGGGCGTGGCGGGCCAATTGATCCAGCATGTGATCAAAAAACCCGACACCTGTCTTGTTGTCGTAAGTTCCTGTGCCGTCGAGATTAATCTCAACGTTGATATCGGTTTCCGTGGTGCTGCGGGTCAGGCTGGCCGTGCGCATTTGATCGTCCCTTGTCTGGTGACCTTCTATTGGCATCCGGCGCCGTCCTTGCCAAGCCCGGGCGCGATGTGTCAGCTAGCGACATGACCCTTCGATGGAGCATACCTTCATGAGCACTTGCGTCTTCATCCAGATCCGCTGCACGCCCGGCAAGACTTACAAGGTGGCGGAAGAGATCGCCTTGCGTGAAATCCATTCAGAGCTTTACTCGACCAGCGGCGACTACGATCTGTTGATGAAGATCTATATCCCGAATGAGGAAGATGTCGGCAAATACATCAACGACCATTTGTTGGATATCGAGGGGATTGAACGGTCCCTGACGACGATGACGTTCAAAGTTTTCTGAGGACCGCGCGTAGCGACCAATGGCGTATTTGTCCGGGTTCCGGTCGAACCGGGGTCTAACCTTACAAAGCAAGGACAAATCGCTGGTTGTGGAACGTCGGTTCCGATGTCTTCGTCCGCATTGTCAATGCAGCGCCCGGCGCTCTTCGTGAAGAAGCGTCAAAGCAGGGACAAGTCAGGAGGGACGCAGATCTTTCGTGTCTTCGAGGCGGCCGTAGACGGGGCAGCCCAGCGTCTTGTTAAGCGCATCGACCAGCTCTTGTGTGGTCTCGGCCGGGACGTAGAGACCGCCATTCTTATCGGCAAGGCAGCGCGCGGCGCTGATCTCGACCTCGGGGTCCGGGTTGGCGTCCGCACCTTCCCAGCCAAAAAAATCCCCGCGGACGCGAAAGCCGATGACATGCACGGTCAGCGACTTGCCCGCCGCAGCAAGGTTCGCGGCGACCATGCAGGTGGCCCCGCCGCAGGTTTCCTTGCCATCCGTCACCAGCACGACCGTTCCAGGTTGGTCTCGATACATGAGGGCTTCGGCGGCCTCCTCGACAGCTTGTGTCAGCGCCGTGTTGCCGTTTGGTTCTATCGTTCGAACTTCGGACAGGATCGGTCCGGCGGCATTCGGGGTCGGGGGCAGGCGTAGGTCGACATTGCTGCAGGCCTCGGCGGTGCCCGGGCCGTACACCACAAGTCCAACGCGTCGGATCGGCGTGACATCGGGCAACACCCTTTCCAGGGCCTCGCGCGCTTCGAAGATCCGGGGAATGTCGAGGCCGTTATAGCCCATCTCGGCCATTGAGCCTGAGGCGTCAAACACCAGCATGGCGTCTTCGGTGCAATCGCCAGACGCCATGACAGGGCTAAGCAGGGCGATTGCGCAGAGGGTTGTTCGAAAAACGGACATGTTATGTGAACCCCAAAGATCGCGAGAGCCTAGCATGTTGGAGGGACAAAAACGAAACGATATCTTTGTCCTGTGTCCCGCGGGAGATCCGATGCAGTTCAGCCGAGGGGGCGCGGCGCATGATCCCAAGCAGCAAGCTGTCGAGGCAGATGGCCTTCAGTTCTTGCAGCGTCCAAGTCGCATTTCTGGAGGGTACGAGGCAATCGGCCTCGTTCGGATGACCATGGCGCCCTGCTGGGTTTCTTGGAGGACTTCGTCGTGCAGGCGAAAGGTCATCTTGGTTCTGCTCACGCCGATTTTCAAGGACGAACGGCTCCGTCATGGCCGGGATCAGGCTTTGCGCTTCTCCAGTGCCGGAGCCGATCTCGCGTCCCATGTCGATCAGCCAGCCGACTGACAAAGATCACGCACCAAGTGTGGACGCCATAAGCTAGAGTTGCCACAAGGCCGCAGGGGCGGGACGGGACCGGTTTCATTCGAACCTTAAGTCATGGACAAAGAGCTTGTCGCCGGGCGCAAGTGCTTGGCACGGATTGTCGATCAAGGTCTCAACCGCAGCGCCTGGCACGCCGCTAAGCAAGTATGACATCGGGACCGTGTTCTGCTTGGCTGGCCACACCACCTCCACCTCGTTGCCGGGATTGTGCTGTCAGGTTCACCGGCCGCGCCAGGGTGCGTCCAGGGCCAAGTGAGCCTGCGTGCCGGTTTTCGAAATAGACGCAGGTCTGCTATTCGTCGGCAATACGGTGCAGGTAAGACGCAATAGCGTCACCGGAGAGGTCTCCGCTCATCACAGCGTTCAGTTCGGAAAGAAACGGGCGTACTTGCTGGCTGATCTAATAGCGCAGATAGTCACCGAAGTTGTATTTCGACCGGCGCGGCAGAAGATACTCGGCAGTCGGAGCGTTCTGCAATTGGTGTCCATCGGTCCGGGTGAGAATGCAGATGATGGCGAGCTTGATGGTCAACATGGCGATCCGGTTCACTGGCACGTCCGTCGGTTCGGCCAGTGCTTCGGGGGAGCTATGGGGCCGTCAGCCAGCACGGTAAAAAGGTCGAAATGGGGCCCGGCAGAAAGCGCCTCTATTGATATAAAGCTGAATGCAATGGTCGAGAGTTCATCGGCCGTTTCGACGGCCTGGGCACCACTTAGGGTGATGTCGCTTTCATGTACGGACGTGGGGAGAGCACCTTTTTGCTGATGCAGCAAAGCATGGGGAACATGCTGCAGCGCAACATGGGGCGTCTTCCTGCGGGCTGTCTGGTAGAAGTTCGCCGGGATGCTGCACCCACAATTGGCAAGCGTGCGCGGCTTTGGGGTGAGGCGCGCAGACTTGCGCGCCTCTGGAGTTTCGGGGTTGATCGCGGTGGTCTGTTCTGTTTCGCGATCAGGCGAAACCGAAGAGTTCTGCTTCGGTCACGCTCTGGATGCCTTCGAGTATGATGACCTTGTCGTCCACGGCGTCGGAATCCTCGTCGAATTCCAGGCGCCCGTCGGCAAAGCGCGCCTCGATCCCGAGATTGGGGTTTGCATTTCCGGAGAAGGCCGCATCGCCGAGGAAGTCGACGCGCGCGATCAACTCACCGAACTGAAAGCTGTCCTGACCGCGCTGGAAGTTCAGGATGGTATCCGGGGTGTCGGGGGTGCTGTCGGGTGCGAACAAGTTGTAGCGATAAATCTCTACACCCTGATCAGAGCCGATCATCGTATCGGCCCCGCTGCCCCCGAAGACATCGACGGGTCCCCCGGCGGTGCTGGTCGAGATGATCAGATCATCGCCATCCCCTGCAAAGGCCGTCGATCCACCGATCATGATGTCATCGCCAGACCCACCCAGAAGCACGTCTTCGCCATTGGGGTCCCAGAGCAGATCATTCCCTGCGCCGCCGTCGACCCGGTCGACCCCTTCGCCGCCAAAGATGACATCGTTACCAAGGCCTGCCGTGATCGTGTCGGCGCCTGCGAGCCCTCGGATAAAGTCACCATCATCGGTGCCATTCAGCGTGTCTTCGGCCTCGGTTCCCGAGATGCCGTTGGTCGCGTTTAACATTGCAATTCTCCATTCTAGAGTGACGTCGCCACGGCCCCCAAAACAGTGCGATACACATGGCCGGGCATCATTGTCCGACCAACTGGAAGACTAGCCTACGAGAAGGCTGGCTTTGACGCGCTGGACTTCGGGCGGGTCTTGTCAGCAGAGAGATGCTGAGAATGAGAGAATTACTGCCGAGCCCCGGGGGTCGGGCGTGCGGATTGCACCGGCGTGAACCTTGGGGGCTCGGGAAGGAAGCGACACTTTGGAGAAAGCGTGCACTATGACCAAACGTCCGAAACTTGCTGCATTGGCCGTGGTGCCCCGCCAAGGACAACTACTGCTCGTCCTGCGCAGAAATGCGCCTGATCGCGGGCTTTGGGGTTTCCAGGCGGTCACGTCGATCTTGGTGAAACAGGTCTTGAGGCCGCTGCGCGAGAATTGCACGGGGAAACAACCATGATCGCGGAGCCTTTGGAGTACCTCACCAATATCGACGTGATCGTCAAAGGCGAGGATGACGGCATCGCGCACCATTTTTTGCTGGTCGCCGTTCTTTGCCGGTTTCGGTCAGGCGCGCCTCTCGCGCAGGACGATGTGTCAGATGCAGACTGTTTCAGCTTTGATCGCGTTCTGCGGCGGGATCTTGAGATGAGCGCGGATGTCGATACGGAGCTGCGCCTGGCCATCCAGCGGATGCGCTAGCGATGGTCCGGTCTTTAGGCCAACACACCCAGCCCCAAAGCGATGAGCAGGATTGGCATCAGGCGAGCAGGTC
>CALCOY010000034.1 GCA_937897325.1 uncultured Shimia sp.
AATATCATATTGGATTCATGACATGAATCCCTCACACCATTTGTGCAACAAATCCCCTTGCTTGCCACAATCCCGTCAAACGACCCGGCTCATGCGGAATAGGAACAAAGCTGACATTCGTGCAGCGTACAAGCACTAACGCCAGTTTCCTTCGCCGAGGACGGCCTAAAACCAGACATTTATCCCACAAAAAGAGTGCTGCAATGCGGCCCTTCGTACCAACACTTCACTGGGCTGCGATGCAAATTTTGGAGCAGAGACTGTCCTGATCCTCTAACTCAGCAAGATTTGTGCATTGCGGGGCTGCTAACGTCCACCCATGACAGACGAAGCACCTAAACCACACCCTCATATAGACCGCATCTTAAGGGTCATAGACTATATACATGACCATGCCGCAGATGATCTTTCGCTGGATCAACTTGCCGATGTCGCTGCCATGTCTCGGTTCCATTGGCACAGAGTTTTTACTGCGATCATGGGAGCATCACCCGCGCAGATCATAAGGTCAGTGCGCATGCACAAAGCGACCATGTTGCTTCTGCGCACTGATCTGCCAGTTCCCAAGATTGCGGCGCATGTCGGCTATCCCAACGACCGTAGCTTCGCCCGCGCTTTCAAGGAAGCCTATGGACAAACGCCGAATGCCTTCCGTGCTTCAGGTTTGTCTGGCACCGCACCTCGTCCTAACCCAAAAGGAGTTTCTACCATGTTCAACGTCGATGTTCAGACAGCGCCCGACAAGCGCTTGGCGGCCTTATCTCATCGCGGAGATTATGCACAAGGCAGCGTGGCTTATCAAAAGATTGCCACCATCATGTCCACCGGCGGGCACTGGCCGCAGACATTGGGCATGGCGGGTGTTTACTACGACGACCCCGATGTGACACCACCTGAGGATTTGCGCAGCCATGCCGGGGTGTTGTGGAACGGCGACGGAATCCCGGACGGCCTTGAGGAGATTAGGCTGGAAGGAGGTCGATATGCTATCCTGCACTTCAAGGGAGCCTATGCTGGTCTTGGCGAAGCTTACCGATATCTCTATGGCCCCTGGCTCTCATCCAGCCAAGAATCCTTGCGTGATGCACCATCCTACGAGCATTATCTGAATGACCCGAGCGACACGGTCCCTGCGGAATTGTTGACCGATATCTACATGCCGTTGGAGGGATAAGCACAGTGTCGCAACGCTAAGTCTTGGGTCCGCGTCGGAAAGCAGGATCAGCGCTCCCTCGTACGCGTCACACACCCGGTCAAATTTGGCTCAATCTCAGGCGCATAGCCGATTGACGCTGCGCGGCGTAGGAATGGCTAGGTTTCCCGCTGCTGCGCGGCGGGACAGTTATTTTGCCCGCGCTGCGATTTCAGTCCTGCATGCGCTCGCAGCACGAGATCAAGGTGACAGTGGAGGGCTCGGAGCGGACTTGCGGCGATGCTGCGAGGCCAATCTTCGGCTCTCACCCCAGACCTTAGCTGCAATAGAGATGATAAATCGGTGCTTAAGCGACAGCGCTGGTTGGACCGAATGCGAAACACGGCGCAGTTTGAAGAGATCAACAAGCTCGGCCCCTAATCGACATTAGATCTCTTTGAAAAGCAAAAGCATGGATCCTATTTCTCCGCAGGATTTCTGCTCCGTCTGGGATAGCCGACCCTTGCCTGGGGCTCACTAGATTGCGCTGTGTCGCACTGCGGCGGAAGAAGCGGCAAGGTCGGCTTGAAGCCAAATCACGAAATTGCTTTGGTGGAGCGAAAGCCCAGTTCTGCTTCGCAGTTCGCCTCTGCCGGGTATTTAAGTCTGATCCTTAGGGCGCGTTTCACGCATGCTGCGGAACTGTGCTGTGATAAGAAGCACAGAAAAGACGATAATCAATGACCCTAGGAGCTGCAGGCTGGATATCCGCTCCGAAAGAAAGAGAGAACCGAGGGCAATTGCCCAGATGGGTTGAAGGAAGGAGGCCGCGCCGACTTTCACTGCTTTGTAGCGCGAAATGACCACCAGGAAGAGGACGGCAGGAAGAGCGGTGCTGAAAGCGCCGAGCATGGTCACCGCAAAGACGAGGTCATTGCTCCAATCGAGCTGCCAGGGTTCACCAGCAAGGAAGCTTGCAAACAGAGCCACGCAAGCGGCAACAACCAACTGGCCTGAAGCGATCAAGGCAGGCGCCTTTGGTTTTGCCCACCGCGCATAGACAGCCCCAGCTCCGAAGCTGAAAGCGACACCAATCATCAGGAGATAACCGAAGAAGGTTCCCGTCGTTTCCCCGTTGGTAGAAGATGCAACAACAAGAATTACGCCCAAGAACCCGCCGACAAGACAAACGAGGGTTTTGACCGACAGGCTTTCGTCAGGCAGGAGCGCGGCGGCAAGCAATCCGGTAATGATTGGGGTGGTCGCTTGCAGAACCCCGGCTTCCGCGCTGGAAATCGACGTTATCGCGAACGCGGCGAGGCAATTGGGAAGCCAGCCGTTTAGAGTTCCGATGACAAGCATATCTCGCAACACGAGCCGACCTATCGCAAACTGCCGCAGCGCAATACAGACCACGGCGAGCACAGGGATGGCGACACCAGCACGCAGAGCGGCGAGTATGAGCGGCGGTATTTCGGCACTCGAAATCTTCAGGAAAAGGTAAGCGCTTCCCCACATAAACGATATGGCGACAAGGTAAGGTAGTGGACTTCGCTTCGGCTCCATGACCACGCATGGTAAGTCGAGCTACGCTAATGTCATTCTTACTTGACGTTGTGGAAGCCTCCACTGGCGCAAATGCTGCCAAATGGCGCTTCGTCCGCGACTCTATCCTTGTCGTTCAAATCTTGGCTGCATCATCGATGAATGGCAGATTTCTTCGCCGCTACGCAGCGTCATCAATTGAGCATGTGCAGCGATTTGTTCGCTGTGTGCGCTCGGAGCACAAAATCGCAATGACTGCCTTGGGCGCATTGCTGTCATCTACAGACAAAAGCCGCACCCGGGGGCGCGGCTTTTCTTTTGGTCTGCTCGAAAATCAGGTTGTAGGCTGTTCTTCGTCGGTGCCGTCGGTTTCGGGTGTTTCGACACCTGCGGCCTCGGCGAGGTCCTCGTCTTCGGAAGCGGCAGCGCCGATGTCGTCGAAAAGTTCCTGGATTTCGAATTCTGCGGCGGCTTCTTCCTCAGCGGCGAGTTCCTGGATGGACTTGCCGGAGGCTTGCAGTTCCGCTTCTTCGGGCGAGCGGGCGACGTTCAGCTTGATGACAACGTCCACTTCGGGGTGGAGCGTGACATGCACGTCATGCAGGCCAAGTTCCTTGATGGGCCGAGGGATGACGATCTGCTTACGGTCGACGCTGAAGCCTTCCTCGGTCGCGACATCGGCGGCGTCACGGGGTGTGACGGAGCCGTAAAGGTTGCCACCGTCGGAGGCCTGACGAATCACGATGAATTGCTGGCCGTCCAGCTTTGCACCAAGCGCTTCGGCCTCTTTCCTGGTCTCCAGGTTGCGGGCCTCAAGCTGGGCTTTCTGTGATTCAAAATCAGCAATGTTGGCTGCGGATGCCACAAGCGCCTTTTTCTGCAGCAGCAGATAATTGCGGGCATAGCCGGGCTTGACGTCGACAACATCGCCCATCTGACCGAGCTTGGCCACGCGTTCGAGAAGGATGACTTGCATGTGCTTGCTCCTTATTTGACGGCGTAGGGCAGCAGGGCGAGAAAGCGGGCACGTTTGATGGCGCCGGCCAGTTCACGCTGCTTTTTCGCCGAGACGGCGGTGATGCGGCTGGGCACGATCTTGCCGCGCTCTGAGATATAGCGCTGCAGCAGGCGTGTGTCCTTGTAGTCGATCTTAGGTGCGTTGTCGCCCGAGAAGGGGCAGACCTTGCGGCGGCGGAAAAATGGTTTTGCGGCCATGGGTTAGCTCCTCTTCCTTTAGCGGCGTTCGCGACGGCTGTCGCGTTCGTCACGTTTCTGCATCTGGATGGACGGGCCTTCTACGTGTTGATCGACCTTGATGGTCAGCACGCGCATCACGTCGTCATGCAGGCGCATCAGGCGTTCCATTTCCTGCACGGCAGGGGCCGGGGCGTCCGAACGCAAGAAGGCGTAATGGCCCTTGCGGTTCTTGTTGATCTTGTAGGCCATTGTCTTGACGCCCCAGTATTCGTGATCAACGAGGCTGCCGCCATTGTCGGACAGGACCGTGCCAAAATGTTCGATGAGACCCTCGGCTTGTGTGTTCGACAAGTCCTGACGGGCGATCATTACATGCTCGTATAGCGGCATGTGGGCTCCACTTCATTTCTATCAAGGCGCATTTCAAAGACCGGAGCCATGGATCCCTGCGGCCCGGTCACGAGAGACTGCGCGGAAAACGACGTTGCAGGGACGCGCCTACATACACGTATCATGGGCTGGTGCAAGAGGCTTTCAGAGCGCCTTGCCGTGGATTTGCTGCCCCGACATCTCCGCGACATCACCCTGCATGCGCCGCTGGGCCGCCCCATTCCTGCCTGCTTCTGTGGATTATCTGAGCACAAGGATAACGAGTGATAGGGTTTTCCGCATGTCCATGATGACGGATAATTTCAACAAGTCGCAGCAAATGTCCAACTTTCCCGACCCTTCTGAAACGATGCAGGGTCTGGCAAAGCGGGCTCAGATCTTCGTTGGCGGCGCGCTTTTTGCTGCGGCCTTCGCCCTCTGGCTGGCCCCCGGGGCGACCTGGGCAGCAGAGGTGATCGGGACCAAGGTGGTTTTGTCGATGATCCTAGGCTTTATCGGTCTGGGTCTCGTCCAGTCTGGTTTCACGCCGACCCGGCGTGAGATCGAGATCGATTCCGAAGCGGGCGAGATCCGCGTGATGCGGTATCAGGGCAAGCAGGCCAAGGTGCTGCGGCGCTGCGCTTTTGAGGATCTGGGATCGGTGCATCGCGATGGCACGGTCATCCGTATCTGGGACGCCTCGGGTGCCTTCATCGCTGATATCGGTCTGGAAGATGTTCAGACTTCGCGCGATCTGGCCGACGCACTGGCCGCGGCGGGTGAGTGCTGAACCGCCGTGATCACTTGACAAAGTAGTCAGGCGCAAATTGGCCGGCCTATGACAAAAGCATCCAAAAGGCGACGGCCGCCAATGTGCCGCCGAACACCATATTGAGCTTTCTTGAGCTGTCAGTGGCGCAGAAATGGCTGACGATCTAATTGCCTAGCCAGGGCCCAGATCGAGAAGGCGAAGAGTTTGCTCATGGTAAAGACCGTCGTGATCAGAAGCACGGATGCGACTTCGCCGCCCGGTGACGGGCTTAGGAATTGCGTGAACATCAGGGCGATGATGATGTAGGCCTTGGGGTTCAGGACAAGCAGCAGGGCGCCATCGGTGAAGCTGGCGGGTTTTGCATCTTCAGACCCTTTCAGCATGCCCGCGCGGATCGTCTTCCAGGCCAGCCAAATCACATAAAGCGACCCTGCGATCTTCAATGCGGTGAAAAAGTGCGGGAACCTTTCGATCGCAGTAAGAACCCCGAACCCGATTGCGGCTGTGACAATCCAGGTGGGTAAGTGATAGCCCGCATTTGCAGGAAGTGCCGGGCGAAATCCGAACCGCGCGCCGTTGGCCGCAAAGAACAGATTTCCGGAGCCGGGGCTGTAGGCAATCGGAAACAGGAAGATGATGAGCGTAGTCGCCGTTTGAAGCCCCCGGGCCTCCTTCTGGTAGTGTGTTTTCTTGGCAGGCTGAAGGACAGCACGCGACCCATATCTCGCGCATAGGCGCCGTGGGGATGGTGCGGGCCGGGATTGCCAAGATACTGGAGCGGGTCGGACAAGTGGTTTCGATGGTGATATTCCGCCTGTTCAGTCCCGCGCACCAATTGTTGAACTCTGCGGGATTGTCTTGGGGCACACCTGCGACATTTTATGCAGCGGAAACCAACAATCCTCGGAGCTACCCCAATGAAATCGCTTCTTCTTGCTGCTGCCCTGACCACCACCGCGAGCGTTGCTTTCGCGGCGGACCGCTATGTGCTGGATGCCAGCCACAGTCAGGTGGTCTTCAATTACAATCACCTTGGTTATTCCACGACGTTTGGCATGTTCTCGGGCTTTGAGGGCGAGATCATGTTCGACAAGGAAGATCCCGCCAGTTCGAGCGTGAATGTGTCAATGCCGACGATGTCGATGTTTACCGGCTGGGAACAGCGCGAGGCGCACTTCATGTCGGCGGACTTCTTCGCGGCGGAAGAGGGCGATCTGATTACCTTCACGTCCACAGGCATTGAGGTGACAGGGGACGAGACCGCTCAGATCACCGGCGATCTGACGATGAACGACATCACCCAATCGGTCGTTCTTGAGACGCGGCTGAACCAGGCCGGAGAATTTCCCTTCGGTGAAAACCAGGGCCGGGAATGGGCCGGTTTTGACGCGACCACGACGCTGAAACGCTCTGACTTTGGGTTGGGTGCTTTTGCACCAGCGGTCAGTGACGAAGTTGAAGTGCGGATTTCGCTGGAAGCGATGAAAGCCGAATAGGCGGGCCACCACTCATATTGAGGCCGTCGGAGTGATCCGGTGGCTTTTTTGTGCCTGACGTGTCGGGCGGAAGATCTGAGACGCGGTGCGACGGCTTTTTGGTCCGGCTGAAAGGCCGGCCAGCGCCGTGCCCTCCTCACGAAGGGGGCTGCCATCATCGTTATGCGAATGCGTTATGTATGAAGTGCGTCGCGTCCTTATTCCGGCCGTCGGGCGGTCAGGTTCACGCCCACATCAACGCCGAAGCCGAGCGAGCCTTCGTCGGTCTGGCTGTTGCCGATGTTGAAATCGCGGCGGTCGAGTGTGAGCGTGCCGTTCATTGATGCAAGGCCGTCTTCGACGGTCAGGTCAAAGGGCAGATCAACGGGCATGGTATCTTCCTTGATGGTGAGCGTGCCACTGGCGACATAGCCTGCTTCAAGCGCCTCGATGTCGGCGGTGAAGGTCGCTGTGGGGAAGGCCTCGGCGTTGAAATAGTCCGCACCAAGGGCGTCATTCGTGACCGCACCCAGCGTGAGCGAGCCGATAGAGACGGTGACCTCAACCTTGCCGGCGGGGCCGGTTTGAATTGTTTCGTCGAAGGTAATGGCCGCAGTCCAGTCGGCAAAGCTGCCCTCGACCGCGGATCCAAGCTGGCTGATGGTCAGGCCAAGGGTGCCGTCCTGGACCTGCCAGTCAGACTGAACCTCTTGCAATTGGGCGGCCTCGACGGCGCCGGAGGTCTTGTTATACATGCCCAGCGAACTGCCGATGAAGATGGCGACGGCCCAGGCCGCAAGGGCAGAGACGAACGGGACGGTCATCTTGTGGTCGGCGAAGGTTTCGGGGACGTTCGCCCAGCCGAACCACATGCGTTTGAGGGTCGTATCCTTGTCAACAAAGTGGTGCTTGAGCGCGCCCGCGATGTGCAGGACGAGCGCGATCACGAGCACGCGTTCGAGGACCATGTGCAGGCCCGCAAAAAGGTTGGCGAGGCCTTCATCCTTGGGCACAAAGGGCAGGTATTGTCCGAAGGGCCACCAGATGGGCGCAAAGCCCGTCGTGGCGGAATGTTGGATCCAGCCCGAAAGCGGCACGAGGAGCAGCGAGCCGTAAAGCAGCCAATGCACGGTTTCGGCGGCCCAGCTTTCCAGACGCCGATCCGGATGCAGAAGGCCAGGTTTGGGTTGTGTGATAGCCCAGAGGATACGGGCAAGAGCCACAAAGAAGATGGTGACACCGACGGTTTTGTGCAGCGAGAAAAGCCAGGCCTTCTGGGCCAGTTGCTCTGACGTTTCATAAGGCAGGCCGTTGGCGATGATGCCCAGCGGGATCACGGTCAGGATCAGGAGCGCGGTGAGCCAGTGGAAGGTCTTGGTCACGCTTCCATAGCGGCTTTCTGTGTTGGCTAATGTCATCGGATCTCTCCTCTGATGGGCTTGGGGAATATGTTGCGGCGCGCTCGCCGGAAAGCAAATGCGAATTCCCGCACATGACGCGTGCAACGCCAAGTGTGGCCAAGATGACTTGTCGCCCCTGCATCGGCCCTTTAGACCGTTGTAAAGATAACAAAACGGGGAGGGGGCATGAGCATTGCATTCGTTTTTCCGGGCCAGGGCGCACAGACCGTCGGCATGGGCCAGGATCTGGCCGATGCCTATCCTGCGGCCCGCGCGGTCTTTGACGAGGTCGACGAGGCGCTGGGCGAAGACTTAAGCGGGCTGATCTGGGAGGGTGACGCCGAGACGCTGACCCTGACGCAGAATGCGCAACCTGCGCTCATGGCGATGTCGATGGCCGTGATCCGCGCAATGGATGCGGAGGGTCTGCCGGTAACGAAGGCCGCCTATGTGGCCGGGCATTCGCTGGGTGAGTATTCGGCGCTCGCGGCGGCACGGGCGCTGTCGCTTTCTGATACGGCGCGGCTGCTGCGAACGCGCGGCAAGGCGATGCAGGAGGCCGTGCCTGTGGGTGTAGGCGCAATGGCGGCCCTGCTGGGCCTGGACTTCGACACGGTGACCGAAGTGGCAGAGATGTCCGCGCAAGGGCAGGTCTGTGCAGCGGCCAATGACAACGATCCAGGGCAGGTCGTCGTCTCGGGCCATAAGGAGGCCGTGGAGCGTGCGGTGGAGATGGCCAAGGAAAGGGGGGCAAAACGTGCGGTGATGCTGCCGGTATCTGCGCCTTTTCATTGTTCCCTGATGGAGCCCGCGGCGGGCGTGATGGCCGAGGCGTTGAGCGATGTGGATGTCGAGGCACCCAAAGTGCCGATCGTGCCCAATATTCATGCGGAGGCCTGCACGAGCACGGCGCAGATCCGCAATTGTCTGGTGGATCAGGTCACAGGATCGGTGCGCTGGCGGGAAAGCGTGGCCTGGATGGCCAGCAAGGGGGTGACCGAAATCTGGGAGATCGGGGCGGGCAAGGCGCTTTCGGGCATGGCGCGGCGCATCGACCGAAGCCTCGCTGCGCGGGCCATTGGCACGCCGGATGATATTGCAAAGGCGCTGGAAGGATAAAAGATGTTTGATCTGACGGGAAAGAACGCGCTTGTCACGGGCGCCTCGGGCGGGATCGGGGCCGAGATCGCGCGGTGCTTGCATGATGCAGGGGCAAACGTCGGTCTGAGCGGCACGCGCACCGGCCCGCTTGAGGTGCTGGCAGGCGAGTTGGGCGAACGTGCACATGTGCTCCCCTGCAATCTAAGCGACATGGCCTTGGTCGAGGCACTGCCGGGGCAGGCAGCAGAGGCGATGGGCAGCGTCGATATTCTGGTTAACAATGCGGGGATCACCCGGGACCAGATCTTCATGCGGATGTCGGATGAGGAATGGCGAAGCGTGATCGACGTGAACCTCACCGCGACGATGAAACTTTGCAAGGGTGTCATCCGAGGCATGATGAAGGCGCGCTGGGGGCGCATCGTCAATGTCAGCTCGATCGTGGGGTCGACGGGCAATCCCGGTCAGGCGAACTACGCGGCCTCGAAGGCGGGGATGGTGGGTATGACGAAGTCCATTGCCTATGAGGTGGCAAGCCGCGGGATCACGGCCAATGCGGTGGCGCCAGGCTTTATCGCGACGGCGATGACGGACAAGCTGACGGACGATCAAAAGACTGGAATCATGGGACAAATTCCTGCCGCGCGTATGGGTGAGCCGCATGAAATCGCAGCGGCTGTGCTGTATCTGGCAAGCGCTGAGGCGGCCTATGTCACGGGCACGACCTTGCACGTCAATGGCGGTATGGCCATGTTGTAGGGCGCGCGCGCAACGCCTTGCCATCTTTGGCGCATATGCTATAGGCGGCGCAGATTTTCCCGGGGAGACGCCTGGGGTTCACCGCCCGAAGGGGCAAGACCTACGCTGTTCGGGGCCGCCCCGGAGGCAAAACTTCAAGGCCCTTTACAAGCGCCGTATCGAATGAGGACTGAGACATGAGCGACATCGCCGATCGTGTGAAAAAGATCGTTGTGGAACACCTGGGTGTCGAAGAGGACAAGGTGACCGAGAACGCTTCGTTCATTGATGACCTGGGCGCAGACAGCCTGGACACCGTAGAGCTTGTGATGGCCTTCGAAGAAGAGTTCGGCATCGAAATCCCCGATGATGCGGCGGAAACCATTCAGACATTTGGCGATGCTGTGGGCTTCATCCAGAAAGCCTCGTAATCGCCAGGTTATTCTGAGGGCGGCGTTTTTCCAAGCGGGAAAGCGCCGCTTTCTTTTTGCGCCGATTTTCCTGCCTTGCGATAGAAAAGAGCCCATGTGCAGAACGCGGATGGGGAGAAAACGAGCGGGAAATGAATCGCGTTACTCCAACGATCAATACGCAGAGATTGACCCTGCGCGGCCTTCGGGCGCAGGATTTTGACCGCTATGCGGAGATCTGGTCGGACGAGCAGGTCGTGGTGCATATAGGGGGTCAGAGGCGCAGTCGCGATGAAAGCTGGAACGCGTTCCTCAAGATTGCCGGGCATTGGCAGATCACCGGGTTCGGGCAATGGGCCATTGAGGATCATGTTTCCAAGCGTGTGATCGGGCAGACCGGCTTTTTCTACGGAGCGCGGGGGTATGGACCGGATTTTGATGCGCATCCAGAAGCGGGTTGGGTGCTGGCGCCGGAAACCCACGGCAACGGTTTCGGGCGCGAGGCGGCCTTTGCGGCACATGACTGGTTTGACCGGGTGATCACGGGGCCGCTGGTCTGTCAGATCACGCCCGAGAACGGGCCTTCGCATCGGCTCGCGGATGCGCTGGGCTATGTGAAGATGGGTGCGCGCGAGGATGTTGATTTGCTCTTGCGGAAGTCGCCGCCACAGCGGCGCGGTCTAGGCTGAACCTTGGACAGGGCGCATATCGCGCTATGCTAAAGGGCATCACTGAAATCGACTGGAGGCGTTTGTCATGATGATCTATCCGACACTCGAATTGCTGGGCGGTCGCTGTGTGACGCTGTCGCGGGGCAATATGGACCAGCCTTCGATTTGGCATGTTGACCCTTTGGAGATCGTGCGCGATTGGGCCGGGACGGGCGCGTCTTGGATGCATCTGACAGATTTCGACGGGGTCGACGGGCGCAACGACAATGCGGATCTGGTCCAAGAGATCATTTTGGCGGCACAGATTCCGGTGCAGCTGGGTGGTGGTTTTCGGACGGCGGATGGCGTGGCACAGTGGATCGATAAGGGCGTAGGCCGGGTGGTGATCGGCACTTGGGCGGCGCAAGATCCCGACGGCGTCAAAGCCCTGGCCAAACGCTATCCCGATCAGATCGTCCTTTCGGTGGCGGTCTGGAAAGGACAGGTGATGCTCAACGGTTGGCGGAATGCTTCGGCCCTGTCCCCCGAGACGTTCCTTCGGGCCTTTGCCGATACGCCTTTGGCGGCAGTCATGATCACGGATATCGACAGCGATATCGATGACTACGATGCGCAGATGGGGGTTATTTCGGGTCTCGCGACCAAGGCCTCGGCCCCGGTGATCGCAAGCGGGGTGGTGCGCAGCCTCGACGATATTGCACGGCTGAAATACATTCCGGGCGTGGATGGGGCGATTGTGGGCCGCGCGCTTTTCAGCAAGACCTTCACGCTGAGCGACGCGCTGGAGGTTGCCGCGCCCGACCGGGAGCCGGTAGCGGATTTCATGTGATCAGCGGTCGGCTGGGTTCACTCATCTGGGCGCTTGAGTTCGAACAGCTCTGTGATGCGGGCATAGTCCCGATACCCCAGCCGGGCAAGAGGCTGAAAGGTCGTTACGTCAAAACGCCCATCGCGCAGGCAATTGTCGCGGATATGCACCCCTGTGACTTCTCCGAAAACGACGCGGTTTGCCGCGCCAGGTAGTTCCACGATCTTGGTGAGCTTGCATTCAAGCGAGGCAGGCACGCCTGCGACCCTGGGGCAGTCGATGGTTTCGCATTTGGCCGCTGTCAGGCCTGCTTCGGTGAATTCATCGACATCTCTGGCAAACCCTCCAGAGCTTAAATTCATAACGCCGCGCGCTTCGTATTCGACGATGTTCACGCAGAAAATACCCGTAGCGGCGATGTTGGTCACGCTGTCCTTGGTGCCGCGCTGGTCGGGTTTGGCCCCGGTCGAGGCAAACATGACCTGCGGAGGCACGTAGGCCACAGCGTTGAAGAACGAATAGGGCGCAAGATTCGCCCGACCGTCGGCATCGCGGGTCGAGATCCAGCCGATGGGTCGGGGTGTCACGATGGCGTTGAAGGGGTTGTGCGGCAATCCATGGCCGTCGGCGGGGCGGTAGAACATCTGGCTTCCTTCGGGGTCGTTTGCGCAAGGCTTAGGCGCATGTTAGGGCGAAGGCCAGACGCAACTATCCTGACCTGCCCAAATGCTCCAACTGAACGTCGAAACGCCGGAGGATTGGTGGGAGGTCGAGGCGCTCTATGATCTGTGTTTCGCGCCGGGGCGGACGGCGCTGTCATCCTACCGGCTGCGTGAGGAGGTGCCCATGGTGGGTCCGCTTTGTCAGGTCGCGCGGGACGAGGGCGGTATTCTGGCCGGAGCAATCCGCTATTGGCCGGTGCAGATCGGTGCCGTCGAGGCCCTGCTGCTGGGCCCGATCGCAGTGCATCCGACACGGCAGGGCGAGGGGGTCGGTGCCATTCTGATCGAAGAGACGCTGGCGGCGGCGGCAGGGCTTGGCTGGGAACGCGCGCTGTTGGTGGGCGATGCCCCCTATTACAGGCGGTTCGGCTTTGAAAAACTGAGTGATGTGGCGATGCCGCCGCCGACCAATCCGGAGCGGGTTCTGGGGCGGTCCCTGGTCCCTGGTGCCTGGGATCGTATTGCAGGACAGGTGATGCGGGCATTGAAATGAGCGGCGCGACGTCTCATTTTGATCCTCATGGATGATTTGATTTTTGTGGGACCGGTTGATCTTGAGGCCGAGTTGGATAGCCTTGCAAAGCGCTACAAGAGTGCGGGCGGGCTGGGGATGGATATCCTGAACCTTGTGGGCAGTCAGGCGGATGGTCTGATCGACGGGCTGCCGAAACCTGTTGCGGAGCGGTTGAACGAGGTCACCCGGCTGGCCCTGATACAGGCGATGAACGCGGCTTCTGTGTCGCGCAAGGCGGTGCCCGATCAGGCCGGGTGGCTGAACCGGACGGTCAGCGCGGCGATGGGGGCGGCTGGTGGCTTTGGCGGTCTGCCCACGGCGCTGGCGGAACTGCCGGTCACGACGACGCTACTTTTGCGGGTGATCGAAGGGGTCGCGGTGCAGAACCGGTTTGATCCAACTGCGGAATCGGTGCGGTTTGACTGTGTGCAGGTCTTCGCGTCGGCCGGGCCGCTGTCGCATGACGACGGTGCGGATATCGCCTTTCTTTCGGCCCGTCTGGGCATGAGCGGTCTGGCGATGAACACGCTGGTGGCGCGCGTGGCGCCGAAACTGGCAACCGTTCTGGGCCAGAAGTTGGGCGCACAGGCGATCCCGATACTTGGGGCCGCGGCGGGGGCAGCGACGAACTACGCCTATACCAAGTATTATGAGGAAATGGCGCATGTGCAATTTGGATTGCGGCGCCTGGCGATTGATGCGGATCGTGATCCGCAGGCGCTGATCGAGGATTTCACAACGCGTCTGGACCGGCTCCGATAGCGCCCGGGGCCACGGCCATGGCTTTGATGATGGCGTGACACTGAAGGCCTGTGCGCAGCCCCATTGTTTTGACCGTGCGGGCTGTAATCCGGGCCAGAAGCCTCTCGCCTGACGCATCAAGCGTGATGGCAGCGCCGGGCCCATCACCGGGATGAATGCCGGTGATGGTCACCGGCAGGGAATTGACGGCGGAAAGCCCCTGCGGGGGATCAAGTGACAGGATCACGTCCTGCGCCAGAACGCGCAGGCGCAGGGTGGTGCCGATGGGGGCTTTTACACCGGGCAATTCGAGCGGGCCAGCCCCGACCTGCAGGCGGCTGAGCCCGTCTGAGGCATGGTCGGTTACTGTGGCGCGCAGGACGGCACCGGCCTCGCGCACGCCCAGAAGCGGGATGGCGGCGGGGTCGGCCATAACGTCAAAGACGGGACCCGACGCGGCAACGCGGCCATCCTTCAGCAGGATCATCTGATCGGCGAGGCGCGCGATTTCGTCCACGGCGTGGCTGACATAAAGGATGGGCAGACCCGCCTCGGCTTTGAGGCGTTCGAGATAGGGCAGTATGTGCTGTTTGCGGGGCGCATCAAGCGCGGCGAGCGGTTCGTCCATCAGGAGCATCCGGGGACGTGAGAGAAGCGCGCGGCCCAGGGCCGCGCGTTGTTTTTCTCCGCCTGAGAGGGCGGCGGGGTGGCGTTCCAGCAGGGGTGCGAGGCCCAGAAGGGCGATCACGCCGTCTTCGCTGATGGTGGCGGGGCGTTTGGCAAAGCGCCCGCCATAGCGCAGGTTCTGAAGGACAGTGAGATGTGGAAAAAGGCGGGCATCCTGAAAGACATAGCCCAACGCGCGTTTGTGTGGCGGCAGATGGCGGCCGGTCCGGTGGTCGAAGACCAGATCGCCGTCGATGATGATTTGGCCCTTGTCGGGGCGCAAAAGGCCCGCGACGGCGTTCACGATGGTGGTCTTGCCAGCACCCGATCGACCAAAAAGGGCGGTGACACCGGGTCCGGTCTCGAAGCCCGTGTCGATAGTGAAACCGCCGAATCGGTGCGTGATCTGGACCGAAAGGCTCATCCCCCCGCGATCCTTGCGGCGACACGACGGGCGAGCCATTCGGACAGCAAAACCGCGACGACCGCCAAAAGACAGGCCCAGAGGACCAGACGGATGGCCTCGGCCTCACCGCCGGGCACCTGGAGGAGGGTGTAGATGGCTGAGGGCATTGTCTGGGTCTGGCCGGGAATGTTGGCGACGAAGGTGATCGTGGCGCCGAATTCGCCGATGGCCTTGGCAAAGCCCATGACCGCGCCCGCAAGGATGCCGGGCAGGATCAGGGGCAGTGTGACTGTGCTGAAAACGGCCCAGCCTGGGGCCCCAAGCGTTGCTGCGGCGGCCTCGATCTTGGGGTCTACGGCCTCGATCGCCAGGCGCATGGCGCGGACCATAAGGGGAAAGCCCATGATGATGGCGGCCAGCACGGCGCCTGTCCAGCGGAAGGCGAGGACCAGCCCGAACGTGTCTTCGAGAAAGCGGCCCGCAGGGCCGCTGCGCCCGAAGGCGATGAGCAGAAGGTATCCGGTAACGACAGGAGGCAGGACAAGCGGCAAGTGGACGAGCGCGTTGAGGAGCCCCTTTCCGATGAAATCGCGGCGCGCCAGCAGCCAGGCGACCCAAAGGGCGAGCGGCAGGCTGAGAAGTGTGGCGAAAACACCTACGAAGAGCGAAAGGCGCAAAGCCTCCCATCCTCCAGGATCAAGCATCATTCAGGCAACGGGATCAGCCCGTGGGTTTTGAAGATTGTCGCCGCGGTCTCGGATGTCAGGTGCGCCATGAAAGCCTGACCGGGGTCAGTGAGTGCTACTGCCGGATAGAGTATTGGGGGATGCATGTCTGGGGGAACCTCGTAGAGCACGGTCACGGCCGGGTCGGCTTGCGCGTCGGAGGCATAGACGATGCCAAGCGGTGTTTCGCGGCGCGCGACGAGGGCGAGGGCGAGGCGGACATTTTCGACCTCGGCCAATCGGTCTGAAAGGGTTTCCCAGGCATTCAGGTTCTTAAGCCAGGCCTTGGCGTAGATCCCGGCAGGCACGGCGCGGTGCTGACCCATGGCGAGGCGCCCATCTTCAAGACGATTGCTCAGGATTTGTGCGTTAGGGTCTGACAGCGGCGCGGCCTCTTCTGGCCCAATCAGGACGAGGCGATTGGTCAAAAGATCGATGCTTTGGCCTGTATCCAAAATGCCCCGACCCGCAAGCCAGTCCATCCAGTTGGGATTGGCAAGGATTAGCACATCCGCCGGCGCGCCAAGCGAGACTTGCCGGGCCATGGTGCCCGATCCGCCGAAGCTTAGATCGACGGGGCCGTCCCAATCCGTTGCGATCTCATCCAGCGCGCCCTGTAGCGAGGCGGCGGCAAAGACTGTGACGCGGTCGCCGGCATATGCGGCAATCCCGGACCAGATGCCAAAGAGAAGCGTCAAGCCTTTGATCTGGAACCGCGTTTTCATGGTGCTGACTATCTGCGAAGGTCAATGCGATCTCAAGCGGCAATACCGACACGAGAACGTCACGCGAATGACGCAATAATGCACTCAATCCCTGCGTTAACCTTCCATTACTGGTGTTTCCGGCAACAACGGTCTATATTGGCGAAAAATAAAGATATTTCGAGTTAGTGAACAGGTCATGCTTAGTCAGATGCCACTCCGTTTGGGAGGATCGCATAAATCCGATGTCCGCACGCAATTTGCGGCGATGTGCTATCGGTATGAGCACAGCAAGTTGCAGATCCTTCTGGTGACATCGCGCACGCGGCGGCGCTGGATTGTGCCGAAGGGCTGGCCGATGGACGGCAAGACGGCTTCTGGTTCGGCTGCCCAGGAGGCCTGGGAGGAAGCCGGTGCGGTGGGCCGTGTCGACGGGCGGCCGCTGGGGATCTATTCTTATGTAAAGGAGACTGGTCTTGATGCGGGGATGCCCTGTGTCGTGATGGTCTATGCGCTCAAAGTGAAATCGCTGGCCAAGAAGTTCCCCGAAGTCGGGCAGCGCAAACGCCAATGGGTGTCGCGCAAACGTGCGGCCAAACTGGTGGCGGAGCCTGAGCTGGCACGCATCCTGCGGGATTTCGATCCGCGTCATCTGTGACCAGACGTGCCATTGACCTGGATGCACTGGTCGTTATCTCTCCGATAGCGTCGAGCATGAGTGTGTATGATGATACGGTATGCGTTGAAATGCGGTAGGGGGCACAGCTTTGAGAGCTGGTTCCAATCGGCTGAAGCCTACGAGACGTTGCAGGCGGCGGGTCATGTGTCTTGCGCGATTTGCGGCAGCAACGCGGTGACCAAGGCGGTGATGGCGCCGCCGGTGCGCTCGGGTGAGGCATCGCAGGCTGTGCAGAGCAAACCGGAGGCGGATCTTACGGCCCTTCGCAAGAATATTGAAGAAAACGCGACCTATGTCGGGGGCAGCTTTGCCAAGGAGGCGCGCGCAATGCATCTGGGCGACAGCCCGGAGCGTGCGATCTGGGGAGAGGCAAAACCAGCCGAGGCCAAGGCTCTTTTGGAGGATGGCGTGCCTGTGGCGCCGCTGCCTTTCATGCCCAAGAACAAGGTGAATTGACCACGTGAGAGTTGTGATCACCGGCGCGAGCCGGGGCATCGGTGCCGGACTTGCTGCGCGCTACAGGGATGCGGGCAATGCCGTGATCGGAACGGGCCGGGGGGCGCCTGGGCTGGTCGATCTGGATGTGACGCGGCCTGAGGATCATTTGGCCTTGCAGCGGCACATAGGCGATCAGGCGGTAGATCTTCTGATCTGCAGTGCAGGCATCTATCTGGACAAGGGGCAGGGGCTGAAGGACGGATATCACGCCGAGATGTGGGCGCAGACCTTTGCGGTGAATGTCACGGGCGTCTTTCTGGCGGTTCAGGCGCTGTTGCCGAATTTGCGGGCCAGCGGAGCTGCAAAGGTGGCGATCATTTCATCGCAGATGGCGTCGCACACGCGGGCGCCCGGGGGAAGCTACATCTATCGGTCCTCGAAGGCGGCGGCATTGAACCTGGGGCGCAATCTTGCCACGGATCTCAAACCTGAAGGCATAGCCGTGGGCATCTATCATCCGGGATGGGTCCGGACGGATATGGGAGGCGCATCGGCGGCGATCAGCACGGATGAGGCGGTGTTGGGCCTCGTGTCGCGATTTGCAGCGCTGAGCCTTGAGACGACGGGCTGTTTCGAGACCTGGGACGGGCGCGCGCATCCCTATTAGCGGATTGTTCGCTTAAGACTGGAGCGCGCTGCCGCGCGCGCATGACGTTTTGCGCTTGCGTCCGCAAGCGCGTTTGCGAGGCTCTGCCTCGCGCTCCGGGATATTTCAAACCCGGAGAATTTGGATTGGGGGTTGAGCCTATGGTGTCGGGCGTCCGATCGCGGCAAGAGAAGAGGCAGTTGCAACCTTACATGTGTGCGCGTAAGAGGCGGCGGATCTTTGCATTGAGGCCGTGATGCCCGTTCTGGTGATGAAATTCGGCGGCACGTCCGTTGCCACGCTTGACCGCATTCGGCGGGCGGCCAAGCGGGTGGGCGTTGAGGTGGCCAAGGGCTATGATGTGATCGTCATCGTGAGTGCCATGTCCGGCAAGACCAATGAGCTTGTGGGGTGGGTGAATGAGACGTCACCGCTCTATGATGCCCGCGAATATGATGCGGTTGTGTCGTCGGGTGAGAATGTCACGGCGGGTTTGATGGCGTTGACCCTGCAGGAGATGGATGTGCCCGCGCGGTCCTGGCAGGGCTGGCAGGTGCCGCTGAAGACGACAAGCGCGCATGGGGCGGCACGGATCCAGGAGATCCCGACCGGCAACATCACAGCCAAGTTCAGCGAGGGAATGCGCGTGGCGGTCGTGGCCGGGTTTCAGGGGGTGAGCCCGGAGGGGCGCATCACCACGCTGGGTCGCGGTGGGAGCGACACGACGGCGGTTGCCTTTGCGGCGGCTTTCGGGGCGGAGCGTTGCGATATATACACCGATGTGGATGGGGTCTACACGACCGATCCACGGGTCGAGGCCAAGGCGCGCAAGCTCGACAAGATTGCCTTCGAAGAGATGCTGGAACTGGCCTCGCTTGGGGCAAAGGTGCTGCAGACGCGGTCGGTGGAGCTTGCCATGCGCTACAATGTGCGCCTGCGGGTGCTGTCGAGTTTTGAGGAACAATCGGACAATGCGGGCACGCTGGTCTGCGCCGAGGAGGACATCATGGAAAGCAAGGTGGTTGCCGGGGTCGCGTTCAGCCGGGACGAGGCGAAGATGACGCTTGTGTCGGTCGCCGATCGGCCGGGCATTGCGGCGACGATTTTCACGGCCCTCAGCGAGGCGGGCGTGAACGTTGACATGATCGTGCAGAACATCGCCGAAGAAGGGCGCACAGACATGACTTGGTCCTGTCCGACCGATCAGGTGACGCGGGCGGAAAAGGCAATGGCCGAGGCGAAGGCCGAGGGTGTGATCAATTTCCACGACATCATCGCGGACACGGATGTGGCGAAGGTCAGCGTAGTGGGCATTGGGATGCGCAGCCATACGGGCGTGGCGGCCAAGATGTTCAAGTGCCTCTCTGATGAGGGGATCAACATCCGGGTTATCACGACGTCCGAGATCAAGATCTCCGTACTGATCGACCGAAAATACATGGAACTCGCCGTTCAGGCGCTGCATGACGCGTTTGAGCTGGACAAGGCCGCCTGAAGGCTGATCTGCAAGCAGGGGCGCGGATGCTTTGGGCGGCAGCCTAAAATTCTCGTAATACGAGAAAGTTGAAGACCTGAAATGTCGAAACTCGTTTCGTTCTGCGCCGCGCTGTGATCTAAGCTGCTTCTGGAAGTCGTGGGGGGCGGGCCCGGATGGTCGACAGCACTGAAAGTGAAAGCCGGAAACTGCTTGGCCGTTTGCGCGACGCGATGGCCGGGGACGATCCCGGACAGGCGCGGCTGGACAAGATCACCAATCTGATCGCGGGCAGCATCGGGGTCGAGGTCTGTTCGGTCTATCTGTTTCGGGATGAGGACACGCTGGAGCTTTGCGCGACGCAGGGTTTGAACCCGGACGCGGTCCACAAGACACGGATGCGTCTGGGCGAAGGACTTGTGGGCAAGGTGGCGCGGCGCAGGCAGGTCGTGAACACAGCGGACGCGCCGGGATCCAAGGGCTTTCGGTTTATGCCGGAAACGGGTGAAGAGGTTTTTTCGAGCTTTCTGGGTGTGCCGATCCAGCGCCTTGGCGAAACGCTTGGCGTGCTGGTCGTGCAATCGAAAGAGGCGCGAGAATACTCGGCGGACGAGGTTTATGCCCTTGAAGTCGTGGCCATGGTGCTGGCCGAAATGACTGAGCTGGGCGCTTTTGTGGGTGATGGGGCCGCACTGACGGCGCGTCATTCACAACCCGTTCTGATGCGCGGTGTGGTGGGTCAGGAAGGCGTGACCGAGGGGCATATCTGGCTGCATGAACCGCGCGTCGTCGTCAGTAATCCGATCGCCGATGATCCTGAGAAAGAGCTTGAGCGGCTTAAGGGGGCGGTCGAGGAATTGCGGGTTGGCGTCGACAAGATGTTGGCCATGGCAGCGGGGGATGCGGAACAGTCTGAGGTGCTGGAGGCCTACCGAATGTTCGCAAATTCGCGCGGCTGGATGCGCCGGATGGAAGAAGATATCGGCAGCGGCCTTTCGGCGGAGGCGGCTGTTGAGAAGGAACAATCGCTGGCCCGCGCGCGGATGGGGCAGGCGACTGACAATTATCTGCGCGAACGCCTCAGCGATCTGGATGATCTGTCGAACCGGCTGTTGCGGATCCTGACGGGGCAGGGAAAGGATACAGGCGCGGAAATGCCGCCCGACCCCATCCTTGTGGCGCGCAATATTGGCCCTGCTGAATTGCTTGACTACGGGCGGGGTCTGCGGGGCATCGTCCTTGAGGAAGGTTCGGTCGGGAGCCATGCGACTATCGTGGCGCGCGCTTTGGCGATCCCGCTTCTGGTCAATGTGGGCCGCATCACGACGGAGGCCCTGAATGGCGATCACGTGATGGTTGACGGAGAGCAGGGTATCGTGCATTTGCGCCCCGACGACACGGTGGTCACAGCGTTCCGGGACAAGATGGCGATGGAGGCCGAGGCGCTGAAGCGCTATGCCTCGATCCGGGACAAGCCAGCGCAGGCCAAATGCGGATCGGTCGTGTCGTTGCAGATGAATGCGGGCCTGTTGGCCGATTTGCCGTCGCTTCCCACATCCGGGGCGGAGGGCGTAGGCCTTTTTCGGACTGAGTTGCAATTCCTGATCCGGAACCAGATGCCGCGCCGGTCCGAGCTTTCGGCCATCTATGCGCGGGTGCTGGATGCGGCCGGGACGAAGCGTGTGGTATTCCGGACGCTCGACATCGGGTCGGACAAGGTGCTGCCCTACATGAAACCGACAGATGAGCCGAACCCGGCCCTGGGTTGGCGGGCCATACGGGTGGGTCTGGACAAACCCGGCGTGTTGCGGATGCAGCTTCAGGCGCTGATGCGGGCGGCGAACGGGCGGGCGTTGACGCTGATGTTCCCTTTTGTGGCGCAATACGAGGAATACACGCGCGCCCGCGCCGAGGTGGACAAGGCGCTGGAGCGTGAAAGACGACTGGGGCACATTCTGCCCGAGAGCATTGAAGTGGGGGCCATGCTTGAGACGCCCTCGCTGGCCTTTGCGCCGACGAAATTCTTTGAGGAGGTCGGCTTTCTGTCCATCGGGGGCAATGATCTTAAGCAGTTTTTCTTTGCAGCCGACCGCGAGAATGAGCGGGTGCGGCGGCGCTATGACACGCTGAATGTCAGTTTCCTTAGCTTTATCGAACGGATCGTGGAACGTTGCGCACTGACCAGGACGCCTCTGTCATTCTGCGGTGAGGATGCCGGGCGTCCGATCGAGGCCCTGTGTCTGGCGGCAATCGGGTTGCGGACCCTTTCGATGCGCCCGGCTTCCATCGGACCGGTCAAGAGCCTGCTGATGCGGTCCAACCTTGATGAGGTGCGCAAGGTGATTTCCGATGCACGGCATCGGGGTGAAATGTGTGTGCGTCCCGCGATCATGGAGTATCTGCGGGCTCAGGGGTGATCTAGCGCAGACGCTTTTCCGTGGCCGCGTCGAAAAAGTAGAGGTTTGCCGGGTCGTATTCCAGCCCGACTTTTTCGCCGTCCTTTGCCCGGATGTCGCGCTTCTCCTCCGCGATGATGCGTTCGCCGGACGGGGCCATGACGTAGTCGAAGGATACACCGCCCAAGGCCTCCGTTAGGTCGACGGTGCAGGTGTCGCCAGGGCCGACGCTGACATGTTCGGGGCGCAGGCCGACGATTAGCTTGGTGCGTTCGGCGGGCATCTGGATGTCTGGCGTGACGGAAGTGCCGAGCGCGGGAATAGCCACGGCGCCGTCCTTCACTTCGGCCCCGACAAAGTTCATGCCGGGTGAGCCGATGAAACCGGCCACGAACTTGTTGTCGGGATTGCGGTAAAGATCGAGAGGTGCGCCGACCTGTTCGATGTAGCCTGCGCGCAGCACGACGATCTTGTCGGCAAGGGTCATCGCTTCGACCTGATCGTGGGTCACGTAGATCATCGTGGCGCCGATTTCCTTGTGGAGCCGGGCGATTTCGACACGCATATCCACGCGCAATTCCGCGTCGAGGTTCGAGAGCGGTTCGTCAAAGAGAAACACTTCCGGTCCGCGGACGATGGCGCGGCCAATGGCGACGCGCTGGCGCTGGCCGCCCGAAAGCGCCTTGGGTTTGCGGTTGAGATATTCATCGAGCTTCAGGATCCGGCTTGCCTCGGCCACTTTGGATTTGATCTGATCCCTCGGTTGGCCGTTCATCTTGAGGCCAAAGCCCATGTTTTCCTCGACTGTCATGTGCGGGTAGAGCGCGTAAGTCTGGAACACCATGGCGACGCCGCGATCGGCCGGATCGGCCTGTGTGACATCGCGCCCGCCGATACGAATGGTGCCGTCACTCGTTTCCTCAAGCCCCGCAATCATGCGCAGTAAGGTGGACTTGCCGCAGCCCGAGGGGCCGACGAAGACGCAAAATTCGCCGTCATCGATGTTCAGATCCACGTTGTGGATAACCTGCGTGGCGCCGTAACGCTTTACGGCCTGATCAAGGGTGACGCCGGACATGGTGATCCTCCGTTCATTGGCTGGGGAATTGCCAGGTCTCAACGGCCTGGGCGATATGGGTTGCAGTCTGGCGCAGGGTGGGGGCCCAGACATCCAGATCATCAAGCGATTTGCGTTCGATTGAGGTGGTGATCGAGAGCGCCCCGATCACGCGCGAGGTGCCGGACAGAATCGGCACGGCGATGCAGATAATGCCGGGCTCATGCTCTTCACGGTCAAAAGCAAGGCCGTCAGCGCGGATCTGATCCAGCTCGGTCAAGAGCGCCTGCGGCGTTGCCAGCGTGTGGGGCGTGTGGGCGAAAAATGCCTGGCGGTTGACGGCCCTGTCGCGTGCCTCGGGCTCCAGATGGGCGAGCATTGCCTTGCCGACACCTGTGCAGTAGCCCGGTCCGACCTTGCCCGCCTGGCTAAACATTTCAATGGGTTGGGTGGCATTGCGCTTGTCGACATAGAGCACCTGACCACCATCAAGCTGGGCCACATGCACCGTTTCGCCCACCTCCTGGGCGAGCTTGTCGACAAAAGGCCGCGCGATCGGGGCGAGTGCCGAATGCCGCCAGGCGGAATGGGCCAGCCGCACCAGCCGCAGGCCGGGCGCATAGGTCTGGCGGTCTTCGTCATAGCGCAACATGCCCTGATGGGTCAGCGTCTGCACCAATCTGTAAAGTGTGGCCTTGGGGTGGTCGGACCGGGCAAGCAATTCGGAAAAGCGCACGGGACGGTCGAAATCGGCCACGAGATCAAGCACATCTAGCGCTTTGCCGATGGTTCCCTCGCCCGCTTTGCGGCTTTGCGCGTTCACGCTTATCCTCCCGCGCGGTGTCAGGAATCTGTTGACCGATCCCTTTGTCCACCGCATAGTTCCAATAGTTGGGATAAGGTTTCACTATGTGGAACCTCCTGTCAAAAGGTTTTTGACAAAAAACACCGGAGCCAACTGGGAGGATAACCATGTTTCCGAAGCTCAAGTCCGCCGTGGCGGCGCTTGCCCTGACATCTGTATTCGCGGGGGCGGCGGCAGCGCGCGATCTTGTCATCAATTTCGATGACCTCAACCCCGGACCGAAGAAAGGGTTCGAGGATGCGGTCGCCAAGTTCAAGGAAGAGAACCCGGACATCAACGTGATCGTCAACATCAACGATCGCGAAGCGCACAAGACAGCCATCCGCAACTTTCTGACAGCGGATGCGCCTGACGTAACAAGCTGGTATCCGGGCAACCGCATGGCGCCCTTCGTGGAGGCGGGTCTTTTCACGCCGGTGACGGATCTGTGGCAAGACAACGGGTTCAAAGAAGATCTGGCCGCGATCATGCCGACGATGAGCCGGGACGGTGAGATCTGGGGCGTGCCCTACAGCTACTACCAATGGGGCATCTATTACCGAAAGGACATCTTTGACATCCTAGAGCTGGAAGAGCCACAGACCTGGGACGAGCTTCTGGCGGCTTGTGGCAAGATGAAAGAACAGGGCGTGACACCGTTCACGATCGGGACGAAGTTCCTTTGGACGGCGGCGGGTGTCTTTGACTACATCAACCTGCGCACCAACGGCTATGACGTGCACAACGCCCTCACGGCGGGTGAGATCGCCTATACCGATGATCGGATCCGCGCGACCTTCGCCAATTGGGAGCAGTTGATTGAGGAATGCGGCTTCGTGGACAACCATGCCTCGATGTCCTGGCAGGATGCGCTGGCCCCCTTCGCGAACGGCGATGCGGCGATGTATGTCATGGGCAATTTCGCCGTGGACGGCATGAAGAATGCAGGCCTGACCGAAGAGCAGATCGACTTCTTCCCCTTCCCGGTGATCAACGCGGATATCCCGCCTGCCGAAGAGGCGCCGGCGGACGCGTTCTTTATCCCGACAAATGCCAAGAACAAGGACGATGCGCGCAAGTTTCTCGCGTTCGTGGCGCGGCCTGACGTGCAAAGCGAATGGAACACGACGATCGGTCAGCTTCCGATCAACTCCAAGGCGGAGGTGGGCGAGTCGAAGTTTCTTCAGGAAGGTTTCGAACTGCTGAACGGCGCTGAGGGCCTTGCGCAATTCTACGACCGGGATGCGCCAGCCGAGATGGCCAAGGCGGGCATGGAAGGCTTTCAGCGCTTCATGACGGATCCGTCGGCGCTTGAAGAAATCCTCACGCGTCTTGATGAGGTTCAGGCGCAAGTCTACGAATGATGCGCCCGTAAGGTGGGCCTGTTGGCCCACCTCCCTTTTTTGGATAGCGGAAGGCCTTCGCAATGGCAGAGACCACGTTGACCGAAACGCGCGCGCCCCGCGAGGCGTCCTGGATTTCACGGAATAAGCTGACAATTGCGCCCTGGATCTTTCTGATCCCGGCCCTCGCATTCTTCACGATCTATGTGGTCAGCCCGATCATCGAAAGCATCAGCATCAGCTTTTATCGCTGGAATGGGCTTTATGATGCAGCTGGCAATTCGACTGCGGTCTGGGTGGGTTTTGAGAACTACATCCGCCTCTGGGATGATCCGAAATTCTGGACGTCCCTGAAAAATAATGTCCTTTGGCTATTCCTCTTCATGTTGGCCGTGCCCGCGGGCCTTTTCATCGCATTGTTCCTGAACCAGACTGTGACCGGGATGCGGTTTTACAAGTCGATGTTCTTTTTCCCGTTCGTGATTTCCCAAGTGGTGGTCGGCCTGATCTTTGGCTGGTTCTACAATCCCGATTTCGGTGTCGTGGGCAGCATCTGGAAGGCGTTCAACTGCGAAGAGACGGTGAACCTTGTGGGCAACGCCACGTTCCGCTGCACTGGAACGCCGCCAGACATTCTGTCGAGCCCGCAATACGCGACCTACGGGATTATCGCGGCAGGGCTTTGGCCGCAGGTGGCTTACTGCATGATCCTGTATCTTACCGGGCTTAACAACGTGGCCTCTGACCAGATCGAAGCTGCCCGGCTTGATGGTGCGAAGGGCTGGAAGATGCTGTGGTATGTGGTGCTGCCGCAACTGAAGCCCGCGACCTTCATCGCGGTGGTGGTGACAGTGATCGGGGCGCTGCGATCCTTCGACATGATCGCGATCATGACACAGGGTGGGCCCTTCGGGTCAACCAACGTGCTAAGTTACTACATGTTCGAGACGGCGATTTCCGAGTATGGGGAGCGTTACGGCTACGGCTCGGCGATCGCGACGGTCCTGTTCATCATCATGCTGTTCTTCATCAGCTACTTTCTGTGGCGGATGTATCAGGACGAAAAGGAGGCACGCTGATGTTTCCGCGTCCCATTGAAAAGTCAGGTGCTGTCGCCCGAGCGGGCTATCAGGCCTTCTTGCCGGTTGCCTTGTTCATCTGGCTTTTGCCGCTGATCGCAATCTTCATGACGTCCATCCGTCCGGCGGCGGATATCAATGCGGGCAATGTCTTTGGCTGGCCGTCCTCTTTTGAGTTGTTGACGAATTACGTTGCGGTTTTCGAACGCTCGCAGGCCGCGATGTATCTTATGAATTCGTTCCTGATCACGATCCCGTCCACGGCGATCTCGGTCGCTTTGGCCTGTCTTGCGGGTTATGCGCTGGCGATCTACCGCTTTCGGGTGGCGCTGCCGCTTTTTTTTCTGTTCGTGGCGGGGAATTTCGTGCCCTTCCAGATCCTGATGGTGCCGGTGCGGGACATGTCGGTGCAGTCAGGGCTTTATGACACGATCCAGGGGCAGGTTCTTTTTCATGCCGCGTTCCAGACCGGGTTCTGCACGCTTTTCATGCGGAATTTCATCAAGGCCCTGCCCTTCGATCTGATCGAAAGCGCGCGAGTCGAGGGCGTCGCAGAATGGAAGATCTTCTGGTACATCGTGCTGCCTCTGATGCGGCCTGCGATCGCGGCGCTGGCGGTGCTGATCTTCACATTTGTCTGGAACGATTTCTTCTGGGCCAACGTGCTGACGCAAGGTGAGACGGCAAAGCCGATCACGGCGGGGGTGCGCGCGCTGAATGGGCAATTCGTGAACAACTGGCACCTGGTGTCGGCCGCGTCATTGCTGGCGGCAATGCCCCCGGTAGCAATGTTCTTTCTGATGCAGAAGCATTTCATTGCTGGCCTGACCTTGGGAGCGGTCAAGTGAGAGGCTTTGCTCAGATCTCATGCTCGGCGGCACGCCCGGCTGCGCTGACGCGCCCCCATCACGCTGCGATCGTGTTTTGGAAACGGCGGTCGGCGCATCTGAGCCACCCCTCGGGTCGCCGCAGCCCTTCGTTCAACGGTTCGATCTGGGAACAAATCAGATGAAAATCACCTTCATCGGTGCGGGCAGCACCATTTTCATGAAAAACATCATCGGCGACGCCCTGCATTTCGAAGCCCTGCGCGATGCCACCTTCAGCCTGATGGACATCGATGCGCAGCGCTTGGGTGAATCCGAACTCTTCGTCCAGAAGATGATCGACAAGATGCAGACCGGCGCACGGGTGGAGAAGACGACTAACCAGCGCCAGGCGGTTGAGGGCGCGGATTTTGTCGTCGTGGCCTTCCAGATCGGCGGCTACAAGCCCTGTACGGTCACCGATTTCGAGATCCCAAAGCAATACGGGCTTCGCCAGACCATCGGGGATACGCTTGGCATCGGTGGCATTATGCGGGGGCTGCGGACAGTGCCACATCTCTGGCGGTTGGCGGCGGATATAGCAGAGCTGTGTCCCAACGCGCTCATGCTGCAATATGTCAACCCGATGGCCATCAACACCTGGGCGCTGGCAGAACGTTATCCGCATGTGAACCAGGTGGGGCTGTGCCATTCGGTTCAGAATACGGTTGAAGAAATCGCTCATGACCTCGACCTGCCGAAGGATGAGATCACGCACCGGGTGGCGGGCGTTAATCACGTGGCGTTTTTTCTGGAGATCGCCCATCAGGGGCAGGATCTCTACCCCGCATTGCGCGAGGGCTACAGGGCCGGGCGCCTGCCAAAGCCGCCGCTTTTGATGCCGCGCTGCGCCAACAAGGTGCGCTATGAGGTGATGGAACATCTGGGCTATTTTTGCACCGAAAGTTCAGAGCATCTTGCCGAATATGTGCCGTGGTTCATCAAGGAGGGCCGCGCGGATCTGATCGAGCAATTCTCTGTCCCGCTGGATGAATATCTTCTGCGTTGCGAGGATCAGATCGTCGGCTGGACCAGCCAAACAACGGATCTGCGTACGGCAGAGATGACCGAGATCCTCAAAAGCCACGAATTTGCGGCCGACATAATGAATGCCATCGTGACCAACACACCGCTGACCGTGGCGGGCAACCTGCGCAATGCGGGCCAGATGCCGCAATTGCCGATGGGGGCAGCGGTCGAGGTGCCCTGCCTTGTCGATGCCAATGGCGTGCAGCCTTCGGTCGTGAATGACCTGCCGCCGCAATTGGTGGCGCTGATGCGCACGCAGATCAACGTGCAGGAACTGGTCGTGCGGGCGCTGTGTGACGAAGACGTCGAACATATCTATCATGCGGCTATGATGGATCCGCATACGGCGGCGGAGCTTGATCTGCGCCAGATTCGGGCGATGGTGACGGATCTGCTCGCAGCTCATGGCGACTGGGTGCCGGAATTTGCACGCGTCAGGAAAGCTGCATGAGTTTTGTCACATTTCACGACCTCAAAGAGGCGTCTGTATTCATTACCGGCGGCGGCGCGGGCATCGGGGCCTCCCTGACCGAGGGATTTCTGGCGCAAGGGGCGAAGGTGGCTTTTGTTCAACGCTCTGATGCCAGCGCTTTTTGCGACGAGATGGAGGAAAAGCACGGGGCGAAACCGCTGTTCATCCAGTGCGATATCACGGATGTGCCCGCTTTGCAGGACGCGATGGCGCAGACCGCAGAGGCGCATGGGCCCATCACGCGGCTGGTCAACAATGCAGCGAATGACGCGCGGCACAAGACGCCCGGCTATACTGTCGCGGATTGGGACAAGGCACAGGCCATCAACCTGCGCCCGCATTTCTTCACCGCGCAGGCGGCGGCCCCGGGCATGAAGGCAGCGGGCTACGGGGCAATCGTCAATTTCTCTTCGATCAGTTACATGATGGGGAATGCGGGCTATCCCTGCTATGTTGCGGCCAAGGCCGGAATCACCGGCCTCACCCGTGGTCTCGCGCGCGAGCTTGGCCCGGACGGCATCCGGGTCAACGCGCTGATGCCGGGCTGGGTGCTGACCGACCGGCAGATGCAGCTTTGGGCGACGCCCGAGGGTCTGGCTGCGCATCTGGACCGGCAATGCCTGCCGGAACATCTCAAACCACGCGACGTGGTGGACGCGACGCTGTTCCTGTGTTCCGAGGCGAGCCGGATGATGACCGGTCAGGCCATGGTCGTCGACGGGGGCGTTGTGGTTTCAGGATGAGCGATGCGGCCTGGATCGCAGTGGATTGGGGGACCTCCCATTTGCGCGCCTGGATCATGGGGGCAGAGGGTGCCGTCCTGTCGCAACACGCCTCGGATGATGGGATGGGCACGCTGACCCCTGACGGGTTTGCTCCGGCGCTGAAGCGACTGGTGGGAGATCTGGACTTGCCGGTGATCGCCTGCGGTATGGCCGGATCGCGGCAAGGCTGGGCTGAGGCGCCTTATGTCGCGGTGCCGTGCAAACCGCCCGGTCTTGATCAGGCCACGCGGGTCGGCAAGGTGCATATCCTGCCGGGCATGCGGCAGGATCAGCCGCCCGAGGTTATGCGCGGAGAGGAAACCCAGATCGCCGGGTTTCTGAGCCGGGACAAGGATTTTGACGGGGTCATTTGCCTGCCAGGCACCCATACGAAGTGGGCGCATATCAGCGCGGGCGAAGTCGTCAGCTTCCGGACGGCCATGTCCGGAGAGCTTTTTGCGCTGCTGGCCGAACGTTCGATCCTGCGCCACTCTGTCGAGGAAGGTTGGGATGCTGCGTCTTTCCTTCACGCGTTGAGTGAAACGTTGTCGCGCCCCGAAAGCCTTGCGGTCGGATTGTTCGGTATCCGGGCGGCGGATCTTTTGCACGAGGTCGGCAGTGGGGGTGCCTTTGCGCGCCTATCGGGCCTTCTGATCGGGGCGGAACTGGCGGCGATGCGGCCCTATTGGTTGGGCCAACAGGTGGCCGTGATCGGCGCCGATCGCGTCGCGCGCATTTACGAGCAGGCGCTGGCCGCTCAGGGTGTTGCAGTGCGGCTGCATGAAGGTGACGAGATGACATTGCTTGGCCTGAAGGCCGCGCATCGCGCGTTGGAGGGGGCATGAGCCGCAACATCATCGCCATATTGCGCGGTATTGAGCCGAATGCGGCTGTGCCTGTGGCCGAGGCGCTGATCGAAACCGGGATCGACAGGATCGAGGTGCCGCTGAATTCGCCCGATCCCTTCGACAGCATCGCGGCGATGGTTGGGGCCTTCGGTCAAAAGGCGCTGATCGGCGCGGGCACGGTATTGGATGCAGCAGCCGTCGGAAGGCTGAAAACCATCGGGGCGCGTATGGTTGTGTCACCTGAGTGTAATCGAGAGGTGATCGCAGCGGCCAAGGCGGCTGGTATGGCCTCTTTTCCAGGTGTCTTCACGCCCACGGAATGCTTTGCTGCGTTGCGCCATGGGGCGGACGGGCTCAAGATCTTTCCAGCCGATCTGATGGGACCGCCCGGCCTTAGAGCCCTGTGCGCGGTGCTGCCGGAAGAGGCGCAGGTCTATGCCGTGGGCGGGGCGGGACCTGACACTTTTGCGGATTGGTTCGCGGCAGGGGCGACGGGTTTTGGCATCGGTTCGGCCCTTTACAAGCCTGGGATGGATTTGGTCGACGTTGTCGCGCGGGCTGAAACGATCGTTGCGGCCTATGACGAGGCAGCCAATGCAGGTCTTTGATGACCGGGTCTGCGTATTGGGCGAGGGCCCGCTTTGGCACCCCGAAAGGCAAGAGCTGTTCTGGTTCGACATTTTGGGCAAACGGCTTTTGTCGAAAGCGCGGGTCTGGTCTTTTGACGAACAAGTCAGCGCGGCGGGCTGGGTCGATCGGGACATGCTGCTGGTGGCCTCCGAAACGGGGCTATGGCGCTTTGATCTTTCGACCGGCGCGCGCGATCTGGTGGCCGCGCTTGAGGCGGACACTCCCGTGACGCGATCAAATGATGGGCGTGCGGATCCCTTCGGCGGGTTCTGGATTGGGACGATGGGCAAGGCGTCAGAGCCGCGGGCGGGGGCAATCTATCGCTATTTCAGAGGCGATCTGCGCCGTCTTGTCGATCGCGTGACGGTCAGCAATTCCATCTGTTTTTCGCCCGATGGCACCTTCGCCTACTACACCGATACCTGGTCGCAGCAGATCATGCGGCAGGCTTTGGATGGTCAGGGCTGGCCGGCTGGCGAGGCATCGGTCTTTGTCGACCTAAAGGCCGAGGGTCTGAACCCCGACGGGTCGGTCGTGGATGCGACGGGCTGTCTCTGGAACGCGCAATGGGGCGCTGCGCGGGTGGCGCGCTATGGGCCGGACGGCGCGTTCATGGACGCGGTGCCCGTACCAGCAAGCCAGGCCTCTTGTCCGGCTTTCGGTGGCTATGATCTGGACATCCTCCACGTGACAAGCGCTGCCGTGGGCTTGGATGAGGATGGCGCAGGCCAGACATTCTCGATGAAGCTGGACGTCAAAGGGCAGGCCGAGCAGCGGGTGATCCTGTGAAGCGTACGCTTGGCACCTGCTATTATCCCGAACACTGGCCGGAAGAGATCTGGGCGGAGGATGCAGCCCGCATGGCTGATCTGGGCCTGACCTGGGTGCGGATCGGGGAATTTGCGTGGCGGCGGATCGAACCGGGGCCTGGTGAATTTGACTGGGGCTGGCTCGACCGCGCGATCGAGATCTTGGGCGACGCAGGGCTGCGGATCGTGCTGGGCACACCCACAGCGACGCCGCCGCGCTGGACACTGGACCGGCACCCCGACATGCTGGCTGTGGATGTCGAGGGACGTCCCCGCGGGTTCGGATCCCGGCGGCATTACTGCTTTAGCCATGCGGGATATCTTGCTGAAAGCAAAAGGATTACCGCGGCGCTGGCGGAGCGCTACGGGCGCAATCCCCACATCGCAGCCTGGCAGACGGACAATGAATATGGCTGCCACGACACGATCCTGAGCTATTCCGAAGCGGCGCGGCATGCCTTTCGGGACTGGCTTGCCGAGCGATACGGGACGGTCGCTGTACTGAATGCGGCCTGGGGGAATGTGTTCTGGTCGATAGCCTATAACAGCTTTGACCAGGTCGACCTGCCCAACCTGACGGTGACTGAGGCGAACCCGGCACATGGCCTGGCCTTCCGGCGGTTTTCCTCGGATCAGGTTGTCGCGTTCAACCGGGCGCAGGTCGATATCATTCGCGCCGCCTCTGACGCGCCGGTCATGCACAATTACATGGGTCGCATCACCGATTTTGACCATTTCGAGGTGGGTGAGGATCTCGACTTTGCGACCTGGGACAGCTATCCGCTGGGTTTTCTCGAAGACCGGGTGGGGGCCACTCCGCAGGATCAGCGCCACTTTGCAAGGCAGGGGGATCCCGATTTTCAGGCCTTCCACCATGATCTCTATCGTGCGGTGGGCAAAGGGCGCTGGTGGGTCGTGGAACAGCAGCCCGGTCCGGTGAATTGGGCGCCATCGAACCCTGCGCCCTTGCCCGGTATGGTGCGTCTTTGGACGTGGGAGGCCTTTGCCCACGGGGCCGAAGCCGTGTGTTACTTCCGGTGGCGGCAGGCGCCTTTTGCGCAAGAGCAGATGCATGCTGGCCTTCTGCGGCCCGATCATGCTGAAGCCCCGGGGATGACGGAGGCGCGGCAGGTGATGGCGGAGATCGCGGACGCACCCGATGTCGTGCCAAAACAGGCACCGGTCGCGTTGATCTTCGATTACGACGCGGATGCAGCCTGGGCGGTGCAGCCCCACGGTATGGACCTCAGCTATTTCGGGCTGGTCTTTGATATGTACCGCGCCCTGCGTGGCCTCGGGCTGTCGATCGATATCGTTTCGACTCAGCAGCGGGATTTTGATGGCTATCGGCTGATCTGCGCGCCCGGGCTTGTGCATATGTCAGACGATCTGAAGGCGGCCTTGGCGCGCGCGGATCAGCAGGTGCTGCTTGGCCCGCGCAGTGGGGCGCGAGATGCGGAGTTTTCGATCCCTGTGCCTTTGCCGCCGGATCTGCCCGACGTCGATCTGTGTGTGACGCGTGTTGAGAGCCTGCGGGCGGATATGCCGCGACCCCTTGCAGGGGGTGGGGCGGTGCAGTTTTATCGCGAAGAGATAGAAGGGAGTGGGGCGCCATTGCTGCAGACCGAGGACGGCGATGTGGTGGCGCTGAAGGTGTCAGACAGCACGACCTATCTGGCGGCCTGGTGCGATGCCAAGGGGTTAGGACGGCTGTTGAAAGACCTCTGCTTTGCGGCTGGTCTGGCGACCATGGATCTGCCGCGTGGCTTGCGGTGCCGGGAGGCGGGCGACGCGCGATATTGGTTCAATTACAACCCACACCCGATTGAGTTCGAAGGGTTCAAGCTTCCCGCAGCGGGTGTGTTTCGGCAGGCAATGTAGCGCCTGCCGAAACCGCAGAGCGATCAGTTCTTCGCCTTGTCGACCATCTTGCCGGCACTGATCCAGGGCATCATGCCGCGCAGGGTCTCTCCAACCTCTTCGATCTGGTGGGCGTCGTTCATGCGACGCGTGCCTTTGAAGAATGGTTGGCCGACGGCGTTTTCCTGCATGAAGTCCCGAACGAATTTCCCTGTCTGGATATCCGTCAGGATCGCTTTCATCCGCGCCTTGGTCTCGTCATAGGGCAGGACGCGGGGTCCGGAGACATATTCTCCATACTCAGCCGTATTGGAGATCGAGTAGTTCATGTTGGCGATGCCGCCTTCGTAGATCAGGTCGACGATCAGCTTCACCTCATGCAGACATTCGAAATAGGCCATTTCGGGGGCGTAGCCGGCCTCGACGAGTGTTTCGAACCCCATGCGGATGAGTTCCACGAGGCCGCCGCAGAGCACGGCCTGTTCCCCGAAAAGGTCGGTTTCGCATTCCTCGCGGAAGTTGGTTTCGATGATGCCCGAACGCCCGCCGCCGATGGCGGAACAGTAAGACAGACCGATTTCCAGAGCGCGGCCCGACGCGTCATTGTCCACCGCCACAAGGCAAGGCACGCCGCCGCCTTTCGTGTATTCGCCGCGCACTGTGTGGCCGGGGCCTTTGGGTGCCATCATGATGACGTCGACGCCAAGTTTAGGCTCGATCAGGCCGAAATGCACGTTCAGGCCGTGGGCGAATGCCATGGCTGCCCCTTCCTTCAGGTGATCGTGCACGTGGTTCTTATAGGTCTGTGCCTGCAATTCATCGGGCATGGTGAACATGATCAGGTCACACCAGGCGGCGGCCTCTTCGATGCCCATGACCTGCAGGCCTTCGCCTTCGGCCTTTGCGCGGCTGGCAGAGCCTTCGCGCAGGGCAACCACGACGTTCTTGGCACCTGAATCGCGCAGGTTGAGCGCGTGGGCGTGGCCTTGCGATCCGTAGCCGAGGATGGCCACCTTCATGTCCTTGATCAGATTGATGTCACAATCCCGGTCGTAGTAAACGCGCATTGTCTCGCTCCATTTGAGATATCTGGCGGGGTTATACGCAGGAGAATCGCATCTGGTCAGTGTGGTTTCGGCGCTTTATTGGTGTTTGGGCATACAAGTCATGCGAAAAATAATCGGAAACCGAAATAATCATGCTCGATGATATTGATCGGCGGATTTTGCGCCAATGGCAGGCAGAGCCGACCCTGGCTCCGGCAGAGCTTGCTGAACGGGCGCGGGTCAGCACAGGACAACTGGCGCGGCGACAGGCGAAATTGCGGGAGGCGGGGCTGGTCACCGGGGTGCGTGCCGTCATCGACTGGGCTGCTTTGGGCTATGCGGTTGAGGTGTCCTTGCGGATTACTCTGGACAAGACGCAGGCCCGCGCTTTCGATGATTTCATCGAGGCAGCGCGCGAGGTGCCAGAGGTGATTGAGATCCAGACCTTTCTGGGCCGGGTTGACATACGTCTGTCCGTCATCGCGCGGGACATGCCGCATTACCAGCACCTTTACCGCAGCCGGATCCTGACGCTGCCGCATATCGCAGATATCGAAGCGCTGATGCATGTGGCGCGCATCAAAAGCGATGAGGGCCTGCCACTGTGATTGATCTGGACGAGACCGATTTCGCGATATTGCGGGCGCTGTCTGACGATGCAGCGCAGGGGGCGGGGGCGATTGGCCGGTCCTGCGGGCTGTCCCAGCCTGCGGCGTGGCGGCGGATCAGGCGGCTGCGCGAGGCCGGTGTGATCCGAGGGCATCAATTGCGCCTGAACAGCGATGCCTTGGGGTTTGGGGTGACCGTTTTTCTGGGCGTGAAACTGGCCACGAAAGGGCGGGTGAGCCTTGAGGATTTCGAACGCGCAGTCAGTGCTATCCCCGAGGTGCAGACCGTTGAACACGTACTTGGTCTTTATGACTACCGGTTGCGCGTCGTGGCGCGGGATCTGCCGGATTTTGAACGGGTCCTTCGTCGACGCATCATGACATTGCCGGGCGCGGGCGAGGTGGAGGCGAACGTTCTGTTGACGGAAGAGCGCCGGATGGGTCCGCTTGGGGGGCCATTGGGTTAGGATCTGCGCCGAGGGTTTCCGATGGGCGCGCTTGGGCTGCTGCAAGGCGCGATGTATACACAAGTAGACTTTGCCATGTCGGATCGTGGCCTGTATCTGATCCGATAAACGCAGGGGAGGATATCATGGCCGCATTGCTTGAACATGTGGACCCGAACGGGTTGGAAGAATTTTCGGTGGTGTTTACCGACCGGTCGCTCAACCACATGAGCGGTGCGTTTCAGCAGGTCATGAACGACATCTCATCCATGCTCAAAGAGGTTTACGCGGCGGATGCTGTTGTCATCGTGCCGGGTGGTGGGACCTTTGGCATGGAAGCCGTGGCGCGGCAGTTTGCGCGGGACGCAAGCGTGCTGGTCGTTCGCAATGGCTGGTTCAGCTATCGCTGGTCGCAGATTTTCGAAACTGGCGGGCTGACCGCCAAGACAACCGTGCTGAAGGCGCGTCAGAGGGGCAATGTGTCCCCGTCGCCTTTTGCGCCGCGTCCGATTGATGAAGTCGTCGAGACCATCCGTGAGGAAAAGCCCGACATGATTTTTGCCCCGCATGTGGAAACCAGTGCGGGCGTGATCCTCCCTGACGAATATGTAGCGCAGATGGCCGAAGCAGCGCATGACGTGGGTGCGCTGATGGTTCTGGATTGCATCGCCTCGGGTTGTGCCTGGATCGACATGCGCAAACTGGGCGTCGACGTCTTGATCTCTGCCCCGCAGAAGGGATGGAGTGCCTCGCCCTGTGCGGGCCTTGTCATGCTGTCGGACCGTGCGGTGGCGCGGATGGGTGAGACCCAATCTGACAGCTTTGCGATCGATCTGGGCAAATGGCACCAGATCATGCAGGCCTATGAGGGCGGCGGGCACGCTTATCACGCGACGATGCCGACGGATGCCCTGCGCGATTTCCGCGACACGATGATCGAGACGCGCGACTTCGGCTTTGACAAGCTGAAGGCCGCACAATGGGCACTGGGCGATGCGGTGCGCGGTATGATGAAGGAGAAGGGCGTCGTGTCGGTGGCCGCAGACGGTTTCGGTGCGCCCGGTGTGGTGGTCTGTTACACGGCTGATCCCGAGATCCAGACCGGCAAACGCTTTGCGGCGGAAGGCATGCAGATCGCGGCGGGGGTGCCGCTGCAATGCGATGAGCCTGCGGATTTCCGGACATTTCGGTTGGGGCTTTTCGGGCTGGACAAGCTTTATGACGTTAACGGCACTGTGAACCGCTTGCGCCGAGTGGCCGATCAGGTGCTGTGATCAAGCGGTGAGGTGCCGCGCAGGCGGAGGAAGAGATTTTCTTCCTCGTTGTTCTTGAAGTAGGGCACGCTGTCGGGGGGCGCCGTTTCGGTAACGCGGGCCTGAATTTCGCTGAGAACAACCTCGGTTATGAAGGGCATATCAAAGGCGCGCGCTTCGGCCAGTGGGACCCATTGCAGATGTGAAAGCTCGTCGGAAGCGGCGGAGAAGTCGTCCGGGTCCGAGGCAAGGGCGCCCGCGTCAATCAAAAAGAACCGCGCATCGAACCGGCGAGGTCTGCCCGGTGGAGTCAGCGCGCGGAACACGAATTGAAGAGCTGATGGGTCGGGGACGTGACCCGTTGCCGCAAAGGCGGCCCAATCGGGGGGGGGAGGGCCGGACCATGCACCGGGTCTGCCCAGAACCAGACCAGTTTCCTCGAAAAGTTCGCGAATGGCAGCGGCGGCGAGAGCTGCGGTCAGGCCCGTTTCGCTGTCTTCGGTCAGACGGTGCGCGCAAGGATCCGGCACGGGTGCGGCCAGCGGGATACGGGCGTCACCTGCATCCACAGCGCCACCCGGAAAGACGAACTTGTTGGGCATGAAGACCGCCTGCGCGCCGCGCTGGCCCATCAGGATGCGCGGTGTGGTCATGCGGTCACGCAAAACGATCACCGTGGCGGCGTTTCGTATGGCGGTCTTGTCGGCTGGATTGGTCACGTCTGATACCCCGGTGTCTTGTCAGGGATCAGCGCTTGCCAAAGCCTCCCATCTCGCGGGCCCATTGAAACCCTATGATTGCCCCTTTGAGGCGAGGCAAAAGGTAAAGCGAGAGCCCCACACATCCAACAGCAAAGATTGTGAAGAGCACAAGAGGCTCTGGCCGCCACGCCACAAATACGATGTGCAACAGCGGGGCCATGAGGTGTCCGACGATCAGGATGGTCAGGTAGGCCGGGCCGTCATCGGCCCGGTGATGGTGCAGTTCTTCACGGCAGACGGGACAGGTGTCGCGGACTTTGAGATAGCCTTTCAGGATGGGGCCATTGCCGCAACTCGGGCAGCGCCGCCGAAAGCCGCGCGCCATGGCGGGCCAGAGCTTGCGACCTGTGTCTGCGTCTTCATCACATGTTGTTTGATCTTGGGCCATGGAATCCTCACTGCCACTGGCGCGTTCATGCGCCTTTTGGCGGCTGATAGAAAGAGGCGTGGCCGGTCTTGCGTCCGGATGTCGCGTGTCCAGGCATTTTTTTACGACGGAATTGCGCAGCCGCTCCGTTCAACCTGCATCGAAACAAAAACGATGGTTGAATGACCAAGGAGATGGAAATGAAACGTGGTAAGGTCATAACATATTTTGTGGCAATGAGCATCGGTCTGGGCCTTCCGGCATTGGCTCAGACAGACAAGGGAGTCACATTTCAGCTGCTGGATCGGGACGGCAACGGAGAGCTGACCCCGTCGGAAATGGAGCGCATGCGCGTGGTGCGCCTGCAGCAGATGGACACGGATGGTAATGGCGCGATCAGCAAGGCAGAGATGGTTGCGGCCACACAGGCCACAGCCGAAAGCCGGGCAGACCGGATCTTTGCGCGGCTTGATGCGGATGACAATGGCGAGATCTCGGCTGAAGAGATCGAAGCGCAGGCGCAGCGGGGCCGCGGATTTCGGCGCATAGACGCGGATGGCAACGGCACGATTTCCGAAGAGGAATTCGCGCAGGCCCGTGAAAAGATGCGTGACCGCCGCCGTCCCTGACACAGACCATGCGCGCCCGCGGATTGATCGAATGGTCCGCGGGGCGTTAGGTGGATGGCAGGATGGATATGCCTTTCGACGCTTCAGATGCCGAAACGGATGATGCGCTTCTGGCGCGTTATGCCCGCGGAGATGCAGCAGCCGCGCGTGCCTTGACAGCGCGGCTTGCGCCCAAGGCGTTTTCGCATGCCTTGCGCGTTCTGGGCGACCGGATGGAGGCGGAGGATGTCGCGCAGGACGCGATGATGCGGTTGTGGACGATCGCGCCGAAATGGCGAGCGGGGGAGGCGAAAGTGTCCACCTGGCTTTACCGAGTGACGGCCAATCTGTGCACGGACCGTCTGCGTCGCGGGGGGCGTGCGGGCCCGGCTTTGGACGACATTCCTGAGCCGGAAGATCCGATGCCGGGCGCCGATGCGCGGTTGCTGGCAGCCTCACGCGCTGAGGCCATCAAGGCGGCGCTGCATGGCTTGCCCGATCGTCAAAGGCAATCCATCGTGTTGCGACATTTCGAGGGCCTGGCAAATCCGGAGATCGCCGAGGTCCTCGGGATCAGCGTAGAAGCTGTGGAAAGCCTGACGGCGCGGGCCAAACGCGCTTTGGCAGCGGCCTTGGGCCCGATGAAAGATGCACTGGGATACGAAGATGGCTGATAAAACGGACCTGAACGACCAGCAGATCGACGCGGCGCTGGATGAGGCTGCACTTGAGCACGCTCAGCCCTCAGAAGACTTCATGCAGCGTGTGCTGCGCGATGCCCTTGCCGAGCAGCCGCATCCGAATGTTGTAGCCCCCCCGACCACCCGGTGGTCTTTCTGGCAGGCCTTTGGCGGGTTCGGCGGGCTTGTGGCGGCCACATGTGCGGGCTTTGTGATCGGGATCAATCCGCCGGATTTCATCCAGACGCAGTTTGAAGCAGCCGTTTATGGATCGGCGGCCGGGCTTTCGGATTACGGCGCAAGTGTTTCGGCCTATGGCTGGGACCAGGAAGAGGAATAGAAGATGTCGGACGGCGCTGCGCAGAAAAAGGGCACACCGCTTTGGGTCAAGATCGGATTTGGTCTGTCGCTTGCACTAAACCTGATGATCGTGGGTCTGGTCGCGGGCTTTATCCTGCGCGGCGGCCCACCCTCTGGCGGCCCGGTCGGGGCGAGTTATGCGGCCCCCTATGTCAAGGCGCTGTCACGCGAGGATCGGCGCAAGATCTTTAGGGCCGTCCGTCGGGATGGTGCCGAGCGACCCGTTTCAAGCCGGCGGGAGCGCCGGGCGCGTTACGATGAGATGGTCGTGGCGATCCGGGCGGAGCCGTTCGTGCCGGGCGGCGTGCAGGCCATTCTCGAAACGCAGCGCACGGAAGGGCTGACGGTGCAATCGCGCATGCAGGCGGCCTGGCTGGAGCACTTACACCAGATGACGTCGGCCGACCGGCAAGCCTATGCGGATCGGTTGGAAGAGACTTTGGCAAGGAACGGACGCGGCAAACCGCGGAAAGAGTGATCAGGCGGCGGGGCGGCCCAGCGTCACCCGATTTCGACCTTGGGATTTCGCATCATAAAGTGCCTTGTCCGCCCGCCCGACCAGTTCTTCCGGTTTCGGAAGAGGCGCGGTTTTGTCCAGTTTTTCAGGATCGCAAACGGTCATGCCGATCGAGACGGTGACCTCGATCTTTTCATTGAGCCCCGAGATTTCAAAGGGTGTGTCGCCGATCACCGAGCACAGACGGACCGCAGCGAGGCGCGCATTCATCAGTGATATGCCCGGCAGGATCATCAGGAATTCTTCGCCGCCCAGCCGAGCAACCGTGTCGACGCCGCGCACATTCTCGCGCAGGCGTTCTGCCGCTTCGATAAGGACTGCGTCACCGACACTGTGCCCATAGGTGTCATTGATGCGCTTGAAATGGTCGAGATCGGCCACCATCACGGCAAAGGTCTTGCCGGATTGAAATGCGCGTTCGGTCACGCGGGCCAGATGGGGCAGGGCGTAGCGGCGGTTGTGCAGGCCGGTCAGCGGATCGCTGACGGCCGCCTCAAGACCGGTGCGGACGGTTGCGCGCAATTGGTCCCCAAGGCGTTTGCGGTGCAGCATCGCCTTGAGCCGCAAGGCCATTTCTTCGCGGGTTCGCAATTCCGGCATCAGGTCGTTCGCCCCCATGTCGAGCGCTTGCGTCGCCCAAGCCGGATCGCTTTCCGTCTCAACCACGAGGATCGCCGCATAGCGCGTGGCGGGCTGGCTGCGGATCATCGCCAAAAGTAGCTGCATCTGCTGGCGGTTCTGCGGTGTTGTCAGCAGAACGAAGGCATCTGGCGCCGTCTCGGTCGGGTCTTCGGAAAAGGCATGGGCGGGACCGCTGGCCAAAAGCTCGGCATCAATCAGATCGTCCAGTCCCCGGGCGAGGGTTTTGCCATCAGGCACGTCGGTTGAAATCAGCGCGACGCGCGCGCGGATGGTGAAATCGGTGCTTTGTTCGGCAAATCCAAGCGCGCGGGTCGTGTCATCGCGCAGCTCCCATTCCGAGGCGGAGGCATAGGCCCGGATCAGGCTGCGCACCCGCGCCAGAAGAAAGCTGTCATTGAAGGGTTTGATGATAACATCGTCCACACCGGCAGATAGCAGCCGCAGCCGCTCGTCATCGGCTACCGCATTGTCGATGGCAAGGACCGGCACCTTGCCGCCCAGATTGACCTTGTAGAGCTTTCTGGCCAGTTGTGCAGCATCCCCGTCCGGCAGTGCCGCGGTGGTGAGGATCAGATCGGGCAGGTAAGATCCGGCAAGTGCTACGGCTTGACCAAGTGTTCCGGCCTGCCGCACCTCGTAATGCGCGGCGGCAAGTTTGACCCGCAACGAAATCCTGTTCGTCGCAATCTGGTCAACGATAAGGATCTTGCCAAGCATTGACGATCCTCTGCCCTTGTCGAAAAGTGTCGCTATCTGGTATCCGCCCCAAGGCGTTAACAAAGCGTTTCAAGCCCTCCGAAAAGCCGACCGTCACATGCCTTATACGCAAGAATCCGCTGAAACCCTGGCGCTGCGCGCCCTAGCCTGGCTGATAACGCAGGAGGAGCTTCTGCCGGTCTTTCTGGGCTCGACCGGCGCAAGCGAGGCCGATGTGCGTGCGGGGGCCTCCGATCCCGCATTTCTGGGGGCGGTGCTTGACTTTCTGATGATGGATGATGCCTGGGTTGTGGCGTTCTGCGATACGCAGGCGGTCTCATACGACCAGCCACAGGCGGCCCGTGCGGCCTTGCCGGGTGGGGATCAGGTGCATTGGACATGACCGCCATCCGGGGGATCATCTTTGACAAGGATGGTACGCTTTTCGATTTCGGGGCGACGTGGGAGACTTGGGCGCATGGGTTTCTGCTCCGGCTGACCAATGGGGACCGTTCGCGCGCCAAACGCATTGGGCTCGACATCGGCTATGACACGACGCGCCGGAGGTTTGACCGCGACAGCGTCGTGATCGCGGGAACGCCGGATGAGGTTGCAGCGGCCCTGCGATCCCATTTCGGGGATCTGGATCATGCTGCCGTTCTGGATTTGATCAACGATGAAGCCAAAGAGGCGCCGCAATCCGAGGCAACACCGCTGCAGCCGCTTTTGCAGCGTTTTCGCGACGATGGGATCGCCCTGGGAGTGGCGACAAATGATGCGGTGGAACCCGCGCTAACCCATCTGCGTGCGGCAGGTGTCGAAACGTTTTTTGACTTCATCGCAGGTTTTGACAGCGGATACGGTGCGAAACCCGCGCCCGGGCAATTGCAGGCCTTTTGCAGCGCAACCGGCCTGCCCCCTGAAAGCGTGATTATGGTGGGCGACAGCCTCCATGATCTGCATGCGGGGGATGCGGCCGGGATGCGGCGGGTTGGCGTTCTGACAGGCTTGGCCGATGAAGATACGCTGCGGCCATTCGCGGATGCGGTCCTGCCGCATATCGGGCATCTGCCGGACTGGATTGCGGGGCAGCGGGAAGGCCTGCCCAAGCCCTGACATCGAAAACGACAGGATGCGTCGCAAATGGGTGCGCTCCCTTGGCCGAACATGCGGATTGATCACCATGTTCGCAGCGCAAAGGAGACCCTTCATGACCGAACTCGCCACCAGACGCCGGTCGCGTGGCGGCGGACGCGCCGGTGCCGCTGCCCGACGGGGCAGCGCCGTGATCGAACAGATGCCTTGGAATCCACCTGTCAACATCGACCGCCCGGTCGAGCCGTTGACCGAAGAGGGTGTGACGGCGATCCATGATGGTGCCATGCGGATTCTCGAAGAGATCGGGATCGAATTTCTGAACCCTGAGGCGCTTGAAATCATGCGCGAAGCGGGCTGTACCATCGACGGCGAGAATGTCCGCATGGGCCGGGACTTCGTGATGGAGATGCTGGGCAAGGCGCCGTCGTCCTTCACGCTGACCCCGCGCAATCTCGCGCGAAAGCTTACGATCGGAGAGGGTCATATCCTTTTTGGCAATGTCTCCTCTCCGCCGAATTACTGGGATCTTGAGCTTGGTCGGAAGGTGCCGGGCACGCGGGTGCAATGTCAGAACCTTCTGAAGCTCACGCAGTATTTCAACTGTATCCATTTCGCGGGCGGCTATCCGGTAGAGCCAGTGGATGTGCATGCTAGCGTGCGGCATCTGGATGTCCTCTTCGACAAGTTGACGCTGACCGACAAGGTCATGCACGCTTATTCGCTGGGCAAGGAACGCGTCGAGGACGTGATGGAGATGGTGCGCATCGCGGGCGGGTTGAGCCATGAGGAATTCGAGGCGACACCGCGGATGTACACCAACATCAATTCGACTTCGCCCTTGAAACACGACATTCCGATGCTGGACGGCTGGATGCGATGTGCCCGGCGCGGGCAGGGCTGCGTTGTCACCCCGTTCACACTGGCAGGCGCCATGGCGCCTGTAACGATGGCCGGAGCCGTGGCGCAATCGCTGGCCGAGGGGCTGTCTGCCATCGTTCTGGCGCAATATATCCGGCCCGGCACGCCTTGTGTGATCGGTACGTTCACCTCGAATGTGGACATGAAATCGGGCGCGCCTGCTTTCGGCACGCCGGAATATATGCGGGCGACTCAGATGACCGGTCAGCTTGCCCGGTTCTATGGGCTTCCTGTCCGCTCATCGGGTGTCTGCGCGGCGAATGTCCCGGACGGACAGGCGATGTGGGAAACTTCGAACAGCCTGTGGGCGGCGGTTCAATCTGGCACCAACATGGTCTATCACGCCGCCGGTTGGCTGGAGGGCGGGCTGATCGCCAGCCCCGAAAAATTCATCATGGATTGCGAGATCCTGCAGCATATCCAGCGCTACATGGATCCTGCCCTGACGGCCACGGGGACCGATGAGATCGCACTGGATGCGATCCGGTCCGTGGGCAAGGACGGGCATTTCTTCGGGATCGAACACACGCAGCAGCGCTACACCACAGCGTTCTACCAGCCTTTCCTGAGCGACTGGAAAAACTACGAAGGTTGGGAGGCCGCAGGCGGTGTGTGGACGCAAGAGCGCGCGCATTTGATGTTCAAGGAGATCATCGGCGGCTTTGAGGCACCTTACATGGATCCGGCGATCCGCGAGGAACTTTCGGCTTTCGTGGCCAAGCGCAAGGAAGAGGGCGGGGCACCCACGGATTTCTGACAGCCAAGGCGTTAGCAGCCGACGGATTTTCGGACCATCGACCAATATTGGTCTTGGACGTCCTGCAAGCTCAGCCGGCCTTCGCTGCGAAACCAGGTGGTGATCCCTGTCAGCATGGCGATCAGAGCCAGCGTAGAGATCTTGGTGTCGGCCAATTGGAAACTGCTGGTCGCGACGCCGTCCCGCAGGACTTTTTCGAGGGCGTCTTCATATTGGCGGCGCAGGCGTTCAATCTCGGCGAAGTTGTCGGGGGTGAGGTTGCGCAGCTCCATGTAGGCGATGAAGACCGCATCGGGCCGTTCATGGTGGAAAGCGATGTGGAAGCGCACGAAGGTTTCAAGCCGCGTTAGCGGCGCGCCGCCCCGTGTGTCGGGCAGAGCAGTCAGCAGGTCCAGCATGTGGTTGCGCATCAGCTCAAAAAGCAGGCTTTGCTTGTCGGCGGTGTAGTTATAAAGGGCACCTGCCTGCACACCGACTTCGGCCGCGATCTGTCGCATGGAGACGGCCGCATAGCCATGCCTGGCGAAGAGCCTGAGTGCGGCATCGCGCACGCGCGGGCCTGTGATATCTGAATGTGACCCTGCCGTACGCGCCATACTCTCTGAATAACTGAACGCCCGTTCAAAACCAAGTGTTGCTTGATTGGACCGGAATCCTGGTGCATCACCTACGCAACACTGGCTGGAGATTGCCATGCGCTTCGTTCCCTTTCTGCTGCTTTTGGGCCTTTTGCCCGCTTGCACGCAGTTTCCGGAGCTTGATGGTGTAACCAGCGATGTTGCCGAGAATGCCGATTATCCGACGCTTTTGCCGCTTGATCCGCTGATGCAGAGCACGTCACTGACCAACGCGGATGCCGAAGAGACCGAGGCCGAATTGCAGGCGCGCGTCGCGGCGCTGCAGGCGCGCGCGGCCCGGCTGCGGGGTCAGGTTGTCGACCCGGAGACACGTCGCCGCCTATCGGAGGACGCTGGCTGATTGCACGCCCGTCCCGAACCCGCTACATCGCGAACGACTTGAATTGCCAGGGATCACGCCATGCCATCACAATCACTGCGTCTGGGGATTGCTGGCTTGGGCACGGTGGGTGTCGGCGTCTTGCGGATTCTGCGCAAACAGGCTGTCCTTCTTGAGAAACGCACGGGCTCTACGCTGACGATCAGCGCGGTGTCGGCGCGCGATCGATCCAAGGATCGGGGTGTTTCGCTTAGCGATTGCGGCTGGGAAGACGATCCCGTCGCTTTGGCGAAACGCGAAGATGTCGATGTTTTCGTTGAATTGATGGGTGGTGCGGACGGCGCTGCCAAAGCTGCGGTTGAGGCTGCGCTGAATGCTGGCAAGGACGTGGTGACAGCAAACAAGGCGATGCTGGCGCTTCATGGGCAAGCCCTGGCCGAACGGGCCGAGGCCGCAGGCCGGGTGCTGCGCTACGAGGCCGCGGTCGCCGGCGGGATCCCGGTGATCAAGGCGCTGACCGAAGGGCTTGCGGGCAATGAGATCACCCGGGTGCTGGGCGTCATGAACGGGACTTGTAACTACATCCTGACCCGGATGGAGGAGACCGGGCAGGGCTATAATGCGCTTTTTGATGAATGCGCGCGGCTGGGCTATCTGGAAGCTGATCCGACCCTGGACGTGGGCGGGATTGATGCGGCGCACAAGCTGGCCATCCTGTCGTCCATCGCCTTTGGCACGCAGGTGGACTTCGACGGGATCGAGATCGAAGGGATCGAACGCGTCACCCTCGATGACATCCGGCATGCCGCCGATATGGGCTACCGGATCAAGCTACTGGGCGTCGCTCAGCAAACCGGGCGCGGGCTGGAACAGCGTATGATGCCCTGTCTTGTGCCCGCAGCCTCGCCCTTGGGCGTTCTGCAGGGCGGTACCAATATGGTGGTGCTTGAAGGTGACGCGGTGGAACAGATCGTCCTGCGCGGCCCGGGAGCAGGCGAAGGGCCAACCGCCTCTGCCGTTCTGGGCGACATCTGTGACATCGCCCGCAGCATTCGTTTGCCGGTTTTCGGGCAACCGGCCAGCGGGCTGAAGCAAAGCAAGCCTGCGCGCGCCATTCTGCCTGCGCCTTACTATCTGCGTATGGCGCTTGTCGACAAACCCGGCGCACTGGCCAAGATCGCCAGCGTTTTGGGCGAGGCCGGTGTCAGCATCGACCGGATGCGCCAATATGGCCACGCGGATGAGACAGCGCCTGTCCTGATCGTCACCCACAAATGCACCCGCGAGGCGCTGGATGCTGCCCTGTCGGCCATGTCCGGAACCGGCGTGCTTGCTTCCGACCCGGTCGTTCTTCGGATTGAGGCTGTCTGAGCCGCCCTTGTCCCTTTACCCCGCGCCCGCTACACCGCCTCACGCAAGCGATTGCCCAAAAGGAATTTGACATGACAACGAGCCCCTCCTCACAATTTCAGGATCGGATGCTGTCGCTGGGCCTTGCCCGCGTTTCCGAAGCTGCGGCCCTTGCCTCGGCCAAACTGGTCGGGCGCGGCGACGAAAAGCAGGCCGATCAGGCCGCGGTCAACGCCATGCGCACGCAACTTAACATGCTGGATATAGCTGGTGTCGTCGTCATCGGTGAGGGAGAGCGGGACGAGGCGCCCATGCTCTATATCGGTGAGGAGGTAGGGACCGGCAAAGGTCCGGGTGTGGACATCGCCCTTGATCCGCTGGAAGGGACGACCCTGACGGCCAAGGATATGCCAAACGCCCTGACCGTGATCGCCATGGGTCCGCGCGGCTCAATGCTGCACGCGCCGGATGTCTACATGGACAAACTTGCAATCGGGCCCGGATTTGCCCCCGACACGGTCACACTGGCCATGAGCCCGCAGGAACGGGTCGCGGCACTCGCCAAAGCCAAGGGCTGCGATGTGACCGACATCACCGTTTGCGTCCTTGAACGCCCTCGCCACGAAGAGGTCATTGGAGGCATTCGGGAAACGGGCGCTTCGATTCGCTTGATCACCGATGGTGACGTAGCCGGTGTCATGCATTGCGCCGAACCCGGCACTGGCATCGACATGTATATGGGATCAGGTGGTGCACCCGAAGGTGTTCTGGCGGCAGCAGCGCTGAAATGCATGGGCGGTCAGATTTATGGTCGGCTGCTTTTCCGCAATGACGATGAGAAGGGACGCGCGGCCAAGGCAGGCATCACTGACCTGGATCGGATCTATGCACGCGACGAGATGGTGACCGAGGACGTGATTTTTGCCGCCACAGGTGTCACGAGCGGCTCTTTGCTGCCAGCCGTTCAGCGGGAACCGGGTTGGCTGACCTGTGAGACGCTGCTTATGCGCTCCAAAACCGGATCGGTGCGCCGCATGAACTACCGTACGCCCATCGAGACGACTTAAAGGTCTCGTGTCGCAGGCTTTCTTCGATGTCGAACATTCGCTAACCGGGCGCCGCTGGGTCGGGCCTGATCTGGACACGGCCCGCCAGGCAGAGGCGTTGGCGCAGGCGACCGGTCTGCCTGCGCCCTTATGTCAGATCCTCGCGCGTCGGAATGTTCCGCCAGACATGGCCGAGAGCTTTCTGGCACCCACGTTGCGAGATCTGATGTCCGATCCGCGCGACCTGCGCGATGCCGAAATTGCCGCCAAACGGCTGGTCAGCGCGGTCACGCGCGGCGAGAAAGTGGCTGTTTTTGCCGATTATGACGTGGATGGCGGCAGCTCGGCCGCGCTGCTGATCAGTTGGCTGCGCAGTTTTGGCATGTCCACGACACTCTATGTGCCAGACCGTATTGATGAAGGCTATGGCCCGAATGACGAGGCCATGCGAGCCCTGGCAGCCGATCATGATCTGATCATCTGCGTGGATTGTGGCACCCTGTCCCACGGACCAATTGCAGCGGTGCGGGGGGCGGATGTGGTTGTGCTGGACCACCACCTGGGGGGCGAAACGCTGCCCGCTGCATTGGCGGTGGTGAATCCCAACAGGCAGGATGAGGATGGAGCGCTTGGCCATCTTTGCGCGGCGGCTGTCGTCTTTCTGGTGCTGGTGGAGACGGGTCGCCAATTGCGCGAGGATGGTCGGCAGGGGCCCGAACTTATGGCTCTTCTTGATCTGGTGGCGCTGGCGACGGTGGCGGATGTTGCACCGTTGGTCGGAGTGAACCGTGCCTTTGTGCGGCAGGGGCTGCGCATAATGTCCCGCCGCGAACGCAAGGGGCTTGCGGCGCTCGCGGATGTTGCGGGCATCGACACCGCACCTGCGGCCTACCACCTGGGCTATTTGCTGGGGCCGCGCATAAATGCAGGTGGGCGGGTCGGGCGTGCGGATCTAGGTGCGCGGCTTCTTGCAACGGATGATCCGAACGAGGCGCAGTCGATTGCCGAAAAGCTAGATGAATTGAACGCGGAACGGCGAGATATCGAAGCCTCCGTTCTGGCTGCGGCCGTTGCTCAGGCCGAAGCGCGTGGCCTTGATGCACCGCTTGTTTGGGCGGCGGGGCCTGGCTGGCATCCCGGTGTCGTGGGGATCGTGGCCTCGCGCCTGAAGGAGGCAGCAGGCCGGCCCGCCGTTGTGATCGGCATCCAGGACGGTGTTGGCAAAGGATCTGGCCGTTCGGTGTCAGGCATCGATCTTGGCGCGTCGATCCAGCGCCTGGCTGCCGAAGGTCTGTTGCTGAAGGGTGGTGGACACCGCATGGCGGCGGGCCTGACGGTCGCCGAAGACCGGATCGAAGCAGCGATGGCTCGTTTGTCCGAATTGCTCGACAGGCAGGGTGCAGGATCGCTTGGACCCGTTGATCTGCGCTGCGATGGGGCATTGATGCCCAGTGCCGTCAGCGTGGAATTGGTTGAGCAGATCGAACAGGCAGGCCCTTTCGGGTCGGGTGCACCCGGTCCACGCTATGCCTTTGGAAATATGCGGTTGTTTTACGCCAAGCGGGTCGGTGAGAAACACCTGAAACTCAGTTTTGGAGATGTCGAGGGACCGCGCATCGATGCAATCTCTTTCGGCGCTTTTGACGGACCATTGGGCTCTGTCTTGGAAGGTCATGGGGGGGCGCCCTTTCACCTTGCAGGTCGGCTGGAAGTGAACACCTTTCGCGGCCAGACACGGGTTCAGCTCAGGCTTGAGGATGCGGCCCGAGTCGACTGCTGAGAAGCACCTGACTCTTTCGAAATGCTTGGTATTTTCTTCTTGCACCGATCGCCGGGATTCCCTATTTGACGCGTCACGATAGCGCGGCCCGTTCGTCTATCGGTTAGGACGCCAGGTTTTCAACCTGGAAAGAGGGGTTCGATTCCCCTACGGGCTGCCATCGATCTCTCGAAATTGAATTGATTGCGTCTTCCCAGGTTTGTTGCACGCGTTGTACTGTAAGCCTTTTATGCCGTGAAGATCATCTTACGCCCGCTTTGCCAATTCTTCGCCCTCGCGCTTTTCACCAACCGCATCCGCGCGCCCTGTTGGCTCTGAAAAGTTCCGCGCGTTGTCTCTCAGATCCGAGCTGTAGATGGTCTGCCGACTGCGTCCTGCATGTTTGGACGCATAGAGGGCGACATCGGCGTTTTCAAGCAACTCGGCCGGGGTTTGGTCGGAGCCGGGAAGATGAATGGCTGTTCCGATGCTGGCCGAAATCCTGCACATTTCGCCCTGAAACGGGATAGGTTGGCTGAGGCGATCAATGATGCGTTGCGAGATCCGCGTCAAGGCTGCGTGATCCGTGGCGCCCGGTAGCAGCACTATGAATTCATCGCCCCCGACCCTTGCGACGGTGTCCTTATCGCGGGTCTCCTCGACCATGATTCTGGCCACTTTCTGTAGGACATGATCGCCAGCAGCATGACCCATCGTGTCGTTAACCGCCTTGAACCAGTCGAGATCTATATTCATCACTGCGAATTTCGTATCCCATTCGATGTGGCGGGCCAGCACGTGATCCATGGCGCGGCGGTTCTTCAGGCCGGTCAGCGTGTCGGTAAATGCCTGCTCCTCGGCGGCGATCATCGCGCCCTGAAGCCGAAGGTTCAGCTTGCGAGAGGCTTCCATGGCCGCCGACTTCGCTTCGACAAGATAGAGCATTTCGATGGTCAGATCCGTGGCGGCGAAATCAGCACTTGTCAGGGCATAGTCGCGCACACCGTCAACGATCGAAATACCGAATGACAGATTGATGATCGCCTGATCATCGCCCAATCCCGGCACCAGAACGCCCTTCAGTTCGGTTTGCGGTTTGCTGCGCAATTGCAGATGCAGCTTCGTCCCTGCAGAGGCGCGCAATTGTTGCACATCCACGATGGAACGCGGGCGCCTGATCTCAAAAATCTCGAGGAACGGCTTGCCCAGCAATTGGGTTTCTGGCCGCAATTTCCTGAGGGTCGGCCCCGCATGTTCAATGTGCCCGGTTCCTCCGATGATCACATTCATCGGGCAAAACACGTCAAGCACATCGGTGATCGAGAAAGTAGTGCTCATATTGCGCCTGCTCCCAGATCAAAGTGACGGCCTTCCGCGAATTCAGCTTCGATCAAAGTGATTGAGATGGTCTCGAACCCTTTCCTACTCTCCGTATGTTCCAGGTAGGCCAGCGTTCCGTAATCATCCGCCATCACCCGCAAGGCGCCCATGAGCACGTGACCGCAACCCTCAATCGGGCTTTCGCAGATTAGCTCGAAACGACCGTTGCAATGCTCATGCAGCTCAAGCTCGGGGATGACCAGATCGGACACGGCAAGGCGGGCGCGGTCCGGCAGATCATCCAGAGAATGCAGGAATTCGACAAAGTTGACGCCCCCGAAACGCAGCAGGCGCCGCAAGGCTTCGACGTTCGGGTGTGACACCAGATAGGTCCCGAGATCTTCCATCAGGTCAAGAAGCGCTCTGTCCAAAACATTGCATGCGGCCTTTAAAAGGCGATTGGTGACATCATCGTCGTAGATCAGCATCGCCTCGAATTCGACGAAGTCGAGACCGGCGAGCCGCGTAACCTCGGTCCACCGCTCTTGCCCGTAGCTGTCGGTGACAAAGCGTTGTATCCCCCGATTGATGAGCCCGTGCATGATGACCCTTTCCCAAATCCCACGAGCAGATATGGCGTGCGATATCTTAATATTCCCCGAATATCCTTAATTTGAAGGACATTCAGAGGTCATGGAATGGGATCGACGGGAACCACCACAACCGTTTGGTTCTCTCATTCCCGAGGACCTGTATATACAGGTGGGCGCCAGGTAACCGGACCAGGATCCGGACAGAGCCAGCTCCCTCGGAATTGCTTAAGGCCACCGGAATGCAACCTGTCACGAGAAGGGCAGAACCCGCCAAGGCGCAACCTAGGGTGCAGACGCGGCGCAAACAAGAGCCTTGATCTGGGAATCGAAGAAATCAATTGAAATCAGGGATTTGGTGTTCGACCTGAAAGTACTTCGGCGAACCATTCAGTGTCAATGTTCCCACCGCAAAGGATCACACCGACCTTCTTGCCGGCCATCGCGTTACGCTCTTTCAGCAGACCCGCCAGTGGCGCGGTACCTGCACCCTCGGCCACGTTGTGGGTATGGCGAAAGTAGAGCCGGATGGCCGTGGCCACTTCGTCGTCACTCACTGTGATGATGCGCTCTGCCTCTTTTCCATATATTTCAAGCGCTTCCGGTACGGGAATGCGAACGGCGATGCCATCGGCAAATGTAGAAGCCGCATTCGTCTCAATCGGTTTTCCCGCCGCCACCGAAAGCTTTGCTGTGGGTGCGTTTTCAGACACGACGCCGACAATCTTTGTTTTCAAATTCAGTGCGTTGCGAGCCGAAATTGTTCCGCATATGCCCGATCCGCAGCCGATCGGCACATAAATCGTATCGAGATCGGGTGCGGCGGACAAAAGCTCGTAGGCGTAGGTGGCCACGCCCCGGACCAGTTCGCGATGAAACGGTGGTACGACAAAAAGCCCTTCGGCCTCAGCCACGCGGTAGGCTTCCAGGCGAGCGGTGTCAAAATCCTCACCAAACTCGATGAGTTCTGCGCCAAAACTGCGCATTGCTGCATTCTTCTCGATCGAGTTGCCCTTGGGCACATAGACCTTTGCAACAAGGCCAGCGCGGGTGGCTGCCATGGCCTGTCCCTGCCCGTGATTGCCGCGCGTGGCCGTGCAAATACCCAAGACGTCGGGGTGAGTGCGGGTCAGCCAATCCATGAACGTGTAGGCACCGCGGACTTTGAAGGCGCCCGTCGGAGTATGATTTTCGTGCTTCACCACCACATCGGCACCCGTTTCTTCATTTAAAAGGGGCCAACGATATTGGGGTGTTGGGGGCATGTTGCGGTGCACGAACGCGACCGCATCTTCGAGTTCCGAAAGGGCAAACATACGGGCAGATTGACGATCGGGAACGCTTTGTCAAATCTTCCCGATCGATGGTCTTTAAGGCCGTTGATCTTGTCGTCGGCAGAACCGCGTAGAGCCTCAGACCGACATGCAGATATACTTCATCTCAAGGAATTCTTCGATGCCGTGGTGGCTGCCCTCGCGGCCGAGGCCCGATTGCTTTACCCCGCCAAAGGGGGCGACCTCGGTTGAGATGATGCCGGTGTTCACGCCAACGATCCCATATTCGAGCGCTTCAGCCACTTTATAAACACGGGAAAGATCCTTGGCGTAGAAATAGCTGGCGAGGCCAAAGATAGTGTCATTGGCCATAGTGATGACGTCTTCGACGTCCTCGAACCTGAAAAGCGGGGCGAGAGGGCCGAAGGTTTCTTCCTGCGCGACCTTCATCTCCTGCGTGATGCCGGTGATGATCGTCGGATTGAAGAAATTCCCGTCGAGATCATCGCCGGCATCACCAAGGATAACGCTGCCGCCCCTGGCCTTGGCATCCTCGATATGCTCGACAACCTTTTCGGAGGCTTCTGCATTGATGAGTGGCCCCAGATCGGTGCCGTCTTCGAGCCCGTCACCCACCTTCATTTTCTCGACTGCGTTTTTGAGTTTCTCAGCAAATGTATCATAGACCCCAGCCTGCACGTAGATCCGGTTTGCGCAGACACATGTCTGGCCATTGTTGCGGAACTTGCAGGCAATGGCCCCGTCGACGGCCGCATCAAGGTCGGCGTCATCGAAGACGATAAAGGGCGCATTGCCACCAAGCTCCATCGAGCATTTCATGACCTGATCGGCAGCCTGAGCCAGCAAGATGCGCCCAACCTCCGTGCTACCGGTAAAGGTAAGCTTACGCACGGCGGGGTTTTCGCACATCTCCTTGCCGACTTCAGAGGACGACGAAGACGTTACAACGTTGAACACACCGGCGGGGATGCCCGCGCGTTCGGCCAGAACGCCCATGACAATGGCGCTCAGCGGTGTTTCTTTGGCGGGCCGCGCGACAAAGCTGCATCCGGCCGCCAGCGCTGGCCCGGCCTTGCGGGTGATCATTGCGTTCGGGAAATTCCAGGGCGTAATGGACCCCACGACGCCAATCGGCTGTTTGATTACGGTAATGCGTTTGTCACGCTGGTGGCCCGGGATCGTCTCACCGTAGATGCGCTTTGCCTCCTCGGCAAAAAACTCGATGAAAGATGCGCCATAGGTGATCTCGCCCTTTGCCTCCGCCAGTGGTTTGCCCTGTTCGGATGTCAGGATAATTGCGAGATCCTCGGCGTTTTCCAGCATCAGGTCGAACCATTTTCTCAGAATGCCTGCGCGTTCTTTGCCTGTCCAGGCGGCCCACTCCCTTTGCGCCCGCTCTGCAGCTGCGATGGCACCTGTTACCTGCTTACGGCTCAGATCGGCCACCTCTGCCACGACATCGCCACGCGCCGGATTCAGCACATCGAACGTTCCGTCATCGCCCTCGACCCAGGTTCCGTCCACATAGGCACGCGTTTCAAGCAATGTCGGATCGCTGAGCAATGATTTGAGGTTTGTCGTTCTCTCCAGCATGGTGCAATCTCCCTTGAGCGTGATCTTCAAAGACCAACATTTGTCGGTCTTGTCCAGTTCCCGGCAGGAGTTCCAATGGCTGATTTAGACGATGCCTATGCCAATGCGCCCTACATCCCCGACGCCGAAAGCTACCCGCCCCGCTGGATAGGAGAGGCCGAAGCCTTTCGCGCAAATCTGGGCGCGCGCGCTGCACTCGATCTGCCCTACGGTCCGTCCGAGCGACAGGCATATGACATGTTTTTGCCCGAAGGCGATGCGCAAGGCACGCTGATTTTTGTACATGGTGGTTATTGGCGGACCTTTGATCGCAAGACGTGGTCACATTTCGCGAAAGGCGCGCTGGCGAAGGGCTGGGCGGTTGCGATGCCGTCTTACAATCTATGCCCACATGTGCGCATCGCGACCATCACGCAAGAGATCGCATTGGCCGTTCAGGAGATCGCCAGCAAGACCGACGGGCCGATCAGCCTTGCCGGACATTCGGCGGGCGGTCATTTGGTGGCACGGATGCTGGCACCGGGTATGATGCCCGGCGATGTGACCGTTCGGCTGAGCCATGTGATGCCGATCTCGCCCTTGTCGGATCTGGAGCCGTTGGTCCAGACCGCCATGAACGCGGATTTCCGGATGGATCAGGCCATGGCGCGGGCCGAAAGCCCATTGCTCCAACCTGCGCCGGATGTCGCGGTTACGGTCTGGGTGGGCGGTGCGGAACGGCCCGTTTTCCTCGATCAGGCGATGTGGCTTGGCCAGGCTTGGGCCTGCGCGCATGTTGTGGCCAAAGACAAACACCATTTCGATGTGATCGACGACCTGACGGATGAAAAGAGCGCCATGATCACCACCTTGACGGCCCCTGCCTGATCGGGCATCGCTGCATCGCGGGTGATGGCGTCGCCCGGTTTTCGCATCCTTGTCCTGCACGCCGGGACCTGTCTTTTGGGGGAGGCACGGATGACACCCCGTCCTGATTTCTACCGCTTTCACAACGGCGAAAAGGCCGAGCTGCCATTCGACGATCATGAATATGAAGCGCGGCTCAGCGCTTTGCGCGGCCGGATGGCCGATGCGGGTGTCGAGGCGGCCGTTTTCACCTCGATGCACAACATCGCCTATTATTCCGGTTTTCTTTATTGCGCCTTCGGACGCCCCTACGGCCTTGTCGTCACGCCGACTGAAAGCGTAACGATCAGTGCAGGGATCGATGCGGGTCAACCGTGGCGGCGCTGCTATGGGGACAACCTGACCTACACGGACTGGCAGCGCGACAATTTCTGGCGTGCGGTGCAATCCGTCACTGGCACTGGCAGGCATTGCGGCTATGAAGGCGATCACATGACGATTGCGGCCCGCGATCTCTTCAGCGCGATCTTAGCGCCTTCGGATGTCACTGACCTTGCCTCAATCGCGATGGCGCAAAGGATGCGCAAGTCAAAGGCCGAGATCGCCCTTATCCGCGCGGGGGCGGCGGTTGCGGATGTGGGCGGCTATGCAATCCATGACGCCGCAACGGCAGGTGCACGTGAGATCGACGTGGCCATGGCCGGGCGCGACGCCATGGAAAAAGAGATTGCCAAACGGTTCCCTGATGCCGAATACCGCGACACATGGGTCTGGTTTCAATCGGGCATCAACACGGACGGCGCACACAATCCTGTAACAGGCCGCAAGCTTAAGGCGGGCGATATCCTCTCGCTGAACGCCTTCCCGATGATCTCGGGCTATTACACGGCGCTTGAACGCACGATGTTCGTCGAAACGGTCGATGACGCAAGCTTGAAGATATGGGCGGCCAATGTTGCGGCCCATGAATTGGGTATGAGCCTTCTCAAACCCGGAATCTCCTGTGCGGAGGTCACAGCGAAGATCAACGATTTCTTTGCCGCGCAGGACCTCTTGCAATACCGGACCTTTGGTTACGGTCATTCCTTCGGTCTCCTTTCGCATTATTACGGGCGCGAAGCGGGGCTTGAACTGCGCGAAGATATCGACACGGTCCTGGAGCCGGGAATGGTCATATCGATGGAGCCAATGCTGACGATCCCGTGGGGCCAGCCTGGGGCAGGGGGCTACCGAGAACATGACATCCTGATCATCACCGATGACGACGCGGAGAACATAACCGGCTATCCCTACGGCCCAGGCTTCAACGTCGTCGGCTAGTTGTTTCGCTGCTGAATCCGGACGAGCCTTTCTTGTCGTCACAAGTACGGCAAGGAGTTTGACGGGCGGCGCCCCTCATCGAAGCGCGCCCGGATGGGGGCGCAAAACATCATATGTGGCGCAGCCGCGCGAAACAGGAAAAACCGCCCGCTGAGTGAAACGGGCGGCGGTACTCGTTACGCACCTCTGGCGTCAGGCAGCGTCCTTGTGCTCTTTGACGTCGCCCACATATTCTTCGAGAAGTTTTTCGTTCCGCGCCTCTTCAATCCGGTTGATCCGGTCAACCCGTGCTTGGTTGTCGAAGCGGTATTTGACGAAGTTCACGAGGCTCAGCGTCAGAAGCAGAACGGCGATGCCCCAGTAGCCCTTTGTTGACAGTGGCACATCGGTCGAAAGCCAGAGCGACAGGCCAAGCAGGACGTAGGCGGCCACGACACCCATCCCGTTGAAGAACATGATGACGCTGTTGTCAGGTTTGTCACTATACATAAGAATACCCCTCTAGATCTTTGTTAAATTTACTCTTTAAGTCGTGACAGAATGTCATTGGCAGTGACTTTCGTGGCGGGTCCAAAGCCGGCCTCGGCCATCCGATCTTCAAGCCCGCTGTGATCAAGCCCCGCATTGATATCGGCAATGATCTCGGCTTGTTCCAGCGGGTCGTCCTTGCCCATCACCCGGTTGATCAGGTCCTGCGCCTGGTCTGCGGCAGAGGCCCCTTGCAACGTGGTATGCAGGCCCGATTGAATGTTTTGTTCCCTGCGGACCGCTCGCGCTGTCAGTGCTCCCTGTTTGAGGTCGATCACCCGGCGATGCCCCTTTTCCACCGATCGGCGTAGGCGCGTCGTCTGGCGCTCCAGCCGGTCTATTGTGTCACGCCTCAGCGCGGCCTCATTTTCCATTTCGGCGATAGCGCTTGCGGCTTCGCGCGCCATGTCTTCGCGATCGTCGGTCAAGGCTTCCTGCGCCCGCTCGGTCAGCGTGGCGATCCGTGTCTGCAGCATATCGAGCAGCTTCTGCTCTGACCGTTTGCGTTGGATCAGGCTGGCAAGCGTGGATTTGGCTGCGCGCACCTGTGCATCTGTTTCGCGGATTTTCTGATCAATCAACTCCAGCGCATAGACATCCCGCACCCGGTCCTCGGCTCGGGCATTGGCGCCTGCAAATAGAGTTTTGAATGTTGCCAGCATTGGCATCTCCCTTCCGTGAACATCGTTCAAGAAGCGAGATAGAACATTCTTGAACATCGTTCAAGACATTTTTTGAACAATGTTCAGTTTTTTTTCTGAGTTGCCGATCGCAGCAGCAAAGCAATCATGTATTCAAGCTGCGCTTCGGGCACGGCAGAGATGCGGTTTTCCAGGCCCAAAAGCACAATCCCGTGCACTGAAGAGAAAAGCGTACGCGTCATCAGGTCGACTTCTTCGGCATCGAAATCGGGAAAGCATTCGCTCACAGGGCCACTGATATATCCGAATAGCCGGGCGAGTTCGTCCAGATACCATTGCGGAACCTGCATGTCGGTCGACATGCGCAGCCCGAACAGCGCCCGCCAGAGATTCGGGTGAAGTGCTGCATAGTCCATATAGGCATGCGACATCACGATCAGCCGATCGGTCGGGGGCAGGTTGGTCTTGCCCTTAAGCGCCTTTGCGACATGTGCGCCGAGGCTTTGGAAGGTGCGCCCGTTTACCGCGATCATGATGTCTTGCAGATCGTCAAACACATTGTAGATCGCCCCGACAGAACAATCGGCCTCGGTCGCCAGGGCGCGGGCCTTGACGGCTGATAAGCCTTCTTCCTCGATATGCCGTTCGGCGATCCGGATCAGCCGATCGCGCAGGTCCTTGCGCCGTTCTTCTACCTTGCCCACCATTGAGACACCCCCGTGAACCCCGTTCAAAGGAATAGCGCCCCGTCGTCTTGGTGGGAAGGGTGAAAGTCGAAGCGGTTTTATGGGACCAGCGCCTTTCTTTCGCCCAACCCATTTGCAACACTTGTCACGAATTCTCTGGGGCGACCGATGTAAACGGGTGTTACATTGCCTAAATACATCTCAGGAGATTATAAAACGGAGGGACAATGTCCGATTTTCAAGCTCAGGTTCAGGAATCGCAAACGCAAGTGGCAGAGGCGCAGGCAAAGATCGCTGAACTGACCAGCCGCATTGAAACCGCGCGCCAAAAGATGAAATCCGGCGACGACATCGCGATGGACATCGAAAACGCGACGCTCGAAGATGTGCATGCGCATACAGATGTCATGAACGCCAACATTGCCGAACTGATCATGGGCCTCGACGATGTGACCAGCGCGTTCTCGAAGGATTTTGACGAGATGCGCAACAAGACAGGCTGGGAAAGCTTTGTCGGGATCTTTGCGAAGGCCAAGGCAGAGTCCATGCGTCAGGAGCGCATTCGGACAGCCAGCATTGACGACAAGTTGCAGGACTTGATTTCCAAATCGGACGTCATTGTGAACCTGCTGCAAGGCCAGTTGACCATGCTGGAAGAACAGAAGGTGAGCGTTGAGGGCAACCTGTCTGAAACCCTTAATGAACGCGAGATGGTCGTCGGAGAGCTTGAGGCGCTGAAGGCGGACATCCAGGCCATGGATCCCAAGATCATCAGCCTCGAAAACCAGATCGCTTCTGAGACAGATGCTGCCAAGAGGACGGCGTTAGAAACCGAGTTGGCGGAGATCAACAGCAAATACAACGCCATGGTTCAGGATGAGCAGGTGAAGCTGGCAAAATCCCAGACGCTGGAGCGCTATATCGAAAAGGGCAAAACCTGGATCGACAGCCTTCAGAACCAGGCGGCGACGCAGATGGTGCTGATCAACAAGCTGCAGACCGACACCAAGCAGCGGGTTGTGCTTTATGATGCGCTGACAAGTTCGTTGAAAACCGCACAACAGCAGGACGTGGCGCATCGGATCAACGAGATCGGTGTGCAGACCGACCAAGAGGCGCAGACGGCCATGGCCGGGATCGGCGCGGCGACGAATGCAAGGATGGCGGACATGCTTGAGGCCCATGAGGACCAGATGGTCTTTGCCCGGGAAGTGCTAGAGGCCAAAGCCAAGGCTGACGAACGTTTTGCCCGGCGGTTTGAGGAGATCGTGAAGAAGCATGACAGCAATGCGTATGGGGCGTGATGAGCAGCCACGGCCAGCGGAGAACACTCTCCTTCTACGGAGCATTATCAGCCGCGCTTTGGTTGGGTCTGTTTCTACATGTATTCCAAAACCATTCGGCACTTTCTGATTTGGTATCGATGCCGTCTTGGTTTCCATTTGGAAACATCACAGTCGACTGGATCATATTGGCGATGCTTGCCTCGATCGGTTTCGCAATTGGTTGTGCGTTTGGCGCAGTCGGCAGAGAGTTTAAGCGCCAACAAATGCTAGCTTCAACGAACCTAAATGCACCTGCGTCCGCTAAAGGCAAAGCCAAAACCGGATGGCTGGATCGGAACATTTTTCTTCTGGATGAAAATGGCAATCATGTCAGATGACTTTGTGATCTATCTGCAATGATTGATCAATCCCCGACCGGCCTCACCGACACTTTCGTCGCGCGCCGATATTTTCGCAAGTTCGAGACGATCACCAACCATCTTCCGCGTGTGGCGGGGGTGATGGAGGCGGATGGGCATCTGTCGCGTCACGAGATTGTCGGGCTGACGCATTATCTCGCGCAGGTCAGCTACACCTTCCGGGCTTTGTCGCTTAAATACCTCCTGACCGGGCGGGAGACGGGGCGCTTCTTTGGCTCGCTTGCCATCGACCGGACCGAAAGCGGCTTTCCCGTGGCTGAGGAAATCCTAACGATGGCCAATGATGCGCAACAGGCAGACCGGCATTTGCGAAACATGCCCTCGGAGGCTGATCTCAAGAAAGAGATGGTCGAGGTGATTGTGGGCAAACGCGAGGTGCCGACAAAGCTGCAGTTCGCTCTTTCGCAGCGACTTTACTACGAGGAATTGCTGCGCGGTGATCTGTTCTGGGCCCGCAATGACCCAGAGGTGCAGTGGCTGGGCAATATTAGCGATCAGCGGCGTCGCTTCCTGCTGCATTGGGCGGTTTACGACAGCCAACTCAACCTGCCGATCATCTACCTGATGGAGCTTGAGGACAGCGGTAAGGTTGCGCTGCCCAAGGACCAGCGGCGGTGGCCCGAAGTGCAGGCGCACCTGATGGCGCAATCCCTTGGCGCGTTGAAGCTGGTGACGATCGCGACGGGCTTTGACCAGGATTTCAATGACCTGCACCCCAAGCGCCTGCGCCGGTTCCATGTCGGCCCGATGTATTCCAGCGCCTTCACGGCTCAGACAGGTCCGCTTGGCAAAGTATTGTCCGAGGCACGCGCACCTGAGGGTCATGACTGGGCGTTGGTCTGGACGGAAGAAGAGCTTTTGTCCGAACAGGTGATCGAAGAGCGTCAGGGTTGGTTTTCAAGTGTTGAACGCGAGGTCTTCGCGCTTGACCCATTTGCCGGGCGGGGGGCGGATAGCGGGGCCACACGGATGGATCGCAGCATCATCCTGCCGCAAAGGCCCTATCAGGTGCTCGAAGAGATGGGACCACCTGGCTTTTCGACCGTGCGGAAATTCGTGGTGAGCCCGCAGGGGCGGGTGCTGAGGTATTAGTGGGCCGAACTTATGGGTCGCCAACGTCGGATGCCTCCGGCGGGGATATTTGGGGCCCAGAGAAGAATGGGATTTGAGAGCGTATGAGTGATCGGTTTGACAGTTCCGAGAGGCAGAACATGCAGATATCGTTCTGGTTCTTTCTGACCTATCTCCGCAGTGACCGGCTGCTTTTGGCCGTTGCATTTTGGCTGTTTCTGGGCGCTGCTTGGTTGATCCATCCGGATGGCCTCGTGACGCTTCGAAGGGGTTTTGTGGCCGAAGTTGTTCTGCTTTTCGGCCCGCCTGGATACTTGGTTTGGGAATGGATCGTATTCCGGGACCAAACCCGTGATGCGCGAAAGGCGTTAGATAAATGACCCAAACCTCTGATCAAATGGAACTGCGCGAAGACGAGATCGTGGCCCACTACCCGATGGCGCTTGCCATGCTCGAAGGTTTTGACCATGCACCGCGGATCGGGAAGGCGGACGAAGCGCCGAAGGAGGAACGCAGTGCCGGGATCGGGACGCGGCGGCGGTTTCGAACCACGACGCCCGGCCTTGTGACGCGCCGGACGACACCCACCGGGGTGGTGCAACTGATCGAACGGATCGAGGGCGAAGATCTCGTCTCTCCCCAGCAGGCCACTGTGCTGAATGTGCTGCGCCGGGCCGTGTCAATCGCACTGGCTGTCGCGGATAACTACGCCGAAACCAGTGGCCTTGCCGATCTCAAGCGCGCCAATCTCGAAGGTGCGCTGCCCGCCGCGCGCAAAACCGAATTCAGTGAGATGCTGGGGGCTGAGGCGCTTGTCACGCTTTACACCTTTGGTAACGCGGCCGCCTACCTGCTCGGCCCGCATCAGACGGAAGTGACGGTTGAAGTGGGCGAGGTCGAGGAGATCCTGACGGACAATGGCCAGACCGCCCTTCATGGTGCCTTGTGGGAACTCGATCATGACATCGCGGCCCATGTGATCGACGACGCGCGCCTTGTCGCGACCGTCAGTGCCTTTGCCGAGGCGTTGATGGAGAAAGTCGCCCTGCGCGCTCAGACAGCCCCGCGCCTGGAGACCTTCACAAGCGCAAGTTGGCGGGTCGAGGCGGATGATTTCACCATCGACGGGTTTTCGCCTGCGACCAAGGCGAAATCCTCTACCCTCACCATGACCTTCAAGAAACCAAACGAGGTCGTGGGCAACCATATCGCCAAATATCAGGCGATGAAACTTGCCAAGATGCTGATGGCTTACGATTTTGATCGGCGACTTAACCCGTTCGCGGAGCTTGGCGGGTTCATATTCACCTTCATGGGGGATGGGGCGCCGGGCACGGGGAAGACGACGTTAATCCAAATGATGGCGGGGATCATCAACGATTACTGCCAGATCGCAGGTTATCCGTTCCGCTACCAGAATTTCGGGATCGATAATATCGACAGCTATCAGGGCAAGTCGGGCCAGAACGCGAAGGCGTTTATCCAGAACGTGATCGACCCGCACGTGATCGGCTTCGGCACTATCGACGACATCGACCAGATCGCGGGCAAGCGCGGCGACCGGCAATCAAGCGCAGGCCAGCAAGAGGTGACGGCCGTCTTTATGGAGGCGTTTGCGGGGGCCAACACGGTTGTTCGTGGAAACTGCACGTTCGGCATGTTCTCGAACTACCCCGAGAATGTGGACGATGCGCTGCGCCAACGGGCCGGGGCGCGGTTCCTGGTCGACGGGCCGCAGACCCGAGAGGACTACGTGGATATCCTGGCACTTCTTATGGGCAAGAACCACGATATCCCGATGGGCGATCACGAGCTTTTCGCTGCGCAAGAGATCAAGAAGGCCGTCGCCGCGTCCTTTGAAAGCCACGGTCGCCCGCAAGAGGCGGGGCTGGTCGCCGTCTTCGATGAGGTGCAGGGCAAGGTAGGTGCGCTCGACACGATTGCGAAACTGGGGGCTTACCTGAAAGGCATCCAGGAGGCCGATCCCCGCTTTACCGGGCGAGCGATCAAGAACATCACGGATGCCATAAAGGTCCGCGCGATGGATTTCGAGTTGCCCGATGACTGGATGGAAGAGCCGGACCTGTTCTTATTTAAGGGCTATGACCAGAAAAAAGGGATGATCGCAGAACTGCGCCAACCGATCACAGTCGACATGGTCGTGCAGGAAATCAACCGCTACGCAGATTCGGAATTCCGTTATGCGGATAAATCGGACGAGGTCGCGATTGAAGGGATGGTGCGAGACTTTGGCCGTCAGGAAGAAGCGAAACGGCGGTATTTGGAGGGGAAGGGGTGAAAGATCGAGGGCCTTTTCACAGTGCCGATACCACTGGCGGATGGCGCAACCATTACGCTAGAATTAGAAGATGGGGACGGCGCGTTTTAGAACTAGCAAAACGGGAAGCGATTCAAGAAATTGATCATCAAGATCTTGTCGACTTTGCGTTGGTGTATTTCATTTGGGCGCATTCATTGCTTGAATGGTTGGTCGTTGATGAAGCGTCAAAAGCTGATTCATCAAAAGCGGCGGCGTTCGGACACCCGCAATGGCGGCTGCTCTGCGCATTGGCAAACAGAAGCAGACACTTCGACCAGACCCTAAAGGTTGACCAACTCGATAAATATTGGTCGATCAAACGGAGCTATGATCCGTTTTTATCACAGCTGACCGATCAGTCAGGAGTCGGCACCCAAATAGTCTATAATGGTCAGAAGTATGCCTTGTCAGAGTTGGTGAGGCGTATCTCAAAAATGTGGAGTGACATTCTTGATCAAAGTGACCTTAATCCTGACGAATTGTGGCGGCCGTAAGGGTACACAATGAAACGCCTCATCCAGCGCGGGCTCATGTTCGGGAACCTCTACCATGTGGCCTCTCCGCCGATGGTGGAGCGGTACAATCGGGCGCTTGAGCATTTGACGGGCAAGCGGACGGCTTTGACCGATTTTCACATCGACATTTCGGGTTTTGCGCCGGAGATCGGGCATGAATTGGGGGATGAGCTTTATCTTAACCACAATGGCGTCAACCGGCAGTTTATTCTGCTGAGCACGGAGCAGAAGCGCGCGCCGTTGCTCAATGCGAAATTCTCGACCTCGCGGCATGTGCTCCGGCATTTCATTGAAGAGAACGAGAACGCGCTTTTCGCCCTGACCGCGCGGGATGCGGTGGCAGGGGAGCTTGTCAATTCGGTCTTTGATATCTCGGACCCGCAGCGTCTGCTCGATCTGCGTGCAGTGGAGATTGAGGCGGATACGACGACAGGCACGGTGCGCAATGCGCAGAAGCTGGGCCAGAAAGTCGATACGTTCCTGCAGGAAGAAGACGCCTGGTTCGATGACGTGCTGATCGGCGAGATGATAGAGCTGGCGGCGCAAACCGGGGATGTGACGCGCAATCCGGTGCGACTGAAGACCATGCGCTTTGACCAGCGCAACTACTGGACCTCGCATTTCGGGGGGCTTTATTTCTTTCGGAACGCGCGTAGATCGGGGATCCTGTCGGTGGAAAAGGTCGAGGGGCTTGAAACGATCCGCCTGGACAAACACAACAAGGTGGCGCGCTTTCTGGATGACAATGGGCTTGTAGAGCCCCTTGTCAAAGCGCGCGGGATCGACGCCGCGGCGATCCTGCAACAGAAGATGGACTTCATCTTGATCGGTGCTATTACGGGCGCCGGACACGATCTGGACGGTACGACGCGGCGCGATATGCGGATGCTGGCACGGCGGCACGTGGATCTGATTCCTGCAGAGTATGACGCGCTTTGGCAGCTCAAACGCTGGGCGGAAAGCGGTGGAGACTGGCCCACGATCACGTCGGATCATCCGGCCTATTTCTATACGTTGCGCGCTGCAGATCACCCGGATGCCGATCTGGTGAACATGGTGTTGGCCGAGTTGGCATCCAAGGATATGCGCCAGCTTTTCATTTGCCATAAGGAGCTGTTCTACAGCACCTATGCCGGCTGGCCCGATGCCAAGAAGGAGTATGTAGCGGAGTTTCTTGCGGCGGAGTATCAGGCAGACAAGCAGGGCGCGCGCGATGCGCTTTTTGGTCACGACGCGCCCATGGAAGAGCCGCAGGATATCGTCGCACGGGTTGGCCCGTGGGGCGCTTTGAGGAGGTGAGTGATGTTTTTTGGGGCCCTTCGGGTGATGTTCATCTTTCTGATCGTTCAGACGGTGATCTACGTCTGTCTTTCGTTCTACTCACGGGCTGTGAGACGCGACAAGCTGGAGGCGCAGTGGGATGCTGGTGGGATCGACACCCCGCGCCAGCAATTTGTGGCCGAAGGGCTGGAGGCCTATGATGGGTCAATCAGGCGCAAGCTGATCCTGGGCGTGTATGTGGTGCCGATCTTGCTTATCTGTCTTATCATCTACCTGACGAACTACGCCTGAAGGGGTTTTGCATGACTTACATCAAATGGACGTTCATCCTGACCTTCTGGCTGATATTCGGGGCGTTCCTGCACTACACGCTGCCGCAGAAGGACATTGTCTATGTGCAGGGGACAGAGATCATTCGGCAGGATTTCACAAGTCTGAACCGGGTCTTTTATGCGCGGGCGGATACAGGTAACGACAACCTCGCCATCAATCGCGACCTTCGTCTGATCAATGCGACGCGGGCCAATGGTCGGGTGATGGTTTATCGCAACGAAGATACAGGCTTTGGCTGGCCACCTTACTTCAAGCTGGACAGCTCCAATCTGCAGGCTGAAGCGCAAGGGTCTGTGTCAACGCGGGCAAACCCCGAATGGTACCTTTTAACGCATTATGGTTGGCGGAATGAGTTTCTGACGATCTATCCCAATGCGATCGGTTTGCGACCCATTGAGGGCCCTCAGGCGGGCAAACCGATCCCTTGGTTGAACATCCTGATCTTGACGTTGATCGCGGCTGTTTTCTGGGCCATACGCGTGCGTTGGGTGCGTTTCCGCGAGCGGCGGATTGATCCAAGGCTTGAGGATATTCAGGACAGCTGGGAAGCGGCTGGCGATGCGGTAAGCGCGCGCCGCGGGCGGTTTCGGCGCTGGCTGGACACCTGGCGTAGCAAGTAGCAGATCCTAATCCGCGAAAAGGTTCTGGCTATTTGCGATCTCGGCCGCATGATCGGGCGGGATCGACAAAAAGCGCGACAGGACGGCTCCGTTTTCCTCAGGTGAAGCGGTTTGAGAGATCCGGTCGAGATGTGTGAAACCCGCATCGCGGATCCTGTCGATTTCGAACAGAATGTCGTTGCGGATCGTCGGCAGGAGGCTGCCGAGCGTACCGTGCGTTGTCTCACTGCCTGCCAGCCCGATGCGCCGCGCATGGCCGATCAGGTAGTCATCTGAAAACTGGCATTCAACTTCCAGCATCCGGGTGATTGAGCGATCGTTGTCCAAGTCGTGCAGAAGATCAATCTTTGAGGGATCAAGACAGATGATCATCCTGTCCGCTTCGTAGTAGTCAAAAAGCATCCGCATCAAGGCGCGGCGGTGCCTGGTTCGTTTGGTGAGCGAGCTTTCGATCCCACCAAGATCTGGCAAGGGGGTGCTTGCCTCGTCAAAAAGGTATTCGATGGCCGGTACATTTGTGACATGACTGATCTTTTCGAGCAGGTGTTTCGCGACATGCCATTTCTTGCATATCACGATCATCAATTCACGTTCACGCCCCAGCGAACTGCCGCTTTCCCAGAAGCGTGTCGCATAGCGGCGCCCGACACGGCCGCGCGCGGTGAGGTATTGATAAAGCTGCCGTCCCTCGTCTGAGATGCGGAATGATGCGTCATCATTTGCATAAAGCTGGCCAAGACGTTCCTTGAGGCGGGTCGCATCCTGGCTGATCTTGCGGGCGAAAAGCGCATCCTGTCCCAAAAGCAGATCGTAGTGATCGTTGTAAAATGTGACGGGCATGCCGTAGTCGCTGAACATCAGGAAGGTCAACGTGCGCGAGCGGATCTGGAGTTCCGGAACGAGGTGGCGGACCAGCGTTTGGAAAAAGGTCTCGTCGGGGATCCAGGTGGTCCTGAAGAATCGGACGACGTCGCGGCGGGCCCGCACGAAATCCACTAGAACCTCGATGGTTTTGCGGCGCAGACACCACCATTGGCTGCCGATCTGGATTTGCAGATCGGGTGGAATGGCCCGGCGCAGACCCAACCGGCGCTGCAGACCGAAGGCCGCGTAGAACAGCCGCTTGTTCTTGCGTTCATTAAAGAGATGTCGGTAGATCAGCCGCTCTTCTTTCATGCCGGTCTTGATCCAGTCGCTTTCGAAATAGTCGAAACTCTCAATAAAATCCGCATCATTTTCGTCGAGGAACCGGTGAGTATAGGCCGCCGACTTGATCGGCATGCAATCGCCTGAAAGCATGTAGAAATGGCTTGCTTCGCGAAAGCGGCGCAGCCCGGTGTCGATGGCGTTCAGCGTCGCCTGAACAAGGCTCCACTCGCCCCATCCGCACTTGATCCGGCATTTGACAAAGGCAACATTTGCGTTTCTGCTCAAGGCTTTGCATAGCGCGTGGTAGTCTTCTGCTTTGGCCCGCGCATCAAAATGGATGACCACGAAATCGCCCGCTGCTGTCAGCCCCTCGGCCTGCCGGATGATGCCAGCGGGATCTTTGTGACAGAGAAGGATATAGGCGACTTTGGCCATCTGTGCGGAGGATTTTGCCTGTGAGGTCGAACTGGTCTTCTGTCATAAAGATTAGCGATCATTGAACAAATAGAAATTCTTTGGTTGTTTATGACGCGGGGGAGGCCGTGACGCGGCTGCATCAAAGTGGGAAGAGACGGGTTCATGAGGTTTCCAGGTACATGGATGACGCAGAGCGAAAGCGTGGTCTACCGGGTGGTGCCCAAATGCGCGTGTTCGAGTATCGGGCAGATCATGTATTACTCCGATCACGGGCAGTTCTTCGATGGCGATATCCATGATGCGGAGGACGGGCTTCACAAATGGAGCATCGACGAGAGCCGGGAGACCATTCGGAAGAATGTCACTCAGCATCAGAGCTATGCCTTCACTTGTGTACGTAACCCCTACACGAGGATTCTAAGTTCGTTCTTCGACAAGATCTGCGGGATCCAGCGGAACGGGCGGCGCTATCGGGGGAACATGGTGCCGATGCTGATCCAGCAATACGGAATCGAGGTGGGCGGCCCGGACGGTACTGAAGATTTCGACCAGATCCGGAGCTTCCGGCGATTTCTGCTGTTCGCGCGGGATACGATTGTGTTTCGCAAGCCGATGGACGCGGATATCCACTGGTCGGCGGTGTCGGGACATGTGAGCACGCTGATCGTCAATGGCGGACGTTATGACAAGATATTCTGGACTGAGAAGTTCAATGACGGGATGCGCGATGTTCTGAGCCAGATCGAAACGCCGGTACTGGTCGATCTGGATGAGATCCCGCGCTTCAACGAAAGTGAAGGCCACGGGCCCAAACGCGCGCACCCCGTCGAGGATTACTTCGACGATCTGTCGATGCATCTGGTCTATGAGATCTACAAGCAGGATTTTGAGTTGTTCAAATACGATCCCTTCGATCCGTCCAACAAAATGCCGGTTGGTGAGATTGATCTGGACGAGGTGCACGCGAAGCTGGGCGATTGAAGAAGACCGGCCGCTAGCGTCTCGGGCTTGCACCTGACGGGCCCGCGCCTTACATCCGCCCATCATGGCAAAACCAAAAGCTGATCCAAACTATAAGGTCGTGGCCGAAAATCGTCGGGCGCGGTTCGACTATGCGATTGAGGACGATTTGGAGTGCGGGATCGTGCTGGAGGGATCTGAGGTCAAGTCATTGCGGACGGGCGGGGTGAACATTGCCGAAAGCTATGCGGCGGTGGATGAGGGAGAGTTGTGGTTGGTCAACAGCTATTTTCCGCCTTATGATCAGGCCAAGACCTTCCGGCATGAGGAGCGGCGGCGGCGTAAGTTGCTGGTCTCGGGCAGGGAACTTAAGGATCTTTGGAACGCAACGCAGCGCCAGGGGATGACGCTTGTGCCGCTTGTGCTTTACTTCAATCACAGGGGTCGCGCGAAGCTGAAGATCGGGATCGCGAAAGGCAAGAAACTGGCCGACAAACGTGACACGAGCGCCAAACGCGACTGGAGCCGTCAGAAGCAACGGTTGCTCAAGCAGAACGGCTAGGCTTTTCCGGCAGGAGCGGCTGCGCCGCACGAGAAGTTTTTGCGCATCCTCCGGACGCGCGTTTGCGAGGCGCTGCCTCGCGCTCTGCCGTATTTTAGACGAGAAGAAGTCGAGTTTTCTGCCGGTGGATGGTCCGGCTTTTGGGCAAGGCTCTTGTCAGGATATGCGCCCGGCGCTAGGCAGGACGCGTTTGCAGACCGAGGCCCGCCATGACAGATGATCCCAAAACGCTTGTCTCGACCGATTGGCTTGCGGCGCACTTGAAAGATCCTGATTTGCGGGTGCTGGACGGATCCTGGTATCTGCCGGTGGAGCAGCGGGATCCAAAGGCCGAATACGAGGCCGCGCACATTCCTGGCGCGCGCTTTTTTGATATCGACGAGATCAGTGATCTGCGATCGGATCTGCCACATATGGCACCGCCTGTTGAAAAGTTTATGTCGCGCATGCGAAGTCTTGGTGTTGGAGATGGCCATCAGGTTGTGATTTATGACGGGGCGGGGCTTATGTCGGCTGCGCGCGTCTGGTGGCTGTTCCGATTGATGGGGCAGCTCAACGTGGCTGTCCTGGACGGTGGCTTTCCCAAATGGCAGGCCGAAGGACGCGAGATCGAAGACATGCCACCTGTCATCCGGGACCGTCATATGACCGTTCGATTTCAGAACCAGCTTGTCCGCGACGTCACGCAAGTGAGCCAGGCTGCCAAAGTGCGCAATATCGAGATCGTCGACGCCCGTGCAGCCGAGCGTTTTCGCGGCGATGCGCAGGAGCCGCGTGCGGGATTGCGGGCGGGGCATATCCCCGGATCGCACAATCTGCCATTTACTGATCTTTTGAATGCAGACCGGACGATGAAATCGGAGGCCGAGATGCGTTCGACCTTTGAGGCTGTCGGCGTTGATCTGCAAAAACCCATCATCACGACTTGTGGATCCGGTGTCACCGCAGCCGTTCTGGCGCTGGCGCTGGAACGTATTGGTCATCACAGTTGGGCGCTTTATGATGGCTCTTGGACTGAATGGGGCCAGTTTCCAACCCTTCCCATAGCCACAGGAGCGGCCTGATGTTCGAAGCCCTGACCGAGCAGCCCCCGGACGGGATTCTGAAGCTGATGCAGATGTTTCGGGAAGATCCTCGCGAGACCAAGATTGATCTGGGCGTCGGTGTCTACAAAGATGCGAACGGCAAGACGCCGGTAATGCACGCTATCAAATCGGCCGAAGAACTTCTTTGGCAGGAGCAGACGACAAAATCCTATGTTGGGCTTGCCGGCGATCCGGCTTTTGCGGATGCAATGATCGCGCTGGTTCTGGGGCAGTCGGTGCCGCACGCATCAGTAGCGGCAGCGGCAATGCCGGGCGGGACAGGCGCGGTGCGCCAGGCATTTGAGCTTGCGCGTCTGGCAAACCCCGATGTGCGTGTGTTTGTGTCCGATCCGACCTGGCCGAACCATCTGTCGATCCTCGATTATCTGGGGATCGAACGGGTGAGCTATCGCTATTTTGATGCCGCGACCAAAGGCGTGGATCTTGACGGTATGCTTGCTGATCTGAACCAGGCGCGCAAAGGCGACGTTGTTCTGCTGCATGGCTGTTGTCACAATCCGACCGGAGCCAATCTGAATGCGGCGCAATGGCAAGAGGTGGTCGCGGCTCTGCAAAAGACCGGGGCCACACCGATGATCGACATTGCCTATCAGGGCTTTGGCGATGGACTTGATGCGGATGCAGGACCGACACGCGCGGTCGCAGCGGCGGTGCCGGAATGCATGGTCGCTGCGAGTTGTTCAAAGAATTTCGGCATCTACCGGGAGCGCACGGGCATTCTGATGGTAACCGGGGCGGATCGGGGTTTGAACCAAACCACGCTCGGGTTTCTCAATCGTCAGAATTTCTCGTTTCCGCCTGACCACGGGGCGCGGCTTGTGACGATGATCCTGACGAATGATTCACTCCGGGCGGAATGGCAGGCTGAGTTGGAAGAGATGCGGACTGGCATGCTGACACTGCGAGAGCAGTTGGCGCGCGCATTGCAGACCGCGTCGGGTTCCAACCGCTTTGGTTTTCTGGCTCAGCATCGTGGCATGTTCTCACGTCTCGGGACGACGCCTGAGATGGTGAAAAAGCTGCGGGACGACCACGGGATCTACATGGTGGGGGACAGCCGGATGAACATTGCGGGGCTGAACGCGCAGACGGTTCCGATCCTCGCCGGGGCGATTGTCGAAGCAGGTGTTTGAAGCTTCCCGGTAGTAAGAAGTAGCAATCGGGACAGCGTTGCGTAAGGCTGCTGCAATCCTGGGATATTCGAGGCAAAGGCGTTTTGATCTAGTAGGGAATGCAACACGGATATTGCGTTATGTTGCCGCCTTTGAAGATCTATCGATCTATGTCGGGCGAGGTATTCTCAACGAGACCGGTTCTGTAGTTCTGTTTGGACCGGAGAAGGGCGTGTTTTTCTTTTTATGCTGCAATGCAGCCGCCCTGGACTCTGGGAGATAACGGCATCTATCCAGACTGAACTAAGAAATCAGTGCCGTGCTTGTTTCAGCTTTGCGCAACAGCTGCGACGAGACTGGAAGCCATATCAAGTGGACATCCACGAGATATCAATCAGGACGGGTCAGCCGGAGTTGCCACGCGACCTGTCCGTTGAGAGATTTGCGTTCCAGGCCGTAAATGAAATCGCTGCATATGCGGGCCGGTTCATTCTGCAAGTAGACTTTGAAAGCTGGGTTGACGAACTTAAAGGCATCTACTGGCGTCGGTACTCACGCACGATCGACAACCCTTGCAGGGACCCGTTGCAAGAGAACGCTGTGCAGATTGCGAAACGTTGTATGTGTCTATGAGATGAACCTTGGAGCGAGGCCTTCAACCGTGCGAGGACTACGAGCCAACTCGGTTCCGTTGGTGCGATAGTTCCGCGCTTGAGCTATGGTAAATGACAATCTGATGCGTCTTGTCGATCAGAAAAGCTTGGAAATCGCCGAGCTATCAGAACGGACATAGGTGGATGGTCAGGCCGAAGGAATAGTGGCGGCATTGCATCTTCCGCAGCGGCAATGGCTTGGACCTCGTCGCGACCGAACGTGTTGCTTTAATCACCTGAATTCAACTATCGGGCAAACTGATTTATTGTTTTGCTCTTATAGTTGAGCTTTCCGCGTCGGGTCGCTAAGTTTCAGATTGAGTAGTGCTAGGGAGTAAGCCGATGCCACTCTCTCCGGGAGATTTGATGTTTGTCGGCTGGGACGCGGACTCAGAAGACGTCGCATTTGTTGCGACGAGCAACATCGCGGCTGGTGAGATCATTTATTTCACCGATGATGAGTGGAATGGTTCAAACTTTCTCGGCTCTGAGCAACTCTTTGAATGGACCGTTCCCGCAGGTGGTGTCTCGGCTGGCACCGTTGTTTCGATCGATATGCAACCATCACCTGGCGCAACCGCCACCTTTAGTGCGGGCGGAGATGTGGATTACATCCGAGGTGGCGGGCAACTCGCGACAAGCAACGAAATGCTGTGGGCCTTTCAGGGTGACCGGGTTGGCAACAACGTAACCCCGACCGATTTTGTCGCTGTCATCGCGAATGAGGCCGACGGCGGCAACACCCAGACACCAAATCTGTCCGGCACGGGTCTGACCACGTCCAATGGTGCAATCATCATCGATGGCGATGAAGACTACATGGAATTCACCGCGGACGATACTCTCCCTTCGCCCGTTACCCGATCTGCGCTTATTGAAGCAATATCGGACACCAGTAATTGGACCACGGCCGACGGCAGCGGGAATAGCAACCCGAACCCAGGGGGTGGGTTTGATGTCGATGTTCCAACGGTGGTCTGTTTTGCAAGGGGTACAAGGATCGAAACCATTCGCGGTCCGAGATGCATTGAGGAACTGACTGCGGGCGACCTGATCCAAACCCTGGACCGTGGCTATCAGCCGATATTGTGGATCGGACATCAAATTGCGCGTGCCATCGGAGCGCACCATGCAGTGCAGTTTGATCAATGGGCGATTGGAAATGATACGTCACTGATCGTCTCAAAACACCATCGTATTCTGCTCGAGGGTGGATCAGTGCAATTGATGTTCGGCGAGGAGCAGGTTCTTGCGCCTGCAGCCGCCCTAATTGATGGCCAAACGATCCGCAGTTTCGAGGCGGACCGGCTGGATCTTTTTCATATATTGCTTCCCCGACATGAGATTGTCTTCGCCAATGGGGTGCGCGCTGAAAGTCTTTTTCTGGCAGACGAAGCAAGGAAGTCCATAACGCCGAAACAGTTTGCCGAGGCCAGCGCGGCCTTGAATGCGGCCTTACCAAACAAAGTGGATCAGATTCAAACCGCTCGCCCATGCCTGACATTCTTGGAAGCGGTTTCTTTCAAAGATGCGGTGTTTGCTTAGTCTTATCCATGCCAGTTGAGATTGATGGGACTGTGCATTGGGTTCTGTGCAGCCTGTGAGGCTGCTTTTTTCCCTTGGTTTCATACCGCTGCAGGGAACAAGCTCACTATGAAACGGATCTGTCCTGCAACGCCTGGGCCTTTTCTTACAACATGCCCGTTTTTGATGCTGCGCACAGTCTCGATGCCAACCAAAGTGTCTTTGGCAGCGCTCAGGGATTTGAAGCCCCATGTTGGCGTGATCATCTTCTTCAACGCGGCGTGATCACCCTCAATACCTGCAATTCGCTGGTGGTGCGGCGAGGATGTGGACGTCAAAGACTAAGTCGCGGACAGAGCGGTCATTAGTCGGATCGAATTGAACGTCGGGTGGTGCGGGATTGATGTGGGCTTTGAGGGACCGCTCAACAATGAATATAGATGGATACGCCCAGTGCGACTTCCTTGATCGCCTCGTTGGCAAACGCGCGCTTTGAAGGCCAGCGGCGGTAGATCGCGGCCCTAAGGACGCTGCTTTCCCGGCGATGCGTTTGAGGCTAAGTGCGGCTTAGCCCCGCTCAGCCCTTTCCTTGAAGAACGCGCGATAGAGCGCTTGCGTTGGCGCGGGCCTTTGCAGCGCTGCGCCGGACGGCTGTCGGGACTTTTGCTTGGAGCTTTTGTGGTCCATTCGCATCCTGTCCGTCGCGCGTCGACATTTTATCGTTCCACCCATCCGCGAGGAACCGGAAATGGCTGGTGGAGTGACATTAGGAGTTATGCCGAACTGCGGCGGAGCCGTCGTATTGGAGCAAATGTGTTCGCTGATTTTTTCGTCGGAACAGTTACGTTTCGACGAATGGTCCCCATCTTCTGCTTCAGAACACCACAAAGAAGGGAGCGTTCCGATGCCTGATACCGATCCATTGCCCGCGCTTACGAAACTGCTGCAAAACAGCCTTGGCGAACTTCTCGATCCCGCGGATAGCTTCCCGAACATGTGCGCCGAGGATGTTGTTTTCGAGGCACCATATGCGCCTGCTGGCTCCAATTTTCTAGAGGGGCGCACTGCAGTTGCCGACTATCTCCCGCTAGTGCGCGAACACTATGACATTCAGGAACTGGCGGAGACCGCGCTTTACCACACCACCGATCCTGAGGTCGTGATCCTCGAATTCGAGACACGGAACAGCACTGGCCGGAAAACCGGACTGCCGTATGACCAGAGATACATCAATGTCATCAAGATCCGGAACGGCAAGATCGTTGATTACCGTGACTACTGGAACCCTGTGGTGGCACTGGCCGCCGTTGGTGGCGCCGATGGCATGTCTGACGCCGTGAAGGGCAACGCGGCCTGAGCAGAAAAGCACAACTCCAGGGACGGTAGCGGCGCCTGGGGTCGTATAGAAGCCGAGGCCCAAAACCTGCGGCGAACACAATCTCGTGGATGTAAGGGGCAAAGATATGCCAGACACTCTTATCCGAATGAACCCGGCTACTCTGCCCGACGCTGGAAAAGCGGGCTATTCGCAGATAACCGTCGCCGACCCGGGTCGGTTAGCTTTTGTTTCCGGTCAGGTTGCGTGGGCCTCTGAAGGTTCGGTCGTACCGGAAACATTGGAAGCACAAACCAAGCAAGTGATAGAGAACCTCAGCAGAGCATTGGAGGCCGTAAACGCCGGCCCCCGCGATATCGTCCAGATGAGGATCTATATGACCGATTTGAACGATGAAAACATGGGTATCGCGATGACCCAGATTGCAGTTTTCCTCGATGGCGTAAAACCGAGTCTCACTGGTGTCGGCGTTGCGGACTTGGCCGGACCCGATCTGAAGATTGAGGTTGAGATGATTGTTCAGATTCCGACCTGATCAATCAGAGGCTTTTGTTCTGTTTGGTCTAACGCTGAGATCTTCGTTTAAATCTCTATGTCCGCCCGACGCTTGCCTGGACCGCGGAGCTGCGTGTCGACCGCGCCGCACGGGAAATCCCTCCGCCAAGACAGATCGGATCGGCCACGGAGCATGAACGCGCCCTGGCGGTCATCGCCCGCGCCCATCTCGAAGCGCTTCCCGATGATGCGGGACCCGTCACCTACGGTGGTGCGCTTGGCATGTGGCTGCCCCTTCATCGCGGCACGCGCGATCAGCCGCGGGGGAAAAAGACTTCCGTGGAAGGCTCTTTCGACTTTGCCCGCGCCTTCTCCCGTGGACCGCAAGACGACAAAAGCGATGAGGCTTTTCACGCCAAGGAATTCTCATTGCTGGCTCGGCAACCACCCAAGGCCAGCAGTGCCAAAGCTTCGCAGGGTCCACGAAAAACCAGAGCTGTTGCGCTGATACTGAGACGTTCCGACCATATATAACGTCCGATGTCGAAGCGCAGCCGGGCATTCAACATCGCCATGCAAGAGTTTGTGTTTTTCGTGATCCGGCGAGCAAGTCGTTAACAAGGTCAGGCGAACGATGACAGACGCGATCGAGGGGTACATTTTCTATGAAATCGCGGCCTTGCTGGTTCTGGCAGCGGGCGCCGGTTTCGTGGGGCTTTTGCTCCGGCAGCCCTTGATTGTCAGCTTCATCGCGGTAGGGATCGTGGCCGGGCCTTCGATGCTGGACATCGCGCAATCCGATGAGCAGATCGACCTTCTGGCTGAATTGGGGATAGCCGTTCTGCTGTTCCTTGTAGGGCTCAAGCTCGACTTCAACCTCGTGCGCACGCTCGGGCCCGTCGCGTTGGTCACCGGACTTGGACAGGTGATCTTTACCACTGTCTTCGGTTTCCTGATTGCGCTGGCCTTGGGGCTCGACCCCCGGACGGCGATCTATGTCGCCATCGCGCTAACATTCTCTTCGACGATCATCATCGTGAAACTGCTGTCGGACAAACGCGAGATCGATGCGCTCCATGGTCGGATCGCGCTCGGCTTTCTGATCGTACAGGACATCGTCGTGGTGATCGCGATGATTGTACTGTCGGCGATCGGCGTCGGCGGGTCGGGCGATGCGGCGCTGACAGACATCTTGCGGGTGCTGGGCTACGGCGTCGCGATGCTGGGAGCGGTCGCCCTCTTTATCCGCTACATCGCCAACCCTTTGGTGGAACGGCTGTCACTGGCGCCTGAGCTCCTGGTGTCCTTTGCCATTGGCTGGGCCGCTCTCCTGGCCGCTCTTGGGCACTACCTCGGCTTCGGGAAGGAGCTTGGGGGCCTTCTGGCTGGTGTCTCGCTCGCCTCAACACCATTCCGGGAGGCGATTGCCGCAAGGTTGGCGTCTCTCCGCGATTTCTTACTGCTGTTCTTTTTCATCGCACTCGGGGCCTCGCTCGATCTGTCCGTGCTCGGCGCCAGCGTCGGGCCGGCGCTGGTGCTATCGCTTTTTGTCCTGATCGGGAACCCTCTGATCGTGCTCGTGATCATGGGGCTAATGGGATACCGGAATAGGACCGGCTTTCTGGCCGGGCTGACGGTGGCCCAGATCAGCGAGTTTTCCCTGATCTTCATGGCGATGGGCGTGACCATCGGCCATGTGACCGAGGCCGCACTTGGCCTCGTGACGCTGGTGGGGTTGGTGACCATCGCCGCATCGACATACATGATCACCTATTCGCACTGGATCTACGACCGGATGGAACCGGTCCTTGGGTTTTTCGAACGACAGGACGTCGGCAGGCTTCGCGAGGATGCGCTGTCGGACGCGCAGCCGCATGATGTTATCCTGTTCGGTCTGGGTCGCTACGGTCTTGGCATCGGTGCCGCGCTCAAAGATGCCGGACTGCGGGTATTGGGCGTCGATTTCAGCCCTGAGGCGGTTCGCCATGCGCGAGGGCGCGGCTATGACGTGGTGTTCGGCGATGCCACTGATCCCGAATTCCTGGCGCATCTTCCACTTCGCTCGGTAGCCTGGCTGGTGATGGCCGTACCGGAACATAATACTGGGCTGACCCACGATGAGCCACGCCTGGCGCTGCTACGCGCGGCGCGAGACCTTGGCTACACCGGCAAGGTCGCGGTCGCTGCACATCGCGATCAGACGGTCGAGGCGCTGTCTCAGGCCAATGCGGACCTTGTCATGATGCCCTATCGCGATGCAGCCATTGCAGCAGCAGAGATGATTTTGGACGGTCGAAGCTTGCAATATGCCGCGCCGCCGGACCCTGACGGCCAAAAGGAGCTGATTACGTGACCGCTGACGCCACTGAAAGCGCTGCGCCGCCTGTCTTCGGCCCTATTGCAAGAATGCTCGTGGTGGTCGAACCCGACGATGCGGAAAACCTTCTCCACGCGGCCGCCTGGCTTTCCGCCAGGCACGGGGCAGAGCTTGATGTGCTGATATGTATCGAGTCACCGAAAGATCTGGCGGCAATCGCGCGCGCGACCGAACTGGCCGAGGATGCCGTGTTGGAGCACATTGCCGAAGACCGGCATCAGCGGATCGCCAAATTCGTTGCGCGCACCATGCCGCAAAACACGCCGAAAGTGCATCTTTCCATTGGAAAAGCCTTCATCGCGGTTATTGATCACGTCGTCCGCTTTGACATCGACCTTGTCATCAAGACTGCCGAACCAATGTCCGGCTTGCATGGCTTTCTATTCGAAAGCACCGATCAGCATCTGATGCGAAAATGCCCCTGTCCCGTCTGGATCCGCCTGCCCGACACACCAGCGATGCCGCACACGATCCTTGCTGCCGTTGATGTGGACGATTGGGATGCAAGTGAGCCGGACACGCTCTTGGGCCTGAACCAGCGCGTGATCGAGATGAGCCGTCGCCTCGCGTCAGGTCCCGGCGCGGTCGTGCACGTCCTGCATGCCTGGGAAGCGGTCGGCGAAGGAATGATCTGGACATTTGCATCGGGCAGCAACCCGCGCCTGTCTGCGGAAACCTATGTCAACGAGATCGTATCGGCCCGGTGGCATTCGCTGGAGGCGCTTATCCGGCCCTTCAAGACACCCACCGGCGATCAGAACCCGCGCCTGGTGGAGCATCTTGTCCGCGGATCGCCTCACAACGTCATTGCAGAACAGGCCCGGCATCTTTCGGCGGACATCATTGTGATGGGTACTGTCGCGCGGACTGGATTGGGCGGTGTCATTATCGGGAACACCGCAGAGAATATCCTGAACGCTGTCAAATGCTCGGTCGTGACCGTGAAACCCGAGGGTTTCATCAGCCCGATCGTCGTCGATTGATCGTTCCACGCGCAATGACTTCTATGGTCCGGGCGCGAAAGGTGGCCCACACGTCTGGGGATTCGAACATAACTTTTCAACGTTTGCATTTGCCGGATAGAGTTCAGGACGAGTTCGCCCTGTAAGCATCGCCCAAAACCTCAGGAAACTGGCCAAGCTCAAGCCAAAGGGCGCCACATCCTGCCCATCGGCTCTATGAGCCGTCGCATGTTGGCGATACGGCCCGTTTCCTATGCAGCGAGGCGACCGCTTTGATATCTGGCGACGTTTTCGACATTGGTGCTGGGCTGAACGGGCAGTTTCCGGCTTGACGCAAGGCCATGCGTCTCGGAGCCATTTCTGGGCACAATGCAGTGCCATGCTACAAGAACTTTTTCGTTCGTAGGTGCGGTCAACGTCCGCTTTCGGGAAGCCACACTGTAGCATTCCTTGGCCCAAGGAAAGTCTCCTTTGGGTCTATTTCGCAATGTTTAATGCCAAAATCTGTCAAAGCCTGTGATGCGCGAATCCTGTATCCAAACACTGCAGTTGAAGCGTGGGGCCCGAAATTGACACCACCACGTCAGGCGGAAAACCAGTCTTCACTATTTTCGCCGCGCTAGCTGAATTCGAGCGTTCCATCATTCAAGAACGCACCCGTGCAGGTTTGGAGTCGGCCCGTTCATGCGGGCGAGTGGGAGGAAGGCCGAGGTTAGTCTCTGATGAAGACATCTTGGTTGCGAAAGCGCTCCTGAAAGATCCTGATATCACATTGCGCAAAATCGTTGAGCGCATAGGTTGCTCTAACGCGATTTTCTATAGCTGCTTGCCTGCTGCGCAAGCCAATTCACAGAAAACAAGTCTAGGTTCATGCCTCATAACCAGTAGATGACGACGGCTGCGAGGGCGATGGCTGAGATGAACACCTTTAGACAGCGGTCATAGCGGGTCGCTACGCGCCTCCAATCTTTGAGCTTGCCAAACACGAACTCAATGCGGTTGCGCCGCTTGTACCTACGCCTGTCGTATTTGACCGACGTCTTACGCTGCGTCCGGCTCGGGATACACGCGCGTATCCCTTTGTCTTGCAACGCTTCCCTGAACCAGTCAGCGTCATAACCGCGGTGTCCGAGCAGCCAGTCGACCTTTGGGCAGGCTACCGAGCAACGCCCGCGCGCCAATATAGTCACTGACCTGTCCGGCGGTCACGAACAGGTTCAGCGGGCGGCCCTGGCTATCACAGATGACATGCAGTTTGGTGTTCATACCGCCTTTTGTCCGACCGATCAGGCGGCCACGCCCCCCTTTTTGGCGGCCATGCTGGTCGCTGTCCGATGTGCCTTGAGGTAGGTCGCGTCCACAGCCTGGCAGTCGAAACGCAGTTCCGATGAGAGGGGATCATCACGGTCGTTTCCTCGCCGTGTTCTGCGGCCAGCGCGACCATCATTTGTGCAAAGATGCCCCTATCGCTCCAGCGCGTCATCTGAGGCCCATAGGCAGCAGGTGCATGGCGCCATCTGCGTATCTGTCAGCCAGAAAGCAGAGACAGGCAAACCCGATCCGAGCGAACCGCCTTGGCGGATC
>CALCOY010000035.1 GCA_937897325.1 uncultured Shimia sp.
AGAGTGGTGGGTAGAGTAAGCTTCCGACGATGCCAGCAAACAGAATGACGGGTTCGATAAAGTCGATCATCGTTCTGAGATGACGGCGATGCCCGGCGACTTCAAGATGGCGCAGAGGGGTTGAGCTGCTCAAAGCGGCAGGAATGGCGAGTAACTCAATTTAGAGAGCATTGCCCGCCCTAGTGCTATATTGTTCGTGCCACTATTTGATTCTTTTTTTTCTAAGGTTGTTTTGCTATGAATGAACATACCGACCAAGAGTCGTTCAAAGACTCCGATGTACCAAATTGCCCTCCCCAAAACGTCATGAAAATTGCCAAAGGTGAGCTTGATCCGCTTGGCGACAGGATACATCGTGTATTGGTGAGCACAGACAAGTTTGTGATCTATTCGATATTTCTAGATCCAACGACCATCTCTAAACCATCCGCCAGTCAGTCGGGTGACAGTGCTGCATTACCTGACGCAAGCGGATCTGATGGCCATAGCTGGCTCCGGACCTACTACCCACAGGGATATGATTGCGCGAAGGATTTGCGTGCTAAGCTAGGGCACATATCCGAAGAGCTTCATACAGTCTGCAATGTCGTGGAAAGCATTTGCCTAGCCAAGAGCCTTGATGACAGCAGCTCTCATTCTCTTCGAAGTCGAGCGTCTGAAATGATGGCCAGGACCATGGAGATGACCTTTGAGGATCACGGAGAAAAGGCCAAGACGCTTCTAACCAAGTTGATCAGTGAAGTGACCACATTGCGCGACAGCAAGAACAGAATGCGTTACGTTACGGCGAATGTCTTGACCCTATTTCTGCTCATCGCCATGTGGGCAGCGCTCAGATACTCGGGGGCCTTAGACGCATCTCTAATCATCACTCGGGTAGAAAACGATACCACGTTTCCGGTTGCACATGCACTTGATGTTCTGGCTTTGGGCGCGCTTGGATCATTCTTCGCTGTCTCAGCAGCTATCCAGAGTATTCGGGTAAACCATTCTGTATCATGGCCTGAGATGATCTATTCAGGTGCGGTGCGTGTTCCAATTGGGGTCATTGCGGCGACACTCACAACCTTTTTGATCTCTGGTGGTTGGTTGCTTGGTTCCATAGACGGCCAGCTATTGGTTTGGAGCCTCTATCTGTTTGGTTTCATCGCAGGCTTCAGCGAGCTGTTTGTTCCTAATGCCCTTAAGCAGGTGGAAGCGAGTGCGACGGTAAGTGCGCCGGGGCAAGACGGAGTTTGAGAGTAGGGCTTCGGTTTGATCGAATAGTACCTGCCATGATTGGTATCCTGATCGGACTTTCCGTTGGCAATGCCGCTAAGTCGTGACCTGGCAACGTGATTTGTGTCATCACGGTCAGGTCATATTAGGTTACCGACTGATTTTGGGAGAGACGCGCCAATGAAAGACTTGGAATCCCTGAGACAATGGCTTGCCTCAGAGTGGGAGGCGAAACTGGTCAGCATAGCTGTTCTGCTTTCTCCATTCCTGTTGCTCGGTTCGTCTGTGGCCCTCTACGCTTACGGATGGATGAGTGATCTCCCCAGGTCGATGACCTTCCTTTTGGGTGCTGAATTGTTTGGAGTTTTTGCAGTCCACATCGCAATCCTAACGGCAGCTTTAACTCTTTCGCTCAGGGTGGTGAACTTCGTCATCCCGGCTATTTTCGTCGTCGCCCTGAAGGAGAACCGGGAGTCGATTTCTAAAGACACCCCAAAGCGGTTGCTCCTTCTGCTTTCGCAGATAGCGGCGTCACTGCTTATCGCAGTTTTGATTGGGAGTGCATTCATCGGTTGGAGCCTTGCACTGTCACTCTTGTTTGCTACCATTTTTTCGACCATTGCACTCGGGGCCTTGATCTTGCTCGCCGAAGCCGCCGCGAGCAGTCGAAAGGAGTACGGCGATTATAACAGCTTTCGCGGAAGTCTGCTGTCACTAAGTTTTATGTCGCGCCCCTATTTCTCTGGGCATCCGTTGAGGCAACTTGCTCTGATTTTGCTAATTGCCCTTTCGTTCCAGCAGCTGGGGCGGCATCAATTTCTTTCCAGCATGGAGCAGGAAGATGCGACAATCAGCCTCCAACAAGGCACACCTGTCAGCGGAAAGATTTTGGCCCAGATCAGCAGCGGCGTGTACGTCACTGACGGCGAGAAAAACGTTGATGGTAGGTTTGAGGTTCGTTTCTATCCACTTCACTCGATAGCGGAAATCTTTCACCCGTAGTGTGTCGTCACCGACCGGCATCCAAAGCGCAGTCCGGTGTGTGCCGCTCGTTCTTCGCGGCTGGTGTTCGTCACAGAACCGCTACAAGCAGCGCCACACACAATTTCAGGTGACGGGTCGCGAAGCTCAGTGCCGACGGGCCAGCGGCGCTCTTTCCCGTCAGTGCCAAAAATCTTCCGAACTGGGAGCTTCCCAAGTTGCTCCCAGTTCTCGCCTAACGCGAAAGTGGTGGTTTCTTCTTGCAACGCAAGCATGTTCGCTAAATGTTCTATCGCTATGCCGACCCGTTCCACGCCGCAGAAGAAGATTGATGATCACGCCTTTCCGGTGCGCGTGAAATTCCGCGTGCCAAAAAGAGGTTTCGGCCAAAGCTACACAGAGATGTATGATTGGCTGAATGCCAAGGTTGGTTTCGGGGGCTATGCTAAGCACTCCGAAGGCCATGCAGCCGCTTTTTACTTTCTGGACGTCGAGACCGCCCAACACTTCATCGCGGCCTTTCCGCAGCTTGAACTTGCGGATGGAACGCTTTCACGAACATATTCATCTCCAGCGATGGACGCTGCGGTAGATGCCGGGGAGCTGCTAGGGGTGTGCAATCTATATTCGATCACCAAAGGTCAGGCTGCGATCCGCGCGCTGTTTGACGGGATCACAGACGCAACGGGCAACCTGCAACCTCTGCCCGAGGTCTATCCCGACTATCACGCGCCAGTCGTGGCCAACATGGAAGGGGGACGGGCGTTGACCATGATGCGGTGGGGCATGCCTTCGCCTGCTTTTGCGCTCAAGGGCAAGAGAACGGATCGCGGCGTGACCAACATCCGCAACACCAAGTCTCCACAGTGGCGCAGATGGTTTGGGGAGGCGCACAGATGCGTTGTGCCTTTCGATGCGTTCTCTGAGCCGTACAATGCGCCAGGGAAGCCCTCTGAACCCGTATGGTTCGCTCTAGATGAGACGCGACCATTGGCGTTCTTTGCGGGCATCTGGACGCGCTGGACATCCGTGCGCAAGCTCAAGGATGGGGAGACAACCGACAACCTGTTTGGCTTTCTGACAACGGATGCAAATGCGGTCGTAGCCGAGGTGCATCCAAAAGCTATGCCGGTGGTGCTGACCAGTATGGATGAGGTGGAGACCTGGCTAACCGCGCCGGTTGATGAGGCGCTGGCGTTGCAGAGGCCGCTGGCCGACTGGAGGTTGTCGCGCGTCTCCGAGGTTGGCAATTCTCAGCAATGAGCAACTGCGGCTCTGAGCCCCAAAGTTACTGCCGATACTGAGATCAAGGTAGGTCCATTGAAAGTGCCAAGAAAACACCGTATGTGTTGCATATTGAAACCAAAATGCTCTCAATGAGTGCCGCACGACAGCATCAGCGTGTCGACGAACAATGCCGAAAAATCGCTTCAGAAAACTGATGCACTACGTCTGTGTCGACTATGGCTATTGCGGAAGTGTGATCAATGGACAGCCTACGCATACCACTGATTTCATTCCTGAATTCGGGCTTGTGTCAGCGAGCGAATTTGCGGGATGGGTCATGTTGGCTGATGATTGCCATCCAGATTCGGCTTTATCATTTCGTGAACACCATAAGCGCGATTTAGAGGTTGCGTTCATCAAGTACATGGGTGCCGAAATCGTGCCAGCTCAGGATCTACGTTGGGACGCAGAAAGCTGAGTGTGACAAGTCCTTTGTAGAATTGAGCAATAGCAGCTTTGTCCGCACTCTTCCATCTCAAAGCCACTGACATCAGCAATAGGTCGGTAGTGCATACCGCTCGGACAGATCCATACCGTCCCGACGCGCCATCCGCTCATCCTCAGCATACCGCCCACCTGAATAACTAGGGCAATCACGCGCAAAGCCGTTGCGCACCATCCACGCCCCAAGGTCTTCGCCGTCCAAAACACAAACGCCCACAGGCCGTTTCCGCGCTGTGGTGCCGTCCAAGTAGCAAGTAACCGGCATGCCCTTCACAAGCCGTTCCAGCGCATCCGTTGCGGCCCGTCCGCCGGGCTCACGGTTGTTGGGGTTGTCTTCTGGCGCTGCGATCCCTTGCAAACGTATCTCAGCGTCTCCGAACAAGATGCCGTCACCGTCCCTGACACCGGCAATTCCTGAGATGGTTGCGGCGACTGGGAATGGCGGATCGGCCGGGATTTGAGTCGGGATTACCGACAAGGCAATGGACACGCTGGCAAAGAGGTTTTTCATTCCGGGTGAATCTTCCGTGTAGTCTGGTTACGTCAGCAGCGTTGTTGTGGTTTGCCAACGGGCCTTCTTTATTTGATGAAAGGGCTGAGCAAATTTACCAACGAATTGATATTTGCGCGTCGAGTGGGGTTCAAAATGCGCTATGATAAGGATTGCTACCAAGACCGCCTGAGCCTCGCAGACGTCCGGTGTCGCGTGACGTCAAAAGTGGTCTCAACGGGCATACTGATCAACGCCGTACCACTTTCTCTGCGATTGATATTCGTATTCCCGGCATTCGACTCTTATTGGCTGTTCTGGCTGGCCCTGCTTGTGGGTTGGTCGCTAGCGGGTGCTAGCGTCGCCTGCGGTGTGATTTTTGAGGCACTGGTGCCCCGGTGGGTTCGCGGCGCAACGTCCGCCTCTCAAGAAAAACTCATGGATTTCTGCTATCCTGCGTCAATCTTGCTGTTGGGCTTATCCTCCATATCGTTCTTGGTGGCTGTAAGTATTGCAACACTGGGGCGTTTTGAACTTGTTCCCTAGTTATGCAGCCCGCGCATGATGCGAGATCCGGATTAGTCTGACGTCTTCTCCGAACGCTTCGACAATCTCACACCCGCGCCTCCACCGTTCTCTGGGATGAACTGGACGCCAGCCTTTTCAAGTGCTGCTCGCGCTGAGTGTTCGTTGGGGCTGCTCAAGTGCTTTGTCCTACCACTTTCAAAGCTTCTAATCGTGTCCGCTGGAATACTGGCAGCTTCCGAAAGCTCCGCTGCTGTCCAACCGATCAGCGCCCGGGCCGCCTTGCACATTTCTTTTGTCAATGCACTCAAATTACACCTCGTTTGTATATTTCTACACTGTGAGTGTTGACACAGTGATTGTATGTACTTACATATCGTGTGTAGCACACAGACTTAGAAGGACGCAACCATGACCATCGCAGCCACATATGACCGCCGCTCCATCATGACAGAGGCATGGTCGCGCACGCGTGCGTTCATGGCGCGCAATCCGAATGGTCGCCGGGTCATCGCCTTCGCAAGCTATCTGCGTGAGGCCTGGGTCAACGAGAAATCCCGGTTGGCCAATGTCCGCGAGGCTCAACGTGTTGCCGGTCTGACCGTCGATCAGCTGCGCGCTGAAATCGATCAGATTGAGAACAGCCCCACCAATGGCGGCACCGCCCCAAGCACCGTGCACCTGCGCAAGACCCTGACGGCCAAGCTGGCGGAGGAAAGCAACGCTCAGAAGCGCACCATCGTTCAGGACGCACCTGCGTGTGTTGTGACCTTCACGAAGGTGGACGGGTCGCGGCGCGTGATGCGTGTCGAAGCGCACCGGGTGCGCCATCACGTCAAAGGTGATCAGGCCAGCCGGTCGGGTCGCATCGCGTCTCACACACGTGCCTATCGTCACACTAACCTGCTGCCTGTCTGGGACAGTGAGGCCAAGGCCATCAAAAGCGTAAACCTCTCGACCGTCACCCGGATCGAGACGCCCGAACAGACCCACACCTATTGAGACAATCGTCAATCGTGACGCTCGCAAAAGCAGCCTGCGTCAAACCCAAGGAAGGACAATCAATGTACAGTGTCACCTACAGGCTCAACACACTTGAAAAGGCACGGGCCGAGTTCAACGTGAAGCGCAGCCACGACGACGCCTTGGAAGATCAAAGCGGCACATCGACCAAGGGGACGAAGAAACACGACAAAACTCCGCTCAACAAGGCAGAGGACGATATGAACGCAGCAGAGCTGGCGCTTGCACGCACCCCTGCCGACAACGTGATCGAGTTTCTCAAAAAGGTTTCAGCGCTTGCCCGTGAGGGTGGCATTGACGAAGATGCCGCCAATCACCTCAAGGCTGATGCTGACAGGCTGATGGACGTGGAGGCCGACCCCATTATCCAGATGTGCGAGGAATGGATGACCATTCGTCGCGTCTATGAACAGCGCGCGGGTTATGCGTCCGACCTGCCCCATACGGAAGAAACCCCGCTGGAGTTGGAAGAGGCGTCCGACTATTCTTTCCGGCTGGAAAAGAAAATCATGCGCACCACTCCAAAAACCCCTCAGGGCTTGGCGATGCTGGCCACCATGTATTGGACGGTTGAGGGGCCAACTTGTCGTGCTGGGACTGAGGCCTGGGCCGAGTCTTTTGACAATCCGCAATTCGCCCTGCTGGCTCGCCTGCGTGAGGGTGCAATGCGTATGGCTGGCATGGTCAAGTCATAGGCTGGGGGTGGCGCAAAACAGTGCCATCCAAACCCATCGCCCGGTGTTGTCAGGTTTTGTCAGATGTCGGGCGCACCTGACAAAGCATTGTCACCCAGCAAGCCTGGAGCGGAGAAAGGAGGATCGCCCGGGAGCGTTTTTGTAACCAAGTATTTTTAAGAACCAAGACCCCGAGCCCGCATATCAACAGCACTCATTTCAGCGCTGGAGGGCTTGGGTGCCCCCAAGGACCATTTTATGAATGCATATTTGACGAACAGGAACTGGTCAGACCGGTTTCTGCCAGAGATCAAGCGGTTGGTCGGCAAGCACCTGCTGGAAACCGCGCCCGATCCGTTTGACCACTTCCAGGCCACAGACTTGATGATGCTTGAGGCCCGAGACATGCGGATCGCCGCTAGGGTCAGGCGCCCAGGCTATGCGCAGCGCTATCCCCACCAGTTCACCATCCGCTCGCAGATCCCGTCGGGCGGTCAGACGGAGCTTTCCAAGATTGTGAACGGCAAAGGCGACTGGATGTTCTATGGGCACTCAGATGCCTCAGAGACTGGCGTGGAACACTGGTGGCTGATCGACCTGCGGGCCTTCCGTGCCGCGCTCATACGACACGGGGCACAGGGGCCGAGGATCAGCATGGGGGATCAGAGAAACCCCGATGGCACATGGTTCAAGTGGTTTGATGTGCGGAGCTTTCCAAAGGACCCGCCGCTGGTGGTGGCGCGTTCCGCAATGCTGTGATTGATCATTCCCGCTACTACACATCGTCAAACGGGGCATAAGTGCCAAGCGGAAAAGCTTAAGAATACCGCCCGCCAGCTAGAGACAGGCGACGACGAAGAGCGATTCAACAAAAATTCAGTGGCTTGTCGCGCGGAAGCCTACACCTCCCCCCAAAGAGCGTGAATGACGCGGCACGCCGCTTCCAGATCATTTACGCGCCGCATGTTTGAGTTGGGGGCAACAATCACGTCCCCGTGCCTCACATCCACTGCCATACACAAGCGATTTGCTGGTGCGCGATTGGTAGGGTTGTTCTGGTCGAGATGCATCCGTAATAGGGTTGCGACGTACCGCCCCATGTCTGCCCTTCGCCCACCATCATCTTGTGTCATTCTGAAAATTGCGCCGCCGATTTGCTCTTCTCCCCGGCTCTGTCCATACACCCACAAGTCCGCACGTACCGAAACTTCAACTCCCGCTAGCATCAGCTTGGGTTGAGAATTTGCAGTCTCGTTGAACTGAAACCTTCCGAGCTGATTGTCCATTCCGCGCAACGCATTCAAGACCTCTATTGACTGACGAGCATCGTCTTGTCGTGTGTCCGACTCAGAGGGGTCAACAGCACGCTGTTCAAACATGCGTATCGCTTCATTTAAGGGATTCTGGGAACGCGCTAAATCTGATAAGTGTGCTTTAATTGCGCTGCGCGCATCTTGATAGCGCGTTACAACAAAGGCTTGCGGTTCATAGTTGCGCCGAATAATCGACTGCTTGGCGGTTTCGGACGCTACCATGTAAGCGGCAAGATCATTCGCAGAAATACGCGGCACTTGGGAGGATCGTGGCATGGAGGATGGGCACCTTGGAACAGCAAGAATTGACAACTATAGGTCGATCCATATCTCAGAACTCTCGCGTGAGTCCATAATTGAGAATGGCGCAGAACACCTTGGTTTTGGTGGATACTTCCTATTTGAAACTCGAAACGACCGGACACGGCGCGGTATCAATATTCTGGCGCGATTTGCCTCGTTGGATGCTGCCTTAGAGATGCTTGAGATTTGGAGCGCGCGGCAAGCCGCTTAACAAGCGAGTTTCTTAAGTGGTCAATCACCTAGGAATACCTCCAAGCAATCGTCCATTTGTCCCCCATATGTCCCCCAAAAAGAGATGACCATGCCTGAATCGCAGCCGGCTTAGTGGCTAAGTCATTGAAAACAGTGGTGAGCCGTGCAGGATTCGAACCTGCGACCCACTGATTAAAAGTCAGTTGCTCTACCAACTGAGCTAACGGCCCACAAAATCGGTGTTTATGTAGTCGTTGTCGGCTGGTCAAGCCGGATTCCGCACCTGTTGTTGATCGCTCGAAGTATCCGCCTCGGTGCATCGGTGAGGTGCCCCTACTTTCCTAGACAGCGACAGAATTCTGTAGTTCATGTGGTTACGCTTTGGGTCACAGACAGGCTCGGTTTATTCGAACAGATCCCCCCGCGCTCGCTGTCGCGTCCCATATGCGGAAGTATGCCATCCGTTAGGTTTCATCGCAGCTTTGCTGGTCAAGTTTTTGTCCCAAGATGATCTTTACATCACCTGTCAGACGGTCAAAGCGATGCGGCGCTCCGGCTCATATGTTTGCGCCGTCACGAGGATTGTCAGCGGTGATTTCCGGCAGTTCGAAAACAGGCAGGCGTCAGGCCGTTCATGGGATCGATCGGCGATGCCTACGGCAACGCCATGTGCGAGAACTCATGCGCCATGCTCGAATGCGCGTTGTTCGACCGCCGAAAGTTCCGAACAAAGCTGAGGCACGCATGGTCATCTTCGGGTTCATCGAAGGCTGGTACAATCGAGGTCGCCGACACACGACTCGGGGATATCTCTCGCCCGTCGATGACCAATGATGCACCGTCGATGGGCAAGGATCTTCTGGTCCGTAACCGTCCATGAAACCAGGGGAATCCAGCTTCTTGAGTGGCAATGCAATCATTCAGGCGCAGTGGGTCAGGTTGGTCCAAAGCTGGTTTGCTTGTCCTAAAATCTCATGCACTGCCCTTCTGGTCGACTTTTGGCCGGGCCTTTCTTCGCTTCAAGGCGGTTCTGTACGTATCGATGATACTATATAACATTTCGAGTTGCGCGCATTGCGCAATTTCTCTAGTTGCGTAAGAGCATAAACTCGAGTTTCACGGAATCTTATGCCTCCAAAACGTCCTCGCAACCTTGGTCAAACAAGTCTTCGCAGCAAGTGTCGCAGCAGAGACCCGATGCGAGCTTATGACGGATTGCCAGCACCGCTCCGCCTTTGGATCGGTCAGGCAGCGTTGCCCTGGTCACCGGCCTCAGCGCGGCGCATCTGGCAAAAGGCGCAGGCAAAAGGCCTGAGTGTTGAGGAGACTCTGTCATCGCTATCTAGGGCTGAAGCCAAAACGCTCGCCCACGATCGCCACGCGGCGCGATCCGCACTTCATTCAAAAGCCTAGAGGAAGTTATACATGTCTTTCATTGCGAGAGTCACCATTGCCGCGCTGTTAACGCTGAGCTCCGCCCTAATCGCACTTGCTCAGGAAGGCACATTGAGAATTGCTGGATCCGCTCCGACGGCGGAGACACCCGATCCGAGAGCCGAGTACAATGGCTGGCTGTCAAACCAGGCCGGTGTTACGGAAACCCTGATGGGCATAGATTACGAACTGAACCTCTATCCACGCCTGGCCGGAGAGGTGGAACAAGTATCGCCGACAACATGGCGTGTCACTTTACGCGAAGGTCTTTCCTTTCATGATGGCACCCAAGTGACGGCACAAGCCGTGGTGGACGCGATCGAACCAATCTCGGATGAAAGCCACCCGGGACACAACAAGCGGATCGCAAACCTGCTGGATTTGGCCTCCATGTCGGCAGATGGTGACCGGGTTGTTGTGTTTGAGACAAACACCCCCAACGCTGCATTCCCCTGGACCCTATCCGAACCGGGAATTGCCGTCCTTGGGCCCGTTTCAGACGACTTCCCCATCAACGCGACCGGCCCCTACATCTTCCGGGAGGCCATCCCCGAACAGCTTTATCGCGTGGAAGCCAATGCTGCTTACCGACTTGGCGCACCGGGGTTTGAGGAAGTCCGTGTTGTAGGCATTCCCGACCCTGGTGCCTCTGCGCTTGCCTTCGAGGCGGGCGAGATTGATATGGTGATCAACTATCCCGAAACGGACTTCGCACGCATTGTAAAAACCGGTGCAGTCGGCTTCTCGGCTCCGACGGCCAGGCTCTATTTTTATACGCTCAACGCGCGCAGCGGCCCTATGGCCAACCCGCTGATCCGTCGCGCTGTGTCGGTCGCCATCGACCGACAGGGCATTGTGGATGCAGCTCTTTCAGGGGTCGGCGGCGTGCCGGCAGGCACCGTCTACCCGGAGGGCATCGGTTGGGCAGCCGACATCGAACCTGTCTACAACCCGGCCTTGGCCGAAGAGTTACTGGCCGAAGCGGGCGCAGTGAAGGAACGTGGTGTTTGGATGCTGGACGGCGCGCCGCTTGAAATTAATATCGTGACCTACGGATCAAGGGCTGCGCTGCCCCCTACTGCGGAACTGACCCAAGCGTTCTTGCAGGCGATCGGCGTGCAGTCCAATGTGCGCGTGGGTGAGTATGGCGCTAGCAATGATGCCATCACCGATGGGACCGCTGACATGTTCCTGCAGGCTTGGGTGACGACACCGCAGGGGGATCCAGGCGCCGTGCTTGAGGCGCTGCTTAAATCCACCGGCGGCTCCAATGCGGGCGGCTACAATAGTCCAGAGGTGGATCAGTTGCTCGCCGATGGGCGCACGACCTTCGATGAAGAAGCACGGGCAATCATATATGATCGGATTCAGGAAATCATCGCGGAAGAGGCTGCCATGATTCCTGTCTTCCACGTGAGCCAGCTAAACGTCGCTCGGACTGGTCTGACGGGCTACGCGGTGCATCCCACGGAAACCTATTGGCTCACGCATGAGACTGCATTGACCGAATGACAATCACGGTTTCCGGCCTGAGTGCAAGCCACTCGGGCCGCACCATTCTGCAAGAGACAGACGTCACCATAAGGCCCCGCGAGCGCATCGGGCTGGTCGGCGCATCCGGTTCCGGCAAATCGACACTTGGTCACGCGCTAATCGATAAACTACGAGCGCAGGGCGAAAGAAGCGTGGCGCATGTTCCACAAAGCCCGGATGAGGCGCTTGATCCATTGCGATCCATGGCCTTTCACTGGCGTGAGGCGGAACGCGCATCGGGTCTTGCGCCCGACCAAGCCCGGCGACAGGAGCTTTTCGCGGCCCTTCGGATCGAAGGCGGCGACCTGCGCAAACGGCCGTGGGGCTGGAGCCGGGGCATGCAGCAGCGCTTTGTGATCGCAATGGCGTTGATCGGCACGCCGGACCTGCTTGTCATGGATGAACCCACCTCGGCACTGGATCCGGTTGTGGCGGCGAGCACGATGAGCCTGCTTGAGAACTATCTCTCCGATCGCCAGACAGCGCTTTTGCTGATCACGCATGATCTTGGCCTGGCCGCGTGCCGCATGGACCGGCTCATGGTCATGCAAACAGGCCGGATTGTCGAGGATGCGCCCACACAAAAGGTCTTGTCGGCGCCCAAAACCGACGCGGCGCGATCACTTTGCCTGCACCGCAGCTGGTTGGAACTGCCGTGCTGAGCGTAGATAATATCTCTGTCCGACGCGGGGCGACGGTCACTCTTCATGATGTGTCATTCGGGCTTGCCGCAGGGCGCACGCTCGCCGTTGTGGGGGAAAGCGGGGCTGGAAAATCGACGCTGATTGGCGCAATCCTCGGCCTTGTCCCATGCAGTTCCGGTCAGGTAACGTGGGACAAAACTCCGGTCGCCCGCTGCCGTCCCGCCCTTGTCATGCAAGAGCCGCGCAGTGCCTTCAACCCGCGCCTGTCACTGTATCACTCAGCAATGGAACCTTTGGTCGCTCAGCGGACGGTCCCGGATCCAGAGCGCCTGAACATGCTCTGTCAGGGTTTAGAGATCCCACCAAACTTGCTTTCGCGCAGGCCCACAGAGGTATCGATCGGTCAGGCGCAACGCGTCGGCATTCTGCGCGCTCTAATCGCGGCCCCACCGCTGGTGTTGTTTGACGAACCGCTCTCGGCGCTGGACGCCGTGACACAAAAATACACGGCACGCCTGATTGCGGAATTACAGCACGAGGCAGGTTTTGCGGCACTGATCGTCACCCACGATCTGGGATACGCCGCAGCTTTCGCGGATGAAATTGCCGTGCTGCGTGCAGGCCGCGTTGAAGAATACGCCGCATCTCGCGCCTTTGTCGAAGCACCGAGAACCGACTACGGTCGAACCCTGCGCGATGCCGCCTTTGCCCTTGGCGCACTGGAACGCGTGGCGTGATCAAACTGGTCGCCAGCCTTGTCCTGCGCGCATCCGTCGTACTGACGGGCACGGCGCTGGCAACCTTCGCACTTCTTTGGAACGCACCAGGAGATCCGGCGCTGGCAATTGCACTTGCCCGCTACAATGCCGTCGTACCGGTCGAGGTGATCGACCAGGTCCGCGCGGAGGCCGGATTGGACGGCGGATTCTGGTCAGCTTTTTCCGGGTGGATCACACCGCTTATTCTTGGGGATCTCGGCCAATCCTCGGTCACCGGGCGGGATGTCTGGCCGGAACTTGTGACGGCCATGTCCTACACTTTCCCATTGGCACTTGCAGGTCTGCTTGTCGGCATCGCGATTTCCGTGCCGCTCGCGCTTTTGGCCACACAGCGCCCTGGCGGTTGGCTGGATCGATGCGCGGTTGCGCTGGCGTCTATCGGCGCAGCCATACCTGCCTACTGGTTGGGCCTGTTGCTCATCCTGCTATTTGCCGTCCAATTGGGCTGGCTGCCCGCAATGGGCGCCAGAACACCTGCCCATATGTTGTTGCCCGCCCTGACCTTGGGTTTGGGTGTCGCCGCATCGCTGACCCGTATTTTACGGTCCGGCATTCTGGAAGCGCGTGGGCAGCACTTCCTGCCGGCCTTTAGACGTCGGGGGGTGGCGGCCTCGGACATCTCCCGTCACCATGTTGCGCCGCATGTCGCCGTCCCGGTGGTGACGGTCTTCGGACTTGAGCTGGCCTTTCTTCTCGAAGGCGCAGTCATGGTCGAAGTGATTTTTTCCCGACCTGGCCTCGGCAGCTTTCTCGTAAGCGCAATTGAAGCGCGGGACTTCCCCAAGGTTCAGGCTGTGGTCATCCTCTCGGCTGTACTGTTTGTGACAATAAACCTTTTGATAGATCTTCTTTACCGCGCGCTTGACCCTCGGATCGGAGAGCGGGATGCGTAGCGTCATTGTCCTTGTCACAGTTTTTGTGCTGCTGGCGCTGGTCGGGCCATGGCTGGCGCCTCACGATCCCACACAGATCAACATTCCCAACCGTCTGAGCCCTCCTAACGCTGAATGGTTGCTGGGGACCGACGCACTGGGCCGAGATATCCTGTCGCGACTGCTGCATGGCGCACGCTGGTCACTTGGCCTCGCCTTTCTGATCTCGGTCATCGGGCTGGCCATCGGAACCGTGATCGGGCTGGTCGCGGCGCAGGGTGGCAAGATCGCGGACTGGATCGTGATGCGAACTACAGACACATTCCTGGCTTTCCCGGACCTCGTCGCCGCGGTGGTGATTGCAGGTGTGTTGGGCGCGGGAACAGGCAGTCTTATCTTTGCGCTGACCATCACGGGATGGATGCGCTACGCGCGGGTGGCACGCGGCATCGGCTTGTCTCTGCTAAACCGCGGCTATGTCGTTCAGGCACGACTTGCCGGTCTTTCGCCTGTTGCGATTGCTCGCTGGCACTATCTTCCCTCGCTCTTGCCGTCCCTCACCGTTGTCTGGACGGGCATGTTCGCACGCGCCATACTCAGCATCTCTGCCCTCGGGTTTCTTGGCTTTGGCGTGCAACCCCCCATGCCCGAATGGGGGACCATGCTGCTTGATGCGCGCATCCACATGCGCTCAACCCCGCTGCAGATGATCTGGCCCGGTCTTGCAGTGGTAACCTGTGTGCTCGCCATCAATCTAACAGGGGATGCATTGCGCGATTCGTTGGCCGAAGCGGACCAAAGGTAATGACGAACGAAGATCGCCGCATGCTGGGCATAGAGTTGCGGATCCCGTCGTGGTATTCGATGGCAGGCATGTTCGTCTACGTCAAAGCCGTCAGCAAGGGTGTGCCATTGGCCTGATCTTCTACTTCAGGTCTGCCGCCTTCGCTCTGATCCCGCTCACTATCTTCTTGTGGCTCACAGCAGTCCTTAATCACTAACAGTCGGTATGTTCACGATCGAAAGCGCATTCCGATGAAATCTGCGCCGGGAAACAATGAGTGGAGTGAGGCGAAGGTCTTGGATCGAGCTCGACGTGACGACTTTCTGCTTGGCGAAGAACTCTGCTTTTTCAACAGTGTTGGCGGAATGATAATTTGGAGTAGCAGCTACCCAGTCTAGGCGTTTGAGCTTTGTCCCTTTGGCCTGACGCGCGACGGGGGGCACACTGGAACGTCAAATGGGTTATCGGGAACGTCCGCCAAAGCACGTTGTAGGGGCGGCCTCGCCATTAGGCGCCCCAGATAGGCTTCGAGCCCAAGGAGAAGGTGACGCTCTACCTCGACCGCTCCGTCGCGCGCAGCTTCAAGGCGATGGGCAAAGGCTATCAGAGCCGGATCAATCGTCTGCTCCAGACCTGGTTGCAGATGAAGGCTGCGGGCATGATCGAGGTTGAGAAGGCCATGCTTGACCGCCAGCGCGAGGTCAACAAGGCCCATGACGCCGCCGAGGCGGAGGGCGTTTCAGTCCCGTACCTTCGCTGTTATGCAAAGACGCCGCCCATAGAAGAGCTGCCAGAGGTGGATTGGTAAGGATGTTTGGGTGACGCCTTTGCGCTTTGGTGATCATCTGGGCGCTGCCTCAAGCTCCTGTCAGACGTCTTCCGCTTGATTGAGGATCGCCGAGATCCGGTCCTTGAGCTGCATCCGCTCGCGCCGCAGCGCCTCTTCATGCTCTTGGCTGCACGGCTCCACATTCGTCTCGGCCCGATGCACGGCGCGGTTTACCTCGTGATAGCGTTCCGAAAGGTGCCGGAATTCCCCGTTCGACATTTTGAGGTCATGGATCAGGTCGACCTTGTCCGGAAAATCGGCGGCCAGTTCATGAGGCGTATGGGACATTTTTGGGTGCATCCTTCGTCCTTGGTGTGGTTGGATGCAGGTTAGTGGGAGATCCTGTGAGGGGGCGTTGATCTGGGTCAAAGCGTCTGAATTCGCATGGTCGTGCGGAGTTATCCTTACGTCTGCAAAAATCCTATAGGCCGATATGAGGAACACTCTCGTTGGAAAGACTAGTATTAAGGTTTGATCTTTTTGTTGGTAGACTGTTCGCATTCAGTAGCTAGCTGAGTAGAGGGCCTTGTCTTAAAAAAAGCGGATTAAACTCCATTGCTTGATTTGATCCATGAACCTTAGCAGTCGGGCGCCTGTTTACCAGATGTGGCCCTTTCTCTCTCAAGGATTTGTCAAAATTTCTAATCTTATCAGCGCTTTGGTGTTTACCCGATATTGAGACGTTAGGTCCATCTAGAGATCTGAAGCAAAGAATTTCAGAAGCATGTTTCTTCATGATGTCCTTAATTTGATAGCTTCGTCCAGGTAGCTGTAATTCTGCTGCTGTATTTCTGGAGATAACCTCAAATGGTCCTTTTTGGACAATCACGTTTTGTTCAGCGAAATTGAATGGTCGAAAGTTTTGCATTTCTCCACCATAGAATTCGAGGTTTAGCTGCAAGTTTTCTGCAACATATGGGCTTTCAAATTCAGAGAAACTCTTAGAGACAAGTTTGTCAAAATGGGCGCCAATCTGATTCCTTGCTTTTTTCAAAATATCTTTCTTCGAGAATTGACGGAAAGTTCCGTTTCGTCTTTTAATGGAAAATACAGTCTGTGATTGCCAATGCTTGGGATATTTATTTCCAAGTGGAGTGTTTTTGAGATCTCGTATCGAAAAATCTCTTATAAAATTCGCAAAATTATGTATGATATATTCTCTCAAAATAACTTCTTCAAAACTTGAAGCGCGATAGTGGAGTATTTTCTCATATATCTCATCAATTCGATTTTTCTTAAAGTCGTAGGCCAAAGATGGCATAATAAGAGACTCTTCTTCGCCGGCCGCCTTGATCTCGTCTAGAAGCCGCAAACAAAGCAAGGCCAGTGTGCGATAGCTCATACGATTTCCGGAATCGTACTCGTCGATTATGATATCAATTTCTCTAAAGCTAGAGATCATTGCTCTGACCGCGTCGGATTTACTTCTTTCAGTCATACTTAGGCCTGAACTTGGTGTGATCTCTTCGCATTTGACGAAGCCGGCATTGTGTGGAGGGTATATAGAAAATCGCTCACGTCAAAATTTACTGAAAATCATGTCCATCGAACTTGATTATCCCGGAGGTGTGTCGCCGCCGGCGGTATGAGTTTGCAGATAGAAATTCAAAGTGCACACTTCTTGTGCTTCACAGTGTTGGCATCAAGCTGTGTTTCCCAGAAATCAGCCGAGTGAAGTTCTCATCTGATTTTGAAAGCGACTGCCGCGCACGCGTCGAATCCAAGCGAAAATTCAAGAAATTCAGCGGGTGAATTTCTTGAATTTCATACGCTTGGGTTCGACGTCCCCAAGCCGCCGTTTCTTGTCTTCTTCGTAATCCTCGAAGTTGCCCTCGAACCATTCGACGTGGGCTTCGCCTTCGAAGGCCAGGATATGCGTGCAGATGCGGTCGAGGAAAAAACGGTCGTGGCTGATGACGACGGCGCAGCCTGCGAAATCGACCAAGGCGTCCTCGAGCGCGCGGAGGGTTTCGACGTCGAGGTCGTTGGTGGGCTCGTCAAGCAAAAGGACGTTGCCGCCGGATTTCAGAAGCCGTGCCATATGGACGCGGTTGCGTTCTCCGCCCGACAAGAGCGAGACTTTTTTCTGCTGGTCGCCGCCCTTGAAGTTAAAGGACGAGCAATAGGCGCGGGAATTGACCTCGGCATCACCAAGCTGAATGAGTTCGGCGCCGCCTGAGATGGCCTGCCACACGGTCTCGTCCGCCTTGAGGTCGTCGCGGGACTGGTCAACGTAGGACAGATCGACGGTTTCACCGAGTTCGATCGTGCCTGCATCAGGCGTTTCCTGCCCGGTGAGCATCTTGAAAAGAGTGGATTTGCCCGCGCCGTTGGGCCCGATCACGCCGACGATGCCGCCGGGGGGGAGGGCGAAGGTGAGGCCTTCTATCAGAAGCTTGTCGCCCATGGCTTTCTTGAGGGCCTCAACCTCGATCACTTTTCCACCCAAGCGCTTGCCTGAGGGAATTACGATCTGGGCGCGGGTGAGCTTTTCGCGCTCGGACTTTTCTGCGAGGTCGTTGTAGGCATTGATACGGGCCTTCGACTTGGCCTGACGGGCCTTGGCGCCCTGACGCATCCATTCAAGCTCGCGTTCGAGGGTTTTCTGGCGGGATTTGTCCTCGCGTGCTTCCTGTTCGAGGCGCTTGGCCTTCTGTTCGAGCCAGGCGGAATAGTTGCCTTCGTAGGGGATGCCGCGCCCGCGGTCCAACTCGAGGATCCAGCCGGTGATGTCGTCGAGGAAGTAGCGGTCATGCGTGACGATGAGGATGGTGCCCTTGTAGTCGATGAGGTGCTGCTGGAGCCAGGCGATGGTTTCGGCGTCGAGATGGTTGGTGGGTTCGTCCAAGAGCAGCATTTCGGGCGCTTCGAGAAGAAGCTTGCAGAGGGCGACGCGGCGGCGTTCCCCGCCCGAGAGATCAGCAGGGTTGGCATCGTCTGGCGGGCAACGCAGCGCCTCCATTGAGACGTCGATCTGGCTGTCGAGATCCCAGAGGTTTTCTGCGTCGATCTGATCCTGCAGTTGGGCCATCTCATCCGCTGTCTCGTCCGAATAGTTCATGGCGAGTTCGTTGTAACGGTCAAGAATGGCTTTTTTTTCGGCCACGCCGTCCATGACGTTTTCCCGCACGCTTCGGCTGTCATCGAGATGTGGTTCCTGGGGCAGATAGCCGACGCGCGCCCCTTCGGCGGCCCAGGCCTCGCCCGAGAAATCCTTGTCGAGCCCGGCCATGATCTTCATCAGCGTAGACTTACCCGCGCCGTTCACGCCCACCACCCCGATCTTCACGCCGGGCAGAAAGTTCAGATGGATGTTTTCGAAGGTTTTCTTGCCACCCGGATAGGTCTTGGAGACACCGGACATGTGGTAGACGTACTGATAGGCGGCCATTGGGATCCTCCGGGCGTGTCAGGGTTTTGGCGTTAGATAGACGGGCCGGGCGGTGGGGGCAATGCACGGGCGATTGTGCAGGCCAATCGGGCTGGCCTTGGTCGATCATCTGGTTCTGCAACGGGGTTGAAACTATGTCTCGTATGAGACATATGTGTTTCATGACACAAATCAGACCCGAGACTAGAGACGCGATTGTGGAAGCTGCTTTCACGATCTTCGCCGAAGACCCATCCGCTTCACTGGGCGACGTGGCCAAACGCGCCGGTGTCGGTCGGGCAACGCTTCACCGGCATTTTCCCGGGCGCCCCGAACTGATGCGGGCGCTGGCCAAAATCGCCCTGACGGAGCTGGAGGAAGCGACGGCCCAGGCCACGGCGGAGGCAACAACTTACGAAGAGGGCTTTCGCCTCGCGCTGCATGCGATGGTCCCGCTTGCCAACCGCCAGTGGTTTCTGACTCGCGAGAGCGTCGAGGCCGATCCAGAAGTGGCCGCTGCTCATGCCGCCAGCCGCGATGACTTGCGAGGCAGCATCGAAGCGGCCAAGGCGGATGGCCTTTTCGACAGGGACGTCCCGACCGAGTGGATCGTCGCATCCTACGAACATCTGACCTATGTCGCGTGGTCCTTTGTTCGGGCGGGTGAAGCGACACCCAAGCAAGCGGCCGACCTGGCCTGGCGCACGTTTTTCACTGGATTGAAAGGAAGATCGACATGAATCTCGCAGAACTGACAGCACGGGTTGACGAGATTTTTCTTCTGATCGGGGGCGCGATCCTTGTGATCGAAATCGCCGAGATGCTGTTCAAGGGATCGTTCCGCACGAAGACGCTTTTGGAGATGCTGGCCAGTGCCTCGACCCAGATCCCCAGCATTCTTGTAGAGGCCTTCATTCTGACCGGGGCGTTTGGGCTTTACTGGATAATCGCCTATTGGGTGCCGTGGGACGTACCGGTCACGTGGTGGAGCCTTCTTTTGGCCGTTCTGCTGGCGGACATCACCTATTACTGGGAGCATCGGATCGCCCATGAGGTGCGCCTGCTTTGGACGCAGCATGCGGTGCATCATTCGTCGCGAGATCTGAACATGGTGACGGGCATCCGCTTCGGGCCGTTGGAAGGCGTTTGGTCGCTGGTGACGCATGTACCGCTTGCGCTTTTGGGCTTTGCCCCCGAGTTGATCCTTTTCAGCATCATTGCGGTTCTGGCCTATCAGACCTGGCTGCATACAGAACTGATCGGCAAGCTGGGCCTGTTGGAACGCGTCCTGAACACGCCATCACACCACCGCGTGCACCATGGGAGCGACGAAAAATACGTCGACAAGAACTATGGGGGGATCCTGATCGTTTGGGACAGAATCTGGGGCACCTTTCAGGTCGAGGAAGAAACGCCGCGCTACGGGCTGAAGCGCGACTTCGACAGCCAGAACCCCATCCGGGTGTGGTTTTCGGAATTGCCGGAACTGGCGCGGGATCTGGGCCGGGCCCAGAGCTTTCGCGAAGCATTGGGATACCTTTTCCGCAGGCCGGGCTGGACCCCGCGTCGATAGGGTGGTTTTTGCAATGGCAAATGCCCGAAAGCCTCCGTGCTTGGGTTATTAACTTGGCGCAGCTTCGCCCGGATCGCGGGGCCGACGGATGGCCCGACGCTGGGGTTTCGAGGGAGGTATGACCAAGCCTTTCCTGCGATCCAGTTTGAGAGGGCCACGGATCTTTTGCTGAATGGGTCGCCGGTTCTTTTCGAGAGCTGGAGGCATTATCCGCATCTGGAGAATTCGAAATCATTTTGCGTAGCGGTTGAAACGCATATCTTCGGGAAATCTGCGAAAAAGAGAGGATCGCATGAAACGCATATTGCTCGTTCTGCTCCTGATTGCCTCTGCTGGTGCTGGTTTGTGGTTTGGTGCCCGACACGAGGCCCGGTCCGCCGCAATTCCAATGTTGGATCGCAGAGCAGATGCTGCGGCGCATGGGGCGGCGGCCTTTATCGGTGCCGACTTTGGCGGGTTGAGCCTGCAGGCGCTGCAAAGCCACGCGCTGCCCTGGAAACTGGTCACCGCAGCGCTGGTGCTGCAGGCGGTGGATACGGACGGATCTGTGACGGCGGACCGGGCAACACTGAACAGTTTGTTGGCAGAGTTCGGTTTTCTGGTGGAGGCGCGGGTGGCAAATCTGCCCGGAGGTGTTTCATCAAGACCTGATGAAATGCCGCTGGGCCTGACACATGCGGTTCTGTTTCCAGTCGCAGGGGCGCCGGTTCTGGTGTCCAATCTGGGATGCGCGGCCTGTCACAGTGGGGTGATCTATGACGCGGAAGGGCGGCCGGATTCAAGCCGGGCGTGGATCGGGATGCCCAACAGTTCGATCAACCTCGAGGCCTATACGCTGGCGGTTTTCAGGGCGCTGAAGGCTTATGGGGACGCGCCGGATCGTTTGATGGGCATGGTGACCGCGCTTTATCCCGAGACGGGATGGCGCGAAGTGCAGACCTTGCGGTGGTTGGTGATGCCTTTGGTGCAGGCCCGGCTGGACGAGATACCGGGCGACCGCCCATTGCCGTTTCCCAACGGTGTCCCCGGTAGCACGAACGGGGTTGCGGCGCTTAAACATTCGTTCGGGGTACCGCTGATTGGCGGTGGCGCTCGGGATGCGGGCATCGTGTCGATTCCCGATCTGGGGTACAGGCACTGGCGCAACAGTCTGCTGGTCGATGGGGCCTATGCCGTGCCCGGACAGGATCGGCAGGTTGAGACCACGGCCGAAGACAACACCCCCGAAAAACAGGCGGCCCTTGCGGCGATGACCACGTTTTTCACGGTACCCAGCATGGGTGTGCATCCGGATCGGGCGATCGAGGCCGTTCCCGTGGCCGAGGACATCTACGCCTTTCTGGGCAGCGCCTATGCGCCGCAGCCTTTTCCGGGCGAGATTGATGCGGATCTGGCGGCCAAGGGCGGCGCGATTTATGCAGCGGAGTGCAGTGCCTGCCACGGGACATACACTATGGAGGCAGGGCGGCCCGCCCTTGTGTCCTTTCCCAATTGGCTGGGCGATGTCGGGACGGACCTGCTTCGCGCCGAGGCGTTTTCAGAGGATCTGGTCGAAACGTTTCGCAAGACAGCTTATCGGGATCGTATTGATGCTGCGCGGACGCAAGCCTACGCGGCACCACCGCTCAGCGGCATTTGGGCTTCGGCTCCCTATCTGCACAATGGGTCCGTCCCAACAATCCGGGACTTGCTGACGCCAGCGGCGCGACCTGACACGTTCGAGGTCGGTGGTCATGCGCTCGACTTTGATCATCTTGGTCTGCATCTGCAAAACGGCCGCTATCCGAAGGATTATGACCCATTCTCCCGACCTGTCTTGATCGACACATCGCAGCCGGGACTTGGCAATGAAGGTCATGAATTCGGAGCCGATCTGAGCGAATTGGACAAAGACGCGCTCATCGCGTTTTTGAAGCAGCTTTAGAGGATTAGCTCCTCCAGCGACTGCCGCGCCCGTGCGACGGGTTGGTGCGACGTGCGACGCCCGATGCGAAAGGCCGAGAGAAGGTGGTGGCCTTCCGGAACGCGGGCCTTCCCGGACAACACCGATGCGGTGTCTTTATCATCCTTGAGTGCAGCAAGAACGGTTGCGCCGAAACCTGCCGCCTCCATCCGCAGCCAGGCCCGATAGAAAGCGCGACCGCTGTCGAACAGATCTTCGCCATAAGGCCGGTGGAAAGCTATGATGCCAGCGGCCCCCTTGGTCTTGTCGGTCTCGGCCAGAAGCGGGGCTGCGAGCCCAAGGGCATTGAGCGGCTTGAAGCCCGGTCCCATGACAAAGCGGGCGCCGAACCGTTCGACCCAACCCAGATGCATCGCGTCGGCATTCAAACCGTTCTTGGCCCAATCCGGGTGGCTGCGCTTGAGGCGCATCCATGAAACAAGTTCTGCCCGGAAGTCGTGCTGCGCCATGAACTTGAAGCTGGCCTTGTCCAAAAGTGTGGCGACCGCCGCGATAGCGTCAGGATCTGTCAAGACACTGCAATCGCTGGCAGCCAGCGTCATCGCGGCATCCCGGTCGGTGGGCGCGACGGTCGCGAAAGCGCCGCGCCAGCTTTGCCGTGCTGTCACATGGGCCGCCAGCGGATCAGGAGACGCCCCATTGGTGAAGCTGAGGCGCGCAACCACGCGGATGTTGCCCGCGCCTTGGTCCGAGACGGTCTCGTATCTGGCGCTCAGTCCCTTCTCGGATGCGGCGAGGCTCAGACCTTCGAAGGCGGCGCCAAGGCTTGTTGCGGCGTCCTGGCCCTTGGGGTCCGCGGTCGGCAGGCGCACGCTTGTGTCTTCGCACAATAGGACGGTGTCGCCATCGAGCCGCCACCGCGCCGGTTGCACGTTGTGGACGCTGGGAGCGAGGCTGGCCTTTGCGACGAGGTGGCGGAAGATGTCTGGCGTCATGACAGCGGTTTCCTGAAGAGATGAAGGCGGTGCAAAGGCTTTGCCCCGATCTTGTCCATCATGCGCAGTGACGCGCGGTTTTCATCGGCGATCCAGGTGATGCCAAGCTGTTCATAGCCCGCGCTGCGCAATTGGATGAGCGTGTGGGCCAGGATCGCGCTCATCAGTCCGCGGCCGTGGCTTTGCTTGGCGACGGAATAGAAAATGATGACGGCGCGCTTGCGGCGTAGTCTGTAGCGCAGGAAATGGAACGGGGTCATCAGCGTGAAACGCGAACGGGTGGCTTTCAGAAATCCGTTCAGGTCGGGGATGCAGATCACCACGCCAACGGGCTGGCCATCCCGCACCAGCACAGCGGACAAGCGGTGATCGATGATCGTCATCATTTCACCTGCTTGAAAGGTGAATTCCTCCGACGTGAGCGGCACGAACATCGGGTTCTCGGAAAAGCCATCATTGAGCACGATCCGCGCCTCTTCCATGCGGATCGCAAAGGTTTTGCGTTTGATTGGGGCAACCCCGTGATCTGCGGGAGGCGCGCTTTGTGGGATCCTGGCATGGACCAGATCAAGTTCGAATGTCGTGACCGGGAAGAAGGATTCATAACCGTTTTGCCACAAGAACTCCGGGATGTGCGGCGGATTCACGATCATGTCGGTATAGGCGCGTCGGTCGAAATGGTCGGTCTGGACGCCCATCTGTTGCATGGCGGTCAGATTGAAATTTCCCGCAAGTTCCGTATGGCCTTTTGCGCGGGCCCATTCTTCGGCCTTTGACAAAAGTGCTTTGGCGATTTCAGGGTCGTTCGCGCAATCGAAGAAGCCGAAAGAGGCGCGGTTCGTGCCGTAAAGCGCGTTTGACTGGGTATGGGCATGGACAACAATTCGGCCGAGCGGCCGCCTGTTTTTTAATGCAGTGAAGTAGGTGAACGCTGCTTCATCCGCAAAAAGCGGGTTGGAATCAGCGCTGAGAAAGCGCTTGAGGTCGGACTTTAGGGGGGAGACATAAGGCGATTGCGGGTCATAGGCGCAGAAGGGCACTTCGAAGAAGGAGGCAAAGTTTTTTTCAACGATCTCAGGCATCCGGGGCGTTCCGACTTGCGAGCATAATTGCCATGCGCTGTGCTATCTTGAGTTCCTGTTCAAGCTGCTCGGACCTGGCGAGCATGGGTATCTTTAGCACCATGATGCGGAAGGGCGTGGTCGAGACGAGCATGGCGTGGCTTGCATCGAATTTGCGGAAGAACCATTCGAATTGTTCGATGAGCGGTGGTGTCTGGAGCTTGTGCAAATCGGTTGACGACATGATCGGCGCGTGCGCGAATTGCTCTTCGAAGCTGGTGTCGAAATCGCCGAGGCTGCTTTTGTCCAAGATCAGCGCGCCGGAGGTCAGAGCGCGGGTTTGCAGCGCCGTTAGAAATGTCGAGTGGTCGTGACGGTTTGCATCTGCGAGGACGTCAAGGAGCAACCCGGCACTGTCTTCGCGCCGGGTGCGGCGGGCATGTGTGTGAACGAGTGCCAGAAGGCCCAAACTGAGGGTCACCGCCATCACCTGGATTGTCGTGCGGGTGTCGAGGTTGGCGAGTGCGGCGATGCAGAAGGCAGCGACGAGCAGACTTGCAGCAGAGGCGGCGACGGAAGAGAGCAGGTCGGCCTGGCCGGTGCCGCTGCGTCGGAGGGTGAGGCCAAGCCAGCAAAGCACGAGGATCGCGATGCCGGAGGGACGCACGGGAATGTCAAAGATCTCGGTGCGGAAATCGGCAAGTGCCAGCGGCAGGATGAGGATGAGAGACAGGGCAAGTCGGTCAATCGTCGTATTTTCGGCCGGTGAAAGACTGCCGCGGTCGCGGCTTAGGATAAGGGCGCCAAGGGCGATGAACATCAATGTCTGGAACACCGCGAGTGAGATCAGGGCGGCCAGCGCATAATCGCGGCTGGCCAGTAGGCCAACGAAGGACAGGGTCAGTGCGCCTCCCGCGGCAAGAAGTTTCAGTATAGGAGGGGCATGGCGGCGCAAAAGTGCTTCGGCGACGAGCAGCGAGGCGAGGGGGACGAGGCTTGCAAAGACAAAGGTCAGGCGCCCGATCTCTTGCCAGCCGGTCATCCATTGCAGAAGGCGGGCCGCCATGATGGCCGCAACGATCTGGATCGCAAAAAGAAAGCGCCGCGTGACAGTGGGGCGGGGCTGTTCCAGGCGCAGAACCTGTCCGAACAGCGCAAGGCCGATCAGGCTTGTCAGGCTGACGACGGCGTCAGCGATCAGTTCTGGCGAGAGATCGGTCATGCCATCATGCGTCTCAGAAAATGCCGCATAACCGGGCGCAAAAGGGCCGCGGTAATGGCATTGCGCGGATGTTCGACCCGTGCGGTATAGGGGTTAAAAAACCACCCCCGGCAATCGGCGCCGGGTTTGCGGCCTAAAATGCCATTTGCGACCTCGTAGGCCATAAGCATGCCGGTGGAAATCACCATAGGGGCAAAGGACATACGGCTACGTTTGCCGGCTGAGACCTCTCCGGCCAGTTCAAGATCGATGTGGTTGCGGGACGAAGAGTGCAACAGAACGTGCAAGGCTTCACAGAGGAAGGCGTCATCCCGCTGCTGTTGGCTGACCGCATTCCAGCCGGTTCCGATCGTAGGATAGCCCAACCTTTCTTCGGGCGTGGGATCACCGGCCTGAGTGACGTAAATTGAAGGAAGTGGCGAAGCGTACGCGTCAATCACGGCACGATTCTGGGCGCGCGCGGTGCGGTAGAGCAGAAGGGAGGCGCCCAGATCATCTGTGCCATTTACAACGATGGCGCTGGAGCCAACCGCGTTCTCTACATGTTCGGTCCAATGATCGCGGTGGACGGTGATCTGCATCTCTGGGTTGATGGTCAGGCAGAGATCGCGGGTTGCCTCGGCCTTATGTTGGCCGATTGTGTCACGAAAGGCAAATGCTTGACGGTTCATGTTGGAGGTTTCGAATTCGTCGATATCGGCGAGGATCAGACGCCCGACTCCCATGCGGGCCAGAGCAAAGACACAGGCGCCGCCCATGCCACCGGTTCCGCAAACAAAGACCTGCGCGTCACGCAGACGGGCCTGTTCGTCTTCGGTGACAAAGCCGATATTGCGGGTCGTGAACTGCTCGTATGAAAAGGTCAAAGTGAGTCCTTTCGTGGCCGCAGCGTGTCCCAGTGGCGACTGCTGTCGAACCAGTGGATGGTGGGGAGGATCAGACGTTGCAGCATTAGGACACCAAGGGTCAGGCCCAGCCCTGCAAGAGACGCTTTGGGCACCGCGTTTCGCAGATATCCGCTGGCTGCGGCAAGATCGATCCGACCAAGCTGAAGCACGTCATCGCCCCGGTCATAGTCAAGCATCGTCTCGCAGAAGGTGTTATATTCGGGATCCCGATGCTTGGGCGCTTGGTCGAAAGTTTTTTTCAGGTCGTCCGAGCCACCGGTATAGGCATTGGTGATGACAAAGCGGTTTTCATCGAAGTCCGCATCCTCGCCCACGCCGAACACATGGCGATGGTCACGCATGATCGTGCGAGCCAGAAGCAGGTGTTGTAGGGAGCGTTCTTTTGGGCGCTGCGGGGTGGGAAAAACGCCGCTGAAGGTTTCGCCAACCATGCCAACGATGGCGGGCACTTGTGTGACGTTCGACACCCAGAGCGGGCGCATCTGATTGCGAAAGAACAAAAGGATGCAGGTCAGGCCGTAAAGCACCCATGAAAACCCTTTTGATTGCTGGTCGGGGTCAACCATCACGAGGCCCAGATGCAGAATCTCCATCGGTTCGGTCATGGACGAAATGTCCATCAGCGCCAGCGCGTTGAAGGCGACAGGCTGGCCGGTATCCTTGCGCCGGACGATTGTAACGATAGTCGCTTTCAGCCGTTCTGGATCGCCCGAGAAGACACCATAAGTCAGCGAACCGCGCGCGAGGGTCTTTGATGCGATTTCAATGAGATCTTGTGACAGGGTGGTCAGATCGTCCTGCGACATCCAGAGCCCCGGGCGTTCCACGATTCGCGTTTCGAAGTCCTTCCCGGTCGCGAGGGTCAGATTAAGGTTCGACTGGAACAATGCACGGAAAAAACCAGACATGAATGAACCCCTCCACGCTTCATCTGACGGCGAGGCGCCCCAGTCGCAAGGGAGCGCAATGACTTAGGGCGTTGCCCGATCGCGCGATTCTAGTGCCGAATTGATGTCAAAATAAGGTTGTTGGAGCATATTTATCGATCGCGCGCGATCTTGGGTCTTCTGCACAACAATTGCGCGTTGCCTTGTTTGGTGATCTTCGAATTGGGACCCGGAACCCGATCTATGGCTGAGCGGGCAGCAGCTTTTCAAAGAAGACCTGCGCGTATGGGTCATCATTGAATGGTGCGATCTCGGTCCAATTCCACTTTCGGTACATCGCGATGGCTGCGGGCAGGGCGGTGTTTGTGTCCAGCCGCAGGCATCTGATCCCAATCGTGCGGGCATCCGCTTCAGTGGCCTCCATCAGCTTTCGGGCGATGCCAAGACCGCGCGTATCGGGATCTACCCAAAGTCGCTTGATCTCGGCATAATCCGTCCCGCCCTTGAGGCCAACGCAACCGACTGGCCGTCCGTCATGCGTGGCGACGAAAAACCGACCCCTTGGTGGGCGCATGTCATCGGCATTCGGATCATTGGAAAGGTTCACGTCAAAGCCAGTTTCCAGGATAGCAGCCAATTCCGCGTAGTAACGTTCAAGACAGGCAATGGCCGCAGGATCGAGGGGATCGACCCGTGCCACGGTCAGGGATGTCATCTGAGCGCATCCCTGATCTTATCCATGACGCTTTGGTCCATACCCATGCTTTCCCCTTCGGCTTCGAGCCGTTCCATGACGCGCGCATTTACCTCGACCCCGGTTTCCATTCCGGCGATCTGGCCGATTTCGGTGCTGGCCTGAATGATCGTCGGTGTTTTGCCGATCAGCGCCTGACCGCTTTCGCTTTTGTAAAAGGCTGCAAGATCCGAGAGTTCTTGCGGTGAAAAGATGTCGACATAAAGCTGCGCGGTCCGGGCCTGCATTTTTTCGACGAAAAGCTCCAGAAACTCGTCAAAGAAGATGTCGAAGAAAACGTCTATGTCGGACAATTTGATGCCCTTTTTGCGCAGATCGTTTTCGATCGCGGATTTCATGATAGGCGCTTGGGCCTTGATCGCGCTGTCAAACACTTCGACGCTTGCCACTTGACTGGCGATGTAATCGGCGTCGGTTTTGGGATCTGCGGCGAGCGGCAGAGCCCCGAGGCTTAGTAAGATGCCGACGATCATGTGTTTCATGGGCAGGCTTCCTTTCAAAGGTCATCCACCATGAAAGCGGGGCGCGGCGGCGGGTGCAAGGGGATTGTCTTGAACGGCTTGGGAGGCGCATTTGACTGGACATGGCAGGCGCGCTGAAGTCTATCAGCCTTCGTGACACGAGACTGCTTTCCCATTGCCCGACCGGGCCAAAGCATTGGTTTGCTGGGCGGATCTTTTGATCCGGCGCATGCGGGGCATGTGCACATCACGCGCGAGGCGCTGAAGCGGTTCGGGTTGGACCGGGTCTGGTGGCTTGTCTCGCCCGGCAATCCGCTGAAGGCGCAGGGGCCTGCACCGCTGGCTCAGCGTATGGCGTATGCGCGTGATCTGATGCGGCATCCTCACGTGGACGTGACGGACATCGAGACCCATCTGGGCACACGATATACGGCGCAGACGATTGCAGCGCTGCGCGCGCGCTATCCGGGCGTGCGCTTTGTCTGGCTGATGGGGGCGGATAATCTTGCGCAGATCCATCACTGGCAGAACTGGCGCTGGATCATGGACACGGTTCCGGTTGGGGTCCTGGCACGTCCAGGTGACAGAATCTCCGCGCGGATGTCGCCTGCGGCAAGGCTTTATCGGCGCGACCGGATCGCGGGCCGGTCTTCACACCTTTTGGGCGGGTCGTCGGCGCCAGCCTGGTGTTTCGTCAATGTTCCAATGGTTAACCATTCTTCGACTGCGATCCGAGCGGCAGGCCGGTGGCAAAGCGCAGAAAAGTGATGGAAATCAGCTTGTTTGCTGCAATCTGCTGAGGTTAGATGCAGCGCATGGTGAGGGCATATTCGAGACGCTCATTTATTGGTTTGGCATTGAGCTCGGCGGCTGGGGCAGCCATGGCAGCGGGTCTGCCCGTTTCCTTGCGTCCAGAACTTCGCCCTACCGATTTCCACAAGCGTGCCGTTGCCGGTGCCGAGGCGCTGATCGCGCGGTCAGGCCTAACGGGGAAGGTCTGTTTTGCCGTCGCGGATGTGAAAACCGGGCTGCGCCTAGAAGGTGGTCAGGCGCACCAAGGTATGCCGCCTGCAAGTGTCACGAAGGCGATTACAGCGCTTTATGCGCTGGACGCATTGGGCGCCGAGCATCGCTTTGAAACGACGCTGGTTGCGACGGGGCCCGTCGAGAACGGCGTTTTGGAAGGCGATCTGATCCTGGCGGGCGGGGGTGATCCCACGCTTGACACGGACGGGCTGGCGGAAATGGCCCAGCAGATGAAGGCGGCTGGTATCCTGGAGGTGCGCGGCGCCTTCAAGGTCGCGGACGGGCCGGCGCCCAATTTGCCGACGATCGATCCAGATCAACCGGATCACGTAGGCTACAGCCCGGCTGTGGCCGGGATCGCGCTGAACTTCAACCGGGTGCATTTTGGCTGGGCGCGGAGCGGGCAAAGCTACGATGTGGCGATGGATGCGCGGTCCAGCCGGTATCAGCCGCGCGTGGCCATGGCGACGATGCGGGTCGAGGACCGGAGCCTGCCTGTCTACACCTATGCGGATCGCGATGGGCGTGACGAATGGAGCGTGGCGCGGCGTGCCCTGGGCAAAGGTGGGGCGCGTTGGCTGCCCGTTCGCAAACCTGGCCTTTACGCCGGCGATGTTTTCCGCACGCTCGCCCGCTCAAACGGCATTGTGCTATCGGCGCCCGAACTGATCCGAACCGCGACGGACGGCGACGTGATCGTGCGATATCAAAGTGACGATCTGCTCAGTATCCTCCGCGGAATGCTGAAGTATTCGACGAACATCACGGCCGAAATGGTAGGGCTTGCGGCAAGTTACACGCGTGCCAAGGGCGTCACTTCTCTGGCTGGATCGGCGGCTCTGATGAATGAATGGGCCCGGCGCGAATTGGCCACAGACAAGATGCGCTTGGTCGATCATTCGGGCCTTGGATCGGGCAGCCGGATGACAGCGGATGCGATGGTGACAGCCTTGGTCAAGGTGCACAGGACAGGCGTTCTGCAACCGATCTTGAAGCCGGTGCGGATGCGTGATGCCAAGGGACGCCCCCAAGCGGATCATCCGATCAAGGTTCTGGCCAAGACTGGAACGCTGAATTTCGTGTCCGGACTGGCCGGATATCTGACGGCGGAGGACGGGACCGAGATGGCATTTGCCATCTTCGCGGCGGATCAGGATATCCGCGCTGGCATAACCCGTGCCAACCGCGACCGCCCCGAAGGAGCACGTACCTGGAACCGCCGCGCCAAGACATTGCAGCAGAAACTGATAGAACGCTGGGGCACGCTGTACGGAACATGAAGCGCGCTTGGCTTTGGCGGGCCGCCTTGAGTGATCATGTCGACCCGCCGGGTTTTCAAGGTGTCGGTGGATCAGATCTGAACTTTGCCGCAGACAAAGTCGTGTTCCATGGGGCTTGCCAACAACGCGTTGCGCTTTTCATGCATTTGTTTGTGGACCTCGGTGCCTTCGATGGCGACCCAATCATCGCGGTTCTCCCAAACCGTCACATGCATGAAAGTGCCTTCGGTCTTTTCATCCTCAATGACGTTGGAATGGGTAAGGCCTTTTTGATTTGCAGACGCCTCGTATGTCTTCATGATTTCGATGAAAGTGTCACGATTTTCGGGTTGGACAACGAATTTTCCGATATGCATGAATGTCTCGGACATGGTTTTCCCTTTCTCTGGGTCCTTTGTGTGGGCCATTTTTCTGGCAATCTGCTGCATGGGCGCCGGGTTGTGCGGGTGCCTTAATCGGCCCCTTTCAGCAGACACGCGAATGGATTTGCCGACCCTGACATTGTCGCTGGGTGTCGACATTTTTCTTGCGCTCAGGACATTGCCCGACCGCCTTTATCAATGGATCATTGAACCCCGCCGGATCCATTCGGACGTCACTTTCAAGCCGGTTCGTGGCCTGTTGAGCGGCTCGCGCTCGCAGGTCAGGCCGACCATGATCACCCGATCCCGATATAGGCGTGCTCGGATGATTTCCAATACGGATGAGGCACAGTTTAATGCGTCAGAGGACGGCGTTTGGAACTAGATCCGCAGATGGCGTGCACGGGCGCCGCGCTCGATAGCGGCAGCGTGGAGGCGGTCGATATTGAGCTCGTACCGCATTTCTTCAAGAAGGCGGAGTTCGGATTCTTCCAGCGTGCCATCGGCTGCGGCCACATCGCAGGCAAGGGCGTAGGCCGTTTCAGACAGACGGTCGGGCAGGGCTTCGCGGACAAGACCAAAGAGCGCATCGAGCCCGTCCTCTTGTTCGAAAAGGTCGAAGACGGTTTGCGAGATCGTGGTTAGGCGGTCGACATCGTAGCCCGCGAAAACAGGCAGGTTGTTGACAGCAGAGTTGATTTTGACCAGCTCGGCGGTGCGGATGTTTTCGTCGGATGCGGACACGGCTATCATCACGGCCACAAGCGCGTCCTGCGCTGTCATTGCGGGAGAGGTGTCTTCGGCCATGTTGCTGTCCTTCGTTGCGTTGGCTGTCCGCTAATTATTGACCCGGGCAGGCTTGGACAATAGTTAGCCGCTGGATTGCGCGCATAGGGCGCGCTTTCATCAGACAGGACCGAATTTCATGGGCGATATGCGCGACGCGGCGATGACAAGCAAGGCTTGGCCTTTCCAAGAGGCGCGCCGCCTGCTCAAACGTTATGAAAAGGCGCCGCCCGAGAAGGGATATGTGCTGTTCCAGACGGGCTATGGTCCAAGTGGTTTGCCGCATATCGGCACGTTTGGAGAGGTGGCACGCACGACGATGGTGCGCCGGGCGTTCGAGGTGCTGTCGGATATCCCGACAAAGCTGGTCTGTTTTTCCGACGATTTGGATGGGATGCGCAAAGTGCCGGGTAACGTTCCGAACCCGGAGGCTTTGGAAGAGCATCTGCAAAAGCCGTTGACGAGCGTGCCCGATCCGTTTGGGACGCATGAAAGCTTTGGGGATCACAACAACGCGATGTTGAGGCGTTTTCTGGACACGTTCGGATTTGACTACGAGTTTATCTCGGCACGCGATTTCTATCGATCGGGACGGTTCGACGAGATCCTGCTGCGCTGTGCGGCGAGATACGATGATTTGATGAAGATCATGCTGAGATCCTTGCGAGAAGAGCGGCAACAGACCTACTCGATTTTTCTGCCGATCCACCCTGAGACAGGGCGGGTGATGTATGTGCCGATGAAGCATGTGGATGCCAAAGAGGGTACGGTCACGTTTGACGACCCAGATGGCGGTGAGATGACGATGCCGGTGACAGGCGGGCACGTGAAGCTGCAATGGAAGCCGGATTTCGGGGCACGGTGGGCGGCGCTTGGCTGCGATTTCGAGATGTATGGCAAAGAGCACGCGACCAACGAGAAGATCTATGACGCGATCTGCCGGACATTGGGTGGGCGTCCGCCCGAGCATTTCAGCTTTGAGCTGTTTCTGGACGATCAAGGGCAGAAGATCTCAAAATCATCTGGCAACGGAGTGAGCATTGACGAATGGCTGACCTATGCCTCGACCGAGAGCCTATCTTACTTCATGTATCAGAAGCCGAAGACGGCCAAGCGGTTGTTCTTCGACGTGATCCCGAAGGCGGTGGATGAGTATCATCAGCAGTTGCGGGCGTATCATGCGGCCAATGATCCGGCCAAGCGGTTGAACAATCCTGTCTGGCATATTCATGGTGGCGACGTTCCCCAAAGCACGATGATCGTATCTTTCGCGATGATGCTGAACCTGGCAAGCGTGTCGGGTGCCGAGGACAAGGACACGCTTTGGGGCTTCATGCAACGTTACGCGCCGGAGGCTTCGTCAGGGAGCCATCCAGATTTGGATGCTGCGGCGGGTTTTGCAGTGCGCTATTACAATGACTTTGTGAAACCGACGAAGGTGTATCGGGTGCCGACCCCTGTGGAACGGGAAGCCCTGGAGGCGCTGCGAGCAGAGCTTGTGGTCTATAACGGACCTATGGATGACGAGGCGCTGCAATCGGTCGTCTATGCCGTCGGACGGGATCGGTTTGACCCGCTGCGCGGCTGGTTCACGGCGCTTTATGAAGTGTTGCTGGGGGCATCGCAGGGTCCGCGCTTTGGTGGTTTCATCGCACTTTACGGCGCTGATGAAACGGTAGCGTTGATAGACGCGGCCCTTGCCGGCCAACTGGCAGCCTGACACGGCTTGCGGACGCTCTTTGCACTTTGTGCAAAGACACCCCGCCCACCGTCCCGTTTGCCCCGCCCCGCCTTTGATCTATCTCTTTCTGATAAGCGGGGAGATTTGACATGCGAAAATGGGTGATCGGCATGATTCTGGCGCTCAGTATGGTCGGCGGTGCTTCTGCGCAAGGCGCGGATATAGAGGATGTAATCAACCGTCAAATGGATGCCTTCAAAGCGGATGATTTCTCCACCGCTTTCACGTTTGCCAGCCCCAATATCCGCAACATGTTCCGCACACCTGAAAACTTTGGACGCATGGTTGCCCAAGGTTATCCCATGGTCTGGCGGCCTGCTGAAATCGAATATCTGGATCTGCGCGAAGAAGGCGGTTCGCTGAAGCAGACGATCCGGATTGTCGACCAGAAGGGCGGCGTGCATCTGCTGGATTACAGCATGATCGAAACGCCTGATGGTTGGAAGATCAACGGTGTTCAGATCCTGCAGGCGCCCGACGTTTCGACCTGATTGGTGGCAATTGCACCGTACGGTGGTCTCAGCCACAGTTAAGGCTTTATTGATACTTCCCCCTCCGCACCGGTCGAAGCCGGGATCACATCTGTTGAGGCGGGCCGCTATGGCCCTGCGGGAAAGGGAATTTCATGAACAAGGCAGTCACCGACGGCGTTCTTTTGATGCCGCCACCCTTTGCGAATGGGCTGGATGTCTGGTCAAGGGGGGACGGCACCCCAGGATCGGACACCTATGCGACGGCATCCAACGCGGCTTTCGTACCGGCCGATCAGGATTTTGGCGGGTGTCTGGAGATCCAGAAAGGGGCGAGCACGACGCGCGTGCGATACATGGGGGAAACGCCCCTTTTGCCGGGCTGCTATCTTCGTGTCACTGCCCGGCTGAAGGTGCTTTCGGGGGCATTGCCGTCCGTACGGATCGCGGCCTGGCCTGGTGGCGCGGGCGGTGTCAATGTGAGTGGTGTGCGGACCACCGGGCCGAGCGTGACGCTGACGAACTATGGCGAGGTTGTCGAGGTGTCCGCCATTGTCGGCGCGGGCGAGCGAAATGGCGTCGACATGGTGTGGGGCGGGTCAGCAATTTACGGACACTTCGGCCTTGATCTAACCGGACCCAATGGTGGGGTCGTCCGGATCGATGATATCGTGATCGAGGATGTCACTTCGGTCTTTCTGAGGGATATGCTTGCGCTGGTTGATGTACGTGACTTTGGTGCGGTGGGCGATGGATCGACCGATGACAGTGCTGCTTTTGATGCGGCTGCTGTTGCGGCAAATGGCCGGACGGTGCTGGTACCGAATGGTGTCTTCCGGCTTGACAGCGACGTGACATTTGACACGCCAGTGAAATTCGAGGGCCGCGTCACGATGCCTGCTACGGCGGTTCTACAATTGCGGCGCAACTTCGATCTGCCGACATACATCGAGGCATTCGAGGACGAGACGGAGGCTTTCAAAAAGGCATTTCAGGCGCTGTTGAATAACTCTGATCACGAGTCGCTCGATATGGGGGGTCGGAAAGTTACCGTAACCGAGCAGATTGACATGCAGGCGGCGACGCCCGAGCGGACAAGCTATGCCACGCGGCGCGTCATTCGTAATGGTCAATTCGAGGCGTCGGGCAACAATTGGGACACTGATGTGGTCACATCGCAGGCGACCTACGATCCCTCCAACGCGACCCGCTTGACTGGTGTTGTAAACGTGGCGAACGTGCCTGTTGGCGCGCTGGTCGGGGGTGTTGGCGTCGGGCGCGAGGTATATGTGCGGTCCAAGAACGTGGCACAGCAGGAGGTCACGCTGAACGTTCCGCTGCATGACGCGGCGGGAACGCAGAACTTCACATTCCAACGTTTCAAGTATCTGCTGGATTTCAGCGGTTACAGCAATCTCGACAAATTCGCCCTCGATGGGATCGAATTCCAGTGCAACAACCGATGCTCGGCCATCATGCTTGCCGACAGCGGCAAGACCTTTACGCTGGAGGATTGTTACATCACGCGGCCGAAGGATCGGGGCATTACGTCCAAGGGCACAGGCTGTCAGGGGATGTTGATCGACCGGTCGCAATTCTTGTCAAGCGAGGATGCGCTTGAGGCACAGGACCGGGTTTCGATCGCGTTGAACGCCAACTCAAACGACGTGAAGTTGCGCAACAATCGGTCGACGCGGTTTCGTCATTTCGCGCTTTTGGGTGGCTCCAACAACCTCGTCATCGGCAATCACTTCTTCCAGGGCGATACGGTTGCGGATGGTCTGCGGACGGCAGGTATCATCATTGCCAAGACACATACAAGTTCGGTTATCTCGGGCAACTACGTTGACAATTGTTTTCTGGAATGGACGAACGAGCATGATCCGGCGCCCGAATTCAATACTGAGTTCAGCTTCAGTGCCTTTTCGATCACGGACAACGTCTTCCTGTCAGGTGACGTGGCGCCCTGGTTCAGCTACATCGTGATCAAACCGCACGGCGTCGGTCATTTCGTGAGCGGCCTGACAGTAACGGGGAACAAGTTCCGCAGCATCAACGGGAAAATCGATCGGGTTGAGCGGATCGATACCAGCTTTGCCGATCTGGATCCGACTCGTCACAAGGCAATCCTGTTCGATGGGAATTCATTCCACAACGTCTCGGAGCCCGTTTCGAACCCGCTGCGGCTGGACTATACTCAAACAACGGCTTCGAGCGTCTGGACCATCGACACCGGGCGACAACTGCCATTTCTTGGCCGTGTCGCCAGCGTTGAGAGCGCAATCATCATCGACCGGTTGCGCAATGAGGCCGATGTTGAGGTCTACCCGGCACCCGGTGCGGAAAGCGGCGTTGGTTCGAACGGTGATCAGTTCCGACTGCGATGGGCCGCTCCGGTGCGCGGATCGGTGCGCGCAACTGTCCGCATGGATGACCTTTGATGTTTTGGGGCAGCGCACATTTCGGGGTGCTGTCCCAATCACATTGCAGTCTCAGAATTTAAGCCAGATGCCGATCTTGAGCCGGGTGTCGTCTTCCTCTTGCTCGACGCCGATCTGGTAGCTTTGTCGACTTTCGCGCGGCGTCCAGACGATTGATGGGGCGATGATGGCCGCTTCTTCTTCTCCATCGTGGCTAAGATAAGCCTGCATCATCAGTTTCAGACGATCTGACCAGGTCATTCCCAATGTTGCATCCACCTTGGTGGTGTTTCGGTCGCGATTGGGTTCGGACACCAAGACGGTGTCGATGTTGATCCAGCCGCTTCTTTCCCCGAGTGTAAGCCCGCGCCCAACGCTGAATTCGGCCCGGAAAAGAGGTGTTGTGCCGTTGGCATCCATCGAGGCGCCAAGTCCAAGCGCGTAGGACAGCCGCCAATTGCTGTCCTCATTTCCCACGGGTCGGCGCAGGAAAAGATAGCCTGAGCCGCTCTGTGGTGTTGTGCCATACATGCGTGTATCGATCTTTGCGCCGATGGTGGTACGCGCGCGAAATCCGTACTCTAGAAAGACCGCCGCATCCGATGTGCCATCCCGCGATTGGGTGACGGAAGTGGAAACGAATGCGGCACCTTCGTCGCGCAGCCAGGCGCTGGCCGTCGCGGACTGGCTGAGCAACAGTATCATGAAAGCGATTCGAAAAATGCGGCGCATGCGGCCTCCCGCAGGAAAGCCTGCGAGATGGCGGTTAACATGTGTTTACTCTCCCTAGACCTTTGAGCGTTGCGTCTTATGTCACAGCCTATGCAATTGCCTCTTGAAGATGTTCAGACCTATCCGCGCCCGCCCGCTTTGGAACCTGTGCCGCAGACGCTGCGCGTCATTCTGGGCGATCAGGTTGCCGCCGAGACGAAGCGTGCGTTTCGCGTTCTCGAAACCCATCATGCGCCCACATATTACTTCCCACCCGAAGATGTGCTGGCCGCGATGACTCCCACCGCCGGCGCCTCGTTCTGCGAATGGAAAGGGGCCGCGCAATACTGGGATCTGAAGATGGGTGGCATGACAGCCCGCAAGGCAGCCTGGAGCTATCCCAAGCCTTCGACCGCATTTGAAGATCTGGCGGGATATCTCGCGATTTACGTGACCAAGGTCGACAGCGCCTGGGTTGGAGATGTGGCTGTTACGCCGCAACCCGGAGATTTCTATGGCGGTTGGGTCACACCCAATCTGACGGGTATCGTCAAGGGTGGTCCGGGCACGCGACATTGGTAGAGGATCGCCATCTCATTGCGCCAACCGGATCGGGGGGCTAGAGGAGACCCGTTAGACGAAGGATTGCGCCCATGCCCCTTATCCCCTCTATTCCCGAAGACGATCTTGATCCCGATCTGAAAGACGAACTTAGCTTTTTTGTCGGCACCCTTGGCGGGATCCCCAATTCGATCCGCACCATGGCACTCCGACCCCAGATCGCGATGGCTTACACGGCCCTCAACCGGGCGGTGATGGCCGATTACGGTTCCGTCACGCCGGAGTTCAAACGCCTCATTGGATATGTCGCGAGCTTTGCTTCAGGCTGCCTCTATTGCCAGGCCCATATGATTCTGGCGTCGGAGCGATTTGGCGCTTCTGAAGAGCGGTTGAATGATGTCTATGTATTTGAAGACAGCCCGCACTTTTCAGATGCAGAGAAAGCGGCCCTGGCCTATGCCCATGCCGGAGCGGCGGTGCCCAACACGGTGACGGACGAGGTCGGAGGCCGCTTGCGGGCGCATTGGTCCGATGAAGCGGTGGTCGAAGTCACGAGCGTTGTCGCCCTTTTTGGCTATCTCAACCGCTGGAACGATTCCATGGGCACAGCTCTTGAAGAAATGCCGATGGACCGAGGCGAAAGACGGCTGGCCAAGACAACAGGCTGGACCGCTGGCAAGCACGGCTAGGCCGTGTGGCTCATCACCATCATGGCCGCGAGGGCAAGACCAAGTCCCACGAATTCTCTTTGGCCAATTGGTTCGTCAAAGGAAACTGCGCCGATGATCGCCAGTGCGACAAGCGTCAACATGGAATATGCGACGCCCGCCTGTGCCAGCGTCACATGGCGCATCGCAAAGTACCAAAGGACCGCTGAAAAGGCATAAAGCCCACAGCCTAGAAGCATGTATCGCGACGTTAGCGGAAGATCACCGTCGGCGGCGACTTTGATCACATAGTCACCCAATATGACGATTATGGCGGTGCCAAGTGAAAAACCAAAACCCAGTAGAACCGGTGACATGCCCCCTCCGATCTGGGCGACAAGGCCCGCAAATTGCATAAATCAATGAGTTCATTGTGCCGATGACGGGGTGCGGCGGTCAATGCAGGTTATCCATACCTTGCCCGGCTAGGCTTTGCCAAAAACCGGTGCTAGGGCGGAACGCGCCCTGATCATGCTCAGATCATCACAAACCGAACTACAGAGACCGATCGTGAAATGCCCTATCGGCGGAAACGATCTGGTTGTTGCGGATCGGAGCGGAGTTGAAATCGACTATTGCCCTCAATGTCGGGCCATCTGGCTCGATCGCGGTGAATTGAACAAGATCATTGAACGCTCCGCGGCCTTTGCGCCGCCTCCGCCGCCAAAAGGTCGTGGATACGATGATCGGCGCCACAAGAAAAAAGGCGCGGCGGTTTTCTGGACAAATTGTTCGACTTCTGACTGTCGGTCTTCATCCCATATCTGCCAGTGTGATGGCGTAGGCCTTGCCAAACCCGCCGTTGAGCGCAGCGCCACTTGGGTCAATCGCAAACATTCGGAAGTCCGCAAAGTCGAAGTAGAGCTTTGACTTTGGGTGCGCGGCCAGCCAGGGCTTGGCCAAAACGGTTTTGTCGACTTCTTGGGCCTTGCCCTGCACGCTCATACGGGGATGGTTGAGCGGGTCGCCCCTTTTGCCCGGCTCTCCGATCAAGACGGAGACGCGACCATCGTCGCGAAGGGGTTTCGTGTGGCTCGAAAGATCAGAAACGAGCGTCAGGATCCGACCGTCATGCCAAAGGCCCGCTATGCGCGTGACAGACGGATGGCCGTTCTTATCGACAACCGCCAATGCGCAATGGCGCATCTGACCAAGAAGCACCTGCACGATCTCGCGCGCGGCGTCATCTGCAGGCTGAACCGGATCCTTCATAGTGCCAAGCTGTCACAAGTTGGGATGTGAGGGAATGCGTATCGGCCTGCTGCGCTAGTCCCGATAGATGACCGCAATGCCCTTGCCCTGGTGAGTCTTAGGGTAGGGGTTTTTCTGGCCTTTGTGCTCGCCCCAGAAATCGACGGCCAGTCCGCCCTTGCCAGCTTCGTAGTTGAACGGTGTCGCTGCTGCCACAGGCACGATGTGGACGTTGCTGTCCCAAGGGTCGCATACGGTTGCGTAGGATTTGCCATCAAACCGGCGCACAGTGTCGATGCAGACCGCATGGCCGCCGCCACCGCTCCAGCCCACTCCGGCGATGATGGGTTTGACGTCGCTGGTCGGGCCGAACCCGCCTTGGGAGCGCACCTTTTGCAGGATCGTCGAGGTCACCGTCTTGGCGTCCACGTACTTTCCGGTCCACTTGCCGCAATTGAGTTGGTTCAGGACAGAAGCCAGCAGGGCCGGATCGGTGCCTTGCGTCTCGGGCTTGTAGGTCGAGCCTGAGACGCTTGTGTAAAGGTCATAGACCTCCTTGTTGGTTCGAAGTGCTTTCGCGCCCGGCGTGAACTTGTTGATCTTGAAAACACACATCAGGATAGATGCGATGCCGCAGGACATATTGGCCTCCTGCCCAAAAACGAGATGTGCGTCGCCGAAACGGGTGAACCGTGTAAACCAGGCCATTCTGGACCCTTCCTTTGATACTGCTGTGACTGACTGACGTCGGATGAAAAGTGTTTGGTCAAATATGCGCTGAGACCGTGCGCGATTGCGGCGTGTTTGTCCAGACGACTTCCATACTTGAGCCGATTGGCCAGTGCAGGCTAGGCTGTTGTTCTGGGGATATTTGAAAAAGGAATTTGGGATGAGGGTTTTTGTGATGGTCGTATTTGCGGCGCTGGCGGCGGGGGGTGTCTCGGCTCAGGATCAATACATCGGGGGCTACTGGGCCCATATCGGCCCACAGGATTACTACAATTCAAGCGGCACACGCCTGACCGACGCAGCGGCAATCCTTCGTCAGGATCGCGCGAACTTTCACCGCTTTGGTATCCGCCATCCGCGCGACGAGAGTGACCCGTGGTTTGGCACCCAAAACGGACGCGCGGCCATGCCTGCCATGATCGCAAATGCGGGCGGGGTACCGGCATACATCCAGAATCTCATGTGGGAAGGCCGAGAACTGACGATCTACGTGTCGATGTATCAACGTGGTGGTTTCACATATCTCAGGGCAGAGATCCCCGGCTGATTGAATTCAGTGAAAAGTTTGAGCAACTTTGCGCACATTTGGCTGGTTGGACCTAAGTCAAATTGAGCCGTTTCGGATGTTCCAAAACAGCGCCGACATTACGCCGCGCGCATAATCCCTTCGCTCAAAGCGCCGCCACATGTTACAATACGGAATTTAGAATTGGGGCGAAGTTATTTATGGTGGATATAGTCAAGCTGCTATCTGCACTTGGAAATCTCGTTTTTTCCTCTCAGGATAGACAACGCAAATATCGCTTCAATGACGCGCTGGAAGAGAACCTCAACGAACAACTCGAGGCGGCCGGCGGGGATGGGGTTAGCTTTGACTTGTTGTTAAAAAGCAGTGGCGTGTTTGATGAAAAACCAGATGAGTTGCGCCGCATTCTTATCGAAATTGGTGCGAAGCGGCGGTTGCATGGAAAACACGAATACTGGGTCGCACGCCAAGAGGGGCGGCGCAGATCGCGGCGTGCGGTGCTGGTTCGATCAGTGCTTGGGACAATAGCGCTGGTCACGATTGCAATTCTCGCACTAAACGCGGTGGAGTTTAAGGACAGGTTGGCGATCATTGCAGAGAGGTTTTTTGAGAATGACGAGGTCACTCAAGACCCGCTTGCCTCTTCTATGTCGAGCCGTCCGCGCTATGGAGAGTACGGTGTCAGCATAGGGGCTTTTCGAACGAGCGCGCTGGCCAAGGCGCAGTTGAAACGCGCGGTCGAGCGGTTGGACCTAGACCCGGAGGAGTTCGGGGTTTTTCTTGGTCCTCAGGATCTCAGCGTGGTGATCATCTATCCGTTCGCCGAGAAAACTGTGGCAGACTTCAACTTTTCGCGCGCGCAAGGCGAGGGGTTCGAAGATATCAGGCTCATCAAGATGAAAGACTGGGAAGACATTACCAGCCGCTTTGTCGATGGCTTGTAGGGCGCTTCATTCAACGTTTCTTCCGCCGCTTCACGTTTCCGCCGCGCTGACCGGCGCGTCCGGCGGTTGAGCGACCAGAGGCCTTTTGCACGTCGTCCACTGCCTTTTCGACAGCATACTGGCGGGCCATCGGGTCGTCGGCGATGGCCAGATCGACGGTTTCCAGGCGCTTGATCTCGTCCCGCAGTCGCGCCGCTTCTTCGAATTCCAGATTCTCGGCGGCTTTGCGCATGTCGTCCCGCATGCCCTCCAGCACCGCCTGCAGGTTCGATCCGGCCTTGGCGTCGTCGATCTGGGCGGTTACGCGGTTCATGTCCACATCGCCCTGATAGAGGCCTGCCAGCACGTCCTCGACATTCTTTTTGACCGTCTCCGGCGTGATCCCATGTTCCTCATTGTAGGCCATCTGCTTGGCGCGGCGGCGGTTGGTTTCGGCCAGCGCGCGCTCCATCGAGCCGGTGACCTTGTCGGCATACATGATGACCCGGCCATCGGCGTTCCGCGCGGCCCGTCCGATCGTCTGAACCAGCGATGTTTCAGAGCGCAGGAACCCTTCCTTGTCCGCGTCTAGGATCGCGACGAGGCCACATTCGGGGATGTCGAGACCTTCGCGCAAGAGGTTGATCCCGATCAGCACGTCGAACGCCCCAAGCCGCAGGTCGCGCAGGATTTCGATGCGCTCGAGCGTGTCGATGTCAGAGTGCATGTAGCGTACGCGGATGCCCTGTTCATGCATGTATTCGGTCAGGTCTTCTGCCATACGCTTGGTCAGCGTTGTGCAAAGCGTGCGGTAGCCGTCGGCGGCGACCTTGCGCACCTCGTCCAGAAGGTCATCGACCTGCATGGAAACCGGGCGGATTTCGACCTGTGGATCCAATAGGCCGGTGGGGCGAATGACCTGTTCCGTAAAGACGCCGCCTGCCTGCTCGAGTTCCCAAGCTGCGGGGGTAGCTGAAACGAAGACCGATTGTGGGCGCATGGCGTCCCACTCCTCGAACTTCAGGGGGCGGTTGTCCATGCAGGAGGGCAGGCGAAAGCCATGCTCGGCCAGGGTGAACTTTCGCCGGTAGTCCCCTTTGTACATACCACCGATCTGCGGGACAGAGACGTGGGACTCGTCGGCGAAGACGATCGCGTTGTCCGGGATGAATTCGAAGAGCGTGGGTGGCGGCTCGCCGGGGGCGCGGCCAGTAAGATAGCGCGAGTAGTTCTCGATCCCGTTGCAGACGCCTGTGGCCTCCAGCATTTCCAGATCGAAGTTTGTCCGCTGTTCCAGCCGCTGCGCCTCAAGCAGTTTGCCCTCGCTTACCAGTTGGTCGAGCCTGATCTTCAGCTCTTTCTTAATGCCAACGATGGCCTGGTTCATCGTTGGCTTTGGCGTCACGTAATGGGAATTGGCGTAAACACGGATGCGTTCCATGTTGGTGTGCTTTTCGCCGGTCAGTGGATCGAATTCCGTGATGCTTTCCAGCTCTTCCCCGAAGAAGGACAGTTTCCAGGCACGATCTTCAAGGTGGGCAGGGAAAATCTCAAGGCTGTCGCCGCGCACGCGGAAGGAGCCACGCTGGAACGCCTGATCGTTACGGCGGTATTGCTGGGCCACAAGATCGGCCATGATCTGACGCTGGTCGTACATGTTGCCGACCTTCAGGTCCTGCGTCATGGCTCCGTAGGTTTCGACCGAGCCGATACCGTAGATGCAGGACACAGACGCCACGATCACCACGTCATCGCGTTCGAGCAAGGCACGCGTGGCCGAATGGCGCATGCGGTCGATCTGTTCGTTGATCTGGCTTTCCTTCTCGATGTACGTGTCTGACCGGGGAACATACGCTTCGGGCTGATAGTAGTCGTAGTAGCTGACGAAATACTCCACCGCGTTCTCCGGAAAGAAGCCTTTGAACTCCCCGTACAACTGAGCGGCAAGTGTCTTGTTCGGGGCAAGGATAATCGCGGGGCGTTGCGTTTCCTCGATCACTTTCGCCATCGTATAGGTCTTGCCTGTGCCGGTGGCTCCAAGAAGGACTTGATCACGCTCACCATCCGCGACGTTGTCAGCCAGTTCCTTGATCGCCGTCGGTTGGTCGCCTGCCGGTTTGAATTCGGTGTGCATGACCAAAGGTTTGCCCCCCTCCAGCTTGAGACGGGCCCGCACATCTTCGGCCGGGTTGGCCAGGGCAGTTTCGGATTTGTCGGAATGGGTATAGGGCATCGGCGAACTCACTTTCAGCTTCTAGAGTTGACGTGATCCTCATGTTGTTCAAGGGCTGTTCAAGCCCGCACTGTCAGAAATGGTCAGTAAGGCTCAGGCGTATCTGGAAACCGCTAAAGACCCGATATGGATCCCATCCGGGAGCACACTTCATGGCCTTGATATTTTGAGTGTCAACAACCGGGGATAGAGCGGCTTGATCTAGCTCAAGGTCGGATTCTCTGCACCATGGCATCTTCCCGTATATCGGGAGGATGAGATGCCAAGAGACAGCTATTTCAAGGAAGACGCTGTCCGGTACTACTGCTACGCAGTGAAAGAACCGGACCCGGTCGAAGAAACGCCGTGCAAGGCAACGAAGGAAAGCGTTGAGTGCTTCGTGAGTCAGATGGTTCTGCCAATGCTTGCCCAGAAGCTTGAAAGACGGCCGGGCGTCTTTGGCGGACGCAGTCAGTAACGCGATTTTACCTCGGTACGGGCCAACGCCTTGGCCTTTTGGTGTTCGCGCAGGAAGACGAACAGACCGGCCGCGAGGATCATCGTGATGCCGATCCATACCTCTATCATCGGCAGATCGCCGAAGATCACGAAACCCCAGAAGACGGCAAGCGGCAGCCCCACATATTCGAAGGGTGCAACCGTGGCCGCATCGGCCAGTCGGTAGGCTTGGCTCAGGCTGTAGCCGATAATGCCTGCGTTGATGCCCAAACCCAAAAACACCCATTCGTCGCCCGGCTGTGGCCAGATCCAGGCGCGCAGCAGAAACTGAAGCGATGCCGGGCTTTCGTCGGTCACAAGACGACCGTCTCCGGCGATCAGATAGAACCCCAGGGCCACGATGATGAAGGTGCTTTGGATGTATACCGCCATTGCACTTGCCTTGCTTTCGACGCCCAGTTTGCGGGTGAGCACCTGGTTGAACGCGTAGGTCAGGGCGGACAGGACGGGCAACAACAGAACGAGCCGATTGACCTCAAGGGCGTCCGCCTCGGCCCATGGGCGCTGCATTATCAGCACACCCACAAAGCCGAAAATCACAGCACCGATCCGCAGCGGGCCGACTTTCTCACCCAGAACCGGGATGGAAAGCAATGTGATGAAAAGCGGGGCGGCAAAGAACAATGCGGTTGCCTCTGCCAATGGCAATACTGCGATGGCCACAAAAAAGGTCATGTTGGACAGAACGATCAGGATCCCTCGCAACAGATGCAGACCGGGGTGACGGGTCTTGAGGATGCGCAAGCCGCCCTCAATCTGAACAAGGATCAGGCTGAACAGGATGCCTATTGTGGAGCGCGCGAAAACGATTTGATGCAGCGGGTAGTCCCCGGACAATCGCTTGATCAGCATGTCATTGATGGAGATGCAGAAAACCCCAAGCAGGACGAAGAGAACGCCCAACGCAGCGCGATTTGAGGGGGCAGCAGTCATGGGCAATGACTATCACGCATGCTGGCGCTGTCATCTGCAATCGGTTAGGCACATGCGAATTGCATTGACTTGGAGGCTAGCATGCAGATGTCCGACAGCCGTCAGATCGCGGCCGATCCCCAAACGGTTTACGCGGCTCTTCTGGATCCTAGGGTTCTTCAGACCTGTGTCCCTGGCGCGACCGAGGTAACCGGCACCCCGGAAGACGGCTTTGAGGCGGTGGTTACCCAGAAAGTCGGCCCGGTGAAGGCGACCTTCAAAGGTCAGGTGAAGATGTCGGATCGGATGCCCGGTGAAAAGCTGACGATCAGCGGTGAGGGCAAGGGCGGTGCGGCCGGTTTTGCCAAGGGTGGCGCAGTGGTGACATTCGAAGCCTCTGAGCAGGGCACCGTGCTGACTTATGAAGTCGATGCGAAAGTCGGTGGCAAGCTCGCGCAGCTGGGCAGCCGGATCATCGACGGCTTTGCCAAGAAGATGGCCGATCAGTTCTTCTCAAATCTCCAGACCCATCTGGAAGGTCCTTCCGACGATGACGCGGAAGCAGAAGTAACCAAGACGTCGGGCTGGATGTCGAGGCTGACCGGCAAAAGCTGACCCGCCTGTCTCCTTGCACATCGTTTTGTGCGCTTGCGCTCTGGCCTCTGCGCCTTTGGCGTTCTAGCTTTCGCGCCGAACCAATCTGGAAGTCCACATGCCTGCAGTTTTAAACATCCAAAACCTCCGCAAGGCCTATTCGGACGGTTTCGAAGCGCTCAAGAACATCGACCTCCAGATCGAAGAAGGCGAGATCTTTGCTCTTCTCGGCCCCAATGGCGCGGGCAAGACCACACTGATTTCGACGGTTTGCGGGATCACGACGCCCAGTTCGGGCAGCATTTCGGTGTCCGGGCATGACATTGCTGCCGATTTCCGGGCCGCGCGGCGGTTGATTGGTCTCGTGCCACAAGAGATCGCGCTTGAGCCTTTCGAAAAGGTCATCAATACGGTCCGGTTTTCGCGTGGGTTGTTTGGAAAGCCCCGCAAGGATGCAGTGATCGAAGATATTCTCAAGCGCCTCTCGCTCTGGGACAAACGTGACAATCAGGTGCGGGAATTGTCGGGCGGCATGAAGCGGCGCGTTTTGATCGCCAAGGCGCTCGCCCATGAACCGCGGCTTCTGTTTCTGGACGAGCCGACGGCGGGTGTCGACGTGGAATTGCGCAAGGACATGTGGGATATCGTTGCCGATCTGAAACGGGACGGCGTGACGATCATTCTGACGACGCACTACATCGAAGAGGCAGAGGCGATTGCCGACCGCGTCGGAGTGATCGCCAAGGGAGAGATCCTGCTTGTCGAGGAAAAGGACCGTCTGATGCAGCAGATGGGCAAGAAAGAGCTTGAGGTACAATTGTCCGGCAGCCTCGACAGCATCCCCGGAGCTTTGGCGCATCACAACCTTCAACTTGGCGCTGATGGCGCAAGCCTGATCTATGTCTACGACACCAATCAGGAACGGACAGGCATCACCAAACTGCTGAATGACGTGGCTGCGGCCGGTTTGACGCTGCGCGATGTTGTGACACGTCAATCCAGCCTCGAAGACATCTTCGTGACCCTCGTGCGGGAGGATGCGGCATGAACTGGACCGCGATCCGCGCCATTTATATGTTTGAAATGGCAAGATTTTTCCGCACTCTGGCGCAAAGCTTTGTGTCGCCGGTCCTGTCGACATCGCTATACTTCGTCGTCTTCGGCGGAGCGATCGGCAGCCGGATCGATGAAATTGACGGGGTCAGCTATGGCGCCTTCATCGTGCCCGGGCTGATCATGTTGACAGTGATGACCCAAAGTATCTCGAACGCATCATTCGGCATCTATTTTCCGAAATTCATTGGCACGATCTACGAATTGCTGTCGGCACCCGTCAACTTCCTTGAGATCGTCATCGGCTACGTGGGTGCTGCGGCGACCAAGGCCTTGTTCATCGGCGTGATCATCCTGATCACCTCGTTCTTCTTCGTGGATATGAGCATCGCTCATCCGCTAGCCATGATCCTGTTCCTCGTGCTCACTTGTGTCAGCTTCGCGCTTTTTGGGTTCATCCTGGGGATCTGGGCAGGCAACTTCGAGCAGTTGCAGCTTGTGCCATTGCTGATCGTGACACCCTTGGTGTTTCTCGGGGGCTCTTTTTATTCAATCTCGATGTTGCCGCCGATCTGGCAGTCAATTTCGATGTTCAACCCAGTCGTCTATCTGATCTCTGGTTTCCGCTGGTCGTTCTATGGGTTGGCGGATGTTCCGATTGTCGCGTCGCTGCTTGCCATCGCGTTTTTTCTCGGGATCTGTCTCGCGGTGGTCTGGTGGATCTTCAAAACGGGCTGGCGCATTCGGCAATAGTCTGTTGCCTCTGCGCCCCATTCTGAACTCGTTTGCTGGCTGGCCTTGTTTGGTGTCGCCCCGAATTCTACATGGGCCAGAATGAAACGGTGGATCCCATTTTTGAAAGCCGACCCAACGGTGGCCGTGATACGGCTGCGCGGGGTCATTGCAAGCGGCAGTCGCGGTACGTTGTCCGATCAGGCGCTTGCCCCCATCCTTGAAAAGGCCTTCAGCCGCGGCAAGCCTGTGGCGGTTGCCTTGCAACTGAATTCACCCGGCGGCAGCCCTGTGCAATCCTCCCTCATCGGCTCGCGCATTCGGCGCTTGGCGGAAGAGAAAGAGATCCCGGTTTTCGCCTTTGTCGAGGATGTCGCAGCGTCTGGCGGGTATTGGATTGCTGCCGCCGCAGACGAGATCATCTGCGACGAAAGCTCTGTTGTGGGATCCATCGGGGTGATCTCATCAAGCTTCGGCGCGCATGAACTCATAAATCGATACGGTATCGAACGGCGCGTCTACACTGCCGGGACATCAAAATCTCAACTTGACCCGTTCCGTCCAGAGAAGCCCGAGGACGTTGCCCGGCTGAAAACAATCCTTGAAGATCTGCACACCAACTTTATCGGTCATATCAAAGCCCGTCGGGGCGAAAAGCTGGCAGAGGGCGAAGATCTTTTCAACGGAGAATTCTGGCTGGCCCGCAAGGCGCAAGAGCTGGGGCTGATTGACGGGATTGGTCACCTGCAACCGACGATGAAAGAGCGCTTTGGAGAAAAGGTAAGGTTCCGCAACTACGGGGTGAAGAGGCCGTTTTTCGAACGCTTTGGCGCACAGCTAATGCATGATGCTGTCGGTGCCGTCGAAGAACGCGCGGCCTACGCGCAGTTCGGGCTGTAGCATGATCCTGAAGATTGTTTCGTTGTTCTTGGTCTTCATGGTGATCCTCGCCATATTTGGTAAACTGCACTGGATCGGTGGGAAACGGCTTGCGTCGGCCAAGTGCAGCAGATGCGGACGCTACCGCATAGGCAAAGGCCGCTGCGCCTGCGGTGGTAGCTAATGGAGCAAATCACGCCGTGGCTTCTGAGCGGGCTTGGCCTTGTCATCCTGCTGTTGGCTGGCGATTCACTGGTGCGGGGCGCCGTCAATCTATCGCTGCGCCTCGGCGTGCCCGCGCTGATCGTAAGCTTGACGATCGTGGCTTTCGGTACCTCCGCGCCGGAGCTTCTGATCTCAATCCAGGCCATTCTGGATGATGCGCCGGGGCTGGCCCTTGGCAATGTGGTTGGGTCGAACACTGCCAACGTCCTTTTGGTTCTTGGTGTGCCCGCCCTTCTGGCCACGATGCACACATCGGAATGCGAGACACGCAAGACCTACAATTTCATGATCTGCGCATCAGTGTTGTTCATAGCACTCGCTTTTCGTGGGGTGTTCGATTGGATTGCGGCCTGCGTGCTTCTGTTTGCACTGCTTATTGTGCTTGGCGACGCGTTCCGTGAGGCACATGGCCACCGTAAAGCATGTGCGAATGTCACGGCCGAGGACGAAGATGTCGAGGGAGCCGATCCAGACCTGCCTCTGTGGCGTATTCTTCTGTTCCTCGCGCTCGGGCTGATCGGTCTGCCGCTCGGGGCCGATCTGCTCGTCGACAATGCCACGATCATCGCAAAGACATACGGTGTCAGCGATACCGTAATAGGCCTGACGCTGGTCGCGATCGGCACATCGCTCCCCGAACTTGCGACAACCACTATGGCGGCCCTTCGCCGACAAGCCGATGTGGCGGTTGGTAACGTCATCGGATCGAACATGTTCAACCTGCTGGCCATTATCGGTGTAGCGTCACTGGTCGGGCCGATCAGTGTGGATCCCGAATTTCTGCGGGTCGATTTGTGGGTGATGCTTGGCGCCTCTGTTCTTCTGGTGCCGTTCGTCTACATGCGTCAGGACATCACCCGGTTGTGGGGCGTGCTGCTTACGGCCTTGTATGCAGGCTATCTGGCTCTGCTGCTGACCTGATACCACTGAAGGAGTGTTTTGATGCCCGTTGCACTTGTCACCGGCGCCGGAGCCCGTTTGGGCCAGGCAATGTCTGCTTACCTCGCCGGACGGGGGTATGATGTCGCGGTGCACTATTCCAGCTCAGCCCGCGGTGCCCAAGAGACTGTCGAAATGGTCGAAACCGCTGGGGCACGGGGCGTGGCACTCCAGGCGGATCTCTTGGACGAGGATGCCACGCAAGGACTTTTTCCCGCAGCGCTTAAGGCGCTTGGCGGGCCTATCACTTGTCTGATCAACAATGCTTCGATCTTTGAACATGACGATATGGCCACAGCCACGCGAGAGAGTTGGAACAGACACCTTGAATCGAACCTACGTGCGCCTTTTGTCTTGACTCAGGCGATGTCAGCCCAAGGTCTTGCAGCCGGATCCGATGACGCAGACGAGCCGATTTCAACCGGTCTGATCGTGAACATGGTGGACCAGCGCGTGCTTAAACTGACGCCCGAATTCATGACTTACACGATCGCGAAAATGGGATTGTGGGCCATGACGCAGACCACGGCCCGCGCTTTGGCCCCCTCGATTCGCGTGAATGCGATCGGGCCTGGCCCGACCTTGCAAGGTAGCCGCCAAAGTTCTGAACACTTCGCGGCCCAACGTGCCGCCACGATCCTGGGACGTGGTGCGAATCCCTCTGACATCACGGCGGCTCTTGGCTACTTTCTCGATTCACCCGCGATTACAGGGCAGTTGTTGTGCGTGGATGGAGGTCAGCATTTGGCTTGGGAGACGGCGGATGTCTTGGGCGTTGAGTGATTGCAGGCCAAAGTTTTGCACTCTTCGTCTGAGTGTTAAAAAACTGTTACCAAAAGCCCTGTGTTTTCAGTGTCTTGGGCCCTGTATAACTTTTTCCCTTTTGAAATCAGGAGCTTAAAAAGATGCCTAAAAAATAGGCAATGTAACGAAACCTCCGAAAAATAAGGAAAAATTGTTGCGCTCCAGAAGTTGCGCGCAGGTTTATCCACAAGAACGGTGGATTTCAAAAGGGTTGAATGAGGCGCAGACACGGTGCAGCCAAAACCAGAGATGATGCGAATCAAATGACGGACACGTCGAACGCAGAACTGCAGAATTCTGAACCTTCGGGCAAGCGTGGCCATGCGGTGATCGCGGACTGCGTGCGTACACTCGACACATCGCCAGGCGTGTACCGGATGCTCGATGCGGAAAGCCGCGTGCTGTACGTAGGCAAGGCGCGCAATCTAAAGGCGCGGGTTTCGAACTATGCGCGGCCATCAGGTCACAGTGCACGCATTGCGCGGATGATCTCAATGACCGCGTCGATGATGTTTCTGACCACGCGGACTGAAACCGAGGCGCTGCTGCTTGAGCAGAACCTGATCAAGCAGCTCAAGCCCAAGTTCAACGTCCTTTTGCGTGATGACAAATCGTTCCCGAATATTCTGGTGACTGGTGATCACGACTTTCCGATGATCAAGAAGCATCGCGGCGCCAAGAAGCAGATGGGGGACTACTACGGCCCCTTTGCCAGCGCGGGGGCTGTGAACCGGACGCTGAACCAGTTGCAGAAGGTGTTCCTGCTGCGCAATTGCACCGACAGCCAGTTCGACAGCCGCACGCGACCCTGTCTGCTGTACCAGATCAAGCGGTGTTCGGGGCCATGCGTCGGGCTGATCTCGAAAGAAGAGTACGCCCAGTCGGTGCGGGATGCCGAACGTTTCCTGACCGGACGATCGACTGACATTCAAGCCAGGCTGGCCAAGGACATGCAGACAGCCTCAGAGGCGATGGAATTCGAACGCGCGGCGGCGCTGCGCGACAGGATCCGCGCGATGACGTCGGTGCAGACTGCACAGGGTATCAACCCGCGCACGGTGACCGAAGCCGACATCATCGCGCTGCATCTCGAAAGCGGACAGGCTTGCGTGCAGGTGTTCTTCATCCGGGCGGGTCAGAACTGGGGCAATCAGGATTTCTATCCGCGCGTGGGCGATGGCGTGGACGCGGCAGAAGCGCTGGAGGCTTTCCTGGGCCAGTTCTACGACACAAAGGAACCCGCAAGGCAATTGATACTGTCCAACGAGATAGAGAATCCGGATTTGATGACCGAGGCGTTGACCCAGAAGCTGGGGCGCAAGGTCCAGATCTTGGTCCCGCAACGCGGCGAGAAGGCTGAATTGATCGATTCCGCCCTGCGCAATGCACGCGAAAGCCTTGCCCGTAAGATGGCGGAAAGCGCGACCCAGACGAAACTGCTGAAGGGCCTGGCCGAAGCGTTTGATCTGCCGGAGCCGCCGAACCGGATCGAGGTGTACGACAACAGCCACATCCAGGGGACCGATGCGGTTGGCGCGATGATCGTCGCAGGGCCCGAAGGCTTCATGAAAAACAGCTACCGCAAGTTCAATATCCGCGGGGATGACCTGACCCCAGGCGACGATTTCGGTATGATGAAAGAGGTCCTGACCCGCCGGTTCAAACGCCTGCTCAAGGAAGATCCCGACCGCAAGGAAGGGCACTGGCCCGATCTTTTGCTGATTGACGGCGGGGCGGGACAGGTCAGTGCGGTGGCTGAAATCATGGCAGAATACGGTGTCGAGGATATTTCGATGGTCGGTGTGGCCAAGGGGGTCGATCGCGATGCGGGCAAGGAAGAGTTTTATCGCATGGGCAAGCGGCCTTTCGCATTGCGCCACAACGATCCGGTGCTCTATTTCGTGCAGCGCATGCGGGACGAAGCGCACCGTTTTGCCATCGGCACGCATCGGGCCAAACGTGCAAAGTCCAATATGAAGAACCCGCTCGATGACATTCCCGGTGTCGGGGCTGCGCGCAAGCGGGCGCTTCTTGCGCATTTCGGATCCGCCAAGGCGGTCGCCCGCGCCAATCTGAGCGATCTAAAGGCGGTTGAGGGTGTGTCAGAGGGGCTTGCCCAGAAGGTCTACGATTTCTTTCACGAGCGCGGCTAAGCCGCTCTGGCTCAGCAGGCCGCACCCCTCTTTCTTTTTGACGCAAGGCAGTTCTTGTTGTGATCGGCGAGCGGCTTTCTGCCGAATGCCGCCCGCGCGATCGTTACGTTGACGTGGATGGATGCTTGCGCTTTCTGCGCTGCAAATATTCTATCACTGGTAGAAGTTGAGGAGGGGTCTATTAGGGCCCGAACGGTCAGCTTTTGGTGGGGTTGAAGTGTCTGAGCGGTGATTTGATATCCTGATTTCTTTCTTGGCTTCGAAGCAAACCTTCGAAATACAGGAGCTTTCTTATGCGACGATTTCTCTCTGCCGTTCTTCTCATGGCAGGTGGGCCGCTGTCGGTCCATGCTGCAACCTTCGCACCGCCGGGAGAGTACGAGATCCGGTTCGATGCGACGCTGAAATCGGCGACCTTCACCGATGTTCTACTCTGTCTGTCCCCATCGGTCCGTCCAGCGACCGGGTGTACCCCCGAAAACGAAGGCGACATTCGCGAGGATTTGGTGATGACGAGCGTCGAGCAAGTCGATGCATCCGGGGTAGGCGATCTTGTCCGCGATCCCTTCGCTTCGCCGCTTGCGGGTTCGTTCAGATTCACGGTCGAAGAGCCCTTTGCTTTCTTGCCGGACGATTTCGATAATCCGCCACGTGTGGAATTCGTCCAGTGTGAGATTGGTGGACGGGACTGCTCTTTCATTGACGAGGCCGGCTCACCATTCGAGCTTTTTCGCGGGGCTCCGCTGGTGGGCGGGTTCTTCTTGGGAAGTGCCCTTCAAGGAACAACCAATCAGGCGCAGTTCATAAATGGACGCGGTACATATGTAAGCAGGCTTGAAATTGGCGAAGCGGGTGATCTGGCTTTGGATGGTGCGCCAAGCGATCTCTTCCTCCGCTATGATCTGGACAACGTCGAACTGGTCGGTGCCGTGGTCATCCCGCTACCGGCCGGTGTCTGGCTTCTGGGCGGCGGGCTTGTGCTGGCGGGTTTCGGTGCGCGTCGTGCGCAGCGTAAGAGGCTATCCGCCTAGCCGGTATTGAGCGGTTTGGCTGAGCACTGGGAACGGCGCGGCTGATGGTCTGCGCCGTTCATCGTTTGCACCCTTCGACCGGCATCGAAACATCTCCGACCCTTCAGCCACTAGCAAGGCGGAATTGAACGAAGGGAGACGACAATGCTGACCTGTATCATCCGTTACGAGATCGATCCGACGAAGAAGGATCTTTTTGCCGAATACGCGCGAAACTGGGGTCAGGCCATTCCGCGCTGTGGGGCGGATCTGGTGGGTTACTTTGCACCGCATGAGGGATCGGCGACCTTGGCCTATGGCATCTATCATATCGAAAGTCTGGCGGCCTACGAGGCCTACCGCCAAAGGCTGGCAGCAGATCCTGTCGGGCGGGCGAACTATGCCTTTGCCCAGGATCAGAAATTCATTATGCGGGAAGACCGGACGTGGCTGCGCTGCGTCTCGGATCATCAGGGAGGGCATCCGTGATTGCGGTGATTTTCGAGGTTTGGCCAGCGGATGGTCGACGTGACAGCTACCTTGCCCGGGCCGCGGCCTTGCGAGAGCACTTGCAAGACATCCCGGGGTTTATCTCGGTGGAACGCTTCGAAAGCCTGACCGAGCCGGGCAAGCTTTTGTCACTGTCATTTTTCGAAGATGAAGCCGCGCTGGACCACTGGCGCAGCCTGCCGGAACATCGCAGCGCGCAAAGTGCCGGGCGCAAGGTTCATTTCAGGGATTACCGTCTGCGTGTGGCGGGTGTGATCCGCGATTACGGCCTGCATGACCGGGCCGAAGCCCCGGCGGACAGTCGCGCCTTGCATGACTGACGCAACCCGGATCACTGCGAAGTCCTGGATGATGGTCGCGCTTCTGGGGTTAACCTGGGGCGCGACTTTTATGGTGATCGAACTGGCCCTTGTGGGCATCACACCCTTCTGGCTTGCAGCGGGGCGGATTGGGTTCGCGGCCTTGTTGATGCTCATCGTCTGGGCCGCTTTGGGCTTCCGCCTCTTCCGCGGTCCTGTCCAACCGGGGAACTGGGCGGCGTTGACGGCCGTTGGAGCGCTCAGTTCGGCCTTGCCGTTTATGCTGATTTCCTGGGGACAGACTCACGTGACATCGGGCTTTGCAGGCGTGTCCATGGCCTCGGTTGCGTTGATCGTGCTCCCTTTGGCCCATATCTTCGTGCCCGGAGAGCAACTGAACCTGCGCCGTGCAATTGGCTTTGTCATCGGGTTTGTGGGGGTCTGTATTCTGATTGGCGGGCGGGCCTTCGAAAGCTCTGGTGCACAATTTGAAAGCCTTGGCCGTTTGGCCTGTATCAGTGCGGCGGCCTGTTATGCGGTCAGTTCGATCCTGATGCGACGTCTGCCAGCCGTGGATCCTATTGGTTTGTCGACGCTTCTTTTGTGCATCGGAACGGCGCTCGTCTTGCCGGTGGCTTGGCTGGCGGAGGGACCGCCGCCCATGCCAGCGCCTGACATTCTGATGATCATCGTCATCCTTGGGCTGATCCCGACCGCAGCGGCCAACCTGCTGCGCGTGCTGGTGATCCGATCTGCCGGGCCGGTCTTTATGTCCCTGACCAATTATCAGGTGCCGGTGTGGTCGGTTGTTCTGGGCGCTTTGATCTTGTCAGAGCCCCTACCACCTTCGCTGATCGGGGCGCTGATCCTGATTTTGGCGGGCGTGGGTCTTAGCCAGTATGGCGCCCTGCATCGTTTGTTTGTTGGTGCCAAATGAAAACGGGGCCTCAACGGGCCCCGTTTCACGATCTTGTCTATGCAGATCTTTATTCTTCGGCTTGCTCCGTCGCTGGGACCTCGTCCGCCTCGGGTGCATCATCGCTGCCTTCGCTTTCGGAAGACCGAAGACCCGATGGTGCTTGGATGTTCGCTATGACAAAGTCACGATCGATCGTTGGTTTGGCGCCAGCGGGCAGCTTGATGTCCGAGATGGTCAGCGTGTCGCCGATATCCATGCCCTCAATGGATCCCACGATACTTTCGGGGATGTCGCCAGCAGTCACGAGCAATTCAACCTCGGGACGGACCATGGTCATGACGCCGCCTTTGCGGATGCCGGGGCATTTGTCTTCGCCTTCGATTTCGACCGGAATGAAGAGGTTGATCTTCGTGGTCCGGCGCAGGCGCATGAAGTCCACATGCGTTGGCAGATCCTTTACCACGTGGCGCTGTACGTCTCGGCAGATGACACGTACATCATCGTGCCCATCGACCTTCAGATTGAACAGCGTCGACTTGAAGCGCCCGGCCTTGAGCATCTTGAATAGCTTGTTGAATGGAATGTTGATGGGCAGTGGATCTGTGTCGCCACCAAAAACAATCCCCGGAACCATGCCGTCGCGGCGGGCCTGACGAGCGGCGCCCTTGCCTGTCCCCGTCCGTTCCAGGGCTTCGAGATCTGGGATCCCTCCAGCCATGATATTTCTCCAATGTTAGGGCAGGGTGCCTCCAAGGCTGTCACCCCGCGTGAAGTGGGCCGCTTACACGGGATCATCCCATGTGAAAAGGGGTATTCTGACCCGTTTGGGCATTTTTCGCAGGGGGTCAGGCCTTGCGCTGGTTTAGAACCAAAGAGCCGATGCCGGAAAGTGCGATCAGGCACAGGCCCAGCAGGGTGAAAAGATCCGGCCAGTCCCCGAAGACCCAGATGCCGAGCACCGCCGCCGAGATAAGCTGAGTGTAAACCAGGGGCGCGATCAGGCTGGCCTCGGCCTTGCGGTTCGCGATGACGAGCATGTAGTTGCCCGCCGCCGATCCAAGCGCGCTGATCATGATCAGCGCTGTCAGACTTGTGGTCAGTTGGGGCAGATCGACAGATAGGCCGAGAGGCGCTAGGACGACCCCGCCAATAAGAAGCTGCGAGATCAAAAGGAAGCGCGGCCTGTAATCGCCCGCGACCGTGCGTGTCATCACCAGATAAGCTCCGTAGCACGTGCCCGCGACGAGGGCGAGGACCATGCCGACCGAGGTGCCAAAGCCTGGTTTGACCACCAGCATGACGCCCAGAAAACCGATGGCCAGAAGGACGCTGCGGCTGGTCGAGGGGCGTTCGCCCAGAAAAAGAATGGCAAGAATGTAAGAGACGACCGGTCCGACGAAGAAAGCACCGAACACATCTGCGATAGGTTCTGTCTTGAGCGCTGTGACCATACAGGTGATGCCGATGACGATGAAGATCGCGCGGACAAATACCCGCCAGCGCATCAGGTTGGGAAGCTCCGCCCGCTGCAGGCCGCTGAACGGCAGCAGGATCAGCACCGCGATGGCAAAACGCGACCAAGCAATAAAGGCCGGGTCGACCCCGTCGGCGGTCAGAAGCTTTCCGGCGGTGTCCCCGATCACGACGCAGGTGACGGCCGTGAAGACCAGCAGGACCAGGCGGATCATATCGGGAATGGGCATCGTGGTCCTGAGAATGCTGGGCACTTCGCCAAGCCTTAGCGGCAGGGCTGGCAAGCCGCCACCACTATATGCCCGCTACACCAGTTCTGGCTTTGCGATCATGGCGAACACTTTGGGGATTGCGATCCCCACACCTAACGGAAGTAGAATCGATAGGTGTAATTGCGCATCGCCGTGGTCTGTCACAGCAAACCAGAGCGCCAATCCTGACAATCCAAATCCGTAGATCGCTGAAATCAAATTGTGAAGCCTTCTGGGGGGCAGGCCGCGTATCCATCTTCGAACAGCAAACACGGCCATTATCGCCGGGAGAGAAAACGGAAGAACGATAACGATGTACCAATGGTCTGTCAGGTCATCGCAATTGGTGTAGCAGGCACCAAACGCGAGAAAGGCCCAGATGACAAACACCAGACCAAGGCTGGGGACAATCGAAACCGCATATAGGATGTTCAAACACAGTCTTTTTGAGCTGTCTTTCCAAACCATTTACCGCTTACTCCGCACGAAAAACACACAATAGCGCGTCACGCCACGCATGCGTTGACATGGGATCGCATTTAGCTTCGGACAACCAGCAAGGGCGGACTAGTTGCCGGCCACCAGATGACCTTTTGCCGCTACCACCTTATTATGCAATGAAAATTCGTCTGTGCGTGCGGCGCGCAATTGCGCCTCAACCTTCTCTGACAGCGGTGCTTCGATGGGTGGAGAGACGTTTTTGCGGGGCAGGGTGATTGGTGGGCCAATCCTTTCTTCGAGAAAATCAAGAAACACCGGCTGGTGTTCATAGGCAAAGAGGTGGTCGACGACAAGCGCGCCGGTCCGGTCGCTCAGGAAAGCCAGTTGGCTGCCGATCAGGGCGTGCTGAGGCGGGTCCTCGGCGATCAAATCAAGCACGAACTGATCGAAGCTGAGCCCCTGCGTGCTGTAGGGTGAGCCTGCCTTGAACGCGCGCGCGCGATACTTGTACCAGCTTCGGATCTGCGAAATCGGTTCGCGGATCGTCGCCACGGTTTCGGGTCGGACGCCGAAGGCGCTGTCGAGGAACGGCAACATCTTGCGGCGAAACCTTTGGGCGGGCATATGCTTGCGCCGGCCGCGCAGGATGATGTCGGCATGCGGTCTTAGCGCTGCCTCAATCGCAGTTGACCCGGTCTTGGGTGTGGCCAGATAGGCGAGGTTCTGTTCGGTGAAAACCAGCATCGCCCCGTTCTAGCTGCGCTCTTCAGGCCTGCCAACGGCCTTCGAAATCCTGGGGGACCAGCAGGTTGTGACGGCCCAGATTGCATACATCCGTCTCACCGCAAAGCGCCATGGTGGTGTCCAGTTCTTTCTGAATGACCTCAAGCGCTGTTGTAACACCTAACTGGCCCATCGCGCCCAACCCGTAGATGAAGGCGCGACCGATGAAGGTGCCATCTGCACCCATGGCAAGCGCCTTGAGCACATCCTGACCCGATCGAATGCCGCTGTCGAGATGCACTTCGACCTGATCGCCGACTGCATCGAGTATCGAAGGCAGCATCCGTATTGAGCTCAGCGCGCCATCAAGCTGACGTCCGCCATGGTTTGAGACAACGATAGCATCGGCACCGACCTTTGCGGCCATCTTTGCGTCTTCAGCGTCCAGAATGCCTTTGAGAATGACCTTGCCGCCCCACTGCTCTTTCAACTTGGCAACCTTGCCCCAGTCGAGCGTGGGATCGAATTGCTCTGCCGTCCACGCGCCCAGTTGAGAGGTGTCGCTGACGCCGTGCACGTGGCCAACGATGTTGCCGAAATGGCGACGCTTGGCGGTCATCATCTCGATCCCCCAGCCCCATTTCGTGGCCAGATTGGCGAGCGTGCGCGCTGTGAGCTTGGGCGGGGCGGAGAGGCCGTTCTTGATGTCCTTGTGCCGCTGGCCAAGGATCTGCAGATCGAGCGTGATGACAAGGGCAGAGCACTTCGCGGCCCGCGCCCGTTCGATCAGGCGGCTCACGTAATCCTCGTCCCTCATGGTATATAGCTGAAACCAAAAGGGTTTTGCCGTGAAGCCCGCCACATCCTCGATCGAGTTGATGGACATGGTGGACAGTGTGAATGGGACGCCGAATTTCTCGGCCGCGCGGGCGGCCTTCATCTCACCATCGGCGTGCTGCATGCCTGTCAGGCCCACCGGTGCGAGGGCCACGGGCATAGTCACATCTTCGCCGATCATCTGGCCTTTGGTGGTACGGCCCGACATGTCGACGGCGACGCGCTGACGCAGTCGGATTTTGTCAAAGTCGGAAGTGTTTTCTCGAAAGGTTTGTTCGGTCCAGCTGCCGGATTCCGTATAATCGTAGAACATGCGCGGCACCCGGCGTTCATAGATGCGGCGCAGATCTTCGATCGTGGTGATGACCGGCATAATGTCCCTCCCTTATTGGTCAGTTTTGCTTACCAATAAGCTGCATTCCGCGCAACGAAAGAAAAAATCGTACAATATCGAACTTTAATGGTGCAATATCGTACCAAGTGAGCTATATGGTGCGATATCGAACTTTACCGGAGACTGAATCATGAGCCTCACACGTCGCAAAGCCATTGCACTGATCGGGGGCGGAACCGTTTTCGCCGCTTCAGCTTCAACTGCCGCCTTTCTGACAACACGCACGCCGCAAAAGGCCCTTGCGCCCTGGGATGCGGCGGGCGGCTATGATGATCCGCGCCTCAACGCGCTGAGCTTCGCGTTGCTGGCGCCCAATCCCCACAATCTACAACCCTGGCAGGTCGAGCTTGTGGGCGCTTCTGCGCTGCTTTTGCATCACGACCGGGCCAAACGCCTGCCCGAAACCGATCCGCAGGACCGTCAGATCACAATCGGTTTCGGCTGTTTTCTCGAACAAATGGTTGTCGCCGCGTCCGTTGCTGGCCATTCGGTTGACGTCACGCTTTATCCAGAGGGCAAAGATGGGCCTATTGCCCATGCCGCGTTTTCCGAAGGAGCCCGGCCCGATCCGTTGGCTGGGCATATCATGCAGCGCCGGTCCTGCAAGGAACCTTTTGAGGACCGTCCGGTCGCACCCGCGCAGGCCAATGAGCTTGAGCTTTTCGCAGATGTCTACACCGACGCGCCGACGGTCGCGGCGCTGAAGGACATATCGTGGAACGCGTGGGAGACCGAGGCTTACACGCCCCGCACAATGCAGGAAAGCGTCGACCTGATGCGGTTCGGCAAGACTGAGATCAACGCCAACCCCGATGGGATCGATCTGGGCGGGCCATTCCTCGAAAGCCTGATGCTGGCTGGCATTGTTAGCCGTGAGGTTCAGTCGGACGTCAAAAGCGTGGGCTTTCAGCAAGGCGTCGACATGTACCGCGAGATGCTGATGGCAACACCGGCCTATGTCGTGTTGAAAGCGGATGGCAACACCCGCACAGACCAGATCGAAGCGGGCCGCCGCTGGTTGCGGTTGAACCTAAAGACCACAGAGATGGGTCTTGCGCTGCATCCAATAAGCCAATGTTTGCAAGAATTTGCCGAGATGGGCCAGTATTACGCGGCAATACACGATCTTCTTGCAGGGCCCGGCCAGACGGTTCAAATGCTGGGGCGCTTGGGCTACGGTCCGCAGACGCCCCGCACACCGCGCTGGCCCCTGGAGGCAAAAAGACTGGATGTCTAAACCTGACCCCACCGTGTTCTTCGAGATCTTCAACGAGGTTGCCATTATTGAGCAGCTCAGTCGGACGATCCTTGAAGCGCGGATGCCGGACGGGTTGATCGCGCCTCACTTTGCGGTGCTGAACCACCTGACGCGGTTGGGAGATGGGCGTACGCCGATTGAGATGGCGCGCGCTTTTCAGGTGCCCAAAACGTCGATGACACACACACTGAAAGGATTGGAGTTGCACAATCTGATCGACATGCGACCAAATCCGGAGGACGGACGGTCAAAGCGGGTTTGGCTGACCGACAAGGGGCGCCAGCAAAGGGCTGTCATCATCGCTGCCCTTGGCCCCGACCTGGCTTTTCTGGCCGAACGGTTCGACATGAAGCGGCTGAAGGGGATCAAACCGGTGCTGACAGAGTTGCGCATCTTTCTGGACGAAAACCGGGATATGGTGCGGGCGGCGCAGACAACTTAACGCGGTGCGCGCGCAACTGTCCGGATCTGCGCGATATCCCGGGTTAACCTAGTGAAACTAGGGAAATCGGCTATCTGTCTTGCGTCGGTGCCGATGTCGGCATTTGCCGGGTAAATGCAGCGCGCGCCGGGGTTTCTTAAGAAAGTGTAAATGGCGCCAATCAGCCCGCGATATCCGAGCGTACATGGATCAGGGTGGGGCCATTGGCTCTGAAGGCTGCCCTGACGGCGTCCTGCATTTCGGCGAGTGTGACGGGCTTTGTGGCCTGTGCACCGAAGGCCTCGGCGAGACGGCAGAAATCCGGGTTGCGGGTGTGCACAGCGTTGGGCGCGATCTGGGCGCGGACCATGCTGTCTTCGATTTCCTTGAGCCCGTCATTGTCCCAGAGGATAATGGGCAGCGGCAGTTCAAGTTCGACGGCCACGGCAAGTTCCGCCATCGTGTATTGAAAGCCATAATCGCCGATGATGCAGAGCGTGGGTTGGGCGGGCCGCGCCACAGCGCCCCCGATGGCGGCGGGCAGGGCGTAGCCCAGCGTGCCAAAACCCGACGGGTGATGCCAATGGCCCGGGCGGTCCATGTCCCAGACCTCAAGCGCGGCGTAGGCAAGCTGTGTCATGTCGGAATAGATCATGGTCTCTGGCGGCACCGCCTCGCGCAGCGCGTCGCAGACGGGCACGATGCCGGGGCGTTCCGCGTCAACCTCCGCGCGCCAGCGATCTCTGTATCCAGCGACGATGTCAGCGGACCAGCCTGACTTTGGTTTGTTCTTGATATTCTCTTTGTGTTTCGTCAGCGCCGTATGCAGATGGGCCATTGCGACCGCAGCGTCGTATTGCAGGGTCCAATCCTTCGGGTGCGCGCTGGACAGAACTTCTACGTCCGGATTGATATGGTGCGCGCCGTGTCTGTGACCTGCCTTTGATCGCAAGAGATCAACCTCGGCCAGGTCGGTGCCGACCATGACAACGCAGTCGCTCGCATCAAGAAGAGCGGCACTGTCCTGCCGGGCGAGGTTGGATCCGAAAAAGAGCGGCCAGTCGGAAGGGACGACCCCGCGGCCCGCATAAGTGGTGAAGGCGGCGGCGTTGCAAAACTCCAGGAGTTCGGAAACGGGCGAACCGGGTGCGCCAAACCATCGCGCCCCGCCGCCCCCAAAAACGAAGAGCGGCCTTTCTGAATGCAGCAAGCGCATTGCCAGCGTGTCTATGACGTCAAGTTGTGCGGGCGGTTCTGTCGGGTAGGGCAGGCGCGACAGAGCAAAGCGTTCCTGCTTTTATTCAACATTTTCAGGTCGCCATCGGCTGAAGTCTTCGTCGGTTGAAGCCTTGAGCTGTCGAATGGGCACCTGGATGTGTTTGGGGCGTTTGCGCTGTGTCTCGAATTCGATCATCGCCCGATCGATTAAGGCATACGCCGCTTCGGCCGTTCGTGCTTCTTCCGACCAGTCACATACCGTCGCAGCCGCGCCGCGTTGGTCGCGCATCTGGTGGAGTTGACCTCGCGTCGCGGCGGTTTCATCGAGGCAGGAGGAGATCACCAACATCGGCACGGAATCCGAATAGGCCTGGCCCATGGGCGTCATGATGTTTGTCAGGCCCGGGCCGGTGATGACGTAGGCCACTCCGGGCCGCCCCGTTGCGCGCGCATAACCGTCGGCCATGAAACCCACACCCTGTTCATGGCGGGCCAGCACGTGGGTGATGCCTGCCTCCTCGATGCCGCGGTAAAGCTCCTGATTGTGGACGCCCGGAATGCCGAAGATCACGTCGACCCCGCGATCCTTGAGCATGTGCGAAATTTGGGCTCCCAAGGGCCTTTGAGGCGGTCTTTGCATCAGGCTCTCCAGAAGCGGATGGTGAAAATGGCGTAGACGGCCAGAAGCTCTAGCCGGCCGATGAGCATGGCCGCGGCCAGAAGCCATTTGGCCGTGTCGCCGAGGTCAGAGAAGTCGCCAGCGGGTCCGATCTTGTCCCCCAGACCGGGGCCGATATTGGCCAACGCCGCGGCAGCACCCGAAACGGATGTGGTGAAATCGAGACCCGTCAGGCCCAGGGCCACGGCGATCACGCCTAGCGTCACGATGAAGAACATGAAGAAGGACATGACCGAGTTCAGCACGTCCTCGCCCACGGGGCGGCCCGCGTAGCGCGGCGTGAAGATGCCGTGCGGGCTGCGGGTCTTGCGCAGCTGTGCTTTGACCGAGGCAAAGAGAAGCTGGTACCGGAAGACCTTGATGGAGCAGGCGGTCGAACCCGCACAGCCGCCAATCAGGCCGGTGAAGAACAAGACAGCGACGGGAAAGCCGCCCCATTGCATGTAGTCGGCACTTGCGTAGCCTGTCCCTGTCAGCAGAGAGACGCTGTTAAACAGCGCCTTGCGGATGGCTTCCTCTCCGGTGGTTTCAATATTGACCAGGTTCCAGGCTGCGATCATCGCCACGATCACGATGGCTGTCGCAAAAAAGGTGTGGATCTGGGTGTCCTGCAGAAGCGGGCGGGCGGTGCCTGCGGTCAGTTGCACGAAGCGCACAAAAGGCAGGGCGGCGAGCAGCATGAAAAGGACCGCGACGTATTGCGAGCCGGCGCCGAAGGCTCCGAAAGAGGCGTCGTAATTTGCAAAGCCGCCTGTCGCGATGGTCGTCATGGCATGAACGGTGGCGTCAAAGGCGGTCATGCCCGTCGCGAGGTAAGCCACGGCGCAGGTCATCGTAAGGCCCAGATAAATGACCGAGATGCGGCTGGCGATCTCACCTGCTCGGGGGAGGATTTTTCCGAACGTGTCGAACCCTTCGGATCGGAAGATCTGCATGCCGCCGACGCGCAATTCCGGCAGGAACACCATGGCGACCACGATGATCCCTATCCCGCCAAGCCATTGCAGAATCCCGCGCCAGAGCAGGAGGCCCGCAGGCATATCGTCCAGGCCCGAAAGAACAGTGGACCCGGTGGTGGTGAGGCCCGACATCGCCTCAAAAAATGCGTCGGTGAAGTCGGCTTGCGTCTCACCAAAGGCAAAAGGCAGAGCACCAAAAACAGGCAGGGCCAGCCACACGCCCGTGGTGATCAGAAAGGTCTGCTGGATCGACAGGCTGTCCTTGACGCCATTGGCGCAGGAAAGCGCGATCGAGACACCGCAGAGCAGGGTGACGAGGCCGGATTGGGCAAAGACCGTCCAGTGGCCCTCACCCTCGGCGAGGTCCGCGATCATCGGCAAGAACATCGCTCCCCCGAGGACGGCGACGAGCAGGCCGATCACATATCCAACAGGGCGCAGGTCCAACATCGCCGTCAGGACTGCCCGCGGGGAACCTTCCTGTCAAGCGATGCTCTTCAGCTGTAAAAGAGGTCCTGAAAGACATGGTTGGGGATGTCTGCGCGGCGCAGTTTCATCGCGGCCAATTGAGCATCCGTCTTGGCGTTCAGCATGGCGATGCGGCGCACGCGCGCTTCAGCTGCGGCGTCAAAGCCGCGAGCAACGGCGGAAATGCCGCGACCAAGCGTATCACTGATCAGGTGCAGGATGCCGGGTGTGGTTGTGGAGTTGGGTTTCATGGCTTGGCTCTATCTCTCAGTTGCTGCGCTGCAGAAATAGGATCGGACCCTTGCTGCCACAATTGACAAAACTGCATAGCCGGTTTTCGCAGCACCTGGATGTGCGGGGGCGGGCGGTTTCTCTTTTCCCCGTCTGTCCGAGGGGGTAGGTATCAGCCATGATCTGGAACATACCGAACGTCCTGACGACCCTGCGCCTGCTCGCGGCGCCGATGGTTGCTGTCATGTTCCTTTATTTCACGCGGCCTTATGCGGATTGGTTCGCGTTGATCCTTTTTGTGGGCGCGGCCATCACGGATTGGTTCGACGGCTATCTGGCGCGAGCCTGGGGGCAGCAGACCAAGTTCGGGGCGATGCTGGACCCCATCGCGGACAAGGCGATGGTGGTGATCGCGTTGATGGTCATTATTGGCTTTTCAAGTTGGTCGCCCTGGCTGGTGTTGCCGGCGACCGTGATCCTTTTCCGCGAGGTTTTCGTGTCGGGACTGCGCGAGTTTCTGGGCGATACCGCGGGGACGTTGAAGGTGACGCAACTGGCCAAGTGGAAGACGACACTGCAGATGATCGCCATTGCCATCCTATTTTCGCAAGGCGTGTTCGAGCATTACTTTGGCATGTCGATCTGGGGCATGGATGAAGACTTGGTGCGGGCTATCCTCGTCGGCGATGCGCCCGACGAACTGGGCCTGTGGTGGAAGTATACGGGCGCGGAATGGGCCGGTCAGGCGGGGCTGTGGATGCTGTGGCTTGCAGCCGCTTTGACCTTGATCACAGGGGTGGACTACTTTCGCAAGGCCATGCCCCATCTGAAGGAAACCCGCCAATGAATGTGCTTTACTTTGCTTGGGTCCGGGAGCGGATTGGGATCCCTAGGGAAGACGTCGTAACAGATGCGGCGACGGTGAACGATCTGGTCGAGGAACTGCGTGCGCGCGAGGAGCGTTACGCCTTAGCTTTTGCGGATGTCTCGGCCTTGCGTGTGGCGGTTGATCAGAAACTGGCCGATTTTGACGCGCCGCTGGAGGGCGTGCGCGAAGTGGCGTTTTTCCCGCCCATGACGGGGGGCTAGCATGCGCATAGTCGTTCAGGAAACACCGTTTGATTTCGGAGCAGAGGCAGAGGCTTTTGGGGCGGGGCGCGGTGATTTGGGGGCGGTTGTGACATTCACCGGCGTTGTGCGCTCCGAAGGCGACCGGTCGGTGAGCGTGATGGAGATCGAACATTACCCCGGCATGACAGAAGCGGCCCTAACCGAGATCGCGCAAGAGGCAGCGCGTCGCTGGACCCTTGGCGATGTGCTGGTCATCCACCGCTATGGGCCGATGAAGCCGGGCGAGCGGATCATGATGGTGGCGACGGCCTCGGCGCATCGTAAGGATGCGTTTGAGGCGGCGGAATTCCTAATGGACTATCTGAAATCACGCGCGCCTTTCTGGAAACGCGAAGTTGGTGCGGATGGTGAGAGCTGGGTTTCCGCCAAGGACGAGGACGTTGCGGCACTGACCCGCTGGTGACGGCTCAGACCGGCAGTTCGGTCGTGTGCTTTATGTCCTCCATCACAAAACTGGCGGAAATATCGGAAACGGGGACCTTCGCGATGAGGCGCTGATAGAAGGCGTCATAATCCTGGATTGAGGACAGGCTGACGCGGAGGACATAGTCGAGATCTCCGCTCATTCTATGGGCGCCAGTGATCTCGGGCAGGTCGCGGACAGCACGGTTGAACCGGGCCAACCAATCGGGATCGTGCCGGTTTGTGCGGATCATGACGAAGGCAGTGAGGTCGAGGCCCAGCTTGCGCGGATCCAGCAGGGCGACGCGGCTGCGGATGATCCCGTCGCTTTCCAGCCGTTTGACACGCCGCCAGCAGGCATTGCGCGACAGATGCACCTTTTCGGCGAGGTCATCCATGCTGATCGCGCAGTCGCGTTGCAACACAGTCAGGATACGACGATCCATATCATCAATATTTTCCATAATATGTGAGACTGTATCCCGTTATTTTCCAGATTATAAGGACAGATTGGGACAATTTGTGATAAGATTGGTGAAATACTGCTGCAAGGATTGCAGGAGAGACAGCATGAGCATACAGCCATACATTGACCGGCCCGCGTCACGGATGCGCCATTTCATTCGCGGGTTTGTCGATCATCCTGCCAGTGTGAATGAGAGCTATCTGGGCCATGCGCGCTTTGCCCTGTGGTTTTCCGGAATGCTGATGCTGGCCGCGCTTGCGGCACTGGTGCATGCTTTGGTGCCACCCCTTTGCACGACAACGGCGAGCCGGATCGTTGACCGCTTGCACGGCGTTCTAGACAGCCGTCACTGAGCTTACTTGTAGGGCCGCGGCGGGGCTGTTTTGAAGGCGGTCGGAAGATCGTCGAAAAGGTCCTGTGTTTGAAGATCCTGACCGTTGCGGCCCCATTTGCGCATCCATGGCAGTGGTTCGGCCACGTCTCCGTCCGGATGCCATTCGAAATAGCCCAATTCACCTGTGCAAGGGATCGGATCAATCGGCGTCGGGTTTTGCAGGACAAGACCCATGGGCCCGCCGAACCAGGGGCTGTCGCTGTGATCCACGATATCGACCACATCCACCGTGCCAATGATGGCGCGGCGGGGCAGGGCGTCAGGGCGTGGGATCATGACGCCATTGGGCTGGAACTTGTAGACCGACCAGTTGTACTCAGCCTCTTTCAGACCGATGGCGGCATGGATGCATATTGTCCGGCAATCCATGCGGCCTGCCCGTACCGATCCAAGGCTGCGATTTTCGATGTCCTTGCCGCCGTGAATGATCGCCCAGGCCGAGGGCTGGCGGACCGAGAGAGCGATGGGGGGCAGATCTTGCCTCATCCTTCAATACTAGCTGGGATGAGCGCAATATCCACGTTGGCTACCGACGTTGGAGGGCGGATGCGGCCTTGGCCGCTGCGAGGATTTCCTGCGCGATTTCTTCGGCTTCTTCGGGATCGAAATCCATGGGCACTTCGAGGCCGGCGCTTTCGACAAAAATGCGCACCATGCCCTTGTCGGTTGGCCCGATCTGAAGATTTGCCTCTAGATCACGTTCGCTGTTGATACCCATATCCGCCTCCGAAATCTGTGCGCGAGGTAGCGTTTGGTCGCTTGAAAGGCAAGCCGGGTTGGTGCAGCCTGCGCTTATGGATGACGCGATCATCCGGATCTTCGATCCGGCGGATACCAAGTGGGTGGTGGCGCAGCATGCCACGCTTTATGCCCGTGATGACGGCTTTGACGATACGTTCGGACCGCTGGTTGCCTCGATCCTAACGGATTTCAATTCGGGCCATGATGCTGCCTGTGAACGCGGCTGGATCGTTGAGGTGGGCGGGCAGAGGCTTGGCTCGATCTTTTGCATGCGCCACGACGCGGTGACAGCCAAGCTTCGGCTGTTCCTGCTGCTGCCAGAGGCGCGAGGTCTTGGCCTGGGGCAGCGGCTCTTGCAGACCTGTATGGGCTTTGCCGAAGCAGCCGGGTACGGTCGCATGCAGCTTTGGACCCACCAAAGCCACGCTGCGGCTTGCGCGCTTTATCGCAAGGCGGGCTGGCGGCTGGAAGGCTCGCGCCCGGTGCATTCCTTCAGTCAGGATCTGGTCGAACAGACATGGGTCTATCGCTTCTGAGCCTCTTGCATTCGGCGTTGGCGGGGAGTATTTCGAGTTGCGTGCCGCCTTAGCTCAGTTGGTTAGAGCGCCTGATTGTGGATCAGGAGGTCCCTGGTTCGAGCCCAGGAGGTGGTACCACGCAATTATTGGTCGATCGAAACCCGTTTGCGCAGGCTGCCATCAAGGTTGTAAACCAGAATCTCGTCGTCGGTGATAACGGCCAGCCAGTCCGGGCCGAGGGTGAATGCGGTTGGTTTCGTGCCATCGGGCAGGGTGAGCGTGTCGGGCAGTTGGACTGCGCTTGGAGTCGTATTGAGTCGGATGACAAGCAGGACGATGATGGTTAGAACGCCCATGATCATGATCGCGGTCAGGCCCGTCACCAGGCGGCGCAGAAACCGCAGGTTTGCTGGTTCTTGAGCGGGATCCATGTCGTCCAAAACACTGACCTTCGATATCGCGGCTGACCCGCCTTCGCGTCTTGATAAGGCGATCGCCCGCGATGTGCCAGATGAGGCTGCCCTGTCGCGAACCCGCCTTGCCCGGTTGATCGAGGACGGGGCGGTGCAGGTTGGCGGAGCGATTGTGGTCAACCCAAAGGCCAAGGTCGGCGAAGGCGTAAGGATCGATATCCAGATCGACGTGGCCAGCGAAAGCCATATTGGTCCTGAGGATATTCCGCTGGACGTGGTTTACGAAGACAACGCTTTGATCGTTGTTAACAAACCGGCGGGTATGGTGGTGCATCCGGCCCCCGGCACGCCGTCTGGCACGTTGGTCAACGCGCTTCTGCATCATTGCGGGGATGATTTGTCAGGCGTGGGTGGGTTGAAACGGCCTGGCATCGTTCACCGCATCGACAAGGACACGAGCGGTCTGCTGGTTGTAGCAAAGTCCGACAAGGCGCATCAGGGGTTGGCGGCGCAGTTTGCGGACCACACGGCCGAAAGGCGCTATCAGGCGCTGGTCTACGGCGTGCCGGATGCCAATGACCCGCGCCTGAGGGGCGTGCGTGGCACCTCCTTCGAGGCGGGCAATATCCTGCGGATCACCACGCAGCTTGCGCGTCACAAGACCGACAGGCAGCGCCAGGCGGTGCTGTTTCAGGGAGGGCGCCATGCAGTGACCCGCACGTGCGTGATTGAGCGGTTCGGTGCGCCCCCCTGCCTGAGCCTGATCGCGTGTTGGCTGGAAACCGGGCGGACCCATCAGATCCGGGTACATATGGCGCATGCGGGTCATGGTCTGGTTGGCGATCCGGTCTATGGCGGCGCACGCAAACTCCCGAAATCCGCATTGCCCGAAAGTGGTGCGCAAGCGGTGAAAGCGTTCCCGCGGCAGGCCCTGCATGCCGGCCTTTTGGGTTTTCAGCATCCGGTGACGGGTGAGGCGATGCGATTTGAGGCAGGGATGCCGACTGACATGAAACAATTGCTGCTCAGCATCAAATAGATGCGATCTGTGCGTGAGCGCACGGTGCTGGCCCTTCACACGCAACGCTGCGCGATTAACTGATAGTTAAGACACTTGAACTGTTTGTATAGCGTTACCATATCCAATGTTAAGCTCGTAAACATGGGGCGTTTGACAGAGACGAAAGGGACAGCAATGGCGAACTACAAAAACCTGCCGGCACCGACACCTGAGGGCGGACTGAACCGTTACATGCAGGATATCCGGAAATTCCCTCTGCTCGAACCGGAAGAGGAATACATGCTGGCCAAACGCTGGGTCGAAGAGCAGGACACAGAAGCCGCACATCAAATGGTAACGTCGCATCTTCGCTTGGCGGCAAAGATCGCGATGGGCTATCGCGGCTACGGTCTGCCGCAGGCCGAGGTGATTTCTGAGGCGAATGTGGGATTAATGCAGGCGGTCAAACGCTTTGATCCGGAAAAGGGTTTCCGGCTGGCCACTTATGCGATGTGGTGGATCCGCGCCTCGATCCAGGAATACATCCTGCGATCCTGGTCGCTGGTGAAACTGGGCACAACGAGCGCGCAGAAGAAGCTTTTCTTCAATCTTCGAAAGGCCAAGGCGCGGATCGGTGCGTTGGAAGAAGGCGATTTGCATCCCGACAACGTAGCGAAAATTGCGACCGACCTGGGTGTGACCGAAGACGAAGTGATCTCGATGAACCGGCGTTTGTCCGGGGGTGATGCATCGCTGAACGCGACGGTTGGAACCGAAGGCGAGGGCGCGATGCAATGGCAGGACTGGCTGGAGGACGAAGACGCCGATCAGGCTGGTGACTATGCCGAAAGCAATGAGTTGGAAGTGCGCCGAGAGATGTTGGCCGAAGCGCTTGAGGTTCTGAACGAGCGCGAAAAGGACATCCTGACCCAACGCCGCTTGAGCGATGAGACCGTGACCCTGGAAGATCTGAGCACGCAATACAACGTAAGCCGCGAGCGGATCCGTCAGATCGAGGTACGCGCGTTTGAAAAGCTGCAAAAGAGAATGCGCGAGATTGCCCGAACCAAAGGTATGATGGCCACGGCCTGATTCCTAACCATTGCCGCTTTTGATGCCCCGCGTTGTTATTGGCGCGGGGCTTGTTAATTGGGGCCAGTGGCGGCGCGGTTAACCATTTCGAAAGACTTTTTGAGTTAACCTATCGTTAGGGAATTTTGAGGATGTGGTTCGCGAATGGGTCTTGTTGTCCTTTTGGGGCGGATTTCCGATGAGCTGACAGAACAGCTTTTGCGGCGAAGTGACGAAACAAGCTCTGCTGCGTTGATCCGGGATCGAATGGGCTTTGTGCGCAAAGCGCAACTGGTCGCAATCATGTCGCTGTCCCGGCCTATGATGCTGGCCAATATCTGCAATGCCTTGGCTCTTCTGGCGCTTGAGCAAACGCTTCGGGTGCTGACATGGGCAACGATTGTCTGGGCGGGGCTGGTTATCGTGGTCGCCTGCCTTGGGCTGCGTCAGGCCACGCTGTTTCACCGTGCACCAAAACGGGCCACGTCAAGCGTGCGCGCACCGGGAAAGGTTGTGATCTACGCCTTCCTTCTGGCCTTGATCTGGTGCTATCCGCTGATTTTCGTGCTGCCCAACGGGCATCTGATCGAAGTGGCGTTTGTAAGCGCGCTTGCCGCGGGCATGATTGCCGGGGGCGCGCTGGCACTTTATCCGGTGCCTCTGGCAGGAATGATCTACACCCTCACCTTGTCGAGTGTTGCCTTTGTCGCGCTGGTCGTTGGAGGTACGCTGCCGAAACTGTCCTTTGGTTTGGTGACAGTCGCTTTCTGCTTTGTCGTGGCCTATTCGGTGCGACGGCATACAGGCGTTTTTCTAGCCGAATTTCTGGGTAAGATGGAGGCTGAGCGGCAGCGTGACATGGTGAACCTTTTGCTGGACACCAATCAAGGACAGGGCGGACAATATCTGTGGCGCAGCGATCCTGCACTCAACCTGACAACAGAGCCCGAGCCGCTGCTGCAGATGCTCGGGCTCGACACGCGGGCAGGTGACCCGACCAGTCTCGTTGACATTCTGCGACAGACGGGCGCAATGCCATATGACAATCCAAGCCTCGTGGCTTATTCGATGCTTCTTTCGCGACCTCTCGAGATGTCAACACATTTCGACATGACATTGCGCTTGCAGAACAACCAGATCCTGAAGCTTGCCGGACGGGCTGAGGTCGGCGTGGGAGAGGCGCCCTCGGGCTATCAGGGTTACGTGAAGGACATCACAACCGAGGTGAGCGCGACCGAAAAGGTCTATCATCTGGCGACGCGAGACACGATGACGGGGCTATTGAACTACAGCGAGTTCAAGAAGCGTGCAGGCGGTTTGCTCGAGGATCTGGACGTTGGAGACGACGTCGCGGTCTTCCTGTTTCTGGACGCCGATAATCTCAAGACCGTGAATGACAATTTCGGCCACGCGGTGGGTGACCGATTGATCGAAACGATTGCCAACCGGCTTGAGCGGCATCTGCCGCGCGACAGTCTGGTGGCGCGCAAGGGCGGTGACGAATTCGTCGTATTGCTGCGCGGAGACGCGGATCTGAAGGCCGATCCCTTTTCGGCAGAGCTTATGGCAGCGATCAATCGAAGTTTTCGGTGCGGTGAGATGGAGATCCCGATTTCGTGTTGCATCGGGATCAGCACCAGCGCTTTCGCGGATGCCTGCCTTCAGGATCTCGAACTAGAGGCGGACCGGGCGCTTTATCATGCCAAGTCGCAAGGCAAACGGCAGGTGCGCATCTATGAAGATGCAATCGGGGCCGAGATCCACCGCGACAGGGTGTTGGCGAATGATTTGCCAACGGCTTTGGAAAGCGGTGCTTTGGCGCTGGAATTCCAACCGATCGTGTCGCTCGCTTCGGACAAGATCATCGGGGCTGAGGCTTTGGTGCGCTGGACGCATCCGCTGTTTGGCGCGGTAACGCCTGAAAAGATTGTAGTGATTGCGCAGGCCGAAGGGCAGGGGCCCGCCCTTTTGGAATACATGCTGCGGGCGGCCACGGATCACGCGGCGCGTTGGCCATCGGATGCCTTCGTATCGGTCAACATCAACTCCGCCGATCTGCAATGGAGCAATCTGACCGGGCGTGCTGAAGATATCCTGCAGCAGACCAAGTTCGATCCGTGCCGCTTATGGCTGGAGGTCACAGAATCAGAGATGCTGCGCAACAGTGATGAGGTGCAGGCGAACCTGCGGTCATTGCGGGCCAAGGGCGTCAAGATCGCCGTCGATGATTTTGGGGCAGGGTACTCCTCGCTCAGCTATCTGAGCCTTTATCCCTCGGACATCATCAAGATCGACAAGTCCTTGATCCGGCACTGCGACACCAGCGACAGCAACAAGATCATCATTAAGGCGATGCGAGCACTGGCGATGGTGAACGGGTTCGAAGTGGTGGCCGAAGGTGCGGAGACCGAGGCGGAGGTCGCAGCCCTGCGCAGTTCCGATTTCGAGATGGCGCAGGGTTATGCATTCCACCGACCTATGAAGCCCAAACGTATTCAAGCGCTATTGGGCCAAGAGGCCGCAGATCAGCGGCTTGCCAAGAGCGTGGCGTAAAGCTGGGCGCGTCAGGCGACCTTGACGATTTGCTTCCCGACATTCTTGCCTTGCAGAAGCCCCATGAAGGCGTCGGGGGCGTTCTCGAGACCCTCGGCGATATCCTCGACCACCTTGATATCGCCGCTGATGACCTTGGGTGCCGCGTCCTGGAGGAATTCGGGGAAGCGATCCCAATGGTTCGAGATGATGAAGCCATTCACGCTGAGGAAGTTCACGAGGACGTTGCGCCAGATCGCAGGGGCCGGCATCGGCGCGTCGGCACCTGATCCGAGATTGCCCGCATTGTACCAGGCGATCATGCCGCAGACGGGGATGCGACCGAACGGGTTCATAAGCGGGATCACCGCCTCGAGCACTTTGCCGCCCACATTTTCAAAGTAGATGTCGATGCCCTTCGGGCAGGCCTCTTTCAGGGCGGCGCGCAGCGCTTTCGCATCTACGTAGGCACGGTGATCGAGGCATTCGTCAAAGCCAAAGGTTTCCTTGGCGAGCTTCACCTTGTCCGCCCCGCCTGCAATGCCGACCGTGCGCAGGCCCAACGATTTGGCGAGCTGACCGACCATGCTGCCCACTGGGCCGGTTGCGGCAGCGACCACCAGCGTTTCGCCCGCCTTTGGACGGCCGTACTCCATCAGGCCATGCCAGCCGGTAAAGCCTGGCATGCCAAGAACACCCAGTGCCGTGGTGATGGGCATGCCCCCCGCATCCAGCTTGCGCAGCATCTTGGCGGGTTGGATGCCATGGCTGGCCCAACCGAACATGCCGAAAGCCAGGTCACCGGGTTTGAAATGGTCGGAGTTCGAGGCAATGACTTCACCCACCCCACCGCCTTCCATCGTGCCGCCAATGGGCACAGGAGCTGCGTAGGATTTCGCATCATCCATACGTCCGCGCATGTAGGGGTCGAGCGACATGTAGTGAACCTTGACCAGAACCTCACCTTCGCCGGGCTGCGGGATCGCGTCGGTTTCCAGCCGGAAATTTTCGGAGGTCGGCGCGCCTGTTGGGCGGCTGGCGAGAACGATCTTTTGCATTTGGTCTGACATTGGTGGCTCCTCCTTTGATGAGCGAAGGGTGGGGCAGTGATGGCCCCTTGGCAAGCGTGACCTTGGGGCGTATAGCCCGCCTCTGACCGCTGCCAGAGAGAGACCCGATGCAAACAAGTGCGAACCTTAACATCATGATGAAGGCTGCACGGAAGGCGGGGCGGTCATTGGTCAAGGATTTCCGCGAAGTCGAGAATCTTCAGGTGTCCATGAAGGGTGCAGGAGACTTCGTGTCGCGGGCCGATCTGGCCGCCGAAGCGATCCTGAAGGAAGAGCTGCGCGGGGCGCGTCCAAATTACGGCTGGGTCGCGGAAGAAGGCGGAGAAGAGGCGGGCGAGGATCCCACGCGCCGCTGGATCGTCGACCCGCTTGATGGCACGACGAACTTTTTGCATGGCCTGCCCCATTGGGCGGTGTCTATCGCCCTGGAACACAAGGGTCAGATCGTATCGGCGGTCATCTATGATCCAGCCAAGGACGAGCTTTACTTCGCAGAAAAGGGCGCGGGCGCTTGGATGAATGACAGCCGATTGCGGGTGTCAGGGCGCAACCGGATGATCGAGGCGATTTTCTCGACAGGCCTGCCCTATGGCGGGCGGTCGGATTTGCCCGACACGCTGCAGGAACTTGCCCGGCTTTTGCCCTCGACGGCGGGCGTGCGCCGCTGGGGAAGCGCTGCGCTCGACCTCGCCTATGTCGCGGCAGGGCGTTATGACGGGTTCTGGGAACGGCGTCTGAATGTTTGGGACATCGCGGCGGGCGTCTTGATTGTGCGTGAAGCAGGGGGCCTGGTCGAACCTCTTGAGCCGACCGGGGATCTGTTGGAAGACGGTGCCTTGATCGCTGCCAATTCCGAGCTTTTCTCGCCCTTTGCCAAGCTCGTTCGCGGCTAAGTTCGCTTGCCATCTGCAAAAACCTGATGCCAGCGCAAGATGCGGTGGCTTTCGCGCAAGCCCGTCGACCAAAAGGGGTCGGCGCGGATGAGCGCTTCCACCTCCTCCGGGCTTTGGGCCTCGACAATCCACATCCCGCCTGCGCCTACGTCGGATTGATCGAATAACGGCCCGGCGGTTTGGATGTGATTGGCGTTTTGCTCCAGAAAACTCAGATGTGCGGCCATATTTTTTTGACGCAATGCTGGATCAACTCCTGCAGCATCGGTGAAGAGGACGGCATAGATCATGTGGATCTCCTTTCCTCCCCTTATCCTGCCCGCCGGTTTTTCCGGATGAAATGCGGATAACTGCTGTAGTAGGCTGCAGAAATGCAGGATATAAACTGGAACGATCTGCGCCATGTTCTGGCGCTGGTCAGGTCAGGCACGATGATTGGTGCTGCCCGGCTGCAAGGTGTGGATGAGACGACCTTGGCGCGGCGGATCCGGACGATTGAGGCAGCGCTGGAAGGCGCGCTTTTCCGTCGGGCAGGTCAGGTTTATGCACCGACATCGCTTGGCGAGGCGGTTCTGGTCCATGCCTCGGCAGTCGAGGCGAGTTTGGAGGCGCTGCAGACCGATATCGGTGCGGCGCGGGCTGTTCTAACCGGCCACGTCCGCCTGACGGCTGTGCCGCTGTTGATCAACCGACTGATCGTGCCGCGGTTGAGCGGTTTTCTGAGCTTTCATCCAGACATCCGGGTCGAAGCGATTGCAGATTCGCGCAATGTCGATTTGCGGGCGCATGAAGCCGATCTATGTCTGCGATTTGCGCGCCCCGAGGCCGGAGGCCTGGACGTGGTCATGCGAAAGGCTGGCAGCTTGCCATACGGCGTTTATGCGCGCGTCCGAAACACCTCTGGCCCATGGATCCGCTATGGTTCTGCCCAAACGCATTTGCCGCCGATGCGCTGGATCATGGCCCAGGACGGTGCCAGATCGGGATTGCTGGTCCAGGATGCCGAAACTGCCTTGGAGGCCGCGGCGGCAGGCATTGGAAAATGCGTTCTGCCCCGGATCGTCGGTGAGTGCGACGAGCGTTTGCAACGGATCGACGAGGATCTCCGCCCCCCGGATCGGGAGCTTTGGTTGATGTGGCGAAAAGGGGCCTCACCCGCTGTGGATGCGTTGCGTGATTGGTTGGCGGAGTTGCTTCGGGATCAGGCGTCTGAGGGGTGATTGATGCCTTCCGTCCATGGAATGGGGCAATGATCTGGCGGGTTCACGCTTTCCAGCGCGCCCATTTTCACACCGTATTCATTCGGGTTGGAACGGCGCCGGTGATACATGCAGGTCCCGCATGTGGCGCAAAAGAAATGTTTGGCGGTCTTTGTACGCCATTCATAGAGCGTCAGCCTGTCCGCACCTCTTACCACGTGCAGCCCGTCCCTGGGAGACATTCACGGCAGGGGCGGCGCGCCTGCGGCAGAACGAACAATTGCAGCGTCCGAGCCATCGGCCAGTTCAACCTCAAGCGTGACTGCGCGGCAATGGCAGGTGGCTTCGATCATCTGCGGGTCACTTTCGGGATTCTCGAATTGGAATAGGTCGTTTCGGGATGTGGCGGATGCCCGTCCGTCTGGCTCCAGAATCTTGGACCACCCTTGCGCAGCCATAGAGGCAGGGTGAGCAGGAAGCCCGCAACGAAGCCCCCGGCATGGGCCCAATACGCCACGCCGCCAGCGCGAGGGTCCGCACCGACACCGCCGATAAATTGCATGCCGAACCAGACCATCAGCATGATCCAGGCGGGGATCGGAAAGATGCGGATGAAGACGATGAAAAACAGAAGGATATCGACGCGGGCCTTGGGGAACATCAGAAGATAGCCGCCCATGACCCCTGCAATGGCACCGGAAGCGCCAACGGTGGGCACGGGGCTCAGCGGGGCAGAGATCACGTGGATCAGACCCGCAGCGATGCCGCTGCCCAGATAGAAGCCAAGAAAAGGCAGATGCCCCATCTCGTCTTCGACGTTGTCGCCGAATATGAACAGAAAAAGCATGTTCCCGGCCAGATGCATGAAGCCGCCGTGAAGGAACATTGACGAGATCAGCGTGTAAAACCCGTCGCCCGATGTTACGCGTGCGGGGATCATGGCCCATTCGGAAAAGAACCTGTTGATCGCGTAGTTATCATTAAAAAGCGAAAAATATCCCAGGTATATCAGGATATTGGCCGCCATCAGGACGTAGGTGACGTAGGGCGTTCGGCCCGAAGGATTGTGATCGCGGATCGGAAACATGACATGAAGGCTCTGTCATCGCTGGTGCATCGTCAAGCGTCGATCCGGATCGACGGGTCGGCAGGCACCCAATTGGCGACCGCCGTGCCAATTTTGATCAGCTTGCCGCGCTGAGAAGAGCCGCGTTTCCGCCTGACGTTGTTGTATCCACGCAGATGTGGCGTTCATGTGTGACATGTGCGCGATCGGGCTGTGTCGTGATCAGCGGGGTGATCGGCCCTGTGCGCTGCGCAAGGGCAAGGTCTAGGGCTTTCGCTGTTTGTGTGTCTCCCCACCAGATGACGCCGCCATATTGCGGGCCGTCCGTCAGATCTTCGGGTGCGATGCCGTCGGGCGCGGCTACGGCCTGACCGCCAAGCGTCTCCACCGCTTTGATCTGGGCCTTGCAGGCTGCTTCTCCCGGTCCCAGGCAGAGCAGCGACGGTTTCGTCCAATGGCTCAATCGGTTGGACTCGCCCGTTGGGCCGGGCAGGCTGACCTCACCGAGCTTGGTTTCCGTGATCGAGGGTGTCGGCAGGGCCTGGCCCTTTCCAAAGGGTGCTGAGATTTCCGGGGCGGGTGCAGGTTTGCGGAACCTCGACAGGTAGTCCGAGCCGCCCGCCTTGGGGCCTGTCCCCGACAGACCGTGCCCGCCAAAGGGTTGGCTGCCCACGATGGCGCCGATCTGGTTGCGATTGATGTAGAGGTTCCCGGCCAGAACTCGGTCGGCAACATGTTGCACGCGGTCGTCAATACGCGTGTGCAGGCCGAAAGTCAGCCCATAGCCGGTGGCGTTGATGTCGTCGATGACCCGGTCCAGATCCTCGGACTTGAAAGTCGCAACATGTAGGACGGGGCCGAAGACTTCCTGTTCAAGATCTGCGATGCCCTTCACTTTGATCAGCGCTGGCGGCACAAATGTCCCGTCGGTGGGGCAGGGCAGTTCGTGCAGCAGGCGGCCGTCGGCCCTGGCCTGGTTGATGTGATCCGAGATCGTGCGGCGCGCAGCCTCGTCGATTACCGGGCCGACATCGGTTGAAAGCTCCCAGGGATCGCCCAGATGAAGCGCATCCATAGCACCCTTGAGCATGCCTAGAACAACATCGGCGATGTCCTCTTGAACGTACAGGCAACGCAGGGCGGAGCACCGCTGTCCGGCTGATTGAAAGGCGCTTTCGATGATCGAAGTGACGGCCTGTTCGGGTAAGGCGGTGCTGTCGACGATCATCGCGTTGAGCCCACCGGTCTCCGCAATCAGCGGCGTGCCGGGGGCAGCATGCTGTGCTAGGCTTTGGCGGATGCGCATGGCTGTGGCGGTTGATCCTGTGAAGGCAACGACATTGGGACCCCGTTCGGTAAGGTCCGCGCCAATTTCACCACCTCCGGGCAAGAGTTGCAGGGCGGTGCGTGGAACGCCAGCCTGGTACAGTAGCCCAACAGCGAGATCCGCAACAAGTGGCGTTTGCTCGGCGGGTTTGGCGAGCACCGCATTGCCAGCGGCGAGGGCTGCCGAGATCTGACCGGTGAAAATTGCCAAAGGAAAGTTCCACGGCGATATACAGACGGCGCGGCCCGCTGGTACGCTGTCATCATCCGCTTGCGCTGCGTAGTAGCGCAAGAAATCGACCGCCTCGCGCAATTCGGCCACCGCATCCATTTGCGTCTTGCCTGCCTCACGACAGAGCAGGGCGAAAATCTCACCATATGCCGCTTCATAAAGGTCGGCAGCCTTGTTGAGGATATTCGTCCGTTCAGCAATTGGGGCTGTCCATGTTTCAGCTGCAGTAAAGGCTGCTGCAACATCCGCTGATGAGGCGTTTTGAACACTACCCACCATGTCATCGGGATGCGCCGGGTTCGTCAAATCGATGTTTGCGCCGTCTGACGGATCCGCCGCGATCAGAGGCTTTGCAGCCCAGACCGCTTTGCGATGCGGCTGGCGAGCTGCGTCGACATCCGCAAGGGTCGGCACATGGTTCAGATCGAAGCCCGTGGAATTCGGGCGCTCGGGCTGAAACAGATCGGGGCCCACGGGGATTTCGAGCCCCGGCTGATCAAGGGCTGCAAAAGGATCCGCGACGACTTCTTCGGCCGGTACATCAAGATCAACCAATTGATTGACAAAGCTGGAATTGGCCCCGTTTTCAAGAAGGCGCCGCACCAAGTAGGCAAGCAGATCCCGATGCGCACCAACTGGCGCGTAGATGCGGCAGGGGATCTTGTGTTTGGCCATGACGACATCGTGCAGCGCTTCGCCCATCCCGTGCAGGCGCTGAAATTCAAAGGGTTGATCATCGGCCATGTGCAGGATGGCGGCGACAGTATGGGCGTTGTGCGTCGCAAATTGCGGATAGACGCGATCCGTCATTCCAAGCAGCTTGCGTGCATTGGCGATGTAGCTGACATCAGTTTCCGCCTTGCGTGTGAAGACGGGAAAGCCGTTCATGCCAAGGACCTGTGCGCGTTTGATCTCGGTGTCCCAATAGGCCCCCTTGACCAGACGCACCATCAGGCACCTGTCATGGCGGTTGGCCATGTCGTAAATCTCGTCAATGGCCCGGCCCGCACGTGGTCCATAAGCCTGCACGACAACACCAAAACCGTCCCAACCGGACAAAGCAGGCTCCGACAGAACCGCATCGATCACCCTCAGGGAAAGAGACAGCCGGTCGGCCTCTTCCGCGTCAACATTCAGCCCCATACCCGCCGATTTGGCCAACAACGCGAGGGCACGCAAACGCGGCACCAGATCGCGGAGAACGTGGGTTTCATGCGCGCGTTCATAGCGGGGATACAGTGCGGAAAGTTTGACGGAAATACCCGGGTTGGCGCGGATATCAACAGATTTGCAGGCATCTGCGATCGCACTGATCGCCTTGGAATATGACAGGTGATAGCGCCGGGCATCGGCTTCCGTGATCGCCGCCTCACCCAGCATGTCGTAGCTATACGTGTAGCCCTTCGCCTCCATAGCGGCGGCGCGTTTCATGCCGCTTTGAATGGTTTCGCCAAGTACGAACTGGCGGCCCATTTCCTTGATGGCGCGGCCCACGGCCGTGCGAATGACAGGCTCACCCAGCCTTTTGATCGCCCCACGCAAATGGCCCACTGGGCCGGGTTGGTCATCGTCCAAAACACGGCCCGTCAGGAGAAGTGCCCAGGTCGAGGCGTTCACCAGGGGCGAGGTCGATTTTCCCAGATGCTTGCCCCAATCCGACGGTGCGATCTTGTCTTCGATGAGCGCGTCGATCGTATCTGCATCTGGCACCCGCAAGAGCGCCTCGGCCAGACAGATCAGCGCCACGCCTTCATCGGTCGAGAGGCCGTATTCCGCAAGAAACACCTCCATCAGGCCGGATTGCTGACCCTCACGAACATCGCAGACCATCTGGGCGGCCTCGGCCGCAATTGCCGCACGGTCCGCGTTGTTCAGCGCTGCTGCCTCCACCAGCTCCGCAATCAGCCTGTCATGGTTCTTATACATGCCTTCATCAAGTTGCATGTCAACAGAGGCAGCTGTGTCGCGGGCCATGATTGATCCTTTGCGCTTTTGCATAGTATATCTGCCTCAGACCAAGCGAATTGACTGAAGTTCACTGACCGGGCGGGAAAAGTGCCTAAAAATATGATCTTGTATGAGACTTTTGGGCGATCCGGCCTCGACCGGGCGGATCGGGCGATTCTAGTCGCCCTCGCGCGTGATGGTCGGATGAGCGTGACGGATCTGGCCGCCGAAATCGGCTTGTCGAAATCGCCGACCCAGGCGCGTTTGAGGCGCCTGGAAAAGGTGGGGATCATCCAGGGCTATCGCGCGCTCCTGGACCCGATCGCCTTGGGACTGGATCATGTGGCTTTTGTCGAGGTGCGCCTAGAAGATACGCGGGAGGCCGCGCTGAGCGCATTCAACGCGGCCGTTCAAGGCCTGCCCCAGATAGAGCAAGCGCATATGATCGCGGGCAATTTCGACTATCTCCTGAAGGTGCGCTGCGAGAATATGTCGAGCTATCGGGAATTTCTGGGCAAGGTGATCTCATCCCTGCCGCATGTCGCAGCGACGTCGACCTATGTTGCGATGGAGGCGGTCAAAGAGGTCATGACCATCTCAGAAGCTTGACGTGCGGGCGGGCCGGGCCACTCTTGTCGGCATGCGTATTCTGATCTGTCTTGCCTTTCTTTGCGGCCCGGCCTTGGCCGAAACCTGCCCACCCTCGGATGACATCTCGAACGAGTTGGGTGTTTTGATCGACAAGGCACGGGAGGCCAAAAACGAAACAGACGGTCGCGCGATCGCAAATGAAATGTGGCAAGTCTGGCTGCGCGCACCGAATGCGCAGGCGCAGGCTCTGCTTGATCGCGGCATGGGGATGCGGCGTGTGGCCGACTACCTTGCAGCTCTCTCGGCGTTCAATCGACTGATTGACTATTGCCCGGACTATGCGGAAGGCTACAACCAGCGGGCGTTTGTGCATTTTTTACAAGGCAACTTCCCGGCCGCCTTGCCAGATCTCGATACGGCACTGTCGCTTTCACCAAATCACGTCGGCGCGCAATCCGGTCGGGCCCTGACGCTCATGAATATGGGCGATCTGGCCGCAGCACGCACGCAGATGCAAGCAGCGCTTAACAACAATCCCTGGCTGTCCGAACGGGCCCTTCTGGCGCCGGGTGCACCGCTGGGGCCTGAGGGTGAAGACATCTGACCATCGAAAGACTTGAGACCGGCGGCCCGCTTGGCTAAAGCCGACAAGACACGCTGCGGGCGTGGTGGAATGGTAGACATATCAGACTTAAGATCCTGCCACTCCGCTCGCGTTGCGCATTGTTATCAAGGCCTTATGGCCCTAAGGAGTTTTTCAGGCCCGAAATAGGCCCAAGTACTCGCCCGCGTGGTGGAATGGTAGACACAAGAGACTTAAAATCTCTGGGCCGGAAGGCCGTGCCGGTTCGAGTCCGGCCGCGGGTACCAAAAATTGGGTCGTAGCAGCTCCTTAAATACATGCTTTCATTCAGCTCTCAGTGGTCATACTCGAGAAATTTAAAGGTAGGGCCCGAATTAATTTATCTGTTCGCAATCCTCCTTCACTAGGATAACAATGACGAAACACACGATGTTGCGTCGAATATTCTCGACCCTCAAGATGTGGTTAATTGGAGGGGCAAAATGGGACTGACAGCGATAGAGAGCTTTTGCGGAGCCGGAGGAATGTCTGTTGGGCTCGAAAAAGCAAGCTTTGACGTCCGCTTCGCCTTCGACAACGATCCGATATCTGTCGATACGTATGCCCGTAACGTTGGCGAACATGTCAGTGTCTTGGATGCCAGTGTGGTGTCGGGCAGCGAGCTCCTTGATCGGGCGGGAGTTGGATTTGGCGAGCTCGATCTCTTCTCTGGCGGACCACCGTGCCAAGGCTTCTCAAAGCAGAGGCGCGGAGCGGCAGCGTTAGACGATCCGCGTAACGGTCTGGTCAGACACTTCGCACGACTGGTTCGGGAGACCGGTCCACGCGCTTTCTTGTTCGAGAATGTCCAGATTTTTGGACAAAAGCGCGGACGCAAATTGATTGAAGAACTTTCGGCAGTGTTAAGCGACTACGAGGTTCATGACTTCTTCGTTTGCTCATCCGATTTTGGTCTGGCGCAGTCACACGGACGATTTCTAATGATCGGACTAAAGAAAGACATAGGGGCGCCGCCGCCGCTACTTCCAACCTCAGAAATCAACATCACGGTCCGCGACGCGATTGGCGACCTACCCGCGCCGCCAGACGACCGCCGAGAGCATCCCACGCTGGCCAATCACATCCAGTGTCGCATCACCGAGATCAACAAAGAGAGAATTTCTTATGTTCCGCAAGGTGGAGGTTGGAGGGATATTCCCTTTCAACTCCGTTTGCCTTGTCACCAACGGGTGGATACCTCAAAGGGCGGCTGGCCAGACGTGTACGGTCGCCTCAGTTGGGACGGGGCGTATGTCCGACCATAACGGGTGGCTTTGATAGCTTCTCAAGGGGCCGGTACGCCCACCCGGAACAGGATCGTTCGATTACACCGCGCGAGGCGGCTCGTTTGCAGGGATTCGACGACAGTTTTCGCTTCCTTGGCAACCGAGCTGATATAAGACGGATGATTGGAAACGCGGTTCCTCCACCGTTGGCAACTGCTGCTGGCTTTGCAATACGGCGTTCTCTAGAGCGAGCTGCACCTGTGGACCTAGTGCCTGAGCAACGCTCGGCGGTGGTCTAGTCTCGACATTTCAACGGCTTGGTGTACGGTCGCCCGCAATGCAGGAGGCAATATGCACGAGGTACAAAAGCAGTACAAAGCCCTAACCGGCCTTACTAAGAGCACCGACCTTAAGAACGGAGTCGTGGCGGATCAATTGGCGCGACTTGGTCTTCCCCCTCTGAAGTGGTCCTCCGCTATGTTTAGAAAAACGGAGGAAGAC
>CALCOY010000036.1 GCA_937897325.1 uncultured Shimia sp.
CAGACCCTCTCTTAGCTCACACAGCAATCTGTCCCAAAATCCCTGACAACGGACACGAGCGCCACCGAAAGGCTGCATCCATCACACAAATCCCGGGTCGCAATATCGTTCGCATAACTATCAGAAAATCCTGCGCCAACATGGGTTCAAAGTGTCGATGTCTGCAAAAGGGCAATTGTTACGACAATGCTGCCGTCGAGACATTCTTCAAAACCATCAATGCTGAACCGATCAGAGCGCGATGACTTTGGCAGAACGCTGTCGTTCGAAAGCGCCAATGAAGATATACATGTTAACCATGCAAATAGTCTGGCGGCCGACATTCGGCTCGATCGTCATCAGCACGACAGGATCTGCCATTGGCCGCTTTAGTGTTGCTGGAATGCCGACAAGTTTCGCAAATGAACGCAAGGTAAAATCGAAATTGCGGATCAGCATGGGCCCTGATTGGCTTGGAAAAGCTGCGGCAGAGCATGCAAAGGGCGGTGGCTGGTCGACTGTGGAAAGTGAATACGGATCGGCCCTGATGCCAGACTCGGTAAACTGTGAAGCCATCCCCTCAGCCCTTTGGTATAACGCTGGACAATAATACGTGAAGACATCATCCAGTTACCGTTTTTCGACAGAGGATAACTGTTCATCCACTCTTGGTGCTTTCGTCGGCGTCTTAAGTGCAAAATCGCCAAGCTGCCGCCCGATTTCGGACTGCGAGCCGGATAGGTGCAGCCTCCAAAGGTCTAAGGGAGATTTGGATCGACTTTGAAGTCTTTCCTGCGACATGTTCACTATTCGGCGCTCCGGGCCCATCCAACTTAGGATGCTGGAGACGGCTGAGTACAGTTCGATCTTACGAATGTGGCGTCCAGCGCACATTCATCAAAACCAGACATTGAGCTTAGCCCGCTGAATGACAAAAAAGTCCGTGGTCCCGACCTTAGCCACCAATCAGATCGCGCAGTCGCAGCGCATGGCGGCTCTGGAGGACCGGAGCGCAGCAAGCTGATCGGCATGCGAACGGCTGCAATGGGCCGAGCTCTGCCGGGACGGCGAGATCTAACAGGTGAACATGCTGCAATCGATCTAATGGCGGCGAACGAGCCCACAGTAGAAGTGTCGATCTTTCGCTGCGACCGCTCGCAGCGTAAATTTTTCCGCACCAGCAAGTTCTTTGTGTCTCACCACAGCGAACAAACCGGCCATTCATGCAAGTTGCAGCGAGACCGAAACCGTCAAGGATCAGGTTGAGCGCATGGCGCTGTAGTCAAGCCAGGCTGGCGTTTGGCAAATTTACGCCAACGAAAGTTTGGGCGACCCGAAGCGACTTGAGGGAATCCGGTTCGCATTCTACGCATGAAGTTGTTTTGCAGTTTCAGCTTTTTGACGACTAGTGCACTGAGGCTTGCTAGGCAAGTCTTTGTAAAATCGGTAAATATCGTATCAATCAAAACTCCTGATCAAGGGAATCCAAAAAATGAGCAGTACTCTCTCCAAGCCGACGTTTGGAGGACTGAAACCATGTCTTTTTGCCATGTCAGGCCTTGTTTTTTCGGCATCTGTCGCTGTTGCAAACCCGGTCGATGTGTCTGGGGCCGTTGAGAAGGCAGGTGTCGATGTCGACGTCTCGACCATCGTTGTGCGGCGGCTGTCGGACAGCCAGGTGTGGGTCAGCAATGCCGACCGCTCGACCCAGCGGTTTGCGCCTGCGTCCTCTTCGAAAATTCCGCACACGATGATCGCTTTGGAAACCGGCGTGGCCGAGCCGGATACACTGTTCGAATGGGACGGTAAGAAGCGCGTTTTTGACGTGTGGAACCGGGACCATACTCTTACGTCCGCTTTCAGAAGTTCGGTTGTGTGGGTGTACCAGGAGATAGCGCAGCGCGTTGGTCTGGCTGGCATGACCGAATGGCTGAACCGTTTTGAATATGGTAATGCCAATACCGGAGCAGAGGACACGCTGACCACCTACTGGCTGGACGATACGCTGCAGATCAATGCGCTGGAGCAGACGGCGTTCCTAGAGCGGCTGGCGCGGCGTGACTTGCCGCTGTCAGAAGCAACCTATGCCGCCGCCGACGCGATTATGCAGTCGGATGCGGGTGATGGCTGGACCATGTTCAGCAAGACCGGCTGGCGCTTTAGCAAGGCCGACATGGATGTCGGCTGGTATGTTGGCTGGGTGCGGTGCAGCAATGATACGTATGTTTTTGCGCTGAACATGGACATGCCCGACCAGTCCTACCTCAAGCTGCGGCGATCGACGTCGCACGCCGTTTTGGACGCCGTTGGTGCGTTCGATTGTCAATGATCGATTGTGACATGCACCGGCGCGTTCTGCGCGCCGGTGCATTGGCTGTTGTCGCGTTTTCGTGGCTTGCAAGCACTGTTTGGTCGGACGAGACGCGCCGTATCGCTTTTAGCTTTGATGATGCGCCACGGGGCAACGGACCGCTTCTGAGCGGTTCAGAACGGACCAAAACGCTAATTTCGGGCATGGCGCGGGCGGGTATCGACGGGGCGGCGTTCTTTGTTCTGACGCAATCGATCAATCAGCAAGGGGGCGGGGTCGCGCGGCTGCGGGCCTATGAGGAAGCGGGTCATATGTTGGCGAATCATACACATACCCATCCATGGCTCCGACACACTGATCCCGCCGCCTATCTCGCGGACATCGACAGGGCGACGGAGATCCTCGACGGGTTTGACAACGTCGTGCCCTATTTCCGTTATCCGTACTTGGACGAGGGCGATACACGCGACAAGCGGTTAGCCGTGGTCGCAGGGCTGGAAGCGCGGGGGTTGCAGAATGCCTATGTCACCGTCGACACTTATGACTGGTACATGCAGGCTCTTGTGAACGAGGCCGTGGAGGCCGGTCATCGGATGGATATGGACCGGCTGCGCGACGTCTATGTCGACGTACTCGTCGAGACGATAGAGTTCTACGATGCGCTGGCCGTGGAAACGCTGGGGCGGCATCCGGATCATGTGTTGCTTCTGCACGAGAACGATCTGGCCGCGCTGTTTGTCGAGGATTTGGCGCGGGTTCTGCGCAAGGACGGGTGGGACATCATCCCGGTGGCCGAGGCATATGCAGATGCCGTCGCCGGAGAGCGGCCCGACACGCAGTTCAACGGGCAGGGGCGTATTGCTTCCATCGCACATGCGGGCGGTGCGTCGCCGAGGGAACTCGTGTCGCCCTGGGAGGACGAAACCAATCTGAGGGCAGAGTTTCTGGCGAATGGATTGCTGCCGGAAGAGGAGTCTTCACAATGACGACCAACTATCGCGCACGCGGCTGGGTCGCCGCTCTGCTTGGCTCGGTGGCCCACGCAGTTTGGGCGGAGCCGGTGACGCTCAGGACCGACCTGGCCGTGTTCGAGATCAATACCGCCACGTTGGCGATGTCGGGTGCACCGCGGGGGACGGCGATGATACCGCTTGCGCGCCCTGCCCTGGCTGGGAAGACGCAAGGACTGTCCGGCGACGGGGCCAGCGCCGCGTGGCAGGTGGAAAAAGATGGCGGGCTTTTTTCCGTCACGGCGCGCGCGGCTGGCGGCAGCGTGACCATCGAGATCATGTCTGACTACCCAACACATCTGCCTTGGCCGCATATGCATGCGCAAGCCGCTGACGAATGGGCGTTGCCCGTGCTAGGTGAAGGCCGCCTTTTTGAAGCCGGTAACGCGGATTGGCGCACGTTTCTGATCGAAGTTCTGAATGGCGGGGATGCCCTGGTGCAGTTTTCACAGCCGTACTGGACCCTTTTGCACGATGGCGGCTCCGTCACCTGGCGGATGGATGACCCGTGGGATACGCGCCTGTCGTTTGGGGACAGTGACGATCGTCTCAGCGTGGGCGTTGTTCAGAGCTTTACGCCGCTGAACCTTGATCAGCCCTATCGCGTGACAGTTGATCTGGGACCGCGCGACCCAGTGATCGGCGCGCATCTGTATCGCACGCATCTGGAAAAGACCGGGGCGTTTCGTGGGCTGAGCGAGAAAGCCGATTCAAGGGCGGATATCGATCTGCTGGCCGGGGCGCCGCATATCTACCTGTGGTCGGATGGGCTGTTGGCGCCGTCGGATGTCACTGCGTGGCGCCGTTTTGTCCGGCAATTTGAGCGGAAGCGACAAACGCCGGGTTCACTTGCGGCGGACATGTGGGGCGCGGTGCCTGAGGATTTTCGGGCCGATGTCGCGGCCGCAATTACGGAAGCGCAAGAGGCGGATGGTTTCGTGTCCCATTACAGCCGGACCCAATTCATACGTGCACTTAATGCCGCACTGCCGCTTGCGCGACCCTTCGAGGGTGAAACGCTGCTGCCCGGCCGACATGACCCGGCCAATGAACAGGCACATCTGTTGGAGCTGCGTGCAGCACTTCATGCGGAGTTCGAGAGCAGCCTTGTGCCGCCGGAGAACTGGGGCGGCGGGATGAGCCTGCTGGTTCTGGATGCATTGGCCGAGGTCGGGATTGAGCGTGCATGGCTTGGTGTCGAGAACTGGCGCCACGCGCTGGGACATCCCGAAGCACTGGCAGAGGCTCGCTCGCGCGGTTATCTTTTTGGCCCTTATGATAGCTATGCCAGCGCACATTCCGAAAATGCCGAACCGACATGGCCCACGGCGCAGATGGGTCAGGCGATTTTCGACGATGCGCGGATCAGCAATGCCGATGGGATGGTGTGGTCCGGATTTCGTGGTGTCGGCGCGTATGTGAACCCGCGCGCCGTGGCAAACTACGCCAAGGCGCGCATTGGGGCCATAGCGGACACCCTGGGGGCCAACAGCTATTTCGCTGATGTCGATGCGACGGGGCTGTTGATCGAGGATTATACCGAGGGTCGGCAGACCAGCAAGCGCGCGTCGTTCGAGGCATTAACGCAGCGGTTAGCTTTCATGACAGAGGACCGAAAGCTTGTTCTGGGATCCGAAGTGGGGGTCGCTGTCTTTGCCCCCTATATCGACTTTGCCCACGGAATTACGACGCCTGCTTACGACTGGATGGACCGGCGCATGCGGAGCGACCCGGACCCTGCCTACTACGTCGGAAACTACTGGCCGCCCGAGGCACCGGACCGGTTTTTTGAGCCCACACTGCCCCCGCCCAATATTGGCGAGGTCGTGTTCAACCCTGCCTACCGCATCCCGCTGTACCAGATCGCGCTCGGCGACAGCGTGGTTACGACACATCACTGGCACTTTGGCACGTTGAAACCCAAGGGGCAGCGCGCGCGCAACGAATTGATCGGACTGCTTTATGCGGTGCCGCCGCTCTATCACCTCAATGCAAGCGTTCTGGAGCGCGATCTTCCTGCAATATCGGAGTATATGGCCCATCTTGCCCCACTGCATCGGCGGCTGATGATGGAGCAGATGACCGGTTTTGCGTTCCTGTCTGGCGACCATCTGGTGCAGCGGACGGAGTTTGCAGATGGAACGGTGATCGTGGCGAACTTTGCAGAAAAGGCGCGCGCCCTGCCCGATGGTCAGGAGATCCCCGGAGGATCGGTCATTGTGCAGTCGCCGGGGATTGAACCAGTAACAATTGGCACAGAGTCGTAATTGTATTCAGCTATGTAAGGAGAGAGAGCACAATAACCAAAGGCAATGCGAACAACTTGACCCGTTGGTGAGCTCAAGTCTTGCGAATTTGAGGAGGTTCGGACGCGGGAAGACCCAATAAGCTCACTTGTTTGGCTTGAAGGCCCCTGCATTTACTAGAATTTACGTCTCGCCGGTGCCATTCCAGCGGGGTTCTGATTTGCCTACCACTCAGCGCGTCTTGCGACAATAGAGCTTCACGACTTCGCTTTCGCCAAAGCACATTCTGTGCCGCACACACAAATGGATGCCACGTCTGCGAAGGATGCAATACAATGGCGGGACTGTCCCGCATTGCCTTCGAATGCGCGCGATCTGACCGCGCCGCAGCGCCGCAAGTCCGCTCTGAGCCCAATGCATGTAACGGATGCAGTTCGCAATGCCGTTGATGCATGTCTTCTGGAAGTCGCTGATATGTATCCGGCCTTCTGATCGGCTTGCCTGGTTGACGTGGCCATGTTGGGAATACGCCCGCGCCTTTGTCTCATTACCTACCGGACCGTTGATGGCCATTGCAGCCAAAGCGGACACAGGCGGCGGTCTTTGTCGCAGCGAGCGCTCATCAGATCATAGCCAGAGCAACCGACGACCGCACGGTTGGACCAACGGTACTATCTAGCAATACGGTTTCTTGCTCAATTTCCAGTACATTGCTGTTCTTGATTGCAGATCGCGCGGCTGACGCAGCCGAAGCTGCTTCCAAACTCACCGCCATAGGTGAAGATCATGCAATTCGGCGTGTGTCGTTAATCTCGATTCGTGAACTTGCGAAAGGTGAGCTTTCGAAGATTTCTGAACGAGTTTTGGAGTAGGAATGGATTTCAGCGGACGACCGCAGGCGGCAAGCAACCAATCTGTTATTTCGCGAATGTGCTTACGTTGTTCGAGGTCTCGCTGTGGAAACCAAACGAATACGAATAGGAATGCGGATAGCAGCGCTAAAAGTGCCGGGTGCAGCCTTGCGTTTCGGTCATAGCGGTCCATTCCAAACATCTTGTCCATCAAATACTGCCCGTTACTCGCCTTCTGAATTTTTTGCTGGTCTTGGCAAAACATCAATCGCTCCAGCGGTCAGCTGAGTGAAACCCTTTGGAGTACGTATGATCATCAGGACAGGAAAAAGCTTTCCGATGGCGAGCTTTGCGGCGGTATGAATATCTGTTTTTGGCGGCCTTGAGAGCTGCAGGTGGTTGTGCCTAGTGCGTAAAGCGCACTAGCAGATTGCTCAGCAATGGATCAAGCGTCCTTGATCTTCATTCAGACAACGCTGTTGGGTGCCGTGGCGTTGCAATTGAAAGAGATTGCGAAGGGCCGTAACCCAAAGTCGATGGACAGCGTGGATTTCTGGACGGCTGCGGCTTTAAAAGGCGGCGGTCTTGGCATCTTTGGAGACTTCCTCTTTGCCGATCACAACCTCTATGGCGGCGGCATTGCTCAAACCATCGGCGGGCCCACTGTGGGCCTTGTCAGCGACACTTTAAAGCTCACGGTCGGCAACGTGTCCGAGGCGGCTAAGAGCGAGGATACAGGCTTTGGACGCGAGGCTGTGAAGTTTGCGACGGACTACAAACCAGCGCAATCGCCCTGTTATGCGCGCCTCGCTTTTGAGCGCATGGTGGAAGACAACCTGATGCGCCTCGTTGATCCGGATGCACAGCAACGGTTCAATAGAAAGGTGCGCAAAGCCCAGCAAGACGGGGGGCGGTTATTGGTGGGCGCCGGGGCGGTAGCCCTGGCAAACCTCACAAAACCTCGTAAAACCTCACTTCTGCACGGTCTAGAGGGACTTGATAAAACCTAATGTCTGATTGGGGTCAGGTTCTACTTGCACCCTAACTCTAAGGTTGCCCCAAGGTTTCGCCTTGCCTTGTGCCAGCTATCGGGATCAGAGGTTGGAGAAGGTCTTTCATCATACAGTAAAGTTGGTCGCGTCGTGCGGCCATTTGAAGGCCAGCATGCTCTAACTGCCTCGACACCGACGCTAAAGCTGGATCACGCGTTCAAGCCCGGGAGACAGACACAAAAGACAAGCTCTGGCTTGGGGGCCGTCAGCGATCAGAGCACCGCTTAGCAAAGCATCGGAAATGTGTTAAGGATGCTGGCATGATGTTTCGCCTGATTGCGACCGGGGTCTTCGTTTTGCTCTGTACTATCGCTGCGAAAGCTGAGGTGCGCTCCAAATGCTATGTGACCACTGGTCTTGGCGATGCAACTCGTGAACCGACGACACAATTGTCCTGGCTGCCGGGGTTTACCGGCGAGGCAACCTCCGAAAATGGCCTAGGGAATGATCTATTTTTGGTCAGAACATCCAACTCCCGCTTCGCCGGGTCCATACCGTTCTATTTTGCCTTTGTTGATTGCAGATCATTGGAACAATTCTCGATCACGATCAGTATGACGGCCAGAACTGACTGGAACGCAGTGGAAGAGGAACTCCGGGAATTCGGAGCTGTTGCAAACGCCAAGGTCATCGATGAGTTGGCCAAGCGCTTTGCGGATGGGCTTCGAGAGCCTGCCAGAAGCTGTGGCTGCCTTTTGAATTTGCAGAATTGAGGTCGCGTTATTTTTTTGCATCATGCCAGGACACAGAGCGCCACAGCGCACAAATAGTAAGAGGTCACGAATGAGGATCTGGGTAGCCATCTGCCTTTCAACGTGTGCGCTTTGCTCCTGTGCAATGTCGACAACAGGCATCTTGTTTGAAGGGGATCGGTACTTCATTGAAGATGACGACCTGATCTACTTTGAGAGTATCTCCATCCCCAATGAGAACGGCTCGTTTGATCTAGTCAGTAGCAGTGGGTCAACACCGGTTCTGATGGTATCTGGACAAACAGTGACCGAAAACATGCGGGTTGAGCAGCTCTATGAAATCGCAGAAAGTTACTGTGCCGACAATGGAGCGACGCTTGTCAAAGGACCTTCAGCCGCAACGGGCCAGTTGGAGGGCTACGGTGCCGAACTCAATCAATGGGTGTTAAACGCCGGTTGTCGTCCAGCCAATCAGACTTGACGAATTTAAGCTTGTTGCGTGCACATTTGCTTTGCTGGTCAGCACCACCAGCACGAAAGAGGTCGAGACTTGGCTGACTGCGCCGGTTGATGAGGCGCTAATCATTCATGCGGCGCGCTGCAACCAGCAAGATGAGCCTTTCCCAGACGGGCGGGGCGCCACATCGGACGGCGGCCGTCCGAAGTGGCGCGGGCCTTGTCAGTGCTCGGCCGCGTACACAATCTAGCGTCAGGTAAAGCTTTTCTTGTGGCGCGGCCTCGTCATGGGCATCAATCAATTTCCGACACCCGAAAAGCACAGACGATTGGTATGCGCCTGCCTCCTCATCTAGCGGCTTTCCTTTTGCGTACCGGATAGTGCCAAGGCCGGTCCTTAGTCTATTGGTTCGGGTGACGCGCTGAACGCCAAAACGAATATCCGGATTGAAATCAACCTCGTGAAGGTTCGTCTTAAACGGGGGCGGGTCAGATATCTCTGCAGTACTAGGGAAGGTATTCATGCTAAACGCTTCGCCGTATGCCAGCAAGAAGTCTCCGTTGATATCTAATATATCTCGCTCGAAGTCAGTGTCAGACATCATCTCATGTAGACGTACACCTTCGTTCATGAGGGGCTGTGAACTGATGCCCCGGATCGCAAAGCGTTTGCGATGAATGCTTTCGCTCGGTTAGCCGATGCTCGATCCCATTGGCTGTGCAGATCATTTCAAACCGCATTGGCCGAGAATATGCTGTGTTCCGGTTTCGGGGGCTGCTCTGCGAACTGGGTGCCCCCTCTCGGCAGATTTGGCTTTGACAAATCGCCAGTCGGGCAATGGTTGTCGGTCAGGATCGCGTGAATGTGATAGGCACGCTCTCCAGCAGGTGCTCAAAGAAAGCCCATGCTGTCTTGCGGTTTGCTTTGTCGACCAGTTGCGCAACAGCGAACTTGCTGGTGCGGTCCCTCTCGTGACACTGTCGTCAATGAATAGCCACAAAGAGATGCAGCTTGCCTTCCTAGGTTCTGACCTCCGCGATATCGACATGGAAATAGCCAATAGGGTAGCGCTTGAATTTCTGCCGCTTCGGTCTGTCGCCCTCGACATTCGGCGGGTGGGATATGCCATGCCAATGTAAGCATCTATGCGACGAAGAGCGCGTCAGATACGGGATAGACGGCTGCAACGCGTAAAGAAAATCGTCTCGCGGCAGCAGCGTATGTCGACGAAATGCAACGACCATGGCTTCCTCATCTTCGCTGAGAACGGTGGATCGTGACTCTTTGGGTCCAGTCTTCCGGTCTTCGACGGTCTTGGGATTGATCCGCAATTCGCGGCTCAGTCAGCTCCGTGATCGAAGCTTGCGATCGCTGTATTGCTGCTCTGACTGCGTGCGTGGTCGTGGCGCTGCCAAGACGAATTTGTCCTGTAGTGTGGTTCCATTCCAAAAAAAGGACCACACGCTCAAACACCTAACGATAGGGGAACGTCACAACCGATTGTCTATTGAGCTGTGGCCTTCAAATTCGCTTCGTGGTTAGCGCGGGTCAGATCAAATTTGCGCACGAAGAGGATGGCGATCAGAAAGAGAAGCGACACCAACGCAACGTAAGGCATCGCAATTGCATGCATTGTCGCCTCATTCATAGCTCCGCCTTCACTCGCGCCGATGGCGATCAGGATACCGGACGCCAAAGTACCCAACCCAGTCACCATTTTTCGACTAAAGGAGAACGTGGCCAGATAGATGCCTTCACCGCGATGTCCGGTTTCGCGTTCAGTATCTTCAACCAAATCCGATATCATACTGAGCATGACAATCTGAAGAGCAATGGACAGCGCAATGGCGATCAAAAGGTTGGAGGCAATCAAAACGATCATCGCTTCTGAGCCATTGTCCGGAGCAATACCAAAATACTTCAATAAGATCACGAGCGAGCTTGCAATGAGGTTACCCCACAGCAGAACAATCGTAACCGCCCGCTTCTCCCGTCGCCGCGTCAGCCAGGATGTTAGCGTGAATGCTGCGATTGCCGACAGAACCATCACCATGCTCAGCTGGCCTAGTTGATCGGCGGTCAGGCCGAAGTAGAATGTGCCAAAATAGATCTGCATGGTAATCGTCAATCCAAAAACCATGTTGGCGAACAGAGAGCTCAGAAAAGCGGCACGAAATGGCTTTCGCGCCCAAATTGTAGAAATCCCTTCCCAAAAACCCTGAGAGTAACCCGTACTTGTCGGGTTGGATTTCGGCAATTGAGGGATCAAACGGTGAGTTCCAACCGCAGAAATCAGCATGGCTATTGCCATCACAAGTGCAGCCACCAAGGCGAAACTGCGAAAGCCAGCTTCATTCAGCTGACCGACCGGCTGCGCCTCGGTCGGTACAAGGAAAAGGGTGTAAGCGATAGTCGCCATGACCACGCCGCCAATCCAACCAATCATCGTTCTTAGGCCGCTCAGCATCGTGCGCTGGTCGTAGTTTTGTGTCAGCTCTGGAACCATCGCCGAGTTAGGCACTTCGAAAAACGTCAGGGCGCTGCGCACCAGCACCGCCATAACGGTCAGAAACAAAAAGAGTGAAAACCCCTCCAAACCCGTTGGCGGGTTCCAGAGGTAAAAATAGGTGAGCGCAGCCGGGAGAATAGCGGCGTACATGAAGCCATGCCGCCGGCCCAACCTGCCCTGCCAACGGTCCGAGATATGGCCAATCCACGGATCGGTGATTGCATCGAAAGCCATCGCGATCAGGAGAGCTATTCCAACATAAATCGCGCTAAGGCCAAATACTTGGTTGAAGTAGATCATCATGAAGGTGGAAAAACCGTTTTCCTTAACGCCAAAGGCGACCGAACCAATGGCGTAGGCCAGTTTCGAGCTAGAACTGACGGTTTCGTTGGCCATGTCGCGCACCCTCTCTTACCCAGGCATCCCAAGTCGCGCCTACTCGGCGAGTGGTTCACAGATACTGTTCTTCCGACGCTCATCAATCAGCGCGATGGCATCTGGATCGGCAATGTGATGGCGCAGCAGGATGACGCCGCGCCGCGAGGGAGATACGATGACATCGTCGCGGTCAGAGTTGGTGCCAAAGACAAACCGCGCCGGTGGCGCATCCGTGGTTTGGTCGTTCGCCACGAAAAAATTGTCAGTGTTGTACGCGTAAGCGGAGATCGACCAGTAAGCGCCCTCGGGATAGTCTGCGATCACCTGAACGGGTCCGTCCGCCAAATCGAATATGCAGATTGAATAGGCCAGATCCGGGCTCGGCGTCACTACAGCGAAACTTTCGTGTGTCGGTGGGGGCGTATGGAACAATCGGTTCACGCCGGCGAGGGGGCCAAGCCGACTCATCACGACCAACATGGTGACCTGTGGCATCACCCAAGCCGTAACGAAAAATGCCGGCACCGTAACGGCTGAGGCTATCAAGAGCCAAAGGACAGAGCGGTTCATCGGCATCCCTCACGTATGATGGCGGGGAGAGGCGTGGTGGCGAGGTTCTCGTAAACGGCCGCCACCGGATTATATAGCCTCATGGTGAGCGAAAACGGACCATCGGCTACTGGCAGCCAAAGGCCCTCCGCATCCCCCGCGATCGCAAAATCGATGGTTCCGCCGACGTCTTTGGACCCTATGGAGTAGCGGTTTTCAGGCGTTTCAATTAGATAATTATCCGCCCCATAGATAGTTATGGACCACCAGCGCGCTTGCGGCGCATCGCCGATGACGCGGTAGCGGCAAGCACCGTCGAAAGGCACGCCATCGCTGTCCTCAACAGCGCGATAATAGATCGTTTCTTCCTTGGAGAGCGCAAAAAGACCTGTGCGGGCGACGATGGCACGAGTCAAAACACCAGCTTGGGCCGTGCCCACCGCTTCAGAAGTGCTCCAGGACCCATTCTTGATGGAAGTGACGACACCATAGGCCGTATTAGGTATCCACAGAAACGCCGCCGCTCCTGCGACCCAACCAGCGATCACTGCCGTCACGACAAAAATCGTTCGCCTCATGGCTTGTTCCCCTTCAGTTTCATCACGAGTCGGGTTGCTCCCGTGGGTGTCAGCCGTTCCAGCAGCGAGATGAGCCGCGCGTCGCGACCGATCAAAATGCGAGGTGTGCCCCGATCCACACCTCTCAGGATCGTTTCAGCCGCTTTTTCCGGGGGGGTGATAAGGTTTGCCTCAGTGGCTTTTACGCGTTCTTCCACCGCAGACATGTCTTCGAGATTGATACGGGCGTTGCGGGCGATGTTCGTCTTTATGCCCCCGGGCAGCACTGTGTGTACGACGACGTTTTCTTGAGCCAGTTCATGGCGCAGCGCTTCAGTGAAGCCGCGTACCGCGAATTTTGAGGCAGCATAGGCGGTTTGGCCAGGCGGACCGATCAGTCCGAAAACGCTGGAGACATTGATCAGGCGCGCATCGGGCGACTTGAGAAGCATGGGCAAAAAGGCGCGGGTCATACGAACAACGCTGTGAAAATTGACATCGATCAGCCATTCGAAATCGTCAGCTTTGACGTCGATGAATGCCCCGCCGAGTGCGGCGCCAGCATTGTTGAACAGAAGATCGACACCTGGATGGCTTTCAGTCATCTCTTGCGGCAAGGCTGTGATCGCCGACGCATCGGCCAGGTCCAAGATATGGGCGGTGACGGCGCAGGAGTTGGATCGGAGCGAATTCGCGATTGCCGTGACACCTTCGCCGTTCAGATCAACCAACGCCAAACGGCAGCCTTGATCTGCGAGCTTGTGGGCCAGAGCGGCGCCGATGCCGGAGGCGGCACCAGTGATCAGCGCGGTTTTACCTTGAAACGAATAGCTCATGATATCGTGAGCACACCATCTTCGATTTTTCCGTACCGGATCGACAGCATGTCCTGAATGTAGTTCTCAAAGTTCTTCCAAGGCCGCTTTGTTCCTGATTTCGGCAACAGGTCAGCAGCGCGGAGGAGATATCCAGAATTCAAACCCAAAAGCGCGCCGTGATCGATGGGGCAATCAGTGTCGGCCATGACGACCTCGCCACCCTTTTGGCGCATCCGATTGATCAGGCGGCAGACGAAGTCAGCGGTCAGTTCGGCCTTCAGCGTCCAAGATGCATTGGTGTAGCCGAACACGACCGCAAGGTTTGGCACGCCAGACAGCATCATGCCCCGGTAAACGAACTTATCGGCTGCTCTCACTGGTTCTCCGTCCATCGAAATCTCCATTCCGCCGCAGAACTGGATCTGCAGACCGGTGGCTGTGACGATGATGTCGGCGTCCAAATGTTCGCCCGATTGGGTAAGCACGCCCGTTTCCGTAAACCTATCGATTTGGTCGGTGACGATAGATGCCTCACCGCTCCGCAAAGATTTGTAGAAATCACCGTCTGGGGAGAGGCACAGGCGCTGGTCCCACGGATTATAGGCCGGGTTGAAGTGTTTATCGACGTCGATATCCGGGCTCAACTCCGTTTTAGCCATCTTGCGGAGGTAGCTGCGGACCCGGTCCGGTTTTCTCTTTGAGATCCAGTAGATATATGAGCCAAGAAGGATGCTTTTTATGCGCGACAGCTTGTGCGCCCAAGTGGCAGGAAGAAGTCTCCGAAGGGCGTTGGCTATCCCGTCCTCACCCGGTCTGCTAAAGATGTAGGTCGGCGAGCGCTGCAGCAGAGTCACGTGACCCGCCCTATCGGCCATCGCGGGAACGAGCGTGATTGCCGTCGCTCCGGACCCGATGACCACAACGCGCTTTCCTGCGTAGTCTAAGTCCTCAGGCCAATGCTGGGGATGAATGATCTTACCGTTGAAATCTTCATAACCGTCGAAATCGGGCAGGTAGCCATTCTCGTAGTCGTAATACCCTGTGCAGGATGATACGAACTTCGCGGCGATCTCATAGGGGTCGCCGTCGTTCGGAGCGACCGTCGCGATCCAGTGCTTATCGGCGGATGACCAATTGAGCGCTGTGACACGGCTTTGGAAGCGGATCTTCTCCCGCAGACCGTATTCATCCACGGTCTCGTTGAGGTAGGTCAGTATCTTGTCACCCGGCGCGATGTCCTTTGGCGAGTCCCATGGCTTGAAGCGGTAGCCGAAAGTGAACATGTCGCTGTCGGACCGAATGCCGGGATACTTGAACAGATCCCACGTACCGCCAAGATCAGAGCGGCTTTCGATAATAGCGAAAGATCGGTCTTTGCACGTTCTGGTCAGATGGCAGCCCTGACCGATGCCAGAAATGCCGGCGCCGATAACCAGAACATCTATGGACTCGCGGGCCATCAGATCACCCTTCGGTTTTAGTTGGGGTCGGCCGCGTCGCCGCATTTGTCGCCACTGTCACGAACTTCTGGTTTTTCATCCCATTTCTCCCTTTGGGCGCTCGCGCCTCTTTTATTGAAGGATGTGGTCCGCCGCTCTTTCCGCGATCATCGAGCAAGGCGCGTTCGTGTTGCCACTCACAATCGTTGGCATGATCGAAGCGTCGATCACGCGTAGGTTCTGCAAGCCATGAACGCGCAGTTCGCCATCCACCACTGCCATCGAATCTTGGCCCATCTTGCAGGTGCCGACGGGGTGGTACTCAGTCTCTGCAGTGGCCCGGATAAACGCGTCGATATCGGCATCGGACGCCTTGGACGAACCCGGTGCAAATTCGCCTGACATAAATTGAGCCAAGGGTTTCTGAGCAAAAATCTCGCGTGCAATCTTTGTCGCCGACCGCATGATCTGGATATTCCCGTCGGTCGCCAAGAACCGGTTGTCTATGATCGGCTTAGCAGTCGGATCTGCTGAGGCGAGCCTGACCTCGCCCCTGTCGGTTGGCCGCAAATTGCAAGCGTGAACTGTCACGCCGTGGATCCCGGTGTCTTTCATTCCCTTTCCCAGCATCATCGGGATAAAATGCATCTGCACGTCCGGACGCGCACCGCTCAGATGCGTTGATAGAAAGCCGCCTGTTTCCGCGCCATTCGTCGTGCCTGGGCCAGTCCTGTTCCACAGATATTGAAGCAGTGCCTTTGTGGCGCGAGAGCCCCCGCTCGACCCGGCCATGCTAATCGGGTCCTTGGTTTTCGCCAGAACTGAGAGATTGAGGTGGTCTTGAAGGTTCTTTCCGACTCCCGGCAGGTCCAGAGTAACGTCGACGCCAAGGCTGGATAACTCATCAGCCGGTCCGACGCCCGATAGCATAAGGATCTGCGGGGTCCCGATCGCCCCGGCTGAAAGCAGAACCTCTTGATTGGCGACGGCCTCAACCACCTCGCCGGCCCAAAGGTATCTCACAGCCGCGACGCGACCTTTACGTATCACCAGTTTCAGCACATGAGCTTTTGATACGATAGACAGGTTCGGACGCGGCTTCGCGGGGTTGAGGTATGCGACGGCAGCGCTGCACCGTTTCGCGTCCCTTTGAGTGACCTGAAACCGTCCGAAGCCCTCCTGCGTTTCGCCGTTAAAATCATTGTTCGCCGGCATCCCAGCCGCGAGAGCCGCTTCGACAAATGCATCGCTAAGGGGGTGGGTGTGGATGCGGTCCATCACACTCAAAGGACCAGACGTCCCATGGTAGCCGGGATCGATATCAGCCCCAGAATTGCTTTCCGATTTCATGAAGTAGGGGAGAACGTCGTCATACCCCCAACCCGCGTTGCCTTGATCGCGCCAGCTGTCATAGTCCTCTCGCTGCCCACGGATGTAGACCATCGCGTTGATTGCGCTCGATCCGCCAAGCACCTTACCGCGTGGAATCGGAATGTTCCGCTCGTTTAGGAATGGTTGTGGGGAAGTCTGATAGCACCAATCGGTCTTGGGATTGTCTTTAACCCGACCGATGCCTGCAGGCATATGAATAAAGGGGTTCTTGTCTTCACCCCCCGCCTCCAGCAGCAACACACTAACGTCGGGATCTTCAGTCAGGCGGTAGGCCAAAACGCAACCCGACGAACCCGCGCCGATGACGATGTAGTCGTAGGAGTTCATAGTCTATCAGCTCTGCGTTTCGGGAGACGTCGGCACGCCGAGATAAGCGCACACCGCTTTGCTAAGTTGCCTGGTGAATTCGGGGTCGCTTATTGACAGCGTATGGTCTGTCGCGTCTGCGGACCTGAGATCGCCGGAGCTTTCCGTCAAAGCCGACAGAACAAGCGCGCCGTTAATCATTTGGACGGCAAACGCCGCCGACGCATCCGGATCAAGCAGCGAGAACTCGTCGCCCCGTGCGCGCAAGAACCGCGCCAGCGCTGCGCTTGCGGCTTTGCTCACTTGGCCAAAAGGGCGATAGTTTATCTCGCCTTGGGATCTCTGGTTTAAAGCAGCGCAGTAGATGCCTTTTCGTAGATTGAACCACTGCGTCATTCTATCTACGATCTTTGACAAGGCCAGATCCGTTGGGATGCCTTCCCAACGCTCCATCGCCAAAAGATCCTCAATACCCGCAACGCCTTCTTCTACTCTGGTCGCCAGCAAGAAGTTGAAGAAGGTCTCTTTATCTCCAAACCTTTCGTAGAACGTGCCGACCGAACAGCCGGCTTCTTGCGCAACATCGCTAATCCGTACCCGGTCGTACCCGTTCTGCTCGATGAGCATTAGGCCGGCCTTCAACAAGCGATCCACCTTGTCGCGGCTTCGCTCTTGAACAGCGGGCGCAATCCCGACGACGTTGACCGTTTTCGTAAATGAGCTCATCGGCTGATTGCCTTCATGATTGCTTCCACGACTTCTTGCTTTCTTAGATCTGTGCCCAGCGATATAACTTGAATCTGAACTCAGGTTCAGTTCACATACCGGCCAATGCGTCTAAACGCAAGTCGGACTTTGGCAGCAACGAAACCGCATCGTCGAAACTCGGCTTTTTAAGATCAAACTGGGCAGGCATCCTATCATGCCTGCTGGCTCAAGGATGAAAGAGGGTCGCTGATGAAACCCGAGGAAAATCTAAGGAAACCAGCGTCTTCTCACGTGATCAGAGCGCATCGGGACGCGCTCACCACGCTCGCAAAGGAAGATGGGACGGACTTCACAGATGCGCTGCGGGGTTTTGTCGATTCCCTTCCAAATGCGGAGTATCGGGCCGAGAATGGACGGGTTGTCTGGACTATAGCCGATTATGATTTCCTGAATCGCGAAACGGTTCCTGACACGGTCAATCCGAGCCTTTGGCGCCAGGCCCAGCTCAATTCGATCCACGGACTGTTCGAAGTGACAACCGGCGTCTACCAGGTCCGCGGGATGGACATGGCCAACATGACAATCGTCGAGGGAGAAACAGGGATTATCGTCATTGACGCGCTCACCTCCATCGAAGGTGCGGAAGCCGCATTGGCGCTTTATCGGAAGAACAGAGGCAACCGTCCGGTTAAGGGCCTGATTATCACGCACACGCATGCCGATCATTGGGGAGGCACATTAGGTGTCGCGTCAGAGGATGCGTTCAAGAGCGGCAACACACCCTTAATCGCTCCAGATCAGTTCATGGAAAACGCGGTGTCGGAAAACGTGATCGCTGGTAGCGCGATGCGTAGACGCTCGCAATACCAGTTTGGCCAACGGTTGCCGGCCGGCGAACGGGGGCATGTCGACAACGGTCTTGGCAAGACATTTGCGGTAGGAAGGATGGGATTGGTTGAGCCCAATGACCTGATCCGGAAAACAGGCGACACCAGAGAAATTGATGGAGTTACCTTTGAGTTTCAGTTGGCGCCCGATACCGAAGCGCCAGCAGAAATGCATATCTTTATGCCCGCAACCGGTGTTTTGAATCTTGCTGAAAACGCCGTGCGCAACTTCCACAATTTACTGCCATTTCGCGGCGCGCAGGTGCGCAATGCGCTAAATTGGACAAAATACATCTCCGAGGCTTTGCAATTGTGGGGAGACAAAGCCTCCATCCTCATCGGGCAGCATCATTGGCCGCTTTGGGGCAACGCGGAAGTTATCCAGTATCTCGAGGTGCAGAGAGACCTATACAAGTTTACGCATGATCAGACCCTCCGAATGATCAATAACGGCATGACGCCGAATGAAATCGCCGCAGAGCTTCGCCTGCCAAGGTCAATTGACGAAAAATGGTACGCTCGTGGCTACTATGGAAGCATTCAGCACAATGCGAAGGCCGTCTATCAGCAGTACATTGGATGGTATGATTGCGTTCCTGCGCATCTCGATCCTTTGCCGCCCGTTGAGGCTGGCAAAAAAATGGTCACCTATTTGGGTGGGGCTGATGCTGTTGTCGCAAAGGCTCGATCGGATTTTGAGAACGGTGAATATCGTTGGGTCGCACAGATTCTGAACCACGTCGTTTTTGCCGACCCCAATCATCTTAATGCGCGAAACCTACTGGCCGATACCTACGAACAGTTGGGATACATCGCTGAATGCGCAACATGGCGAAACTCGTTTCTCTTTGGCGCTCAGGAATTGCGGGAAGGTGCCAGATCCCTCGAAAAGCCTACGGCCGCGTCCAAACAAACACTCGCGGCTTTGACGACCGAACAGCTTTGCGATTTTCTGAGTGTGCGCCTGAACGGCGAGATAGCCGAAGGTGAGCGCATAAAAATCAACTTGTCGTTCACCGATACTGACGAGGAGTTTGTCTTGAACCTGCAGAATTCCGCATTGACTTACGTTTTTGGCACCCAGTCAGCATATGCAGACTTGTCGTTAACCATGACCAGACACGTCTTTGAACAGCTCTTGTCCAGATCTCTGTCGTTTGAAGACGCGATAATGGCAGGTCAGGTCTTATCCCGCGGCAACGTCATGAAGTTCGGCGAGCTTTTCCGCTTGTTCGTTCAACCAAGCCCTAACTTCGCGATCGTGGAGCCGGGAGCTTAGTGCGAGAACCCACGCGCCCGAGCCGCTTGGAGCTGGGCGACCTCACGGGCCCTGAATTGGGAATGGCAAAGAACCAACATTCAGACGAAGAGGAAGCGATGTTCAGAGAAAAAGTCTTCCAGGCTGCCGTACGGAATCAAGCTTTCACTTGCGAAGGCGAAAAACCACATTTGAAACACTGGAGGCACGGCCCATCGGGGCCTGGCTCATCTGCAACGTCGGGTTGGTCAGACCGGTATCAGTGCACTGGTATCGCGCTTCAGAGGTCATAGCCGTTGAGAATGCATTGGCCCCCTTTCCATGCCGCGGCGACTAAGCAGACAATATCTTTCGGCCTGAAAGTTGAGGCTCTTTTTGAATGACTGCGACGCTGCTATCCACATCGCTGCCGGAGTTTCGACGGCGATCCAGGTGCATGAGGCATGGGCCATTTGTGCTGATGCACAGACCCGCGTATTGTAGATCTGTGCGGATCTCAACGTTTGATGGTCCGTTCTGTTTCTCCCGCGCCATGCTACGCTCAAGGAGCCAAACACAATGATTGATCAATTTTGCACTCTGCCGTCTGGGCGGCGCTTATGCTACCGCGTATATGGGGATGGTGTACCCCTCGTTCTTGTCGCGGGGATCACCTTGCAGCTTCATTCGTGGCCGAAACCATTTCTCGATGCTCTCGCGGAAAAGGGATTTCAGCCGATCGTCTTCGACAATCGCGATGTCGGTCAGTCCGGGAGAGTTGATCAAGCACCTCCAACGCTGTGGCAGTTGGCTTTGCGGAACATACCTCAAGGCAGCTACACGCTTGACGACATGGCTCAAGACACTTTTGGTCTTATGGATCATCTGGGGTTGGATCATGCGCATATTGTAGGCATGTCCATGGGCGGGATGATTGCACAAACAATGGCGATTGAGAATGCGAACCGAGTCACGACACTGACGTCGATCTTCTCTTCTACGGGTGCGACAAATGTGGGGCAGCCAACCGCGCAAATGAAACTTCGTCTTTCTTTGCCGATGCCAAAGACCCTTGATGGCGCAGTCAAAAGATTCTTGAGCAATCTCAAATATTGGCAGGGCAGAGGTTACGCCGCCAATCCGAAACATTGGGAAGGCTATGTACGGGAAGCCAGCAGACGGTCGTCTGGCGATCCAAGGGGGGCTCTTCTTCGGCAAGCGGCGGCCATCATCGGATCGGGAGATCGGACAGCCGCCTTAGAAGCAGTGACGGCCCCTACATTGGTTATACACGGCGACCGAGATCCCGTCGTAGCACCTAGTGGCGGTAAGGCCACCGCCGCCGCTATTCCCAATGCACGTCTCGAGATAATCCAAGGAATGGGTCATGACCTTGCTGATGGGCTTGCAGAGAAACTGTCCGATCTGGTTTCTAGCCATGCAGCATATTTCGCGCGGTGAACTCTTGCCCCTTTATCTGCCATCCGTGCGAGTGATTTCATTGGAGTGGCCCCGGCTCTGTTGCACAAATCGCGTTTGGGATTCATCTCATGAAACCAGCGTGGTAGCTGGAGTGCATGAGCAGACCTACACCCCCGACCTACAAGACGAGGAACTGGCCAGCCTACAGTAAGCCGGTTGGCGCCAC
>CALCOY010000037.1 GCA_937897325.1 uncultured Shimia sp.
AGTTCGGGTTCGACCTGCCGGACGATTACCGTTTCTAAAATAGGCTGATTTAGACAAGCTGACCCGTCTCCCTGCCCGCCTTGTTCTGTGTGGCGAAGTTGGCAGGAAATAGGGGCTCTATGTTCACCCCCTAGTCAGTTCGAGAAACCCTTGTTTTCCAAAGGGGTATTCAGTTTTGGGTGTGAAGATATAAATCGTGCCTGATTGACCTTCTTAAGAGGCTTTTCTATCGATTTGCAAGGCTCCTCAGGCGCTCAATTCCATCTCTGGATATTTCTGGCAGAAGCCTCCCGGTCAGCGGCGTATAGTTGTTTTCATTATGGAGGATGAGAACCTGACGCGTCTGCCATTCCTTCAAGAAGGACGTCAGCAGATAGACTTTGCAACCACGACGCGGATCGGCAAGATGAACCCATCTTCCATCGATCTTTCGAAGAACGGCAAAGTGTTCAAGATCATTGTCGATGGTAAGGTGCACAACGATTGGCCGATCGAGGTTTCTGATGAGGAATTCCGGATCGGCTTCACGTACAAACGCTTCCACACCGTGCATTCGAGCCAGGCACCATAGCTGAAGGAGTGATGCGCCGTTTTCCAATAGGGCGTTTCTGCTTGCTCCATCGGAAAATGAAACCTGAGGACCACAAGCGGTGCGGGCCCTGTTGCGTACGAGTCGCGAAGGCGCATGGGTGGCGTCCTGTGTCAACGCCAGGACTTCATGCAATAGATCTCTTTCACTTGTTTTGAGACCGAACTCGTACTGCAGTATCGTTGCCAGAGAAGCCAGTCCACAAGAGAAGTCGTATTGCTGGCGAATGACGCAACCGCTTCTTACATCGGCCCAAGTACTCATATCCTGGCTAACAGACGGTGAGCCAATCATCGACGAGGAAAGGGCCGTGGTAATTGCAAGGACCCGCCACATCAGAACGTATACCCGACTGTCAAACCAAACGTCACATCAGGGCTTTCCTCGGTGAGGCCTGTCGCCACACTGGCATCAAGTGACCATCGCTGATTGACAACATAGACAACGCGACTGCGAAGGAGCGCAGTTTCATCTAAGTAGCCGGGTGTATTTTGCTCAGAGAATGTGCCTGAGAGTTCACCACCGATGCTAAGTTTGTCATTAACAGCTAGCGATAATCCAGCTGTGTATGAGATACCTGCATATGACCAGTCATCGAAATTCGCTGCCAACGAACCGTACAAGAAAGCCGGATAGCTTGTAGTAACGAAACTGACGCCAACTTCTGAACGCCAGTCGTCCAGTGAGCTAGTCGTAGACGCATTTGCAAATAGCGTGAGTTCGGGCAGCTTATCGCTTTCCGTAGTTAGACCAAACCGACCTCCAAATGTGATAGCTGGGTCAGAATGTTCGCTAGACGAGGTGAGCAGATCATCACCGAAAGCAAGCTCTGTTGTCTGGTTGCGGGAACCTACCCCGAATGAGAGCTCGAGCCGATCCGAAATGGGATGAGTGTAGGTAATCGAACTGGCAAAATGGCGGGAAGAACCTGTCGCAATGCTAGTCGTTGTATCAGCAGCATACGACATCGAGAAGGACAAACGCCGTTTTCCATCAACACTGAAACGGGCGGAATACAAGTCGTAAGCGCTGAGTTCATCGGTTTGGGCAGCTGTTGCAAGTTCCTGACCGTATAGCTCAGTCGCAGAGATAAAACACAGCGGCCAAAGAAGAGCTGGACGCAAATGAGGGAAGACTCTCATGATTTACTCCATTCATTCAAATTTTGGGATGGACATGCGAATGGTGGCGCTGTGCGCAGGGTGCCTAGCGCCACCAAAGCTCTAGTAGTTCATATAGTCGCGCGGGATGCGCACACCCTCGGCCCGCAACCACGCACGGACAAAGTCGTCTGAGTCCATCCGTTGATACCTTGAGCTTCTTTCCCTATCGCGGGCAGCTTCACGAGCTATCTTGTAGAAGTCGTAGTAGGTACTGCCGAGGTCCCAAGCGCTTTGACAATAAAGGGTGCAGTAGTGAGCTGCATTAATGACAGCCACGTAGATACCATAAGGTACACCCTGCCCCTGAATTTGATCCGCTGTATCCATGGTCACGACAGCATCTGGAAGAAACGCAGCGGAACTTCCTGCTTGAGAATCCCACGGGTCAGCATGGCTGGTAGCGGGAAGCGCCAGTGTAAGTGACGTCACAAGCGCGGCCATTGCGGCACAAAGCGGCTTGCCTTTCGGAGTATTGATAGTCATGGATTCCTCCACTCGGTTGAGATGCGATCGGGTCTTCCCGACCGTGTTCCGAGTGTTTCTTGGAACCTGTGTCCAAAGCTAACCGGTAGCGTGTCCAATCACGCGTACAACACTACGCTTCATGTCCAATCGGGGTTTGGATTGTCCAACCTGCGGCGGGTTCAGGCGATAGACCACGCTTCGATTGCCTCGGTCGATTCGGGTGGAAACTGCGATACCGACGTCACTCCGATGGTGCGACGAATTATTCGTCTCGGACCAGTTTTGCGATGCTTAGGAACAACTCGTCCTTGCTGCCGAATTCAGACGGGTCCAGCGCATCCAGGTCCAAACCCATCGCTATCATCTGCTTGACTCCTGCGGCCCTGACGTCATCCGACAGGTAGTCGGCAAAGATCAACGCGCGGACAGAATGAACGTCCGGTCGGATGCGGGCATGCTTCATGTCCTTCAGTGTTTCCTTTACCTCGTCGAGGGTCGTCGATCTGCGCAGGACCGGGTTCAGGGTGTAGCCGTCGATCCGGACACGGTCCGGCCGTTTCGTTTGCACGATCCGTCGCGCATCTTCGTAGGTCGCCTGCTTTGAAACGAGGGTGTTGAAAGCGAATGCGTCGTGTTTTCGGCCTAGCCGGGGGATCGCCTCGAACACCGCGATGGCATCTTCCGGAGCGGCAGTGTTTCGAAGCAGCCGGTTCAAGTCGTTCTGGTTCAGGACAGCGCCTTGTTCATGCACTTGGTCAATCAGCTCTGCGGCTTCCGATAGTGTCGACAGGTTTCCGACCAAGGTGCTTAAAACCATCGGTCCAAGTTCTATACCCGCCTCGATGGCTCTTTTCTGGAAGCTGATGACATTGCTGAGTCCTTGGAAGTGACGGGCGATCTTGGAAAAGACGGCGGTATCGGGCTTCACGTCGCGC
>CALCOY010000038.1 GCA_937897325.1 uncultured Shimia sp.
CGCAGAAGAAGATTGATGATCGCGCCTTTCCGGTGCGTGTGAAATTCCGCGTGCCAAAAAGAGGTTTCGGCCAAAGCTACACGGCCATGTACGACTGGCTCAACACCAAGGTTGGTTTCGGGGGCTATGCAAAGCACTCCGAAGGCCATGCAGCCGCCTTCTATTTCTGGACGTAGAGACTGCTCAAAGCTTTGTAGCGGCCTTTCCGCAGCTTGAGCTTGCCGATGGAACACTTTCACGAACATATTCATCTCCAGCGATGGACGCTGCGGCAGATGCTGGGGAGCTACTAGGGGTGTGCAATCTATACTCGATCACGAAAGGTCAGGCCGCGATCCGCGCGCTCTTTGACGGGATCACAGACGCAACCGGCAACCTGCAACCTTTGCCCGAAGTCTATCCAGACTATGACGCGCCAGTCGTGGCCAATATGGAAGGGGGACGGGCGTTGACCATGATTCGGTGGGGTATGCCGTCACCGGCCTTTACGCTTAAGGGCAAGAGAACGGATCGCGGCGTAACCAACATTCGCAACACCAAGTCTCCACAGTGGCGCAGATGGTTTGGGGAGGCGCACAGATGCGTTGTGCCTTTCGATGCGTTCTCTGAGCCGTACAATGCGCCAGGGAAGCCCTCTGAACCCGTATGGTTCGCTCTAGATGAGACGCGACCATTGGCGTTCTTTGCGGGCATCTGGACGCGCTGGACATCCGTGCGCAAGCTCAAGGATGGGGAGACAACCGACAACCTGTTTGGCTTTCTGACAACGGATGCAAATGCGGTCGTAGCCGAGGTGCATCCAAAAGCTATGCCGGTGGTGCTGACCAGTTTGGTTGGGGTTGAGACCTGGTTGACTGCGCCGGTTGATAAGGCGCTGGCGTTGCAGAGACCGCTTGCTGATGGAGGGTTGCTGCGGCTTCATAGAACGAACCCAGAGCTACGCTTTTGACGAATATATGAAAGAGAATGAAAACCTAAAAGGCAGTGATGACGGGCCCGCTTGAGGGGCATATTCAAGCATCACAATTAGTTCTGTGTCACATGCCATTAGGCTTACATCCGGTGCCTTGCGCCCTACGACTAAGCCGGTTCCGCACGCTCCTTCCTTAAGCCCATCCCCTCCACCGCCTTTTTTTGAGAGTCTAAGAAAGCAGTTAAACCATTCGTCAATCCCTTCTCCTCAAGCTGCTCCCATTGTTTTCCTACCACCAGTCCGAAGTGGAACAATTCAATGGCAACCTGGATTAGCATAGGGTCTTTCGCCGACCTAGACCCCACCGAAGGCAACTTCCAGACTGAGAATGCCAGTTCGCTGCTAGGCACATTTGACAATTCCGAGATGTCGTTTGTGACCGCCGTTTCCAATGACAGAAATGGTGATGATGTCATCTGGGAGGATGACCTTGGCGGTCAGGAAAGCATAACCGTAGATGACGCTACGAGCGGGCTCGATAGTATTCAAAGCTACAACGCCATTGTCACACTCGGTGATGGCTCGACGATCACGACAAGGGTGGGTGTGGCGCAGCTTGCGAACGGCGAAGCGTATATCGTTCCAACTGACGAAACACACCTCGACAATCTGAATATCCAGTCGCTCGAACTGACGAGCGTCCTCAACGATAACTTCGATGGAATGTTCGTCTCTAGCGCTGAACGGTCCGTGGATAACAGCAGCATTGTCTGTTACGCAGAGGGTGTGCTGATCGACACGCCGGACGGCGCGCGCGCTGTCGAGATGCTGAAACCCGGCGACCTTGTGATGACGCTGGATCACGGCCAGCAAATTGTTCGCTGGACCCGCAGCAGCGACCATGCCTTGGGAGAGGTCGAGGAAGAGGCCAAACCAGTGCAGATAAAGGCCGGGGCCTTGGGCCGAGGCCATCCCGCGCAGGACCTGATCGTTTCACCGCAACACCGCATCCTTGTCGGCGGCGCCGGGCAGTTGGACGGGCTCTTCACCAGCGAAGCCTTTGCCCCTGCGAAATCCCTGACAGCGTTGCCGGGCATCCGCCATATGAAGGGTAAAAACAAAATCAAGTGGGTCCACTTCGCCTGTGACCGGCATGAGGTTGTCACCGCAAATGGATGTCTGTCGGAATCTCTGCTGCTTGGACCGATGGTTGTGAACGGGTTAAATGCCACCGAGCGCCGGGCGGTTGTTAATCTCTTCGGGACGGCCTCTGTCCCCGGCGCGGCCTTGAACGGCCCGCCAGCGCGCGCATGTCTGAAAGTCAGCGAAAGTAGACGCAAGATTGTCAATCATCGAAAATCCGAGGGGCGTCTGACGGCCAAGGAAACTCGGAGCTGGAATCGCGATCATGCGATGGAGATCTGCGCGGCAGGGCGGTCGGTGCCGGCGTCCTGGGCTTGACCCAGTAAACCGGCTCACTAACCTATGCTGAAGGCACCAAAGCACGTCTAGCCGAAAACTTCACCAAACAATCCGAGCCCAAAGGCACGTTCGAGGAAAAACTAGAACCCGCACTTACATTCCTCGCAAACCCGTGGAAAATTTTGAATAAATCGGGAAAGGCGCAGGTTCATTTACGCTGTTTGGTACTCAAACTGGCCTTCAAAAGCCGCTTGAAATATTGCCGATTTGAGGGCACCAGAATCCCAGAAATAGCGTTACCATTCAAAGCGTTAAAGGGAATGGAAAGCCCAGATTTGGGATATGGTGCCCAGAAGAGGACTCGAACCTCCACGTCCGTAAGGACACTGGCACCTGAAGCCAGCGCGTCTACCAATTCCGCCATCTGGGCACAGATGTGGTGGATTGCGATCTAAAAGCAGAGCATCTCGGTGTCAAACGGAATCTCGGATGGACTACACTTCGAGCTGCACTTCGGATTGGCGCCTTGCCCCTATGTGTACCGGGCGCTATTTCGCCTCTTAGAGCAGAGTGAGGTCTACGTATGTCAAGACTTTTGACGATCTACGGCGGGTCAGGCTTTGTCGGGCGGTACATCGCCCGACGCATGGCGAGAGCGGGCTGGCGCGTGCGTGTTGCAGTTCGACGTCCGAATGAGGCGATCTTTGTCAAACCCTACGGCGTGGTCGGCCAAGTCGAACCCGTTTTTTGCAACATTCGGGATGACGCCTCCGTTTCGAAGGTAATGCAAGGGGCTGACGCGGTGGTGAACTGCGTCGGCATCCTGGCAGGCGATGGCAAGAACACATTTGAATCTGTGCAGGCTGAAGGGGCAGAGCGGATCGCGCGGATCGCTGCGTCTCACCGGGTCGACAACATGGTGCAAGTGTCGGCAATTGGCGCAGATGAGGTCTCTTACAGTGAATACGCCCGTACCAAGGCAAAAGGCGAGACCGCCGTTTTGCATCATATGCCGAATGCGGTGATCCTGCGGCCATCCATCGTGTTTGGCCCAGAGGATCAGTTCTTCAATCGTTTCGCGTCCATGGCCCGCTTGGGTCCAATCTTACCGGTTGTCGGGGCGAATACCCTCTTCCAGCCCGTCTATGTTGATGACGTTGCCAAAGCGGCCGAGACGGCTTTGGTCAAAGCCGTGGCGCCCGGGATCTACGAATTGGGCGGGCCGGATGTGAAATCCTTCCGGCAGCTTATGGAGGAAATGCTGGACGTGATACGACGCAGGCGTTTGATACTGAACATCCCTTTTTGGGCAGCAAGTCTTATGGGGATGGGATTTGACCTTCTGAACCGACTGACTTTCGGGATTCTGCCCGCTCAGATCACCCGCGACCAGGTGCGAAACCTACGTAACGACAATGTCGTAGCAAAGGACGCAATGAGCTTCGAAGATCTGGCCATCGTACCTGTGGCGATGTCGGCAGTGCTGCCGGACTACCTGTGGCGCTTTCGTCCCTCTGGACAGTATGACGCGATCAAGGAATCTGCGCGGAAGCTTCGGGACTCCTGAGCCATCTGTATCTGCATTCTGGTAAACCGGCCCCGTCACTGGCCCCGTCACTGGCCCTGTCACTGGCCCCGTCACTGGCCCCGTCACTGGCCCCGTCACTTGCCCCGTCACTGGCAGGGCCAGGGCCGATG
>CALCOY010000039.1 GCA_937897325.1 uncultured Shimia sp.
GGATCAATTCAGCCCTGAACGGGCGAGGCCCCGGGGCGTAGGCTCCGTCGTAGGCGCGGCAGGTCTTGTACATATGACCGCCTCGTTTTTTGTTTACCATGTGCTTCAACACAAAGTGTAGCTGTCTTCACGTTCCTCCCCCAATAGCAGATGTAGAGCATTGTGGCTGCTGCTAGTAGTCAACTATCTACACCAAACGGACAAACTGGTTGTAATACCTCGCTCTGACATCGAAAACGCCGATTGTGGGGATAGTGGAACACAGGGGTTGGAAAGGGGTTGGAAGCCACTTTGGTAGGGGTCGGAAGTGGGGGACGGAAGAGGGTCGGAAGGTCGATCATTGGCCTGCCTCCATCAGAAAAGACCGGCGTTTTGATGGCGGATCGTCCTGCTCAGCCTTGATCTTTCCAGCAGCCAAAAGGCCCTCCATTGCAGACCTCAGGGCCCGCTTTGTCATGCCCTCAGACTGAGGGTGCTCAGCGAAGACCTTGGGTGCGTATGTCGTTCCACCAGTGTGGTTCACCTGCCGTCCTTGCGCGGTGATTTCGGCCAACAGCTTCATCAATACACGTTGAGCTTTTGCGCCCGCCGCAAGCTTGCCAAGACCCTGTTCGGAGGCCTCAGCAACGAAGACACCAGCCTGCCATTTCATATGGGTCTCTTCGCCGATGCGACCGTAGTTGGCCTTCATGGTGGTCATCACGCGGCGATCAGGATCAGCTTCAAAGCCGTTGTCGGTGATCCGGGATAGATAGAGACGCGACCGAACCGAGTTGTTCCAAGCCGTAGATCCAGAGGAACCCGTTCCGCTGGACAAACCGGTAAGAGACGGGATGACCCAGCAGAAGAACAGCGCAGTTTCGTTTCAGGGCAAGGCCAAGTAGGATGCCTATGAACTGCCGAACCTTCGCGCGATCATACTCATTGGCTGGATAAACGTCAGCCAACGTGCCGAAAACGATTAAAGTTGGGTTCGCATCAGCAGCGCGCGCATCCAGTTCTTTGAATAGCTCGGATTGCATGAGCGCCATTTGGCTATCCACGGCCAGCAACGCATCCTCGCCTGCGACGGAACGGAGGGTGAGGCCATGCAGATCGTCATATATGCGCCCATCTGCCTGCAGAATGTCATCCAGGCGGCGATGAAGCTCGTCGTCATCATCTTCGGCGCTCATGTAGATCACACGACCCCCAGAAACGGCCCTGCCGATCCAACCGCGCCCGGTGGCGACGCCAACGGCGAGCTGCAAGGACAACATGGCTTTTGCCGGTGCCGCCATCACCGGAGAACAACGTCACGGTCTTCTGCGGGATAAGTCCATGCACCAGCCATTCACGAGGTTTGACCTGTTGCCCCTTGAGTGTGGCCGCGCAATAGAAGCGGGACCGCTCGCCGGTATCAGCCCGTTCATCAGGAGGAATGCGATGTTCTGCCCGGTGCGCCTCATCGGAGGCGTCCATTTGGGAGAAGACGTTCAAGCCGCAGCCCTCCCTTGCACATAGTCAAGAAAGGCCGCCTGGCCGAATCGCCGCGACACGGATCATTCTCGAAAAAAACTCAGCGCCTGCACAATACTAGCCCTCACGTGTTGACCTAGTAAGTCCAACGGCGCGTCAGCGGAAAATTGCTAGGGCCTACGTTGATGACGAAGACCGAAGCGCTGGCGCTTTCAATGCTCAGCCGCCCTACGTTTCGAGCAATATGCTGATGTATGGCACGAAACTAGGCCTAGGTTTGCACCGGGAGGCGACACGACGGATCCTTGGCACAAGTGGGTGCATTTCAGTGTGTGGTACACAAACGCCAATGCGCTCATGGATGAGGTGCCACAAGGCTTTCTACACCTGCTACCAGCGCCTCATACACCAAGGCAGGGTAAGCTGAATGCGGGAGACATTTTTACGTTTCCAAGTGGTCAAGCAACAGATAGGGAGATGACTGCTCATTGGGATGCGTTTGGCGAAGCGTTCATCTACTTTCTCACCGTCGGCGAACGGTTGGCTTTTTACATCGACTTCGACGCCATCGCCCCGGATCTGGCGGTGAACTACACCGAAACAGAGATAGTCCCCGGAAACGTCTCATTTATCGGTGCGCCTGACGGCGCGCACAATCACCCCTCCAGGACGACGAGATCCCTCCGAGCGCCACGATCAGCTTCGCTCGCATCCGGCCGACTTCCTCAATGCCTACAAATAAGCCCGTCGCTTGAAAACACTCACCGGCCCAACGCCCTACGAATACACCTGCAAAATATCGACCTCAGAGCCACATAGACTCATTGTGAACCCGATCCACCAAATCACAGAAATGAACATATAGGCTGGCTTGCGCCAAGCTATGTTATATTATTCAGCGGCCATAGTTGCGGATTGTTCGTTGACCTCACCGTATCCCTTAGGAATTGGAAGATCGGGCAAACCATAAGCGCGCTTTTGCAACGCGCGCCCTATGACGACACGGCTGATCTCCGTTGTGCCGTCGACGATCCTCAGCATCTGGGCGAGGCGGGACAGGCGGTCTAGACCGTAGGGCTGCAGCAAACCCATGCCACCCAGAACCTGCGTACACGTGTTCGCGGCTTTCACAGCGGCATCGGGGACAAAGCGCTTGGCATGCGCCGCCATAAGCGGGCCTTCCGGTGTGCCAAGCGCCTCTGCCGCCTTTCGATAAAGCAGTTTTGACACCTCAAGATCGGTTGCCACTTCACCCAGCATCCATTGGATACCATCCAATTCGAGGTTCTTTCCGCCGAACATCTTACGGTTCTTCGAATAAGACAGTGCGGTATCAAGAGCTGCCTGCATCAAGCCGCAGCAGCCCGATGCGATTGAGACGCGCGCGATATCAATGGCCATCAGCGAGCCTTGCAAGCCTTGGCTGATCGGCAGGATGATGTTGTCTTCGCTGACTCTCACTTCATCGAGATACATCTCGGACATAGGCAGAAAGTTGTAAGACGGTGTGTCATAGAGCGGGCCAAAGCTGATCCCTGGCGCATCTGCGGGGATCGCAATCATTGCCATGTCTTTGTGGCCAGGGGCATCGCTGGTTTTGACAACGGTGAAATAGATGTCTGCCTCGTTCGCCAAGCTAACCCAAGCTTTGGCCCCGCTGATCGTCCAAGTGCCGTCACCATTAATGGTGGCGCGCGTATACATCTTCACGGGGTCGGAGCCGGACTGCGGCTCTGTCAGGGCAAAGTTTGCAAGCTTCCGGCCCGAGGTCAGATCGCGAGCCCATTTCTCTTTGAAAGCATCGGTTCCGTATCCGCAGCCTGCGAAAGTACAGATGTTATGCATCGACAAGGCGAAGGCGTAGGCCCCGTCGCCGAAACCCAGCTGTTCATAGACCTGAATGCCCTGGGAAAGCGGCAAGCCTTGCCCACCCCAATCCTCAGATGCATATATCCCGGTCAACCCTGCCGCGCCCGCCTTATCAGACGCCGCACGTGGCCATGCCCCCTCGGCGTTCCAAGCACCCACATTGGGTGCGATAACGTTGCAAGCGTGATCTCGGGCCACGGCGAGTATGGTTTCGAGTTTGTCCGACATGGGCTTGGTCCTTTGGTTTGCGCGTACATCTCCGATCTTGCCAACAGAAATTGGCAATTGACGATGCACCGCCTGCGGAATTTCGACTTACTAGATGATTAGCGCTTTAATCGCGCCCTAGCCATCTCGCCCAATGACAGCCGATTGTCCAAAAGTGACAAAGTCAGACGGAGATCCGGTTCCTGCGTCGGTATGAGTTCGGGGTCGCGCCGGTCCATCTCTGGAACGCCTTGTGGAAGCTTGCGGCAGAGGCAAACCCGACATCCTGCGCGATCGCTTCAATACTTTTTTCTCCCACTTGCAGGCGCCGGATCGCGATGTCCCGGCGCAGCGCGTCCTTGATGGACTGGAAGGACGTACCATCAGCCTCAAGCCTGCGGATCAGCGTCCTGGGCGTCATGTGAAGCGCTTCGGCCGCCCCGACCAGGTGCGCGTCTTCCCAGGTTGATTGGCTGAGATACGCGCGCACGCGCAAAGATTGGGTATGTTCTTGTGACCGCGTGAAGATCCAGTCGCGCGGTGCATTTTCAAGGAAGCGGTCAAGATCGTTCGTGCTGCGTATCTGAACTGGCCCTAAGGCAGCGGTCTCGAAATGGATAGCGGTAGCATTTGCGGAAAAACCAACAGAGGCGGGAAAGATGAGCGCGTAGTCTTCATCGAAAGAGGGGCGCTCAAAAACGAAATCCACGGCTCTCAACGGGACTTCGTGGCGCGCGAGCCAAGACAACAGCCCATGTGCCAGCTTGAGGATCAGCATATGTCCGAAACGCTGCGGCGGGCAGTTATTCTGAGGGATCAGCCTGAGCGTTATGGTATCTTCGGTTTCGATCAGCTCGAACTGGTGGTCGTCCAAAAGCAGGTTCCAGAATGTCGAAAACCGGTATAGTGCCGAGGGCAGTGACGTCGACTCGCGGATTGAGGTCAGCAGATGCTGCAAGGCGCGAGATCGGATGGGGCGCGACCAAAGCCCCATCATCTCGTCCCCTGTCTCGACCGCGGCCAATTGATACAGGCACACGATCTGATCCAATGTCACGCGCCCATGGGGCGTGCCATGGACAATTGGCAGATCGGATCTTTGGAGCAAGTATGCGTAGTGGTCTTCCGCACAGAGCTGCTTGAGAGCCAAAAGCCAATCCTGGATGAATTGGCTGGACACAGTCGAATAAAGTGCTGCCGGTTCGCTTCTCATTCTTTGTCGAGACTACAAGCGAAAATCGCAGGCTAGAAGACAACAAAATGTGCGCAGCCCAAATACATGGAGTGGTTGGTCTCACAAATGACTTCTGACATGTCGTTGGAAATCGCGCTGACACGTCTGGCCTACCGATCGGCCTGCCCGTGGTGGTTTTCTCTGAGTTTCGTGCGCACCTTGCGCTTATCGCTAACAAAGTCCAACCGAACCGTTTAGGCCGTCGGACTTTTTCGGTAGACTACTCCTTTAAGTGCCTCTTCCAGTCGCGAAAGCCATGCGGCGGCCCGGCGTTAGCCCTCGATAGAAGCTTGAGCTTGGCGTTTCAAACGCCGTCTTGTGTGTAAAGCTTACCGACGCCTCAAATTCGCGCCAGCGCCCGAAGGCCCTGCAAGCGCCGATGGCTTCTGCCATCGCGATCAAGATCATCGGACCGATACCGGGAATCGTAGCAGCATTGACGCGGTTACCTTCGGTGCGACCAGTCTGCAGCTTCTCCCTCCAGAGTGTATCAACCCGTTCATCGAGCCAAAACCATCCGTATGAAGCCCGATCGGGAAGGAGCGCATTCACCCAATATCTCGTCTTTGCTGTCCTCCAAGGTCATTTCAAACGGGCTCGTCTGAGTTCGCACATCTTTGCGCACCCCTGATGCTCTGCTCTTTATCGCCAAGAGTTCGCGTCTCACCTTCTATCCTTAGAGTCTAAGATGAAACGGAGACCTCCCATTGCTTTACGAGCCCAAAGCGACCCGAAGACGCGGACGAGATCACTTCGACGCCAAGCGCCCACGCTTGATGTTCTTGCGGTCTCCACGCTACCGCTCAACACCAAAACCCAACCGTAAGACTACAGATCAAACCGGCCCTGGTCGCGGGGGAAAGTCAGCAAGACCGCCAAGTGACTCAAAAATTGCGCAATGCCAGATGGACTTGCTGGATTTAGAGTAACGGCCCCAAGGGGGGTGATCGCCACTTCACCGCCTGTTTGCGGAATGGCGTTGTACGCATGTTGTCAGGCCCGCAAATTTCCTAAGGGGAAGGTACTTGGATCAACATGCTAAAGCAGATTGAAGCCGATCTCGTCTGAGATGACTACGATCGCCGGAAGTGCCCCCCCATCCACAAGCGCCCACAGGATCTGACCCGTGGGCCGGTATATTACGAACGCCTCATCTATGGCCGCATTGCCAGCCCCAGCCGTATTGGCGAAATTCACTTGGAACTGATCGGGCCGGGCACTGCCACCAAATACCAAACGGTCGCCTTGCGCGGGCTGGAAGTCCTGGATCCAGTCAGAACCGTGACCCTCTACGCCTACGTGGTAGAAGCGGTCGGCTCCACCCCCTCCGTTTACGCGATCGAAGCCAAATCCCCCGTTGATGAAGTCATTTCCAGCCCCGCCAAAGATCTGATCGGACCAAGCGCCGCCCGCGATCAGATCATCGCCGTCCTGGCCGATGATCTCATCCACGCCGAACCCACCGGTCAGGGTATCGGCACCTTCGCCGCCATAGACCAGATCATTGCCATGTCCGCCGTCAACGCTGTCGTTCCCCGAACCAGCAAAAATGACATCGCGCAGATCCGCATCCGTCGCACCTCCCACGATCGTATCATTGTCGGCGCCACCGTTCAGAGTATCTCTTCCGTCGTCTCCCTCCAGCAGGTCTGCCCCACCTGCGCCGACCAGTCGGTCATCGCCTATCCCGCCCTTGATCTTGTCGGCCGATAGCCCCCCAAACACGATCGTCGTACTGGTCCCACCGACAAAATTCTCGATGCTCGAAAATGTCCCCGAATAGCTGCGGGTGACATCAAGAAAGGCCACTTCGAAGGCCGCCGCTTCCAAAGATTGCGGAGCGGGGAGCGTGCGGGTCGTGTCATTGACCGAATTCGAGAAGATCGGATCGGCCTCGAGCACCCCGAGTGGGGTCAATGCCTGACCTTGATAGCTGCGCTGCCCTTCGGTTCCATCGTTGGCCCAGACGGGTTTCTGTTCGATGACCGAGGCAACAAAGCTGTTAGAGGCAAGATCGATTTCGACCACGCCTGCAATATTACCAAGATCCAGCGTATCATCGCCCGTTCCGCCGAGCAGCGTTGCGTTGCCTGGACCCAGTACGAAAATATCATTGCCAGCACCGCCATCGGCGAAGTCATTGCCTTCGCCCAAGGTCAGGATATCGGCACCATCAAGGCCCTCAAGGAGATCGTTGCCCAATCCGCCTGTCAGCGCGTTGTCACCGCCTGAGCCGACAATTGTGTCATTACCCGCGCCGCCTATTGCGTTTTCGATACCGTCCAGCCGGTCGCTGCCCGCGCCGCCAGAGGCAGCGCCCAGTGATAGGTTGATGATGAGATTGCCAAAACCCTCCGCAATAGGCTCGCCGCGATCTCCACCCGGATAGGCGTAGATGTATGACGCCGTGTCTCGTCCACTGCCCCCAATGAGGGTGTCGTTACCCAGACCGCCATGCAGCAGGTCATCGCCCGATCCGCCATCGATTGAGTCGTTTCCCGGCCCACCGAACAGGGCGTCGTTGCCACCATTGCCACGCAGGGTGTCGTTGCCCCCACGCCCTGATATCTGTTCGTCCCAGTCGGACCCGGTGACGATGTCCCGCTCTCCATCCTCGCCAAGGACTTCTTCGAAGTTCGAAATCTCAGCCTCGACGCTGTTGAGGCTACCGGGCGTCGTGATGATCCCCGTCCTGAGGTTGATAAAAACATCCGTGCCGAACGTGTCGATGTTGAGAATGTCGTAGTCAGACCCGCCATCGAGCCGTCCGCCCATGCGCCCCACATCGAAAAAGTCGTTGCCAGCGCCGCCAAGGGCGATCACATCGTCCGACGAGGTAAGAATGCGGATTTCGTCATCGCCTATCCCGCCATCGAGATATCCGTCCTCGAAACTGAGCGAGAGAGTGTCGTTGCCGGCCTCGCCGAAAAACGCGACCTCGTAACTGCCCCCCCCAAACGCGCGGGCGTCAAGATCGTCATCGCCATCGCCCGCGCGCACGCTTACCTCGCCCGACATCTGTTGAACCGCGAATTCGTCACTTTCATCGCCGAGAATGAAAAGCTCTACAAATCCGATATTGCCTTGATAGGCGAGGCCACCCCGCCCAATGAACTGGCTGATCCCGGTGTCGCGATCAGTGGGCGTGTAACCTTCGGCGCGAACCCGGTCGTTTCCGTTTGGTGTGATTTCCCATCGCAGCGCGCCAAGGGCCGCCAGATTGACTGTGTCTTGGCCGTTGCCTCCGTCAATCGTTGCGTTTCCGCCCGTGGGCCGGAAGAGATCGTTACCATTGCCACCCAAAAGCTGAGAGGCGCCATTTGCGATAAGCGTGTCATTGCCTGCCGCACCGTTGAGGACGAAACGCCCATCGTCGTCAGGAGCCGCACCCACCAGCGTATCGTTTTGATCACTGCCCACGACGGATTCGACCCTCTGGAACCGATCCACCGCGAGTACCTGGGTGCCGTCATTGGAAAGCCTTTGCACGCGACCGTCCGCCGCAAAGACACGGATTGGCCCCGAGCCCGCAATATCTTCGATGTCGCGTGGCTGGTTGTTTGCATTCTCGATGTCTTTTACAGCCTGAAAGTCCCGGGCATAGACAAGCTGATCATAACCTTCGCCGCCGTCATATTGATCGGCTGCACTGCCCGGCTCTCCGGCGATAAGCATGTCGTTGCCTGCACCACCTTGCATCGTGTCGGCACCCGCCTCGCCGATCAGCGTGTCTCGACCGGCGTTGCCCATGATCAGATCGTTGCCTGCCCGGCCCAGGATCAGATCTTCACCACCCGCTCCGGCCAGCCTGTTGGCCCCGGATGTGCCTCGGATCTCGGTGTCGCGGTCGTCAACGAACGTGACGTTCTCGATACTGCTAAGCGTGTCGGCGCTGTCGCCGTCCCAGGTCGTGCCGCTGTCCAGAAATGCCGTTGAGAACGAATTGCCCGGGGCGGGGTTCTCTGCATATATCCAGGTGTCACTACCTGGCCCGCCAAGGACAGTATCCGCGCCGCGATAGGTGATAAAGGTATCGTTGCCTGCGCCACCCACAAGTGAATCCGCCCCGTCAGACGCGGTGAAGCGATCATCGCCGCCCAGCCCGCTGATGACGACGCCCGAGACTTGGGCAAAGAAGAAGTCGGCCTGCTCGGTACCTACAAACGGTGACGTATTGACCTGTCGCACCGCGTTTTCAAGCTGGTTCGCGGTTAGGCTGAAGTCCTTGAAGACGAATTCCTCAATATCGTCCGCTGTCTCATAGCCATCGACCCCGGACCCAAGGTGTTGGAAAACGTAAGGCCCGCCGCTTTCTTCGTAAGTGTAGAAGTAATCAGTGAAGTTTCCGGAAAAGATCAGCCTGTCATTGCCCGCCCCACCATTGACTGTGTCGGCACCGGGGCTGGCAAATATGACGTCATTGCCACCCAGAGCGTTGACCGTATCATCACCGTCACCCGGGTCCAGCACCTCGTCGAGGTTGCGACCCTGAAGCACTTCATTGCGCGCAACCTCAGCGCCATCAACGTCATCGGTTTCACCGATGCGAAGCCGACCAGATGCGTTGCTGTCAGCAGCGTCGAAGACATCAAAGCCGATATCGTCGAGGAAAGTCGATATATTGAGGTTCCAGCCCGGATCAAGGAAATCGTCCAGTTCGGCAAAGGCTGCTTCGAGATTGGCGAGATAAGGATCGAGCACATTGAGATCGGGCAGTGCGTTGTCGATCTCGTCCGCCACTCGCTCCAGCAGATCCCTGATCCCCAACGTGTCGAGCAGGAAGTCGATCACCGGCTCGACAGTCAACGCATAAAGAAGTCCCACCGCATCAAGCAGACCCTCGATCGGCTTTAGAGCCGAATAGGCCGATCGCAACGGGCTGGCAATAAAATCCAGATCGGCATTTATGGAACCAAAACTGGCCTCGACATCGAGGATCGGATCGATCAAGTCCGCTCGAAAAAGCGCCTTGAAACCGTCAACTTCCGCTTCGATCGCGTCGTAGAACGCGTTGATCTCATCCATCGCATCATTGATCGGCGCCACCGTTGCATCGGTCGCCACCGAGAGTGTATTGAGAGGCGCCCCAACGACATCGAAAACCAGGATCGTACCAGCTGCGCGATCTTCATACGTCTGCAGGCGCTCTTCGGTCTTGAAGAGGCCGATCTGGAAGTCTTCGAGCTTTTTCTCGGCTCTCTCCAATCTGTCTGGCCATGGTGAGGCCTCTATTCTGTCGGCGATCTCGTCCGCCTTGTCGCGGATGCGGATCGAAACTGTCTCCAAGCGATCAAGAACAACTTCAAATACTTTCGAGACCGCTTTCAGCGGCCCCACCTTTTCGGTGACCTTCAGATTGAACTGGAGTGCCCGGATCGTTGAGAGGAATTCGCTGGCCTCACGCTGGACGTCGCGCGGGGCTTCAAGCGCATCTTGCGCCAGCTCCACCAAGTCCTCCATGTCCGAAACCTCTCTCCGAAGATCGCGGACATTGATCCGCGTCTCTCTGAGATTGTCCTTGAATTCAACCAGTTCCGCTCCCGCAGCCATGCATTACCCCCCTTTTAAGAAATCGATCATGCGTCAAAATTGTTGTTCACCTGCGCCAGAGTCGGACTGGCGGGTGACCATCAGGAAATCAAATTTTCATTGTAGTCGAACAGGCGACCCAACACGCCCATCCGGTTTCTTAACTTTGCCCCCGCTCCCCAGGGCAATTGAATACGGACCCGTTTGGTGTAGCACAGTTCTGGACGGGTGGTCTGCTTTTCTTTTGAAAGCCCAAAAGTCACTGCGCGAGTACATCCGGTTCGGTAGATTTCCGGACGTTCGTACGTTTGCACGCAGTCAATTCACAATTGCCTGGTTCAGGAGCCATTGATTTCCGAAGTGCTGTGTGCTTCAGGGCTCTAGAAGCGAACGGGGAAAGTGTCTGATCTTTTCTGGTTGAGCGATGTGTGGATGGCGCGCCTTTAGCCTTTATCTCCCAGGTGCCAAGGCCAGCAGCGCAGTGATGATCGACACGTGCTGAGTGGGATTGTCCTCATCAATCGCTGTGGCTTTCGATGCCGCTACGCACCCGTCCCCCGATAGTCTTCCTTTCAGCCATCGCCTTGGCCGTACGTGTAATCTACACCCTATAAGGCCTGGCGGTGACGGCGCGCACCCAGGTCGACGCTGACGGCGTTCTTTCCAATGCTGCTTAGGCCCACGTGCCAGAGCACATCCGATCAGACAACGAGCGGTTCAATGGCACGCTGCGCGGGGAGGTTTTCAATGCCGGCTGGTTCACGACCACCGAACAGGCACAGATCGCCAGCAATCAGAGGCTGAAGAAATACAATCACACCCGCCCACATCAAGCCCTCAACATGCACCCGCCCGTCCCGGAAACACTGTGAGAGAAAGCCGAAATCCATGGACAAGACATCCGGCGCTGCAAGCGGCCACTGCGGTTCCTTGCGATGGCAACACTAAAATGCCGGGTGGAGGGGCCGCATCGGAACGTAGAGAGCGGCAATCACTGACTTTTTATGCGTATCGGCTGGTATATGTCTTGAGATATTTCCGATTTAAGACAATTTACGCAGGCGAGCCGCGCCTGTATGGACAAGGCGGAACAAGCCAAAGTCTATAAGACTATTCCGGGAGGATAACGACCATGAAATTTGCTGCCTTCACCTTCGCCACAGCGCTGACTGCCACGTTAGCGCAAGCGGAAAGCCATCAGGACCGCACCGGATGGCCCGAAAGCTTTACCGTTGCGACGGCTTCCCAAGGTGGGACCTATTTCGCATACGGCTCCGGCTGGGCAAACCTTGTCGCCGAAGAACTTGGCCTGACCGGCGGAGGCGAAGTTACAGGCGGTCCGGGCCAGAACATGGCGCTTGTCCACACCGGTGACACGCAGTTCGGCATGACCACTATGGGTCCGGCTGCCGAGGCGATCGAGGGCGTCAGCCCTATTGCGCCCGGTCTGCAGATGACAAATGCCTGCGCAATGTTCCCGATGTATCAAACGCCGTTTTCGGTGACGGCGCTTTCATCTTCAGGCATCACCAGCATTTCTGAGATCCCCGACGGCGCGCGGATCGGATTTGGCCCTGCGGGTTCAACCTCCGACACCTATTTCCCACGCATGATGGAAGAGCTTGGCGTAAACTTCGAACGACGCAATGGTGGTTGGACTGACCTGGGCGGCCAATTGCAAGACGGTCTGCTGGATGTGATCGCCTTCGCAGCGGGCGTGCCCGTGCCTGCCGTAAGCCAGCTTGAAGTGCAAACCGAAGTGAACATTATCGAGTTCACGGAGGAAGAGCAGGCCAAGATCCTTGAAACCTTCCCCGTCGCAAATTTCAGTATCACGTCGGATACCTACACGACGCTTGAAGAAGATGCGCGGTCCGTTTCGATGTGGAACTTTGCTATCGCGAATTGTGAATTGCCTGACAGCTTCGTCAATGCGGTGGTCGATATTGTCATGTCGGACAATGATCGGATGGTGAACATCCACCGCGCGGCCCGTTCAACCGTGCCGGAGAACTGGGACAAGAATGCCGGTGTCCTTACTTGGCATCCCGGTGCGGCCGCATGGTTTGCCGAAAACGCGGGCGCTGATATCCCTGCGGATCAGATCTTTAGCAAGTGACAATCGAATTGGTCGAGGCCTCAGGAAACCTTTGGCCTCGGCTTTCCGGTGGTTTTGCTTTAGATGAGACCATTCGGGCGGGTCTTGCCAGACGCCCAAATTGTCCGGGGGCTGCCGCATGACAATCGACACGCAAAATGGTGGCCCCAATGGGGGTCCTGTCCTCGCTGAGGGCGTGGACGACGAACCCGTCGAAAGCAATCGAAGAGTCTTTACTGGGCGTACCTACCTTGCCATAGCGGCATTCTCCGCCATTTATGCGGTTTTCCACATGGCTGCGCTAAATGGCTGGTCGATCCGGGGCTGGACAGGCATAGACATACCAGCACTGCCGGTCTTTCCGATGGAGACTTGGAATTTCCGGATCGTTCATGTCGCCGGGGCTCTTATCCTGGGATTTCTCCTCTTTTCTGCGCGTGGCTTTCCCAAGGATGAAGTGCGCCGTCGACATCCGCTCGATGTGCTGGCCTATATTGCTTTGCTGCCAGCGCTTTACGCTTGCTACACCGCTTTGACATTCGTTGTGCAGATTGCCGGTGGCAAGATGTGGAACGGGATAGACGAAGGGATCAGGACAGCTGAAACGTATCACTACGGTTATCCTCTGATAACTGCGGTATCCCTTGGCATAGGGATCAGTTGGCTCCGCCCACGTCAAAGGGCACTCATCTCGCCTGCTGATCTTGTTTTGTGCGTCTGCGCTGTCGGTGTAGCGATCTACCTGGTTGCGATCTTTGGCACGCTGATGCGCAACGCCACGGGCACGCCCTTCGCGCCCATCGGGATGAGCCTTGCGGCCCTTGCAGGCACCGCCCTCATCATGGAACTGACGCGGCGGGTTGCGGGCCTTGCGCTTGTCATTATCGCAGGTGTGTTCCTGCTTTATGTGTTTGTCGGGGATCTGTTGCCGGGCTTTTTAAACGCACCCGATATCCGTTGGGAACGCTTTTTTAGCCAAGTCTACACCGATGCTGGCATCCTTGGGCCTACGACAGCCGTATCATCCACATACATCATCCTTTTCATTATTTTTGCGGCCTTCCTTCAGGCTTCGAAAGTGGGGGATTACTTCGTCAACTTTGCCTTCGCGGTTGCAGGCCGTGCGCGCGGTGGTCCGGCCAAGGTCGCAATATTTGCCTCGGGCCTGATGGGTATGATCAACGGCACCTCGGCCGGCAACGTGGTTGCCACCGGTTCCCTGACGATCCCGCTGATGAAGAAGGTGGGATACCGGCCTAGAACGGCGGGTGCCGTCGAGGCCGCGGCCTCCACCGGGGGGCAGATCATGCCTCCGATCATGGGAGCGGGGGCCTTTATAATGGCCGAGATAACGGGGTTGCCCTACACGGATATCGCCATCGCAGCGATCATTCCTGCCGTGCTCTATTTTGTCTCGATTTACTTCATGGTGGATTTCGAGGCGGCAAAGCTGGGCATGCGCGGCATGCGCGAGGACGAGCTGCCGAAGTTCCGGGACATGGTGCGTCAGGTCTTTCTGTTCCTGCCGATAATCATCCTGATCGTAGCCTTGTTCATGGGCTATTCGGTCATCCGGGCAGGCACGCTTGCGACCGCAGCCGCAGCCGTTGTGAGCTGGTTCACACCTTACCGCATGGGTTTACCCTCTGTGGTCAAGGCGTTCGAGCTTGCGGGCATCATGTCGATCCAGATCATCGCCGTTTGCGCCTGCGCTGGCATCATCGTCGGCGTGATCTCTCTAACCGGCGTAGGTGCGCGGTTCTCGTCCGTACTGCTTAGCATCGCTGATGCCAATCAGCTTTTGGCACTGTTCTTTGCCATGTGTATCTCGATCCTTTTAGGGATGGGGATGCCGACGACTGCCGCCTACGCTGTCGCGGCCTCCGTTGTAGCGCCCGGCCTCATCCAATTGGGCATTCCGATGCTGACCGCACATTTCTTCGTCTTTTACTTCGCGGTGGTGTCGGCCATTACCCCACCGGTGGCCTTGGCGAGCTATGCGGCGGCGGGCATTTCCGGTTCAAACCCAATGGGCACCTCGATCGCATCGTTCAAAGTTGGCATATCCGCCTTCATCGTGCCGTTTATGTTCTTCTACAACAGCGCCATTCTCATGGATGGCACTTTTTTTGAAATCATGCGGGCTGGTGCAACAGCAATCTTCGGGGTTTTTTTGCTGTCCTCTGGCGTTCAGGGGTGGTGGGTCGGCAAGAACGCTGGGCTTCTTGTCCGATCCGGTTTGATCGTCGTGGCGCTTTTTATGATTGAAGGCGGCCTAATCTCGGATCTGATCGGGGTTGGTGGCGCGGCGGCGCTATACTTCGTTGCGAAGATGACCGGGCAAAGGGCAATGACTTGAGGGCTGCCCGCTGCCACTGATATCAGACTTCCACTGGCCTTGCGCCCTGAATTCGGAATGATGCCGACGCGCAATGCAGAACCGTTTGCCACTTTCCTTGACCGGCAGGATGCCCGTATCCAGAGCGGTCAGAAAACCTTCTCCGGCTTGTGGGTTGTAGGGTTGATTGATCGGGGCGTTACAGCCTGTGTAAGGTCTTATTGAACCGCACTTGATCTTTGGTCCCGGTCCCAATCATCGTCCAGATTGTCAGTCACATCTCGATTGGGCGGAAACAGGGCAATACCCAAATCATATTGATGGTCCGATACAAAAGCCTACAAATGCGGGCCCGAGCATTGATCAAGCGATCTTGCTGTGAATGGTGCAGCCCGCCGCTGATAAGGCAATATTTGTCAACTCGGTGATCATCCTGTTCGAGGCCAAAAAGGTTACAGATGGATCAACGTCACATTCATCTGGGGCCGCGGATTACTCATCTGGCAGTTCGGGGGCTTTGCCGACATAGTGCTTGATCAATGGACGGGGCACTTCGCTACCGTCATACATGAATGGCAGAACGCCCTTAAGCCCGGCCTTGCCGCGCATGTCTTCGATATCCTTGTCGGACTTCGTCACCCGCTGCGACATCCGGCGACCCCATTGTGCCAGATACTCATAGAGACGGCTGATTTCGGCAGTATGCGCGTCCGTCTTGCCCAGATCGATGAATTCGTCTGGGTCCGTCTCAAGATCAAACAGCATCGGGCGGAAACCACCTTCGGCATGTATCATCTTCCAGCGCCCATCGAACACCATGAATAGACGACAATCGCGTGGCGTGAGGCCAAGATCCTCGCATAGTGGCGTGCCGGAGTAGTCGAATTCGCTAATTAGGAACATGCGCCAGTCTGGCGTTTCGTCATCAAGCCAGGGCTGAAGGGAACGACCTTCGATGATGTGCGTCGGCACTTCTCCTCCAGCAGCCTCCACGAAAGTCGCCGCCAGATCGAGGCTTTCAACAAGGGCATCGCAGGTCTTACCGCGCGTCGCGTTCGCCCGTCTGCGCGGGTCATAGATGATCATCGGCACCTTGGCCGATTGGTCGTGGAACAGGGATTTTTCGCCCATCCAGTGGTCGCCCAGGTAATCTCCGTGATCGGAGGTCAGAACGATCATGGTGTCCCTGATGGCCCGTGTGTGTTCCAGATAGTCGATGATGCGGCCCAGATGATCGTCACACTGCTTGATGAGGCCCATGTAAGCTGGAATGACTTTTTCCCGAACGTCGTCACGCTGGAATTGCTTGCCCACAAGACTGTTCATATAGCCGTTATAGACCGGGTGTGCGTCTTCACATTCGATCGCGTCGCGGCAGGGTGGCGGGACCTGATTTGGCCCGAACATGTTGTGATAGGGCGCCGGGACGATGTAGGGCCAGTGCGGTTTGATATAGCTCACATGCGCGCACCAGGGATCCTTGGCCTGTTCCATGAACTCGATGGTCTTCGTGGTCAGCCACGCTGTCTCGGAGTCTCTTTCGTGGATGTTCGCGGGGCGGTCCGCGTTTTCGTACATCCAGCCCGAAGCGATCCGGTTGGGCGGTTTGACCCCTGCATTCGCGTGATCTGCCCAAGGATTGTCTGCGGGATATCCCCGCGATTTCAGGTATTCGTTGTAAGGCGAGCGTTTCTCATCATAAAATCCTTCAGGGCCTTGTGCCCAAAGCCCGTCATCCCGGATCCACACATCAAAGCCGCATTCGGCCTGCCGTGCCCCGATCACGCTATCGGGATCAAGGCCGAGCCGTTCCATCCCTTCTTTATCAGCATGCATGTGAGTCTTGCCGATCAGCCAGCAATCCATTCCCAATCGACGTAGATGGTCGCCTATCGTTTGCTCGCCCACGCGGAGGGGAAAGTTGTTCCATTGCGCTCCGTGGCTCGACGGATAGCGGCCGGTGTAGAACGACATCCGGCTCGAACCGCAGATTGGCGACTGTACATAAGCGTTTGTGAACCGCACACCCATCTCAGCGACACGGTCGAAATTCGGGGTGTGCAGATGTGGATGACCGGCGCAGCTGATGTAATCAAACCGCAGTTGATCATACATGACAAAAAGGATGTTCACAGCAGCAGGCCCCGGTCAAAATTGATTCTACTGCTGGTTACACTAGGCTTCATTGGCTTGGGACGTTAACCCCTGTCGTCAGTCGCAAGATGTCAGTCAAGCGCGCCATCCTTGCGATGCGAGCTTGTGTCGAGCCGTCGCGATGCGCGCGTGCCCGGCAACAGCAACTCGGCCTTGCGGAAATAGGCGCGCAATTCGTGCTTGGATATGCCCAGTTCCTTGCGCGCCTCGGCCACAGACATGGATTGCCAAGGCTCATTCTCAAGCGGGATCAGATGCAGGTCCTTGTTTGACAGGTTGTCGATTGCAAAGCCCACGCCAAGCCGGAAGGAGTTGATGTGCTCTTCTTCAAAGCGCCAGTGCTTCGGGTATTCCGTGGTGGAAACCCGCACGAACGTATCGACAGCCTCATCCGTGATGTCGGAGGCCGCACCCATCGTCGCGCCGATGATGAAAGCTTCGTCCTGGACATGCAAACCACGCCCGAGAAGCACATGGATGCAATCGTGTCGGTTCAGATGGATCGCACCCGGTAGGGCATCAGGGGATTCGGGGTTTTCGTACTTCTTGATGATTTCGGGCACTTCGCTCGCATCTGCTGCGGGCATCGTCGCCAGGACTTCTTTGATTGTCTTACTATCAGTATCAAGGCCGGGATCCCATTCGTCCCAATTCAGGTCAATCCTGCGTCCCATCTGAGCCCTCAAACGTGGTTGTTGCGCTGAATGTCTGCTCTTCTGCAATAGCATCTCGCAAAGCTGCGGCCAGTTGACTGACATTGTCGATGGCGACAAAGGCGGCAAGGTCCGGGCGCCTCAGGATGTGATTGCCACTAATACCGACACCGATCGTGGCGACCTGTATCGGGGTGCGACGCGCAATATCCTCTATCTCAAGGTTCAATGCGTTCTCATCGTCCGCCACCCCGTCCGTTGTGACCAGAATGCGGTAGGTGCCAAAGCCACCAGAGCGTGCAGCTTCCTGCATCAATGCGGCGCGGGACGCTTGCATGGCGGTTGTCAAGGGCGTGCCGCCATCGCTCATGACGCGCGCGAGCCGGTCGGGAAGCACGCCAGCCGCCTGCTCAACCGAGATGAAAGGAATGATTTCGCCCGCGTTCAGTGCAATGACGGTCAATCGGTCTTCAGGTTCCATCGACGCGAGCGAAGCCACGACAGCTTCCTTCGCGGCGTTAATGTCGCTGCCCATTGAACCTGAATCGTCCAAGACAATGGCCGTAAATGTGCGGTTCGGGTCCGGAATGGCCTCAACCTCGTCAGCCTCTATATCGGGCCAAGCAGCGATGGCTGTCCAGTCCGGTTCAACCGCAGGCCGTGACGTGAAAGATACCTGTTCTTCGAACAGTGAACTGAACATACCGATCCCGATGATCAGCGCGATCCCTATAGTCAGAAAGTGCTTTTTCACGGCCCGCCCTCCTATTTCAGCGGAGCAAAGGTGGTTGCCTCGGCCTGTACGGTCAGAACTCTGAAAACGACCCGCATATTTTCGCGCCATTGCGCTTCGGTCTGCGGAGGGTTGTAGCGCGGGCTGGAGATACCGACGCCATCGACCGTGAATTGATCCCGGTTCATTCGTAGATCACTGTCTTCGGCATAGCCTACCAAGGCATCCACCACGGCAATCGACCGATCCATCGACAGGTTCTGCGCGCTCGTACGGATCGCGCGCAATTCGGCGTTGTCAGCGCCGCCCTGTTCGCGCTGCAAGTAGTAGAGCGGATCAGAATGCCCTTCGACGGTGATGATCGCCCCCGAATAGGTCGAGGCGAGCCTCAAAATCTCCAGAAAATCCTCTTCGTACAATGCGACAGGGAATTCGGTTGAATCCGGCGCAAAGAACACTTCGAAGTCGATCCGCGTGTTTGCGTCCAACTGACCAGTGCGCCGCAAGGTCCGCACCGCCGCTGCTGCTGCCTCGGGATCAAAGGCCGCGATCTGGCGATCGTCCAGATCGCTGAGCCCGTCGGTCAATTGGGTAAAATCCCATTCCGCGTGGGAAAGGCTCGCCGGAGCACTTAGCCGGTCGGCCCCGCGCAAGGCGATGTTGACCTCTTCCATCAGCACATCAAAGCGGCGGGCCTCATTGGCATCCGCGAAATGACGTGCGTTCCCCGCCCAACCGTCGGTGATCGCGTCCTGCCAAAGGAAAACACCTTCTTCCTGGGGCAAGCCACCCAGAAATTCGTCCGCCATCAGTTGCGCCATCTGCGCTTGACGAGGATCGGCTTCATCCGCCATGAAGCGCCGCATTTCTTCCTCAGCGCGGAAGAAGATGTTCACCATCCGGGCGATATCGTCCCGGTGCGCATCAAAGTAGTCGGCCCGTACCGCAATATAGTCACTGATGACCGATGCGGCCTCTTGCGTGGAGATCAGGATTGTCGCGTCCCGCACAGAGCCTTCAGCCCCGGTACCTACCGTCCCATCCGAGGTGAGAAACCGCGCGTCAGGTAAGATGACTGCTGCCGCATCGGCCCGATCGTCCAGCATGGCCGCCGATGGCGTGTCGCCATCCCCGGTCAGATCGGCTGTCCAGACAATCTCCACATCGTCGAAGGACAGCCCACCATCGCTTAGGATGCGGCCTACGAAATCCACATGAGGCCCATTGGCCTGAACTGCGATCCGCTTGCCTGCCAGATCCCCAATCTGTGAGATCTCGCCATCCCCGACAATGCCGTCACCTGCCGAAAACGAGTGTTTGAAAAATACGATCTGCTCTGTGCGGGGATCGTTCTCTGTTACCGGTGCGGCTGCGGCAAGCATCCCGAGCGTGCCGCGCAAATAGGGCGTTTCACATGTCAGGTAGGCGTCAAGCTGTTCGGCGAAATTGTCCTCCACCTCGAGGTCAAGTGACAGCCCGGCATCGGCGAGCGGCCCTTGCGCGCCGTCAAATGTGCCACCATTCGCATATGCAACAACCCCGTCTGCACCCCAGGCGATGAGGGGCATGGCCGCAGTCCAACCCGATCCGCATTCACGCACATCTGTCGTCACGGATTCGGCCAGCAGGCTGCCTGGTTCTGCCACTGCATCTGCGGCCAAAAGGATCATGCTGAGGGCCGCAATTGATGCTGTCAGTTGGGGAAGGCGCATTATCTCATTTCCTTATCGACGCGGCGAGAAGACATGTTTTTCTGCCTTGGCGCAAGCAAGGTCTCGGCGGTGGCAGAGGACACACTCACTTCAGTCAGGATCCGGTCTGCCGCGTTCTCCCGGGCCTCAGCAAGAGCAGTTTCTAAAGAGGCAAGCGCGGCAGCGACTTTGTTGCGGGACTGGTCAAGTTGTGCCTCAATCCCCTTCGACCGCTTCCCGTGCCGCAGCCGCGCATGGGCCAAAACGGTTTCTTCAATAAGATCGGCCCGGATCAGGATGGATCTGTGTGCATCGAGCGCGGCAGGGTCGTAGAAAATCTCGCGCGCGGCGGCATCCAGCGCATCTGCCGCCTGCTCTGTTTGGGCTTTGAGATCCTCTGCGAAATCATCGGATGACACCCGCAGGATCGAAGCACGCCTATGCGCGGTTGTGATCGCATCAAGCACCGAGGCCGCCCGCCCGTCAGAAATGTTGTGCCGCGATCGGAAGGCGTGATGCAGTCGTTCGCTGTCGGTCCATACCCAGTGGGGTGGCATGAAAAGGCCCAAGGCCGTCGTAAACATGCCAGCAAGTATCGCAGCCGCAACTGCCGAAAAGCCCTCAAATGGCAGAGGAAGCCGAAACGCCAAAACAAATGCCACCGATAGGGAGGCTGCGATTGTTGCGCAAATCCAAGGTGTTGCTTTCGTGTTCATCTGCGAACCTGCAGGGTCACCTCGACCCTGGCGAGCGAGCCTTCATATGACCGGTCGCTTTGGCCCTCTAGACGGGGCAAGGGGGATGATCCCCCGACGCCAGCAATGCGTATGCGGGTCTCATCAATACCTAAGGCCCGCGCGAGCCGTTCGACCACAGCCGCGCGATTTTCGCTGAGTTCGCGATTTGCGGCAGGATCCCCTCGGGTGCCCGTATGTCCGACGGCAATCACCGCTACCCGCTCGTCCTGCACTGCGGGGATCAGAAAGCTGCGCAAACGCGCCTCTTCCCCAATGGACAGGTTCGTACTTCGCGAAAACCCGAAGCTATCGGTCTCGGGCGTGGTGATCATGCCAAAAGACACAAGCGCTGCGGCACCGCCCGCCACAAGAGCCGATAGCACGCTTGCCAAAAACATGCGGCGTGGAGGGCGCGGCGCGGTTTCACGCATTGGGGTAGTCACTTTTGAACGTCAACAAAGGCCCGTGCCTGCAAAACCACTTTCTTCGCACGAAACATACGAGAGAGTTGTTGAGAAAGAAAGGCGGTCACCGCTTTGCCTTGCGAAGCCAAAAGCGGCAGGGCACGTCGGGATAAACCACCATTGGCGTTTTCGGCCCTAGGTGCCCTAGACCAGTGCGGCAAAGAACGGAACCCACTCTGCAAGGACTGCCTCTGGCACTTCTTCAACCAGATAGTGTCCGCCTTGCAGCGGTTTGCCAGCCACAAAATCTGCATGCTCACGCCACAGAGCAAGGCAGTCGAAATGCGCCGCGATCGCGCCATTCGCCCCCCACAAAGCCAAAAGTGGCATCTGCAGTTTTGTCTGATCAGCACCGTCATGTGCGATATCGATCGTATAGGCTGCCCGGTAGTCTTCGCAGCAGGCGTGGATCGTTGCCGGATCGCAAAACGCGCGAAGATACTCCTCCAGTGGTTGTCGGGCAAAAGGGCTGCTCCCGGCAGAGCCTGAACAGCACTTCTTGATCCAGAAGGTTCTTGGATCATGGCTGATCATCCATTCGGGAAATGGTGCCTTCTGAACCAGCCAGTACCAATGCCAATAGGTCGCCGCAAAGGCGCTTGTGGCATCGCGATACATCTCGCGAGTGGGGGCAATGTCCAACGTGGCAAGGCCCAGGACCCGCGCTGGATGATCGGCAGCCAATCGATGCGCGACGCGCGCGCCCCGATCATTTGCACCAATGAGAAACGCGGCGTGCCCCAAGTGATTCATGAGGCTAAGCAGATCCTTCGCCATCTCTCTCTTCGAATAGGTCAGGTGCCGATCGCAGCTTTCGGGTTTCGACGATTGCCCATAGCCGCGTAGATCCGCGCAAATCACCTGGAAGTATTCGGCCAACCGTGGTGCCACCTCGTGCCATATGGCCGAGGTCTGAGGATATCCGTGTAACAAGAGCAAGGGGGGGCATCCCCCTTGATCCGGCAGAAAACATGCCCGTCGTCGACGTGAACGCAACGCTCTGTGAAACCCTCAAAGAAGCTGTCGGCGATAGGCGCTGAGGCAATGACATCTTCGGGGTTCAGCATCCATTTTCCTTTCGCGTCGCGGTCGGAGCCTCGGCCAGTTTGCCGACACATCGCGCGCAGCTCAATTGGGATCAGTGCGGGATCTTGATCGTGGATATTCCAGATCTGAGCATAACGCCGGCCTTCCGGGGTGGATGTGGGGATCTCCACGTCATCTGCATCATGGGTTTGCTGAGCTTGCATCGGCATATGCGGGTGCTGCGCTTTGAAGCGAAACCAAAACCGCTTTCATACGGTAGCAACAGCAGTGATCCAGGTGCCGTGACCGATCTACAAATCTCCGTGACACTTTTTTGACAGGTGTGCGTGGGATGGGGTTGCAGTCCCGAAAGACTCAGCATAAGTCAGCAAAGCAATTGGCGCGGGATGGAGCAGCCCGGTAGCTCGTCAGGCTCATAACCTGAAGGTCGT
>CALCOY010000040.1 GCA_937897325.1 uncultured Shimia sp.
AGTGCAACTTTTGGTCGGGCACACCAAGGTCGACAACACGGTGCGATACCTTGGCTTGGATCTCGAAGATAAGTTGAGTATCGCAGAGCGGATAGAAGCGCATTCTGCGTCATCTGCGTGACGGCCCGCCGTTTGCGCACATCAGAGCCTCTTGCGGCCCCGGATCGCCGGGATACCTTTCAAACGACCTCAAATCTGAAAGGCCCTCTGATGACCGACAGCTACACGCCCCCCGAAAAGTGGACATGGGACAGCGAAAGTGGGGGTCGGTTCGCCAGCATAAACCGCCCCATCGCAGGCCCGACCCACGACAAGGGATTGCCGATGGGTGAACATCCCTTCCAGCTTTACTCGCTGGCCACACCCAACGGCGTGAAAGTGACCATGATGTTCGAAGAACTCCTCGAAGCCGGGATCAACGAGGCTGAGTACGATGCCTGGCTGATCAATATTGGCGAGGGGGAGCAATTCGGCTCGGGCTTTGTGGGGGTCAATCCCAATTCCAAGATCCCGGCACTGCTCGACAGATCCGGAGCGGAGCCGCTGAGGCTTTTCGAAAGCGGATCGATGCTGCTCCATCTTGCCGAGAAGTTCGGGACGTTTTTGCCTGTCTCCGGTCCCGGACGGGCAGAGGTGATAAACTGGCTGATGTGGCAGATGGGCAGCGCACCGTTCCTCGGCGGCGGCTTCGGGCATTTCTACGCATATGCGCCGGAAAAGTACGAATACCCGATCAATCGCTATGCGATGGAAAGCAAGCGCCAGCTTGACGTATTGGAGCGAGAACTTGGGGACAAGCCGTTCATTGCAGGGAACGAATACTCGATCGCGGATATGGCGATCTGGCCTTGGTACGGTCAGCTATGCCTCGGACGGCTCTACGATGCAGCCACCTTTCTTGACGTGGAGAGCTATGAGAATGTCGTGGCGTGGGCGCGCAAGATCGACAAGCGTCCAGCGACGTTGCGGGGCCGCATGGTCAACCGCACCTTCGGTGAGCCATCTCTGCAATTGCACGAACGCCATGCAGCAGAGGATTTCGGGACCAAGACCCAAGACAAGCTCGATGCAGCCGAATAGCTGGGGCGGGAGACAAACCCGCCGAAAGGGCAGCGTTCATAAGGTAATGTGGGCCTTGGCCCGCCCACGCCTCAACGCGAACGGCGCGCCCGAACGAACCAAAAGTAAGGCTGACCTGTTGTCCGCCTGAACTGAACGACGTCATCAAATTGACGCAAATGCCATACTTTATGGCCGCATGAAGGTGATCCGAAACACTCCAGAACAGCTTATCCTGGAACATCGCCCCTGGTTCTGGTCCGTTATGTTTGCGATCGCTTTTCTCGGTCTGATTGTCGGTTGGTGGGTCGTCGTGCAAAATCAAAACTGGCACGCATTGCCCGTCCTGATCATCGGCACGCCCCTGATCACACTTGGTCTATTTGTAATCGAACGGTGGCAACTGATCCTTGATCGGAGCCAGGACCGCATCACTATACGCCGCCGGACGATATCGAACTATCACACTCAGACATATGCCCTCCCCGATCTTCAATGCGCCCGCCTTGAAACGGTAAAGGAGACCGGAGAAGCTGCGGTGCACCGGGTGCTTTTGCACGTTGCAGACCCCGACAATAAGGATCAGCCTTTATCCGCAGTCTATCAGGGTGGGTCAGACGCCGCAGAAATGGTCAGTACGATCAATCACTGGCTTGGCGTCAAAACCTCATCCCCGCTTGACTCACCCAAGGTCAGGGCCTAAACGCCACCCAACATCCGGAAGCTTAAAATCTTCCGGTCCCCGCAGTGTCGGGGATCGCCCTCCGCCAGCGTGTTACGCCCGCGGGGGCGTTTGTGTATTTCACCTGCCCTTCCTAGATTGGGCGCAAACGTCAACGGTCAGAGGAGCCGCACATGTTCGAAAGCCTTTCAGAGCGTCTTTCCGGCGTTTTCGATCGCCTGACGAAGCAAGGCGCGCTTTCCGAGGACGACGTCAAAACCGCCCTCCGCGAAGTCCGAGTGGCGTTGCTTGAGGCTGACGTCTCCCTGCCTGTGGCCCGCGATTTCATCAAGCGCGTGCAAGAAGAAGCAACCGGTCAGGCTGTCACCAAATCCGTCACGCCCGGCCAACAGGTCGTCAAGATCGTGCATGACGCACTTGTCGCCACTCTAACGGGCGAAGGCGCACCTGGGACGCTGAAGATCGACAATCCGCCCGCCCCGATCCTCATGGTCGGCCTGCAGGGCGGCGGCAAGACGACAACGACGGCCAAGCTCGCCAAACGCCTGACCGAGAAAGACGGCAAACGCGTTCTCATGGCCTCGCTCGACGTCAACCGCCCCGCTGCGATGGAACAGCTGGCCATCCTCGGCGCTCAGATCGGGGTCGACACACTGCCCATCGTCAAAGGCGAAGATCCCGTCGCCATCGCCAAACGCGCCAAAACGCAAGCCGGCCTCGGGGGTTATGATGTCTACATGCTCGACACGGCCGGGCGTCTTTCCATCGACGAAGAACTGATGACGCAGGTCGAGCAGGTCCGCGACGTGGCCACCCCGCGCGAGACCATACTCGTGGTCGATGGTCTTACCGGTCAGGACGCCGTAAACACCGCTCAGAACTTCGACGATCGCATCGGCATCTCGGGCGTTGTGCTGACCCGGATGGACGGCGATGGACGCGGCGGAGCAGCGCTTTCCATGCGTGCTGTCACAGGCAAGCCCATCAAGTTCGTGGGTCTGGGCGAAAAGATGGACGCGCTTGAGACCTTCGAGCCTGAGCGTATCGCGGGCCGCATCCTCGGCATGGGCGACATCGTCAGCCTTGTCGAAAAAGCGCAGGAAACCATTGAGGCCGAACAGGCCGAAAAGATGATGAAGCGCATGGCCAAAGGTCAGTTCAACATGAACGACCTAAAGATGCAGCTCGAACAGATGCTCAAAATGGGCGGTATGGAAGGTATGATGGGCATGATGCCCGGCATGGGCAAAATGGCCAAACAGGTGCAGGATGCAGGCTTTGACGACAAGATCCTGCGCCAGCAGATCGCCATGATCCAATCGATGACCAAAAAGGAACGCGCCGCCCCCCAGATCCTGCAGGCCAGCCGTAAAAAGCGGATCGCGCGCGGCTCGGGGATGGAGGTCAGCGAGCTCAACAAGCTCCTGAAAATGCACCGCCAGATGTCGGACATGATGAAAAAACTGGGCCGCGGCAAAGGCGGAATGATGAAACAGGCGATGAAAGCAATGATGGGCAAAGGCGGCATGCCCGGCATGGAGGGCGTCGACCAAAAGCAGCTCGAAGCGGCAGCCAAACAGATGGGCGGCAAGCTTCCCGGCCTTGGCGGTGGCATGGCCCTGCCTTCAGGACTTTCAGGGTTCGGTAAGAAGAAATGACACCCGGCTTCACCAAACCCAAGATACCGGCACCCTCGCATTCTCCTGATATAGGCAACGGCGGCGCGGCATCACTCCCCAAAATGCTGACCACCCGGCGTTTGGTACTGCGCCCTTTTGCGCTGTCAGATCTTGGCGCATACATCGCCTATTATACCGGTCCGCGAACCGCTGGCGTCGGCGGTCCCAAGCCGCGCCATGTCGTCGCCGAACGTTTCCATGCCATGGCCGGTCAGTGGGCTTTGCGCGGCTTTGGCAGATATGCGATTGCACTGAATGACGTTGCTATCGGCCATGTCGGCGTCCTGAAGATTGATGACCCTGACCAACATGAAATGACTTGGTCGCTTTGGGACGCGGTCAATGAAGGGAAAGGCTATGCCTTCGAAGCCGCTCATGTCGTGCTGAGGGCATGGTCTGGTCCGAACTTGGTCGCACAAATCGACCGCGACAATCTCGCATCCATCCGCCTTGCCGAACGACTGGGCTTTGTTGAGGATGCAGGCGCCCCCAAACCAGCTTTGATGCCCAATGCTCGTACCTTTCGCGGCCCCGAGGCTTTGAGATGATCACCCCACCAACCCTGACAACCGAGCGCCTGATCCTTCGCGCCCCGGCTGCGCGGGACCAGGATGTGTTTGCCGACTTCTTCATTTCGGACGCCTCGAAGCCTATCGGCGGACCGCAGGACCCACCCGACACCTGGCGCTATCTCTGCCAGGTTATTGGCCATTGGACCGTGCGCGGCTACGGACGCTGGATGGTCACCCTGAAAGGCGATGACACCGCGATTGGGCTTGTTGGTCTGCACAACCCGCTGGACTGGCCGGAGCCCGAGATCGGTTGGTACATCTGGGCGGGCAACGGCAAGGGCTACGCGTCCGAAGCGGGGCGGGCCGCAAGACGTTATGCCTACGACACGCTGGGATGGACCACTGCAATCAGCCTGATCGCTCCTGGCAATGATGCGTCTGTTCGCGTCGCAACGCGCATGGGCGCTCTTCGCGAAGCGGATCATCATCTGCCCGACCATGGCCTTCAAATGGTCTATCGCCATCCCGGCCCCGAGGCGATCGCATGACGAAAGCCCCCACCATAATCGGAAAGCGCATCCGCCTGCGCGCACATGTCATGAAGGATATGGATGCGTTCTGGGACTTCTATCAGTCGCCCCGCGCAAGCCACATGGACGTGCCGAAGAACCGCGCGCATCTCTGGTACGGCTTTGCCGCCGAAGTCGGATCCTGGGCCCTGAGCGGCATGGGCGGCTGGGCCATCGAAACGGATGGCGCGCTTGTCGGCCAGGTCGCTATCACCCAGCCACCACACTTCCCAGAAACCGAAATCGGTTGGATCCTTTTCGATGGCTTCGAAGGTCTCGGATTGGCCAATGAGGCCGCCCGATTGGCACTTGAATACACATGGACCGAGATCCACCCAAAGTCTTTGGTCAGCTATATTGACTGCAAAAACACCCGCTCCATCGCGCTTGCGAAACGTCTGGGCGCTGTCGAAGACCCGACAGCGGCCCGGTATGACGACGCCGATGTGGTCTACCGTCATCCGAGGCCGCAATGATCCCGATACGGACCACAGAAAGGCTCACCTTGCCCGCCCCGCAACGGGATGATTTTGCAACATACGGGGCCTTCTTTGCCCCACCCAGTGCTGCGGGCGCAGACGATACAGCTCATGGCAACGCCAGCTTCGAAGCCCTTGCGCGACGTCTCGGTGCCGGGCCCGGCAGTGTCGCGGCACATAATGACCAAGTAACCGAATGGCTTTGTGACATGGAGGCCGCTGCATGAACGTCACCTTCTCCGCGCCCCAGCTCGAAACCGAACGGCTGATCCCGCGCGCACCCCAACTCGACGATTTCGACGTCTTCGCAGACTTTTACGCCTCACCCCGCGCGCATTTCGTCGGCGGCCCACTCAGCCGCGAACTGACCTGGCGCAATCTCGCCTTGGAAGCCGGGCATTGGGTGCTCAAGGGATTCGGCCGCTGGGCGCTTGTCGAAAAAGCGACCCATCAAACCGTCGGCATCGTCGGCCTCTGGCATCCCGAAGGTTTCCCTGAAAACGAGCTTGGTTGGGACCTGTTCGAATGTGCGACAGGCAAAGGCTATGCCACCGAAGCCGCCAAAGCCGCCCGCAACCACGCCTACAACATCCTGGGTTGGACCACACTCATCAGCATGATCGATCCCGAAAACACCCCATCCATGCGCGTGGCCGAACGCCTCGGAGCCGCCTACGACAAGGACTTCACACACGAACGCTTCGGCATGATGCAAATCTGGCGCCACCCCGGACCGCAGGATCTCTGATGTCTTCTCTGGGTTCCAAATATCCCCGCCGGAGGCACATGCCGACACCCACGATCCCCCCAAAGGATCGCGAGCACGGCGACGACACACCAAGGATCTCGTCACGTCGCAGACGTGTCCGGACGATCACGACATGACCCGTCTGGACGTGCCAATAATCGAAACAGATCGCCTGATCTTGCGCGGCCCAAAGGAGCAGGATTTCGAAGCCTTCGCGGCTTTCGGCGCATCCGAGCGCGCCAAATGGGTGGGCGGCCCCTATCCGCGCCATCGCGCCTGGGGCGGGTTTCTGAACCTCTTCGGTCACTGGGCCCTGCGCGGCTATGGCTGGTGGATGCTCGAAGACAAATCAGGCGGCACCGTCGCGGGCCGGGTCGGCATCGCAATGCATGATGGTTGGGACGAACCAGAGCTTGGTTGGCACCTCTTCGGCGGCTTCGAAGGAAAAGGGCTGGCGTTTGAGGCCGCGAAGGCAGCCCGCCAGCACGCGGCGCGCCATCAGGGCCTCGACGGCGTGATTTCCTACGTCAATCCGGAAAATACGCGTTCGGTCAAACTCGCCGAACGACTTGATGCAACATATGAACGCGACACCGAACTGCTTGGCGGGCTGGCCTGCGTCTACCGACATCCGAAGGTGGCCTCATGAAGTTTGCCTGTGAAACACCCCCGACAGGTGCCGCCGCGCAATTTGCCGCCAGCCTGCAGAACAAATTGCCCACATTGGCAACCGATCGTCTGATCTTGCGCGCCCCACGGGTCACCGATTTCGAAACTTATGCTGAAATCGCCTGTTCAAGCCGCGGAGCTTACTTCGGCGGACCTATGTCGCGCGAAGACGCCTGGGCAGACTTCGCCAGCATGACCGGCAACTGGCTTTTGCATGGGCATGGCGTCTGGACCATCGGCGCAGCGGCCGGACCAGCTGGCTTCGTTCTCTTGGGTTTTGAACCCGGAGATCAGGAGCCGGAGCTTGGCTTCATGCTCACCCAAACGTCCGAGGGCCAGCGCATCGCCTTTGAGGCCGCCCAAGCTGTGCTTCACCATGCCCGGACCGCTCTTGGCTGGGACACGCTGGTTAGCTACATTGATCCCGAAAACCGCCGCGCACTGCGTCTTGCGCAACGATTGGGCGGCTTGCTCGATGGCCGTGTGGCCGAGAGCCTCGTCTATCGTTACCCGCGCGAGGTTCTGTAATGGGCCATCGCGACATCCCCCAGATCGAAACACGGCGCCTGATCCTGCGTGGCCCCGAATCGCAGGATTACCCGGATTTCAAGGCGACGTTTTCGTCCTACCGTGCTCGCTTCATGGGTGGCCCGCTGAATGCATATGAGGCCTGGATGCTCTACGCGGCCGAAATCGGCCATTGGGAAATCCGCAGCTTTGGTATGTGGATGATTCACGACAAGACGACCGACGAGACCTACGGCATGGCTGGCGGCTGGCAGCCTGCCAAATGGCCCGAACGGGAAATCGCCTGGATCATCTGGCCCGACAAGGCGGGCAAGGGCTTTGCACTTGAGGCCACCCATGCTGTGCGCGCCTATTTCTACAATCATGGCTGGGAGGGCGCGGTCAGCTATATCGATCCGATGAACCTAGACAGCATCCGGCTGGCCGAACGGCTCGGCGCTGTTAAGGACAAGAACGCTGCGACCATTGACGGCTCGGATGCCGTCTACCGCCATCCGGCCCCGGAAGCGCTGAACGGCAGCCAGTTGGCACACGGGATCGAGATGGAGATCGGACATTACGCCGATCCGATGTTCAAACCGAAAGGATGGGCGTTTGACTGATTTTTCGTGGACCGACATGCGCACCGACGCAATACCGACATTTTACCGACGTGATACCGATCTAGGTTTTCAGCCCGTTGGAGGCCTTGCATGACCGACACGATTGCCCGTGCCGCGGAGGTTCTCAAAGAGCATCGCGACAGCATCGACCGCCTCGATGCCATCCTCGTCTACACACTGGGCGAGCGGTTCAAACACACTCAGGCCGTGGGGAAACTCAAGGCCACACACGACCTTCCACCGTCTGATCCGGCCCGCGAAGCGGCGCAGATCGCACGGTTAGAGGATTTGGCGCACCGAGCCGATCTCGACCCGGAATTCGCCAAGAAGTTCCTGAACTTCATCATCGCTGAAGTCATTCAGCACCACAAACAGCACCAATCTTAAGGTGGGTGCCAACTCACGGGAAAAAAAGGAAAAACAAAATGGCAATGAAAATCAGACTGGCCCGCGGCGGCTCCAAGAAGCGCCCGTTTTATCGCATCGTGGCTGCGGACAGCCGTATGCCACGCGACGGACGCTTCATCGAAAAGCTGGGCACCTATAACCCGCTTCTGCCAAAAGACAGCGAAGAGCGCGTGAAGATGAACATGGAGCGCGTGCAATACTGGCTCGACAAGGGCGCCCAGCCCACAGACCGGATTTCGCGGATGCTCGAAGCTGCCGGCACACTTCCGAAGAAAGAGCGTTCGAACCCGAAAAAAGGCGCACCCGGCCAGAAGGCCCAGGACCGCGCTGAAGAGAAAGCCGCCAAGGCAGCGGAGGCAACTGAAGCCCCAGCAGAAGAGCCCGTCGCGGAAGAAACCGCTGAATAGTCAACAGTATGACAATGCCTCAGCGTTCCCCGAAGACTTTCGGGAAACGCTCTGGCACCTCATGGCAGTCAGACGCGACGTGCGCCGTTTCCGCACAGATCCTGTGGACGAGGCGCTGCTGGTGCAGTGTCTCGACACGATCCGGATGGCCCCGTCCGTGGGCCTCTCCGAACCGTGGCGCATCGTCCGGGTAGAGAGTGACCTGGCGCGCCATGCGGCTCTTGAAAATCACCGGCAGATCAATGCCGAAGCGCTTGCAGGCTATGCCGGTGAGACGGCAGAACAATATGCCAAGCTGAAGCTTTCTGGAATGACCGAAGCGCCCGTGCATATCGCCGTTTTCTGTGATGATGGCACGGCCAAAGGTCGGGGCCTGGGCGCCCGCACAATGCCGGAGATGCGCAAATACTCCGTCGTCAGCGCGGTCACGCTGCTGTGGCTTTCCCTGCGCGCGCACGGCCTTGGCATGGGCTGGGTGTCGATCCTGGATCCCATGCGGCTCGCGCAAGATCTTGAAATCCCATCCGAATGGGCGTTGATCGGCTATTTCTGCATCGGCTGGCCTCAAGAAAACACGACCACCCCCGAACTCGAGATCCTAGGCTGGGGACGACGCGCTGGAAGCCTGTCGATCGAGACACGCTGATCTCTGGACAAAGCGGTCGAGGACACGCAAAACCAAGTCATGTTTCGTCTTTTCAGAACGCTTATCCTTGTCCTAGTGGCCTTCGTGGCGGGCATCCTTTTCGAACGACAGGCCATTGCAGAACGCTGCGAGACCGCTGGCGGCACACTTCAGGACAGCATTTGCAGGGGGGTGTCGTGAGCAGCGATCTGATCTGTGTCGGGAGCATCAGCGGCGCTTATGGCGTCCATGGCGAATTGCGCGTTAAATCCTTTTGCGCAAATCCCGAAGATATCGAGACCTACGCACCGCTTTCAGACGAAACAGGCGCGCGCACTTTCTCTTTGGCTCTGATCCGTCCGATAAAAAACGGCTTTGTCACCCGGATAGCGGAAGTTGCCACCAAGGAAGAGGCCGACGCGCTGAAGGGCACGCAGCTTTTTGCCCGACGTGACCAACTGCCCAACCTGCCCGACGACGAATACTATCACACCGATCTCATGGATCTAGAAGTTTTCGATACCGGAGGCACCCCACTTGGTCGGGTAAAATCCGTTCAGAACCACGGCGCGGCGGACCTGCTGGAAATCCTCGTACCTGGCGCAAATCAGACCGTTCTTTTGCCCTTCACCTTGCAGGCCGTTCCCACGGTTGATCTGTCAGCACGACGGATCATCGCCAATCCACCGGAGGGGCTTTTTTGACGACGAACGGCCCCCCGAAGAGTCATGGGCGCAAATCGATCCGTGCAAACCTCAAACCCCAATCCCTGATGGACGAAACACCCGATCTGGTCGGTGTTTTCCAGGCACGGATCATCACTCTGTTCCCAGATCTTTTTCCCGGCGTTCTTGGTGCCTCCCTAACAGGCAAAGCCTTGCAGGAAGGGCTTTGGCAACTTCACACGCATGATCTGCGAGAACACGGTATAGGCAAGCACCGGAATGTGGACGACACCCCGGCTGGCGGCGGCGCTGGCATGGTGCTGCGCGCCGACGTGGTTGGACTGGCACTGGCCGAAGCGCAGGCCCATGCGCGCGGACGCTGGCCAATCCTGTACATGTCTCCCAGGGGGCGCGTGTTTGATCAAGCGATGGCCAGCGATCTTGCCCACGCCGATGGCGTGACGATCCTCTGCGGACGCTTTGAAGGGGTGGACGAACGTGTACTGGAAGAATTCAATGTAACCGAGGTTTCCTTGGGTGACTTCGTCATGACTGGCGGAGAGATAGCCGCACAGGCCATTCTGGACGCGGCGGTCCGCCTTATCCCCGGCGTACTCGGCAACGCTGCCAGTACAGAAGCCGAAAGCCATGCCAATGGCCTCCTGGAGCATCCGCAGTACACCCGTCCGGCCGAATGGGCGGGGCGCAAGATCCCGGATGTGATCATGTCCGGCAATCATGCCGAAGTATCCAAATGGCGGCGACAGATGTCAGAGGAACTGACGCAGATCAGACGCCCCGACCTTTGGAAAAAGCACAAAAAAAACTGATACATTTGGCCCGCCTTCGGCGACCATGGACCAGGCGTTGGCAAAGATAACCACCCAATAACTTCAGCAAACTTGCGCGGTTGGTCATAGGTCTCTTATGCGTGTCCGGAAATCCGTTTCGATCGTCAACACCTTTGAGGCTGACGAGAAGGTACCAACGGGCCTTCCTTTCGACGCTTGCAATGAAATCAGAGCCGCCTTATACCGCGCGGGCTTGGCGGGGAATCCCTGTCCGGCCAGTGTGGCTTGTGGGGTGTTCTTTCCACCCCGGTTTCAGCAAATCATGCGGCACAACGGATATGACGACCTGACCTCTGACGGGCAGCATGACTGGACCCGGTGAAGATGCAGAGCTCTGAGGCGCGACAACCACGTTGCGGGCACACCCGCGCAATATAGGAGAAGGTCAGATGGACCTGATTGCACAGCTTGAGGCGGAACAGATCGCCTCGCTTCAGAAAGACGTTCCCGATTTCAAAGCGGGCGATACGATCCGCGTTGGTTACAAAGTAACGGAAGGCACGCGTACCCGTGTGCAGAACTACGAAGGCGTTTGCATCAGCCGCAAGAACGGGTCGGGCATTGCCGGATCCTTCACGGTGCGCAAGATTTCCTTCGGTGAGGGCGTGGAACGTGTATTCCCCCTCTATTCCACCAATATCGATAGCATAACAGTCGTGCGTCGCGGGCGCGTCCGCCGCGCGAAACTCTACTACCTGCGCTCGCGTCGCGGCAAATCGGCCCGGATCGCAGAGGTCACCAATTACAAACCCAAAGCCGAAGGAGCGGGAGCATGAAAGCCGACACTCATCCCGACTACCACATCATCGACGTAAAGATGACCGACGGAACCATCGTCCAGATGAAATCGACCTGGGGCAACGAAGGCGACACACTATCGCTTGATGTTGATCCGTCGGTTCACCCAGCCTGGACTGGCGGAACAAGTCGACTGATGGACACCGGCGGGCGCGTATCAAAGTTCAAGAACAAGTATGCAGGTCTGGGCTTCTAAGGTCATTTCGGCACCGAAAACCAAAAGCCGCGTGTCCAATGGACCGCGGCTTTTTTGCTTTATCGTATGAAAACTACCAAGGGTAGATTTCAGAAGACCGAATACACAGCAGGATCGAATAAAACCACGCGGGGTCGGTCAGGAAACACAATATGCGGTTTCCAAGGTCCGACGCTCACCATAAAGTCCAGCAAAAAGCGTTTGGTTAGGACAGCGCGCGATGGCACATATTATCGTTGTCGGTAACGAAAAGGGCGGTGCGGGCAAATCAACGGTCTCCATGCATGTCAGCACGGCACTGGCGCGATTGGGGCACAAGGTCAGTGGGCTCGACCTTGATTTGCGGCAAAGAACGTTTGGTCGTTATTCGGAAAACCGAAAGACGTTCCTCAGCAACGCAGAGCTTGAATTGCCCGGACCAGCCGTGCACGAGCTTCCCGAAATCGACCCCGACAGCCTTAGGCCCGGCGAAAACATATATGATCAACGCCTCTCTGTTGCGGTTGCCGAGCTTGAACCTGACAATGATTTCATCCTGATTGACTGTCCCGGTGCACATACGCGGCTTAGTCAGGTGGCGCATTCATTGGCCGACACACTGATCACGCCGCTGAACGACAGTTTCATCGACTTTGACCTGCTCGCGCGGGTCGATTCGTCGGGCACCACGATCCTTGGCCCATCCGTCTACTCCGAGATGGTTTGGAACGCGCGCCAACTGCGCGCCCAAGCAGGCCTATCGCCGATCGACTGGGTCGTCGTGCGAAACCGGATGGGGGCACAACGCATGGTCAACAAGGAAAAGATGGAACAGGCGGTCGCCGAATTGGCCAAACGCATCGGTTTCCGTATCGCGCCAGGGTTTTCCGAACGGGTCATTTTCCGCGAGCTTTTCCCGCGCGGTCTGACATTGCTGGATCTCAAGGATATCGGGGTCAAACAGCTCAACATATCGAACGTCGCCGCCCGGCAAGAGTTGCGAGATCTGATGAAGGCAGTCGATCTTCCAGGCGTCGACATCGAATTCTAAGCTTCTGCCAGCGCAAACCCGCCATCCTCAGGATGACACGCAAATGTGTTTTCTTTTCACATCTTGCGGAGACGCTGCGATCTCACGTGGTCGTGTCTGTCTTGTGATTTCAGCGCCCGCTTAGGGTGCGATCATCCGCGCGGGGGTTCGCGCGGATTTATCACTCTGACAGGAGGAATTTTATGCCTAAACTTTTCCGGGCGTCCGGTTCGCTGGCCGTCGGCATCGTTGCTTTGGGTCTTGCGACCTCAGCGGCGGCGACGACCTTGAGCATCACGGTCACCAACACCCAATCCAGCGGTGGGCTTTCGATTACACCTTTGTATTTGGGGTTCCACAACGGCGACTTTGATGCGTTCGACGTTGGCAGTGCTGCATCCGAGGGCGTTCGCGAGATTGCAGAAACCGGCGCACCAGGCCCCGTAGCCGGTGAACGGCTTGCTGCGGATCCAGCGGCGCAGGGTCTTTTCCTGCCGTCGCCCAGCGGTCCGCCGCCCATTCAGCCGGGCGAAACCGTCAGCACACAGTTCACGCTGAATGGCACCTCGGAGATTTTCCTGACCTATCTCGCCATGGTGTTGCCGTCGAATGACACCTTCATCGGCAACGATGATCCTATGGCCTACCAACTGCTTGACGCAGCGGGCAACTTTCTTGGCGATCAGACCATCGAGGTCACCGGGGCCGACATTTATGATGCCGGAACCGAGGTCAATGGTCTGCTTGGATCCGCCTTCGTTGCGGGACAGGACATCGCGTTGGGAGACGACGAAAATGGTGTGATCACTGCCGGGCAGGACCTGTCCGAATTTGCCGGTGTTGAACTTGCGACCGGCGACATTCTCGGCACTGCCGGGCAGATCGATTTCCTTTCAGATCCAGCGAATTTCTCTCTGCTGAGGATTGAGATTACCGAAGTCGCTCCGATCCCGCTGCCAGCAAGCGCGCCTATGCTTCTGGCCGCACTTGGGTTCTTGGGTTGGCGGGCCAAACGCAAAGCTCAAGCCTGAACAAAGATCGGCCCGCTATGTCGGGCCGATACCCTTTATCCAAGGGGTCAGCATCTGTATCTTGCCATTCAAAGCTGATAAGGGTGCGCAATGTCGACCGCCCTCATGGACTTGCTATTCTGGATTGTTGTTCTTGTTGTCCTGTTTGTCGTCATCCGCTATGCGCAGAACCGGCGCAAAAAAGGTCCAGACGATACTGACTGAACGCTTCACCCAGCGGCCCAAACCTCGATCTCAACAACGAATTCCGGCCTGGTGAAACCTGATACTATTAGCAAGGTCGAACTGGGCAATACCTCGACATTCTCCAGGAAACGATCCCGTGCGGCCATATAGCCAGCCATATAGTTCCTGTCCGTAACGTAAGCGGTCAGATGGCAGACATGGCTTTCGTCCAAACCGGCCTCCGCCAAGATCGCGCGGATGTTTCCGAAGCATATGTCAGCCTGCGCCTCTGACCCATCGGGAACTGATCCGTCAGATGCAAGCCCCAGTTGTCCAGATGTGCGCACCAGCCGTGCACCTTCTGGCAACTCGATACCGTGCGAATAGCGCGCGAATGGTGGCGCGATTGAATTGGGACTGATGGATTTCATCGTTTTGTCAGCTTCGCTTGCATCAAAAGTCCATCATTGCGGCGCACCCCAAATGCTCGCATTGCGCGTATTTACAATTGAGCCCTGAGTGAATCGCCGCTTTCCACCCGGATGATGCCGTAGACAGGCCAAAACTCCAGCACTTTCTACGACTATTCTTTCCGCGTCGACCGTTCCAGCGGTTGACGCGGATGACGCAATAGGCTGACATTCGTCCACCACCCGGACAGGGCGATACAGAAGTCAGCCAACTGCTCATAACGATGCCGGGACGATACCCCGCAAACAAAGAGGCGCAAAAAATGCGCCATCAACAGAGAGGAAGATCATGAAATTTTTGACGCGAACCGGCAGGCCACTGCCCGAACAAGTCGTCGAGTCAGCAAAGACAGTCGGCGATGACGCTATCAGCCGACGCGAATTTTTGGCGACCGCCAGCGCTTTTGGTGCCACGACAGCGACGGCCTATGCCATGCTTGGTCTGACACCTACGCCAGCCAGTGCCGCTGCACACGAAATGGGCGGGACCGTTCGCTGCCAAATGGAAGTACGCGCGCTCAAGGATCCGCGAACATTCGACTGGTCGCAGATCGCCAACTTCACCCGGGGCTGGCTGGAAAACCTGGTCGCCTACGAGAACGACGGCACATTCACACCCATGCTGCTCGAAAGCTGGGAGATCAACGACGATGCAACGGAATACACACTGAACATCCGCAAAGGCGTCAAGTGGAACAATGGTGAAGACTTCACAGCCGAGCACGTGGCCTACAACATCGAAGGCTGGTGTGACAAGGATGTCGAAGGTAACTCCATGGCGGGGCGCTTTGCGTCTCTTATCAACCCCGATACAAACAAGGCAGCCGAAGGTGGGATCGAGGTGGTGGACAGCCACACGATCAAACTGAAGCTGCTGCAGTCCGATATCACCTTGATCCCTGGCATGGCCGACTATCCTGCTGCGATCATCCATCCGGAGACCTCGCGCACCGATCTGATGGCTAAACCGATCGGCACAGGGGCCTATCTGCCAGAATCGCTTGAGGTTGGTGTAAAGGGCGTTCTGGTGAAGAACGCCGATCATACCTGGTGGGGCACCGAAGTGCTGGGTGGACCTTACATCGACCGTCTGGAATACATCGACTACGGCACCGATCCATCGGCCTTTGTGGCAGCTGCAGAAGCTGACGAAATCGACATGACCTACCAGTCCATCGGCGAGTTTATCGACATCTTCGACACGCTGGATGGCTGGGTAAACAACGAGGTCGTCTCGGCCGCCACAATTGTCATCCGTCCGAACCAACTCGCTGAAGTCGACGGAAAGAAACCCTATGAAGATGCTCGTGTGCGCCGGGCGCTGGCCATGGCCGTTGACAACGCCATCCTGCTTGAGCTTGGCTATGCCGGCCGTGGACAAGTGGCCGAAAACCACCATGTCGGGCCGATGCATCCTGAATATGCGGAATTGCCCGCGCGCGAAATCGATCCTGCAGGTGCTATGGCACTGCTTGAAGAGGCGGGAATGGCTGACTTCGAGCATGAGCTGATATCGATCGATGACGCATGGCGCAAGGACACAACCGATGCCGTGGCCGCGCAACTTCGCGATGCGGGTATCAAGGTCAAGCGAACCATTCTGCCCGGTTCGACCTTTTGGAACGACTGGGTGAAGTATCCATTCAGCTCAACCAACTGGAACCACCGACCGCTTGGCGTTCAGATCTGGGCGCTGGCCTACCGGTCGGGTGAAGCCTGGAATGAATTCGGCTATGCTAGCGAAGAATTCGACGGGATCCTGAAAGAGGCGCTGGCGACTGCGGATCTCGAAGCACGTCGGGAATTGATGGCCAAAGGTCAGAAGCTTCTTCAGAGCGATGGCGTGACGATCCAGCCCTATTGGCAGTCGCTCTACAACCACACGAAAGACGGACTTGTAGGCGCAGCGCACCATATCTCGTATGAATATCGACCTGCACAGATGGCTTGGACCAGTTCCTGATCCATCACCAACTTGATCAAGGGCCGCCCAAATGGCGGCCCTTTTTTATGCGCTCTTTCTGAGCTTGAAGCGTTGGATCTTGCCGGTTGCCGTCTTGGGTAGTTCGTCAACGCATTCGATCCAACGCGGATACTTCCACTTTCCGATCTTCTGCTTGACGTGATCTTTCAGCGTCACTTCGAAGGCGACCGGCTTATCACCTTTTAGCACAACGAAGGCCTTCGGTTTGTCGAGCCCATCCTCATCCTGCGCAGCCACAACCGCGGCTTCCAGAACAGCCGGATGACTGATGATGGCCTGCTCCACTTCGAACGGTGACAGCCAAATGCCGGAAACCTTAAACATGTCATCCGTCCGCCCGCAATAGATGTAGCGACCATCCGGACGGCGCGTGTACTTGTCTCCGGTCCGCGTCCAGACACCTTCGAATGTTTCGCGGCTTTTGGCACGCCGGTTCCAGTAGCATGACGCGGAGGATGCACCATCAACTAGCAATTCACCGATCTCACCTGGTCGGACCTCTTCGTCATGCTCATCAACGAGACGGACCCGATAGCCCGGAACAGGTGTACCAGAGGTGCCATATTCGACATCGCCCGGCGCATTCGACAGAAAGATATGCAAAAGCTCGGTCGAGCCGACACCATCAAGAACTTCGACTGCGGTCAGGGCCTGCCAGCGTCGACCAATGTCTTCGGGCAGCGCCTCACCGGCGGAGATACAGCGGCGCAAAACCGGTGGCGTGATCTTGTTCTGCTCCATATGCGCGACCATTCCAGCATAAAGTGTCGGCACGCAGCAGAAGATCGACGGCTGTTCTGCATCCAGAACATCGAACATAGCATCCGGTGTCGGCCGTCCGTTGAACAACACGACGGTCGCGCCAACCGCCATCGGAAATGTCATTGCATTTCCAAGCCCGTAGGCGAAAAAGAGCTTCGCTGCGGAAAGAACTGTGTCATGCTCTTCGATTTCGAGGACATGCGAGCCATAAGTTTCTGCGCTGGCCCTGAGGCTGGAATGCACATGACAAACGCCCTTAGGCTCACCGGTGGACCCGGAAGAGTATAGCCAAAATGCCACCTCATCATGGTTGGCATCAAAGGCTTTTTGGGGCTCGGCGCCGTCAAGGAAAGCCGCCAAATCACCGCTTGGGACTGCGCTGTCCTCAATCACGATCACCTGCCGCAGATAGGGATTGTCGGCCAGAACCGGTTTGACCTCATGATAAAGTGCCGCTGAAACGAAGAGTGCCACAGCACGACTGTCCCTCAGGATTGCATCATAGACCGGGGCCGCAAGAAGCGTGTTGAGCGGGATGGGGACCGCCCCGCGCTTCAATGCGCCCCAGAAGATCTGCGGGAATTCAATCTGGTCGAGGACCAGCATGGCCACGCGTTCTTCAGGTCTGATACCAGCCCGCGCCAAGGCACCCGCGATCAGGTCGGAGGATTGGGCCAGACTGCCATAGGTTATGCTGCGTCCAGTTCCAAACTCACGAAAAACCACTTTGTCGCCCCGGCCCTCCCGCACATGGCGGTCCACGAAGTAGCTGGCGGCGTTACCATCTGACATATATACGTATTCTCCTTTGTTCGAAGTCGGGATCTATTGTGTTGAATGCCCTCACGCTACCAAAGCGTGTGTCCTAAACCGGAAGCAGAAACAAGGTGACCGATGGAAAGAGTACCAGAAGAACAACCCGGACGATGTCTGATCCCACAAACAGAAGTACAGAGCGGTAGGTTTGGGCAATCGGCGTATCGCGGTCCATCGCATTGATGATGAAGAGATTCATGCCCACAGGCGGCGTGATAAGCCCGACTTCAACCACAATGAGCACAAGTATGCCGAACCAAATGGCGAGATGCTCAGGGCTCATCCCGAAATCCATCGCCGAAATGACCGGAAAGAAGATTGGCACCGTCAGAAGTATCATCGACAGGCTGTCCATCACGCAGCCGAAAATCAAATAGAAGAGTAGCACGAGGCTGAGTACAAAAAACGGGCTCCAATTCTGTGCGGTCACATAGTCGACAAGGAAGGTAGTCACACCAGAGAGCGCCAGAAATCCGTTGAAGAAGCCCGCCCCCAAAATAATGAAGTAAATCATCGCCGTGGTCTTCGCAGTCCCGATCAGGCTGTCGCGGAAGGCAGGCCAGTTCAGGTTGCCAGACAAGAGTGCCACAAGGCCCGTGCCCGCCGCCCCGATCGCCGCACCTTCGGTCGGAGAGAACCAGCCAAGATAGATGCCGCCCACCACCAGCGCAAAGATCAGGATGACCGGCCATGTGGCTGCCAGCGACCCCCAGCGTTCCTGGGCAGACGCTTTGGGCCGTACTCCAGCCGCATCGGGATTGAGACGCACATAGATCGAAACCACGATCATGTATCCGATCGCGGCAAGAATGCCGGGCACGAAGGCCGCAAGAAACAGCTTGGCGATGTTCTGTTCGGTAAGTTGGGCGTAAATGATCAGAATGACGGAGGGCGGGATGAGAATGCCCAATGTGCCGCCAGCGGCCAGCGTCGCCGTCGAAAACCCGCCCGCATAACCATAGCGGCGCAGCTCCGGCAGGGCGACCCGCCCCATAGTAGCCGCCGTCGCCAAGGACGAGCCGCAAATGGCCCCGAACCCTGCGCAGGCGCCAATGGCAGCCATTGCGACCCCGCCGCGCAAATGCCCAAGGAATCCTTCGGCAGCTCTGAAAAGCGCTGTCGACAATCCAGAGACCATCGCGAACTGCCCCATGAGCAAAAACATCGGGATAACGGTAAGATTGTAATTCGAAAAAGTCGTGTAGGTTTCGGATTTCAGCTTCGCGAGAAGCGGCGTAGGGTTGCCATTCATCGCGTAGTACCAGCCGCCAAAGCCCACGAGCAGCATAGCGAGACCAATCGGCGCACGCACAAAGATCATGCTCAAAAGCACGGCAAATGACCAAAACCCAAGCTCCAGCCGAGACATGTCGGCGAACGGCAAAAGGTCGAGAAGAGCGCTCACATCGATGTGCCCCTAGTCCGCCGGAAGAATGGAGCGTCCGGTGACGCTTTCGTAAGACCGTGCGGCCGCGCAATAAAGCGCTGTGAGGCAAGCCACAAGCGAGGCCGCGAAACTGACAGCATAGGACCACCAGACGGGAAACTGCAGAAAAAACGTGGTTTCTCCATTGCCGATGTAGCGCTGCATCCCGTCATAGAGCCGCCAAGTGATGAAAAGGAACGTCGCCGTCAGCGCGATCTCCCAAACAGCGGCGATTGCGCGATTGATGCGCGCAGGGAGCGCAGACGTGAAAACATCGACCGTCGCATGCGCACCGTGAAACTGACAGATCGGGAAAAAGGCGAAGATTGCAAAGCCGATGCCGGCCTCAAGGATTTCATAGCTGCCCTTGATCTCACCCAGCCCCAAAGCACGTCCGGTGATCGAAAGGGTCATCATCATCACCAGCCCGACAAGCACGAGCCCCCCCAAAGCCGCCATCCCATGTGAGAGTTCCCTGACACTCCGGTTAAGCATCACCTGTATCCCTCCGTGAGAAAGCCGCCGCGTTCCCCAAAGCGCGGCGGCTTTCAAAACTTAGCCTTCGTAAGCTTCCATCAGGCTTCGGGCTTCGTCGATCAGCGCCTGGCCATCGATGCCCTTACCCTTCATCTCTCCGATCCATTCATCGTAGATCGGTTGTGCCGCCGCCTGCCAGGCTTCAAGATCAGCGCCACCAACGGTCACAATGGTGTTGCCACGATCGACCGCCAATTGCCTTGCAGGACCGTCCGCATCGGCCTGCGTGCCGCCTGCGAAGATCGAGAATTCGAGGCCCGAGTTGTTGTCGATAACCATTTTCAGATCATCCGGCAGGCTCTCGTAGCGGTCCTTGTTCATCGCCAAAACAAAGGTCAGCACGTAAAGCGCATTGCCTTCAAATTCAGTGTGATTGCCAACAAGTTCGGGGATCTTCAGCGCCGCTGTCACTTCCCACGGGATTGTCGTGCCATCAATAACACCTTTCGAAAGACCTTCGGGTACAGCGGGCACCGGCATACCAACGGGCGAGGCGCCGACCTTTTCCAGCAAGGAATTGACCAGCCGCGATCCGCCACGGATCTTCAGCCCGTCCATATCCGCTGGCGTCCGCACTTCTTTGTTGGCATGGATCATGCCCGGACCGTGCACCCACGCGCCAAGGATGTGAACATCCTTGAATTCGGTGTCCTTCATGTGCTTTTCGAACATCTGCCAATATGCGCTGCTGGCGGCCCGTGCATTCGTCATCATGAAGGGCAGTTCAAACACTTCTGTGCTGGGATAGCGACCCGGCGTATAGCCCACCACCGTCCAAACAATATCCGCCACTCCGTCAATGGCCTGGTCCATCAGCTCGGGTGGTTTGCCACCCAGCTGCATGGACGGGTAGCGGTCGATCTTGATGCGCCCCTCGCTTGCCTGCTCGACATTGTCGGCCCACACGTCGAGGATCAGTTTCGGCACATTCGCCTGGGCAGGCAGGAACTGGTGCAGACTTAGCGTCACCTCTTGCGCATGTGCCGCCGGGACGCCGAAGCTCACGGCCATGGCAGCGGCTGCGGCCATGTTCAGAAACGATTTCCGGGTCAGTCTCATTCTTCTCTCCCATTTTGTTCTTTTGCGGATCCGGCGACAGATCTTCTAGGCAGGATTGTTATGGCAGCGGCACGCGACTGTCATCCGCTTTGTGCCATGCTCTTTATGTCGAAATCCTTCACAGAATCTCAATAAAAGACGGCAGGAAAATGATCGCCATACCTGACAGCGCAAGAACGGATCGGTACCAGATTGGCCGCGCGCCAATCAACCCAAAGGACAAGGCCGTCAGCCCAACGCCAAGCTGAAGAAAGGCGAGAAGTGCGGATAAAGGATCAGTTTCGAGGCCCATTATCCCGGGCAATGAAATCATGCCAAGCGGAATGATGTAGAGACCCACCCCCAATGCCATTGCGGTCACAGCGACCCGCAACCAGTTTTCTCCGATCATGCCGGCGGCAATGAAGACCGCGCCGCACACCGGTGGAGTGATGGTCGACAGAAGCGCAAACCAAAAGACAAAGAGATGCGCCTGCAACGGCTCCAACCCTTGTTGGATCAGGGCCGGCCCCGCGACAGACACGCAGATGACATAGGCTGCGGTTGTGGGCACCTCCATGCCCAGGATCAGGCAAGCCAGTGCCGTAAATAACAGCGTCGGCCACAGAAGACCGCCCGAACCCGACAAGATCAAGGAGGTGATTTTCACGCCTAGACCAGTGATCGCCAGCACACCGATGATGATCGATGCGCATAATATGATCGAACCGATCATGGCGATCTGCCTGGCCGCCGTTATCAAAGCCGCGCCGAAGCGCTTAACAAACTGGACGAGATCGACGTGCAAATGCCGATCTGTCAGCAGCAGACCGACGCCTGCAAAGGCCGCAAGGACGGCGGCATATTGCGGGGTAACACCTGCACCAAACATGCCCCAAAGCAAGATACCGAACGGCACAAGAAAGAATATCGAGGTGATCAACACATCTCGGGCCTTGGCGCGATCATCTGCGCCGAGGCCCGGTAGATCGATCCGGCTTGCATAGGCGTTGATACCAACCCAGACCGCCAGGAAGTACAGCACTGCAGGGGGAAGCGCCGCAGCAAGGATGGATGTGTACGGCACGCCGGTCAATTCGACCATCACGAAAGCCCCGGCCCCCATCAGCGGTGGCATGATCTGCCCACCGGATGAGGCAACCGACTCCACCGCGGCGGCAAGGCGCTTGGGATAACCAAGCCTTGTCATGGCGGGCAGCGTGATGGCCCCGGTTGACGCAACGTTCGCAGAAGCCGAACCTGAAATGGACCCAAAAAGCGCGGAGGACAGCACCGACACCTTGGCTGCCCCGCCCGTCAAACGTCCTGCAGCGGCAGAGGCGAGGTTCATGAACCCCTGACCCGCTTCGCCTGCGTTCAATACCGCTCCGAAGATGACGAAGATTGCAACGACGCCGACCGACACGCCCGTCAGGCTGCCCCAGATCCCGCCTTCGGCTATGGTCATAGTGCCAAGAAAACTACGCAAGGGCGTACCGGAATGACCGAACTCTCCCGGGATGTGCTGGCCCAGAAATACGTAAAGCAGGGCCGCAAGAGCCACCACCGGCAAGGGCCAGCCAATAGCCCGCCGCGCAGCTTCGATCACAATCGCCAGAAGGGCGAATGCGATTGCGATCTGCACATGTCCTTCGACAAAACCGTACTGGTCCGACAGGGTGTTGTGGTTCAAGGCCACCCAGACGGATGCCCCGACCCCGATCAAGGTAAGCGTCAGACCCCAGACCAGGGGAGGGCCACGCGCGTCCCACAGAAAGACGAACGGCAACAAAAAAGCCAAGTGCAACGGGCGGCTGATCAGGTTCGGTACAAGGCCGTAGAAAACCAGCCCGATGTGGAAGGACACCGTGGCAAATGCCAGCACGTACCACATTAGGGGCGGTCGCGGATCCGTCATAAGGTCCGGCTTCCTCTCAGATCACATCTGCCCTTCAGTCAGCGTGATGCCCGCTTCTTCATAGTACCGGATCGCGCCAGGATGGATTTTGCCGCTGATGTTTGCCATCAGCCCCTCATCCACGCCATTCCACCATGCGGCAGAAGATCCAAGTGCCTCTTGTCCCTCCCAGAATGTTTTGGTCAGCGTATAGGCCGTATCATCATCCATTTTCGTTGTTGTATAGGCCACCACGGGCAGCGACGTCGTCACGATGTCTTCGACCTGACCCGAATAGGTGCCTGCGGGAATCACAAGACGCGCCCGCTTTGTCTGGGCGATCTGTTTTTCATTCAGGGTGAGCACCGTCACACCGGTCGACGCCGCGGCCTCAATGACGTTTGGCGCAGGATAGGACCCTGCCGTCACAAAGCCGTCGATCTGCCCGTTCTTCAGGGCAGCGGCCGCATTGGACAATTCAACTTCGGCAAGGTTGACCTTTCCTTCTAGACCGAAAAGTCCCAGGTACTTCTCACCTTCCCGAGCGCCAAAGGTCCCTTTGCCCAAAAGGATGGTCTTGCCTTCCATGCCTGCGAAATCCGTCACGCCAGAAGCTTCGGACATCACAAAATGCATGGTCAGCGAGGGAATCGGGAAGAGCGCACGGATCTCATCAAAAGCCGGATCGCCCTTGCCCTCGAACATGGCCTTTCCGCCTTGGGCCAGCCCAACCAAAGCTGGCGGCGTGGTAAAGACATAATCACCACCGCGGGCACGCACCTCCATCACGTTCTGGACAGAGCCTTGGGACTCCTCCAGCGTCACGATGATCTCACCGTCCGATCCGGTTTTCATCGCTTCAGCTATCTGCACACCCATCTGATAATAGGACGAAGTCGATTTGGCGGATTTGTATGTCACTCGCGTTTCTGCTTGCGCACCAACCGCGAAACCAACACTTGCAGCGGCCAAAACCGCAGCCTTCCACACCGTTTTCATTGCTATCCTCCCAGAATTACAGCGTAACACTAGACGCTGCATTCCGGGCTCTCAATAGGTAGAAAATGTTGGAATATGGTGGCGTGGGGGAGACTTGAACTCCCGACCTCTCGATTATGAGTCGAGCGCTCTAACCAGCTGAGCTACCGCGCCATGGACCGTTGACCTAAGACAGCGCCCTCCCATCGTCAAGGACATATTCAGACGCCTGCAGAACGGACGGTATCGATCATCAATTGCACGTTTTCAGGGTCGGCATCCGGTGTGATCCCGTGACCCAGGTTGAAGATATGCGGCCCGTTCGAAAATGCCCTTACAATGGCGCGGGTTTCATCCACAAGCGGCTGCCCACCCGTGACCATGTGCGAGGAGGCAAGGTTGCCCTGCACGCATCCATCCACCTGAACATGCTTGGCCGCCCAATCCGTCGACACCGAGTTGTCCAACGCGACGCAATCGACGCCGGTCGCTTTCGCGAAACCGACATAGCCATCACCCGCCTCGCGCGGAAAGCCTATAACCGGAATGGCAGGGTGGCGGGTCTTGATCTCGGCTGTGATACGCTTGGTCGGGGCGACAGCGTAGCGCTCAAATGCGTCGCCCTTCAATGATCCGGCCCAACTATCGAAGATCTTGACGACTTCGGCCCCAGCGTCGATTTGCGCTGAAAGATATTCAATCGTCGCTTCTGTGATACGGTCAAGCAACGCCTCAAACAGCTGAGTATTTGCTTTCATTAGCGCATGCGCAGGCGCCTGATCCGGTGTACCTTGTCCCGCAATCATGTATGTCGCCACGGTCCAAGGCGCACCTGCAAAGCCGATCAGCGTCGTCTCTTCCGGCAGTTCACGGTTCAGGATCCGCACGGTCTCATAGATCGGGTTCAAGGTTTCGTGGATATCCGCCACCGATTTCAGCGCGTCGAAATCGCGCTGTTCCGTGATTGTCGACAGCCGAGGCCCCTCGCCCGTTACGAACCACAGGTCAGCACCCAAAGCCTGCGGCACTAACAAAATGTCTGCAAAGAGGATAGCCGCATCAAAACCGTAGCGGCGGATGGGTTGCAATGTGACCTCGGCCGCCAGATCCGGTTTGTAGCACAAAGACAGGAAATCGCCCGCCTCTGCCCGCGTAGCTCTGTATTCTGGAAGATAGCGTCCGGCTTGACGCATCATCCAGATGGGAGGGCTCGGCAAGACCTCTCCGGCAAGGGCCCGCAGGATCGTTTTCGTCTGGCTTCCATCTTTCATCACGCACCGCCATTTGGGATCATTCCGGTTGTCAGGATAAGTTGACGCACCTAAAAGATAAACCCATGACAATACGCCTTCCTTCCCCCCAAAAAACCTTGAAAATCGGCACGCGCGGCTCTCCCTTGGCTTTGGCACAAGCCCATGAGACCCGCGATAGACTGTCCCAAGCTTTTGATTTACAGTCGGAATCTTTCGAGATTGTGATCATTAAGGTGACTGGCGATGCAATCCAAGATCGGCCGCTCAAGGAGATTGGCGGCAAAGGGCTTTTTACCCGCGAGATCGAAGAAGACCTGCTGTCAGGAAAAATTGACATAGCCGTTCATTCGATGAAGGACATGCCAACAATTCAACCCGATGGCCTGGTGCTGAACACCTATCTGCCGCGAGAAGATGTGCGCGACGCGTTTGTCTCGTCAAAGCTTACCGAAATTGCGGATCTGGCGGAGGGATCCACTGTTGGGACGTCGAGCCTTCGGCGTAAGGCGCAACTGCTCCACAGGCGCCCTGACCTGAACGTGGTCGAATTTCGCGGCAATGTGCAAACCCGACTGCAGAAACTGGCCGACGGGGTAGCAGACTGCACGTTTCTCGCCTGCGCTGGACTGAACCGATTGAACATGTCGGACGTCCCCGCCAAGCCGGTGGATCCGGACGATATGCTGCCCGCAGTGGCGCAGGGGGCGATTGGGATTGAACGGCGCATGGACGACCCGAACACTGCCGCACTTTTGGAAGCGGTGCATGATACGTCTACAGGCCAGCGACTGAAGGCAGAACGCAGCTTTCTCCTGACACTCGACGGGTCATGTGAAACGCCTATTGCGGGACTGGCCCAACTGGAAGCCGATCAGCTTACCCTGCGCGGCGAAGTCCTGCGCCCCGATGGCAGCGACGCCATCTCTGATGTGCGCGCAGGACCAATCTCTGACGGGGCCGATATGGGGCGTGATCTAGCAGAAGATCTCCTCAAACGCGCCGGGCCCGGTTTTTTTGACTGGCACTGACGGGGCGTTTTTCTTGACTGCAAGGCCTACCTTCTGAGATCTTTCTCGTGGAGGTGCGCGGCATGACACCGGGCAAGGCATATCTCACACCAGACGAAATTCGTCCGATGGGCGAGCGGTCAGACGTGGCCGGTTTCTTGCTGATCGTGCATTGCTGGGGCGTGATACTTCTTTCCGTCGGTCTTTACGCCCTATTTCCACATGTGATCACGTTCATACTCGCTGTTCTTCTGATCGGATCCCGACAACTTGGTCTGGCCATTCTGATGCATGAAGCGGCGCATAATGCCATGTTCCGAACCCGCTGGCTGAATGAATTTGTCGGCGAATGGCTGTGCGGGCGTCCGATCCTGGCCGAATTGGGCGCCTATCGCCACTATCATTTGACACATCATCGGTTCACACAGACCGACAAGGACCCCGATCTGGTTCTAAGCGAGAAATTCCCGACCTCGCGCGCATCGCTGATCCGGAAATTCACCCGAGATCTGACAGGGCAAACCGGCGTGAAACAGCTGGCTGCACAGATATTGATGTCGTTCCGGCTGGCTGGAGATGACGATGCAATTGAAGCGGCGAAGACAGATGCCGCCCAAGCTTTCAAGGCAAGCGACCTGTGGAAATCACTTCCTGTTTTCTTTGGGATCATGATCCTGCTGGGCATCATAGGCGAATGGTGGTGGGGTCTGGCATTCTGGCTTCTCCCCCACCTGACATGGTTTCAGTTTGTCCTGCGCGTCCGCAACATCGCGGAGCACGGGGCAACCGAAAAATCCGAAGATCCGTTCCGGAATGTCCGCACAACGCTCGCCGGTCCCATCGCCCGCACTTTCATTGCGCCCTATTGGGTGAATTATCACCTGGAACACCATATGATCATGCACGTGCCCTGCTGGCGACTTCGCAAGCTGCACGACCTTTTGCAGTCGAAAGGGCTGGGCAACCAGATGAATATCGCACGAAGCTATGGCGCAGCCCTGGCAGAGGCAGGTTGGAAGCAGGCCTAAGTCACACCCACTTTGCCAAGGGGGGCAGGCTCATCAGCACCGCATTTGCATCATGCCCGGTCTCCAAACCGAACTTGGTTCCACGATCATAGACGAGGTTATATTCGGCATAGAGACCACGATGTACCAGCTGAGCGTCCTTGTCGGCGTCAGACCAGTCCTGCCCCATCCGTTTCTCAACAAGCGGCAGATACGCTGGTAGGAACGCCCGGCCAATATCCTGCGTCAGGGCAAAATCGGCTTCCCAATCATTGGTGCAATGGTCATCCATAAAGATCCCGCCAACACCCCGCGCGCGCGCCCTGTGCGGCACAAAGAAATACTCATCCGCCCACTCTTTCAGTTTGGGATAGTGATCTATTCCATGCGGGTCGAGATGCGTTTTCTGCGTCGCGTGGAAATGCTGCGTGTCTTCGTCGTACTCGATGCAAGGGTTTAGGTCGGATCCTCCACCAAACCACCATGCGTGGGGTGTCCAGAACATCCGTGTGTTCATATGCACGGCGGGCACATGCGGGTTCTGCATATGCGCTACAAGGCTGATCCCCGACGCCCAGAAGCGTGGATCGTCCTTCATGCCGGGAAGGCCCTTGCGCGCCGCCATCGCCATCTGCGCGCGTTCTCCCAAGGTGCCGTAGACCGTCGAGACATTCACGCCGACCTTTTCGAATACGCGGCCGCCCCGCATAACGCTCATCAATCCGCCACCAGCGTCAGAGCCGTCATCCGATTTCCGCTTGGTCTCCGTCACCTCGAAACGACCGGATGACTTCTCGGCGATGGGACCTGAAGGCTGCTTGTCTTCCAGACGTTCGAACGCGGTCACAATCTGGTCTCGTAACTCCCGGAACCAGACTGAGGCGCGGGTTTTCTGCCCGTCGAATTGTTCTGTCATATGAAATGTGCCCTCTCTGGTTGACACACTAGCCGCATGCGAACGGCAAAAGAAATGACCTGAATCAAAAAATCAGGTCAATGAGCAGGTGCTGCAACCGGATCAAGAAGACTGCGCCCTCCATCCACCTTAAGGATTTCGCCGGTGACAAACGCCGATCCATCGGACGACAGAAATTGCACTGCATCGACAAGTTCTGTGGGGCTCGCGATGCGGCGGAGTGGTGTGTGATCTTCAATGGCTTCGCGCCAATCCGGTTGATCCTTGATCGCATCCTTAAGAGAAGCCGACATGACCGATCCGAAGGCCACGGCGTTCACACGAATGCGGTTGGGCGCAAGAGAAAGAGCCAAACCGCGGGTCATCTGCTCCAACCCCGCACTCGCAATGGAATAGCCCAAGAGTTCCGGCCGGGTCTGATTGGCCGCGATTGAGCTCAGATTGATGATCGATCCCGCACTGCCCTCGCCCTCTTCTCCGGACTGCTTGATCATGCGCCGCGCGACATATTGGGAAAGTCGCAAGGCCGTCATCAGGTTCTGTTCGATCAGCACTTCAACCGAGTTGTCTTCTGGATCCAACGCATCCGTCATGATGACTTGGCGAGACGCATTTACAAGAATGTCGACCTGATCAAAGGCATCAATCGTTGCCGAGACAAGATTCGCAATCGTCAGTCGCTGGCGCAGATCACCGGCAAAGTATCGGATGTTCCCATCCTCGGCGGTGCCGCCCAATTGATCTGCCAAGCGATCCTCATCCATGTCGGCGCACATGACATTCGCGCCCTTGTCGGAAAAGTGCCTTGCAACGGCCAACCCGATGCCATTAGCGGCTCCCGTCACGATCGCTGTCTTGCCGCTGATGGAAAATGACATGTCAGCTCCTTCTTTTGGGGCGTTCGACCTGCAGCAGCTTGAACCGCGCATCGCCTCCCAACTCAACCGTTTTCGCGAAATGCGACGCAAGGGTAGCCTCGTAGGGCAAATGCCGGTTTGCAACCATCCAAAGCTGTCCAGAAGGTTTCAGGAGGGACGCCGCCGCCGCGATGAACGTCTGACCCAAGCCGGGATCACCTGCCCGTTCCGTATGAAAGGGCGGGTTCATGACAACTGCATCCAGCGGTTCGAAGATGGTCCATTGCGTCGCATCAGCCCAGTGAAAGCGTGCTCTTTGATCGGTGACATTGTGTTCGGCGCATTGCAGGGCCATGTGGTTGGCCTCGACAAGATGCACCTCGGTCACTGCATCCCGTGTCAGGACATGTGCGGACAGATAGCCCCAGCCCGCCCCCAGATCGGCAATGCGCCCTTTCAACTTGGACGGCAAGGCATCGACCAACATGGCTGACGCAGGATCAATGCCGTCGGCAGAAAAAACGCCAGGAGCGGTCCAGAAGCCGCCGGGTGTCAATGCGGGTCCAGCGGACCAATCGGCGAATGCATCGGTGGGTTCCATCCAGAAGAGCTTGCCATGTGCTTTGGAAATGGGGGCAGACGTCTCATGCCGGGCACGAATGGCTTTGAGCATTGAGTCAGCACCGTCGGTCTTTTGACCATCCAAGACCACGATGTCGGATGTCTTCTCCATTGCGGCAGCGATCAACGCTCGCGCCTCGGCTTTCGCGCGGGGCAGGCAGACGATGCTGACCGAATAGGGTCCTTCCGGCTCGGGAGATGTTAGGCGTCCCCGGGCGCACCACAAATCGTGTGCAGGGCGAAAGGGCTGGATCACATGCGGATCATGAAGCGTCGAAAGATCGGCATCGCCAGCAGGATGCCAAACGGCGATCGGCCCATCATCAGGAAGAATCAGACCCGCCTCAAATGCCAGCGGCAAGCGGGTTCCGATCACCTATTCTTCTTTTTCCATGGTGCATTGCAGGGGATGCTGATGACGTCGTGCATAATCCATCACTTGGGCCACTTTCGTCTCTGCAATTTCGTGACTGAAAACACCGACGACAGCGAGTCCCTTTTTGTGAACCGTCAACATCAGTTCGAACGACTGCGCGTGGCTTAGCCCGAAGAAGCGCTCAAGAACATGCACGACGAATTCCATCGGCGTGTAGTCATCATTTAGCAGCAACACCTTATAAAGCGGCGGACGTTTCGTCTTGGGCTTCGTCTCGGTGACAACGATCGTGTCGCCATCATCGTCTTTCGGTGTCTCGGCCATCATGTGCGTCAGGGGCAGCATCTGCATCCTCGGCAAACAGAATCCACAAGTGTTCTTGAGCACACGTATATAACGCAACTTCGATCTGAGAAAAGAGGGTGATGACATGCGCGACGCCTCGACATGCTTACCGAAACGGCAAGAAGCCCACAGCCTCGAACGTTAACTAAAAACTCTGGGCTGCGGACTTTATTGAAAAGCCGACCTGTGCTAGCTCTCGGTCATAATGAGGTTAGTCGCGTCAAAAAAAAGCGGCGGCCCGAGGCAGAAAAGGCAGATCTATCGTGAAGGTACGGCATATTCAGCCGGCCCGTTTTGGGCTGTTCGTGTTCACCGCAATTTGGTTTTTGGTCATCATGCCGCTCAGTTTGGCGGCGGCGCCCTATGCTGCGTTCGTTATGGATGCGCGCACGGGCGAAGTTCTACACTCGCGAAATGCCGACACACGGCTGCATCCTGCATCCCTGACCAAGATGATGACGCTCTACATCGCATTCGAGGCCATTCAGCGCGGCGAAATCACGGCGAATACTAAGGTCAAGATATCGAAGTTTGCGGCATCTGAACCGCCGTCAAAGCTCGGCCTCAGGCCTGGTCAGCGGATCGAATTTCGCTTTCTGATCCGCGCTGCGGCAGTGAAATCGGCCAATGACGCTGCAACCGCCATAGGCGAAGCGTTGGAAGGATCCGAGGCGGCGTTTGCACGGCGCATGAATCGCACCGCCAAGGCGCTCGGTATGTCGCGGACCACCTTCAAGAATGCGCACGGGCTGACCGAACAAGGACACCTGTCTACCGCACGGGACATGTCCATCCTGGGGCGCCACATGCTTTATGACTTTCCGCAGTACTACAATCTCTTTTCGCGCACCTCGACCCATGCCGGCGTACGCGACGTGGCCAACACGAACCGCCGTCTTCTGGCCGCCTATCGCGGTGCGGACGGGATCAAGACAGGCTACACAAGGGCCGCAGGCTTCAACCTCGTAGCCTCAGCAGAGCGCGGGAATGAACGCATCATCGCGACTATGTTTGGCGGATCTTCAAGCGCCTCGCGCAACGCCCGTGTGGCGGAGCTTTTGGACATGGGCTTTCGCCGGGCCCCCTCCAACGCGCGGTTGCGCAAACCCAAGAAGCCCTCTTACGCCGGGAAGATAGGCGGCAAAATCGTACGCGTGAGCGGCGTCGTGAAAACGTCGAGACGACCCGTCTTGCGTCCAGGAACGCAACCTCTTCTCGTGGCGTCCACGACCGAAACTGCGACCAAACGTGAGAATTCGGCAGTTCAATCCTCTGACATCGAACTGGCATTGGTCGAGGCGCAGTCAAACGCCGCCATTGCCGAGACGGTGTTCTCCCGTGACATGATCGTCAAACGACCGACGGCACGGCCTGCCTCTGTCCAGCTTGCCAGCACTGCACCCGCCGTCGCCCCGGAAGTTGTGTCGCGCCTATCCACATCCGGTGGGCGGCACTGGGGCGTCAACATCGGCCGGTATTCCAGCCGCTACAAAGCCGAAAAAGTGCTTCTACAAACGGCCCTGACAGAGATGTCCACGCTTGACGGCTCACTAAGGAAGGTGATCCAGCGGCCACAGGGCTTCGACGCAAACTTCATGGGCCTGACCGAGGAAACAGCCGATCTCGCCTGCCGCCGTCTGAAGGCGCGCAACATCGAGTGCTCCACCCTCGGCCCGAACTCTTAGGGTTTGGGCTGATCATCCCAAGTTTCGTCAAGAATGCGCCGACTGTCGCCTTCCGGGTCGTCATACTGTCGACTGCGCAAAGTGTACAAAAACCCGACAAGCCCGATGCCGCCCAAGAAAAGTGAGATCGGGATAAGATAGACCAGAACCTCCATATTCTAGCGCACCCTCAAGGCGTTAAGCGAGACGGTGATGGAAGATGACGACATGGCGAGGGCAGCGATCAGGGGCGTTGCGAGGCCCGCGATGGCCAACGGCACGGCGACGATGTTGTAAAGCGTCGCGATACTGAAATTCTCAGAGATACGAGCCTTCGCCGATCGAGCCGTGGCCAAAGCATCTGCTAAAACAGAAAGATCCTGCCCCAATAACACGATGTCTGATGCGACCCGTGCCGCATCAAGAGCCGAGGCCGGCGAAACAGACACATGCGCACCGGCCAGAGCCGCCGTGTCATTAAGCCCGTCACCGACCATCAGGACCTTCTGCCCAGCTTCTGCCAGTACCGCGACCTGATTGGCCTTGTCTTCCGGCAGACAGGTAGCATGCCAATCCTCGATCCCAAGCTCTTTTGCGATGTGGGCGACGGATGCAGCATTGTCCCCAGAGAGCAGGATCACCCCCAGGCCCGCAGCCTGCAGTCGTTCAACGGCCTCGACCGCGCCGGGGCGCAAGGCATCGGTGAACCGAAATGCGTAAGTCTCCTCGCCAATCGACAGAATGCTGCTGAGCCCCTCGGATGCTGCATGCGGTCCGGCCCACCCCGGACGACCAAGTCGCAACGTGACACCATTCATCACGGCCTCGGTGCCGAAACCCGGCGCCTCTTTCAAGCCTTCCACATGGGCAGGTTCGGCATCCTGCCCGGCTTCTGAGATGGCGCGCGACAATGGATGAGTGGATGCGCGGGCCAGAGCCACGGCGACAGATTGTGCGTTCTTGGGCAGTTGCGACCAGTTTGTCAGTTCCGGTTTGCCCGCTGTCAGGGTTCCAGTCTTGTCGAAAACGACTGTGTCCGCTGCGGCAAGCCGTTCCAACGCGGTCCCATTCTTGATCAAGAGACCTTTGCGAAAAAGGCGTCCCGCGGCGGTCGTCGTGACCGCAGGCACAGCCAGACCAAGGGCACAGGGGCAGGTGATGATCAGGACGGCTGCCGCGATATTCAGCGCAACGCGAAGATCACCGGCCCAAAGATACCAGCCGACAAATGACAGCGCCGCGAGAATGTGAACCCCCGGTGCATAAAGCGATGCGGCCTTGTCCGCCAACGGGGTGTAGTTGGCGCGCCCTGCCTCGGCCACCGCCACCAGATCGGCCATGCGGTGCAGGGATGTGTCCTGCCCGACCGCCGTCGCTTCGATCACCAACGGGCCCGTCAGATTGACTTCGCCCGCAGAGACCCATCCACCCGCAGCCACATGCATGGGCATCGTCTCACCTGTCAAAAGGGATCGGTCCAGCTCGCTCGTTCCGGTTTCGACAACTCCGTCGATTGGGATGCGCCCGCCAGGCGTGACGATAACGCGGTCGCCTACGCAAAGATCACCTACTGGGGTTTCGATCTGATTGTCGCCTTCCAATCTCAGAGCACGCGGGACCTCCAAAGCGGTCAACTCTTCTGCGGCAGATCGGGCGGCGGCACGGGTCCTGAAATCAAGATACCGCCCGGCGAGAAGGAAAAAGCAAAGCGTTAAAGCAGCGTCGAAATACGCATGACGACCTGAAAGCGCTGTCTCCCAAAGTGACGTGCCGAGGGCCAGAACAATCGCCAGCGCGATCGGCACATCCATGTTCAGACGCCGCACCCGCAGGGCCGACCAGGCGCCCGCAAAGAAGGGCTGACCGACATAGGCCGTCGCTGGCAAAGCAATCGCTGCTGAAATCCAATGGAACAGGTCGCGCGTCGCATCTGTGGCACCAGACCAGACAGCGACCGACAGCAACATCACATTCATCGCCGCAAAACCGGCCACGGCCAGACGCGTCAGCAGCGCACGACCTGCCGCTTGGCTTTCTGTGACCTGTATCGCGGTCGGGTCAAGCTCGTGCGCAAGCACGCCGACCCGCGCAAGAGTCCCGATCAGATCAGAGGGCGCGACGTCACCGCTTGGCGTGACATAAGCGCGTTTCAGGGTCAGGTTCACCCGGGCCGTCGCTACATCATCGCGCTGCATTAGCGCGGTCTCTGCCTTTCGAATGCAGGCGTGGCAATGGATCTCAGGCAATGACAGCATTAGACCCGCAGGTGCCAGAACTGGCTGTGGGACATCCACCGGTGCCGCCGCACATCCAGGACACGCCATAGGCCGGGGATCGGGGATGGTCGTCACTTCCTAACCCCGCACGATCAGGATGACGCGCTGACGGAAGACGGTGCCGTCCTCCGCCTTGGCTTTCAGCCGAATGTTCCAGTTTCCGGGCCCCAGCGTGGCAGGCGCTTTATAGGATTGGCCATCGTAAACAAAATCGGGCCTTACATCGTCCTGAACATGCGTGGCCCGACCCAGCACTGCATCAAGCTCTGAAACCTCGACAGGCGCGCCTGCCGCATCGATGATGCGCAAATGCACGACGCCATCAGAGGCATCCGCCTCGACCTCCCAGCCCAGTGCCTCTTGCGCGGTCCGATCGCTATCAAAAGACTGGCTTGCCACATAGGAATTCTTGACCTCTAACCCTGGAAACGTGCTGACCGCCGAGAAAGCCAGTGTCAGGTTGACAGCGATGATAATGCTGAAGCCGATGACAAACATTGTCGCCACATGCCAGCCCTTCAGTTCACGGATCATTCTGTTCCTTTCCCGTTGAAACTAGTGTCGCGATAAGATCTATCGCCGCCCCCGAGTGCCTCCACCCAGATCCGCAGATCGGTTGTGTCCGCCCTGGCCGCGTTCGATCCCGCTGGCGCAATGACGTAGACGCGCTGCAGAAGTGTCTCGTTTGCCGGCACGGCGACTGCCTCATAGGCTGATCCTTCCAGTTGCAGACGCAAGGCCGGATCGCCCCGAAGGTTTAGCCGCATCGTACGCGCTTCAAAGTCCTTGTTGCGCACGCGCACATCGTAGGTATTGCGGATCGACCCATCGGACAGTGTCACAAATGTCGGATTGCGCACTGGCGCGACTGAGATTTCCACGTCCGACCGGATGAAAAGCGCGAAAAGAAGCGCAAGACCGACGCCCGACCAGAGCGCGGTGTAAAGCATCGTGCGGGGGCGGAACACGTGGCGCCAAACCGATTTCGGCGGATTGCCTGCGCGTTCTGCCACCTCGTCGGTCAGCGCCATATAGTCGATCAGACCGCGCGGCTTGCCGATCTTGGCCATAATGTCGTCACAAGCATCAATGCAAAGCGCGCAGGTGATGCATTCCAATTGCTGACCATCGCGGATGTCGATACCGGCGGGGCAGACATTCACACAAGCCATGCAATCGATGCAATCGCCCTGCGCTTCACCCGTCCTGACCTCCTCTGAATGTTTGCGCGGCTCGCCTCTCCAACTGCGATAGGCGACTGTCAGGGTGTCCTCGTCCATCATGGCCGCCTGGATTCGGGGCCATGGACACGCGTAGTTGCAAATCTGCTCCCGTGCAAAACCGCCAAAAACGAAGGTTGTCGCCGTCAAAATCGCCATAGTCGTGTAGGCGGTTGGATGCGCATTCAGCGTCACCAGATCCCGCAACAATGTCGGCGCGTCGGCAAAGTAAAACACCCATGCACCGCCGGTCGCCAGGCCGATCAGAAGCCACACACTCCACTTCGTCACGCGCAGCCTGACTTTCCGGAAACCCCATTCTTTTTGCCGATGAAGACGCAGGCGCGCGTTCCTGTCCCCTTCGATCCAGCGCTCAACGGCGATAAAAAGGTCGGTCCAGACGGTTTGGGGGCAGGCATATCCGCACCAGACACGCCCCAGGGCGGAAGTAAAAAGAAACAGCCCCAGACCTGCCATGATCAGAAGCCCGGCCACAAAATAAAATTCATGCGGCCAGATCTCGATCCAGAAGAAGTAGAAGCGGCGCCCTGCGAGATCCAATAGAACGGCCTGGTCTGGGATGTCAGGTCCGCGATCCCAGCGGATCCATGGCACGGCGTAGTAGATACCCAAAGTGACAAACAGAATCACCCATTTGAGGCTCCGGAAACTGCCTTTGACCCGTTTTGGGAAGATGGGTTCGCGCGCCACGTACAAACTGGGCGCTGGTGTTTGCTCTGTCACGATATGATCCGCGTGTTTCGCTACCGTGCCGTTGTGCCAAAATCACAGGTCGGACGTCTTTGACACAGGTCAAACGATTGGTGCGACAAAGGCGGAGCAAACGCGCCGCAGGAAAGAGCTTTTTGCGCCCTTAGGTGATCTCGGTCGGCTCACCGAACCGTTCCTTGAGGCGCTCCACGATTTGCTCTCGGGCTTGGCGATAACTGTCCAGTTTGGCCTCGCGGGTTTCGCCAAGGCCAGTAGGATCAAGGATTGGCCAGTATTCAACATCCAGGTGATAGTAGCGCGTCAGTTCCAGCGCCCGCCTTTGGCTTGCAGGAGACAGGGCAACAACCAGATCGAAGGATGACAGATCATCCCCCCAATCTTCCATCTCATCGAAGCTGCGAGACCGATGGCGGGCCAGCTCGACATCCATTTCCTGACACACGGCGATCGAAAAACCATCGATCTCCATGTCATTGTTGACCCCCACCGACTGCACATAAGTGCCCGTACCATAGAACTTTTTCATGATTCCTTCTGCCATTGGTGATCGGACGGCATTGTGATCGCAACAAAAGAGAACCGACTGAGGAAGGGGCCGAACCATTCAGCCGCCGAAATGTAGCACGCAGATCAGCGTGAAAAGCCGACGGGCCGTGTCAGCGTCGATCTCAGCCTTGCCCTCCAGACGCTCCTGCAGAACGCGGCTACCTTCATTGTGGATCCCACGACGGGCCATATCGATCGTTTCGATCTGACTGGGCGGAAGCGTTTTTACCGCATCAAAATAGCTTTCGCAGATCTGGAAGTAGTCCTTGACCACCTGGCGGAAGGGACCAAGCGACAAGTGAAATTCTGCCGCTTTCTCCGCGTCTTCGGTGGCCACGTCAAAGACCAAACGCTTGTCACGAATGGACAATTCGACACGGTAAGGGCCTGTCGCTGTCGGCCTGCCTTCGCGGCACGGCAACACGAATGTGTTTTGCTCCAGAAGATCAAATAGCGCGACCTTCCTCTCCTGCTCGATCTCTGGTGTCGGCGGCGGAAGGTTGGCATCGTCAAGTTCCAGATGTGAAATATAGGACATCATGCAAGACCATCTAACAAACGTATGCGCTTTGATTAGTCAAAGCACAGCCGTCGCACAATGACACAAAAGACTAAGCCCGAACCATGAACAAAAGGGCCAGAAGCAAGAAACCTCCAAAACCGGCCAATCTGGCAATATTCGGCGCACCCGGCCGTAGCCAATCGCGTTCTCGCAAGGGCAGGATCAAGCCAGGCAGTAAGACAAGCTGCAAAAGCAGCCATTTGTCCTCCGGCGGCGTCAAAAGTGCTACGAACAGAAAGTAAACGCCCAGCATCGCAGGCCAGACCCGAAAGAGACTGCGCTGAAGATCGGGCGTTTCATCTTGGTTGTGGTAGTATCGGCCGCCCGATGCGGGAGGCGAAGGCAGTTCGATCCGCATTGCTGCGGCGACACAGGTGAAAAACGCAAGGCCTAAACCAGCCAGAAACAACCGCGCACCGAACGCGCCTGCTGAGGACCAAGTCGCCAGTACCATCAATAACATCGGACCGTAAGCGCACCAGATGGCAAGGGCCAGGCGATCGGCCCAATGAGCAGATCTGCGGTGCGCAACAGTAAGGTTGCTTTCGACAACGGGCAAAAGGATCATAATACCGACAGCGCTGACCAAGCCAAGTTCGATGGCAGTAAGCGTCTGGCTATTTTGCTGCCAAGCTTGCAAGAGGCTGACGACCAGCCCGCACCCAAAAGCGAGGCTGATCATCTGCGCATTCCGCATGTGAGTGGTCTGCAACCGCGGCGACATACGCTAGAGAATGGTTTGTAGGCAGCTGACGTCAAGCGAGCGCTGTTTGCTTCAGGTGAATGAGCGGGCTACCGCTAGTTGTTCCAAACGGGCCAAGCGGCCTTGATGAAATTCGCCCCAGCTACTTTCGGTTCATGTGCTCCAAACGCGCGGTCACGGACAAACCATGTGCCTCAAGGCTTTCCGATGTAGCCAGACGTTCCGCTGATCGACCGATCTGCTGCAAGGCTTCAGGTGTCATCCTTGCCAAAGTCGTTCGCTTCATGAAGTCCAGTACGGATAAACCCGAGGAAAAGCGTGCAGAGCGGGCCGTGGGCAAGACATGATTGGGTCCACCTACATAGTCGCCAATCGCTTCGGGCGTCCAATGACCCAGGAAGATTGCGCCTGCATGCCGAATGCGTGCGGCAAGCCCTTCGGCATCCGCCACGCAAAGCTCAAGATGTTCAGGAGCAATCCTGTCACAAAGCTGCACGGCAATATCCAGATCGGGCACGTTTATGATGGCGCCAAAGTCGCGCCAGCTCGCTCCGGCAATCTTGCGGCGTTGCAACGTCTCCAATCGGCTCGAAACGGCATCAGCCACGGCCCTGCCAAATTCTGGATCCGTGGTGATCAGCAGCGATTGCGCGCTTTCGTCATGCTCTGCCTGGCTGAGCAGGTCGAGCGCGATCCAATCCGGGTCGTTGTTCGCATCCGCGATCACAAGGATTTCCGAGGGACCGGCAATCATGTCGATCCCGACCTTGCCAAAAACCCGTCGCTTGGCGGCGGCGACGAAGGCGTTGCCCGGCCCGGTGATCTTGTCGACAGGCGCGATAGTATCCGTCCCATAGGCAAGGGCTGCAATCGCCTGTGCTCCCCCTATGCGGTAGATCTCGTCCACACCTGACAAACGCGCCGCCAAAAGGACAAGCGGATTGATTTCGCCATCAGGGGTCGGAACGGTGATGGCCAAACGGCCCGCTCCAGCCACCTTCGCGGGGATCGCATTCATCAACACGGATGAAGGATAACTTGCCAGACCACCCGGAACATAAAGCCCTGCGGCCGAGACGGCCGTCCACCGCCAGCCAAGTGTCGCCCCCGCAGCATCCGTCCAACTGGCATCCTCCGGCATCTGGCGCGCGTGATAAGCCCGGATCCGATCCGCAGCCAAGGTGAGCGCCGCGCGGTCTTCTTCGTTCACCTGCCCTATCGCAGCATCAATCTCTTTCCGCGAAAACCGCAACGTCTCCGGGGTCAGGGCAATCCGGTCAAAGCGTTCCGTCAATTCTATGACCGCCGTATCACCAGTTTCACGAACATCAGATATGATCTGTGCGACAACCGCGTCGACATCGGGACTGTCTTCACGTTTTGCGTTCAACAAGGCCGTGAATTGCGCTTCGAAATCACGCTGTCCATAGTCAAGAAAATGGGGCATCGGCTGTCCTTTCGTCCGGCATCACATAGCCGGGCACCCTGGCAGCCTCAAGGGAGAGTGGTATGTCGGAAATCATAACTTGGAGCGCGGTGGAAACCGTGCGCCGTCTCAAAAACCGGGACGTCTCCGCTGTTGAAGTAACCGAGGCGCATCTCGCGCGCCTCGCAGCTGTCAATCCAAAGCTCAATGCGTGCGTGCAAGATGTGCCTGACGCGATGGAACAGGCCAGCGCTATTGACGAAACCGGGGGCGAGAGCCTTTTGGCGGGCGCACCCGTCACCACCAAAATCAATACCGATCAGCGTGATTTGCCCAACAGCAACGGCCTGCCCGGATTGGCAAATCACATAGCCGAAGAGGACGCACCCGTTGTCGCCAATCTGCGCCAGGCTGGCGGGGTGATCATCGGGCGCACCAATACGCCCGAGTTTTCACTGCGCTGGTGCACGTCAAACCCGCTGCATGGTGTCAGCCTGAATCCCTGGAACCACGAACACACACCTGGCGGGTCCAGTGGCGCAGCTGCCGCCGCCGTGGCTAGTGGCATCGGCGTATTGGCGCATGGCAACGATCTTGGTGGCTCCATCCGCTATCCAGCCTTCTGCTGCGGGATCGCCGGGCTGAAACCGTCCATCGGGCGCATCCCGGCCTGGAACCCCTCAGCACCAGCAGAGCGGCCACCCGTCGTTACGCTCATGTCGGTGCAAGGCCCTATTGCGCGCTCTGTAGCAGATGTACAGCTGGGGCTGGCTGCCATGCGTTCCCATTCACCGAACGATCCGAATTGGACATCTGCACCGGCGAACGGGCGGCTCCGAAAGGAGGGTCGAGGCAGGATCGCTTTTGTCCCGCATCCATTCAGCTCCGAAACGCATCCTGCACTGGCCCAAGCGGTTGAAGATGCACGACTTGCCGCAAAAAATGCAGGCTTCGAAACGGTGATGCTTGATCTGCCAGAGACCGAACGCTGCGCGAACCTTTGGGGGCGGCTTCTTTTCACGGAAACCCAGACAATGATGGAAGAAAGTATCCGAAGCCTCGGCTCATCCCATCTTCAGGGGTGGATTGATCAATTCACCCAGCATTTCGAGAAGTTCGATCTCAAGGGCTATATGCGCGCGATGAGCGAGAGATACAGCCTTCAGCGGCTCTGGGCCCAAATGTTCGAAGAGGTGGACTTCGTCGTGATGCCTACATCGCTGTTACCCCCCTTCGAGAACGATCTTGATTTCAATGATCCGACGCAGGCCAAAACGATCATCGAAGCGCAAAAGCCCCTATGTGTGGTCAATCTTATAGGTTTGCCGGCTCTGGCGTTGCCGACCGGTCTGTCGAATGGCCTGCCTATTGGTGTGCAGATCGTCGGCCCCATGCATGACGATGATGCCGTGATCGAAGTCGGTCTTATGATGGAAAAGGGTCTTGGGAACGTGCTGGACAGCATGCCAGCACCCTATGGGCTTTCAAGCTGACGAACACAGAAAATATCATGTTCCGGGCCACGTTCACCAATGATCGCGTTGGGCAGGCGGCCTTCCTGCCTAAACCCGTGGCGTTGGTAAAAACGGATCGCGCGCGGATTGCTTTCAGCGACGAAGAGTTCAAGTTGCCAGACGCCAATCTTCTGCGCCTTTTCGGACAGCACATTCATCAGCTTGTCGGCCGCCCCAGTTCCTTGCGCTGAAGGTCTGACATAGAATGCCCCAATCTCTCCGCGATGCCGTGTCCGCAGCCGATTGAGATGGATGAGGCTACCGATGCCCACAGCGGCCCCGCCATCAAAAACCCCAAATGTCTGACCGCGCTCAAGCTGCTTCGCGATATCCTTGATCGGATGGGCTGCCGCTTCTTCGACCGAAGTCAGAAAGGCCAAAGGAAAGCAATTTAGGCCCTCCAGACGCAATTCCTGCCAGGTTTCGGCGTCCGCGCCGGTCAGTTGCCGTGCTGTGATCATTCCGGATGCTTTGGCGTAGACTTTGACGGCGCCAGATAGGGCCGCGTGACGTCTTTCAGAGTCACATCCAAAGCCTCGACCGACAGGCGAAGGCCGCCATCACCAGCCAAAGTCAACAGCAGATCACCCGAGCCGTCCTCACCCGGTTCAAAGGCCATCGACAGCAACGACAAGACGACATCCCTCTCCAGCCGATCCACACCCTGCGACGCAACCTTAAGAACGTTGTCGATGATGATCAGTGCCTGAACACGCTCTGGCGCGCGGCGTGCTTTGCCTTCGTCTTCCCAACGAAACCGGTTGAGCAAGATTGCGAAGCGGCGATCTTTAGCCACCCACTTCATTTCAGCCGCTGGAAACACCGCATCCTGCGTCAGTGACGAGATCACCTGCAAGTCATCGGCATCCAAGGCGCCAAGATTTAGGGGCGCTTCTTGCCCGTCTTCAAACCGTGCGTCTTCAGTCATGCGGCAGAGATCCGTTCAATATCAGCGCCAACACCGCGGAGCTTGCGCACGACATGTTCATACCCCCGGTCCAGGTGATAGACTCGCGCGACCTTGGTTTCGCCTTCCGCCGCCAGCCCCGCGAGGATGAGCGAAACGCTTGCCCGCAAATCGGTGGCCATCACCGGCGCACCTTTCAGTTTTTTGACACCGGTCACAGTCGCCGTGCCGCCGTGAACTTCGATGTTCGCACCCATGCGCATCAATTCCGGCGCGTGCATGAAGCGGTTCTCAAAGATCTTTTCTTCAAGAACCGAAGTACCCTCGGCGGTGCAAAGAAGCGCCATCATCTGCGCCTGCAGGTCGGTCGGAAAACCCGGAAACGGCTCTGTCGTAACATCGACCGCACGGATCTCGCCGTTCTTGCGCTTGACCACCAAACCCTTTGCGCTCTCACTCACATTGATTCCAGCGGTATCCAATTTTTCACAAAACGCACTTAGCAGATCAATCCGCCCTCCCAGCAACTCGACCTCACCACCACAAATGGCTGGTGCCAGCATGTAGGTTCCCAATTCGATCCGATCCGTCACGACCTGATGTGTCGCACCATACAGCCGGTCAACGCCCTGAATAGTGATTGAGGACGAACCTTCGCCTTCGATTTGTGCTCCCATCGCCCTTAGACACCGGGCCAGGTCCACGATCTCGGGCTCTCGCGCCGCGTTTTTAAGAATGGTCGTCCCCTTGGCAAGCGTGGCCGCCATCAATGCGTTTTCCGTGGCTCCGACACTGGCGAAAGCAAAATCGACTTGGCCACCTTTTAGACCCTTAGGGGCAGAGGCATGAACATAGCCCTCCTTCAACTCGAGCTGGGCTCCCATGGCCTCCAGCGCCCTAAGATGCAAATCTACCGGCCTTGCCCCAATCGCACATCCCCCTGGTAGCGAAACAATCGCCTGGCCTGTTCTTGCCAGAAGCGGCCCGAGGACAAGGATCGACGCCCGCATTTTGCGGACGATGTCATAATGCGCCGTGTTGTTGTCGAGCACATGGGAAGACATCGCGATGACCTTGCCATCCTGCAGGCGGCTCACCTCCGCGCCGAGCGATTGCAAAAGCTCCGTCATGGTTTGAATGTCACTGAGGCGCGGGGCATTGGTCAACGTCAGCGGTTCTTCGCTGAGCAAAGTCGCTGGCATCAACGTAAGGCATGCATTTTTGGCCCCTGCTATCGGTATCTGACCGCTCAGCGGACCGTTTCCCCGCACCAGAATGCTATCCATTTTTTTGCTCCTCGCCTTTGCCTGTTCGCGCTTTGGCCTGCTGCTTGCGCCGCGCCAGATTTGATTTCAGCGCCGCTTTCAAGCGCGCTTCTCGATCATCTGGTTTCTTGGGTTTTTCAGCTGATTTGCCCGGCATGTTTTCTGAATATCCCAGGCCGTTGCCAGCGTCCAGAAAGACAGCGGGTGATTTCCATCGATAAGATTTCCACAATCTACCCCTATCAGGGCAGGGCACCGGGCGACCGATCCAAATTGAGATGTTACCAGCCTCGGCTCTAGGCGGAGAGACTGCCTATAGAATAGAGCGAAAAGACTTGCGCCAAATTCGCTTTAGGGCTAACCACCCGTGCACCAAACTGCAGTAGCACAGTGGTAGAGCTCACCCTTGGCAAGGGGGTTATTGCGACTAATAATCCTATAAATAAAAAGGGTTATGCGAAAACCTCCGTGTTAGGGTGCGGTCTAGGATGCAAATTACGTGATATTTTTATCACGCTTGAGATAGGGGCGATTTTGGCGGTATGACCGCCCATATGCCGGGGTAGCTCAGTGGTAGTAGCGCGTCATTGGTAATGACGAGGTCGAGAGTTCAATTCTCTCTCCCGGCACCATCACCTTTTTCACGTCATTTTTTCGGCTTAATGCCTTGAGAAGAAACGATATTTCGGGAGTTAGATACCCATCATTTCGGCAATAGGTCAGAGGCTCCAAAAAAACCAGTCTGAGCACTGTTTGCTTCGATGCAAAGCATCCTTTTTCGTATATATTCCACGGCTTTGAAAGAAACTGGAGCGATAGTTCGATACATTCCTTCAGCCTACCTTGTGGAGGCACTGTTTGGTCTAGCTTTTCGGAAAGCACGATCTTCTCACGCTCCAAGGCCTCAAGGCGCTTTTCATATGCAGTAGTCAGGCTTGGAGCAGACGTATCGACGATCCTGTCGAGCAGGCCATCGATCTTCTTGTTGGCGTCCTGCAACTGTCGCTTGATAGCCGCCTTCGCTTCGATAGCGCCTTCTAGACGGGCTGCCCAAGCCGACAGAAACATATGCTCTGCAACGTCCATCAAGTTGCGCGTTGGGCGCATACTATCGAGGATATCTGCAAAGCCATCATCTATCTTACGCATCGGGATATGTTTGCTTTTCTCCGGGCATCCGCGTGTCACACAATGATAGTAAGGGTAGTGCTTGCGGCACCCCTTGGCCAAGTAGGCCGTCATCGGATTTCCGCAGGACTTACAGCAAACGAAAGCCCGCAGCGGAAAGTGTTCACTGAAATCCTTGCGCGCTGCCGGACGCCTGCGCGCTTCGAGGTTCTCAAGGATGCGCTCGTGCGTCTCAAAACTGACCAGCGGATCATGCACACCCTTGCGCAGCGACACATCCCACTTGGGAGCCTCCACGTAACCTGCGTAGACGACCTTCTTCAAAAGCCTAGTCACCGTCATCGGTCGCAGACCGCGATCTGGCAGGTCTTTGGGAAAGTGCGGGCTGGCTTCAAAGAAGCGCTGCACCTCAGCTTGCGAGTTGAACCGCCCGTTGGCATAGCCTTGCAAGGCCTCCTGCACGACGCCCGCTATAGGTTCATCTTGGACGAGGACTTTGCCGCCGCCAGATTTGCACGGCACATGGCGATAGCCGATAGGCGCGCGAAAGACCCAATAGCCCTTCTCCACCCGCGCCTTCATCTTTTGCACGACTTGGCGTCGGTTCTGTTCACGCTCCAACTCGCCTTGCGCTGCAATGATCGTCTCGATGAACTTGCCTTCCGGAGTTATCTTCGAAGCGGAAGTTGAGGCATTCAATCTGAGCGCCTCGCACATCAAATTCACGTCTTAGCTTGATGTGAAATTCCATGTCGCGCGCAAATCGCTTGAGATAATCAAAGATGACAACAAAGCGCTGTCCGACTTGTGCATCGAGGTACGCTAGCAACGCACACATCCCAGGACGCTTCATGAAGTCGCCGCCGCCGGAGACATCATCTGGGAAGACTGCGGCAACCTCGCAGGCCTTGCTGGCCGCATACTCACGGCAGCGCTGTTCCTGACTTTCCAGGCCACTACGTTCAACCCGCTGCTTCACCGAGGAGACACGGCAGTAGATGATGGCCTTAGCGTCCATGTTATCTTGGCTGTTTAATACGTTCATGCCATAAGCCTCCTTCTCAATTTTTGTATGTTGTTTTTCTACGTCATTGGCGGACTCCTGGGGAGAGTCAGCCGCTAACTTTTTGTTTTTCCACAGGCTTGCTGGACGGGATGCACCCCCAAAGCCCAGATCAACGAAGGCAATGATGATCTCCCAGAGCGCTACTATGATCTGCTCTTTATGCGCGTCAGTTAGTGTCGGATCGTCCAGCATCTCTTGGTAGAGATCGACATCGACCTCCAGCTTCTTCAGCTCAGGCAGGGACGGCCCGGTCTCGTATATCTGATCATCGCTATCCTTCATGACCTTTCATTCCTTTATTTCAATCGCGCATGCGCAAGGCCTCCTGACCTTCCACCAGGCCAAGGGCGTTTGTTTCTCATGTCGGATAGGCTCTGTTGCACAAGTCTCGTTTGGGATTCATCACATGAAACCAGCGTGGTAGC
>CALCOY010000041.1 GCA_937897325.1 uncultured Shimia sp.
TCGGTCTCAAACGCAACCGTCGCAGTGTAGACCCCCAAGTTTTGCCCACTCCCAAGCGACACACTGTTTGCAGCCCGCGCTGTGTCCCCGGCCAAGCGCTTCTTTCCAGCCTCCATGAAGTCTTTCGACCACTTGTAGTAAAGGCCCTGGGAGATGCCCTCACGGCGGCACAACTCTGCAATGCTGTCCTCGCCACGCAGGCCATCCAGCACGATCCTGATCTTCTCTTCGCTGGAATACTGCTTGCGCGTCGCACGCTTGATGTCTTTGACGATCTTCTCGCCAGGGCTCTTCGTCGTTTTCCTCATCGTCCACTCCTCGGTGGCTATGATGAGCAACAAACACTCTCTTAGCAAATTGCCCTAAATGGTCCCATAAGCGCTGACGTCAGACACACATGGTCATCATTCGTTGCTATCGAGATTAGTCGGTGCGGTTTGTTCTCCAGAACTGTGGCGCGCTGTAAGCACTCATCAAAATTGGTTGTCAGAACAGTTGATATCCAACCCTGTTGTAGAATGTTGGCAAGTGCCAAATAACCTCTAGAAGGTGGCACGCCCTTTGGATTGATTAGGCCCTCAAAAAACTGTCGTCTGTCGCTTTGGACCGGCAATAGGTTCTCAATGGCATCTGGGTATAGCTCTGCTAGGTCAACGTCGTTCCGAAACCAAGCTTGACCAGTAACCCAAGGCCAATAGTCAGATCTCCTGATCGTGTAATCGTCAACATGACGTCCATTCTCTTGGCACCAAGCCCACCTGGCAGCTTTCTCCACCGTCGTTCCGGCCAGTGGGATCCCTGACGTTACTGATGCCCCTGCGCCAAGTAACAGAATTGGTTCCTTATCCTGAAGAACCAACGATCGAAGTCGACCAACATTTGCAGTTCGAAATTGGGTCAATGGATAAGCGCTCTTTTCACTAGGAGCAAAGCGCTCCCATGCCTCAACTCCACAATACCTATGGGTGCTCAAGTTGTTAAGTTCGCAAAGGTCTGGAATCTGTGTGTGGCAATATCTGGTACGTAGAACCTTGTCTGCTAAACTCTCGGCCCTTCCCGGAGACAACACCAAGTCAACATCTTCTAGCGCGATGCCCTTTGATACAGCATCGATTTCGTGGCATCATCGCAAAACGCTATCTCGATGCTGTCAGAGAAAATCTGATCCAAGCGAGCTTGAGGCAGTTCAAGATGCTTTGACGCCAAGAAAAGCTCCTTGTTGGGCGTTGTGTCAAAATAAGCTGGGTCATCTGTCGAAAGAGCTACCAAGCAACCCGCTTCAAGCATTTTCAGCGCTTGGTGTTCTTTAAAGCTAGCACTGGCACCAAGCTGAACATTGCTCGAGAGGCATACTTCAAATCCTACTTTCCTTTCAGACAGTTCGTCCATGATGTTTGGTTCATCAGATACGGAAATGCCATGTCCCACCCGTTGAAGGTTGAGTACGTCCACTGCTCGTAGGACCTCTTGAGCGTTTCCCCATTCGCCAACATGCGCGGTCAAAGATAGACCTGCATCTTGGGCAACCATGAATGGGCCTTCGAATTCTTCAATGTGAAACTTGTGCTCGTTACCAGTAAGGCCGAATCCCCGCAGACGTGGATGGGTTCGCTTAGCGCACATCTCCGCAATATCTGTTGCTTCTTCTGGACCCCGATGGCGGACACAGGTCGCGATTATGCTGCCGAATACATCGAACTCTGCTTGCGCCAAGTCGAACGCGTCAACAAGAGCAGCCAACTGTGAGTCAAAGTCGATACCATTGGCAATCGAGTGCCCAGGTGAAATCATGAACTCGACGTAACAAGTGCCTTGGTTAGATACCGTCTCAAGATACCTAGTGGCCACATCGCATAAGTCGTGAGCTGAGCGTATCACATGTCCAACTTGATCGTAGAGGGTCAGGAATTCTTCGAAGGTAGAAAAGCAGTATCTTCCGTTTGCCGCCGCCTTGGGCAAAGCAATCGAGTGCTTCCAGGCAAGTTCTTCTGCATGTGCCGGCGCGATAGCACCCCTCAAATGACAGTGCAGATCGACCGTTGGCGGGTGGGCTTCTTCGATGATCAAACTCCTTGTGGATGTCTGTGCGCGACTGGCGATATGCTGATCGAGAGGTAGCTGAGACTTTTTGCGGAGGCAGGTGTGCGCAAACTTAGATTCTTGTCGGGAAACCCACATAAAATCAAAGAGGTGGAAGACATCATGTCAGGGATCAGTATTGAGGTTGTTCCCGTTGACTACAAGATCGAAGAAATCCAGACAATTGATGTGGCCGCCTTGGTCTACGACAAATGCATAAAGGCATTCCAAAGGGTTAGCCGACCAATTTTTGTCGAACACACCAGCCTTGAAATTTCCCCTTTGAACGGTTTTCCGGGAGGGCTCACGCAAGTGTTTTGGGATACTTTAGAGGCAGAGAGGTTTACAGAGATTTTTGGCTCGCTTCCGGCACCGAGGGTTAAGGCGACGACAAGAGTTGCCTTTTGCGATGGCAAACGAATTCATCAATTTGATGGCGAAGTGATGGGAACAATTTCTCCCGAGCCACGGGGAAATAGGGATTTCCAGTGGGATTGTGTGTTTATTCCTGATGGAGAGAAGCAAACGTTCGCAGAAATGGGGGCAAAGAAAAACGAGATATCAATGCGACGCGCTGCACTTGAGGAGTTTGCTACTTTTCTGAAAGGGTGCGGTGATGACTGACGATCTGAAGAAAGCTATTTCCGAACACCGAGCGATTTTGTTTGCTGGCGCTGGTGTGTCTGCTGCATTAGGTGCACCCACTTGGGGCCAGCTGATAGATCACATCGGTGAAGAACTCGGCTTCGAACCGGCGGTGTTTCAGTCGCTAAGCACAAATTACCTTACGCTTGCCGAGTATTATCGACTTGAGCGAGGCACTATTGGACCTCTTCGGAGTTGGATGGACCGGAATTGGAACTTCGATGATGATAAGATCAAAGGTTCGAAGATACATCGGTTGATTGTCGAGCTTGGTTTTCAGAAGATCTATACAACCAACTACGACAGTAACATTGAACGAGCTTTCGAGTTGTTCGGAAAGCCGGTTAAGAAAATTGTCGATGTGAGGGACTTTGTCTCGGTTGGGCAAGATGATCACCAAGTTATAAAACTGCATGGTGACTTTGAGAGCGATGACTCAATTGTCCTGACGGAAACCGACTACTTCGGCCGTTTGTCCTTTGAATCGCCGCTCGATATCCGACTTCGCGCGGATCTCTTAGCAAGTCCTGTACTGTTTATTGGTTATAGCTTGTCTGACATCAACGTGAGGATGTTATTGCATAGGCTTTGGGAGACATGGGATTCTACATTACATCAAGCGCACAAGCCACGCTGCTATATTTTTCTCCCGAGGCCAAACCCAATTGAAGAGAGAGTTTTAGAACAGTGGGGGGTAAAAACATTGGTTGGAGAAGATCCAGATCCACGCGCATCGCTTGAGCAGTTTCTATCTGATTTGCTGTAGTTGCCAAACAGCACCCGACGCTAATCCAAAAGTTGTGAAATTGCGAAAGGCACTAAACTCCCTAGTGTTTCCGGCAGGTTGGTTTCCTTCAATCTTCATTTGATGAGACGTGTCGCTCTTGTTCAAGAAGTTGACCAACACCACGAATATGCGGATTTCTCCAACTGATGCCGCCAGACCTGTTGCGCATAAAGTGGCCCTGTACCCAATGAGCTCTGCGCCTAGGCGTTACCTCTTCGTTCGATTGGCGCTTGTCTCTGGTTGCTTCAACCTGACGTCTGCCCAGTTCGCCCAGTCTTACCTTGATTATGGACTTGCTGGGCAACGTTCGACCTGCTTTCTGCGCTCTTCGTCTTTCGGCTCTCGGATATGCAGGCACTTCTTCTCGTTCCAGCATGGCCTTGTTCTCAAAAAGAATCGACATGCCCACCGCCATGGCCAAAAAACCAAAGCAAAGAGACCTTTCTTGGCTGATGGCAGCTTCTTCGGTGACATTTTCTCCGATAGCCTGCGACAAGGCGAAAGTGGGTGAATGCAGAATGTCCACTGACGAACCTTGCGACTTGAAGATCAGAAGGTTCGGGAACAAGCCGTGGCCATTCGCCAGAAAGATCTGGCTGTAGAGTACGTCGTCATCCTGAGTAATTAATGCTGCCGGCCATTCACCGACTTTTGGTTCCGGCACAGTCAACAGCATTGCAGGGAACGGCAAACGAACGTTGCTGAACATGCTATCTAGGCCATCCTCTTGCATCTGCGCAGAGAGGTCGTGCAGCATCATCTCAGCTCGCTCTTCAATCTGGTAGAACTGTGCAACATCCAAGATTTCACGTTGTCGTTTACCGTGAAGATCAAGCGACTCCATAAGGTCGGGACTCAGCGACGCTCGATCGATGCCCTTAAGGTAATAAAGAACATCCGGGTATCGTTCGTAGAAATCGAGCAAGTTGGCGAGCATTGTCCGCACCTCAAACAGCAATCGATGGATAGCATTCCTTGATCGTAAGCAACATCAGGGTCACTCTTCAATTCGCGAATGCAGCGAACGGCAGTTTTGACGGGCCGCGCCGCAGCATCTTGACGGTAAGCTGAAGGTCCGGATTGGGCCGCTACCGAAGATCGCTCAGCACATCGACCCGCTCAAGCGCTCGCCGTAACGCGTGGTTCGAAACCCGCACATAGATCTCGGTTGTCTTGAGGTTCGCGTGCCCCAGAAGCGCTTGAACCATGCGGATGTCGATACCTTCTTCGATCAGCAGCGTCGCGGCCGAGTGTCGGAACCGGTGCGGGGTCAGGTGCGGTTCGATCCCGCGACGTTTTGACAGCGCTCGCAGTCGCTTCCGGAAGGTGGCCGCGCGGAGCCGGCGTCCCATAATGTTGAGGAACAGCGGCGATGCCACGGAGCCGTGTTCGGAACGCATCTGACAGTAGCGTTGGAACTCCTCCTGCAGCTCCCGGTTCGGCACGAAGACGATCCGCTCTTTGCTGCCTTTGCCGCGCACGAGGATCTGGCCGCCGTCCGCTGACACGTCGCGGACCGTTGCATTGGTCAGCTCGCTTATCCGAAGCCCGGTCACGATGAGCAGCTTGATGATCAGGAGCGTCACGCGATCTTGCGAGGCTAGCGCTGCGGGGTCTGCGCCTGGTTTCGACCGCAAGGCGATCGGTACTTCATTGGCTTGGAGAACCGCTCTGAGCGTGTTTCGATCGATGGGGCGCGGCAGCCTACGCGGGATCCTCACCGAGATGCGGACGTCCGCGAACGGGGATGGCAGGGCGCTGTTCCGATTTTCGCGCCACGCATAGTACGACTTAAGAGTGATTAGCCGCCTCTCGATGGTCGCGGGCTTGGCGCCTAACTCGTCGCGCAAATGGCGGTGGTAGGCGAGGATATCTTCCTTCGAAAGCGGCTCGTTGAGCCGGTGCGTCTTGATCAAGCGCGCGAAGGTCCGCAGATCCTGGGCGTAGGCCCGGAGCGTGTGGTGGCCGAGGCTGCGCTCATCGCGGCGCGAATTGACGAAGGCGGTATGATCGAGATAGGGCATGCTGAACTCCTGTGATGGGGTTCAGCCAGTTCAACACGGGCGGACCAGCATTCCGATATCGCTCACTTAAGCGGTAACGATAATGGGACCCACTATCGATACTGCTTTAGAAAAGTAGCGCGAATCGCAATTCTCTTAGCTCATTGACCGCGGTCACGAGAATGCTGACGGCCTGTACTTGGCATTTGGAAGCGCATCACTCAATTGCGACTCTCGATCATTCTATGCGGCGTTATTGTACAAGTGGGTTGAGAGTGGAGAGTGACTTTTCGATCATGGGTACATCAAGGGCAACGGCTACGCTTAATCGACAGCATCTGGTGGGGCGGGGGTTGATGCGCACCAAAGAGAGCGGCTGCATGTGGAATTGGTAGAGCCTGCAGAGTTAAGTCACGGGATCGACGGCTAAATCTCACATTTTCTGCAAACATTTCAGAATTCGCGATCGGTTAACGCTGTGCTTTCGCTGCGTTAACGGTCGCGTGGAACGGTGCTTGGGTGGGCCCGGTTTTTTCTGATCGGGATGATCGGAGGTGCTGTCATGTCGCAAACATCGGGTGAAACACCCAATACTTTGGTCAGTTTCTTGGCTGATTTTTTCAACATTAAGACTGTCGGGGGGTGGATCCCGATACTGACGAGCATTCTTTTTTTTATGGAATATCAAAGACTGGCATTGCTGGGGGTGCCGTTGGATCTGGCGCTGAGTGGGTTTTCTGTTCTGACGGCGCTGGTTGCAAATCTTGGAGTCTTTCTTGTTCTCTTCCTGGTTTTGGCCTTGGGTTTGGCTGCTTTGACCTTTTTGTTCGTTGTCCTGTTTGCCGTTTTGACACTGGGCCTTGGATATTTGGCGGGAGTGACGACGAGCGGTTTCCGCTGGACGATCCGGTTTCTGGATTTGATGACCGGGCTGCCGTTGTTGATCGGAAAGGCGGGGTTGAGTTTCGCAGTTTTTGTACTGGTGGATCCGTCGCGAAAGACTGTGTTAACGACAAAGCGGGATGGGTTGCAGCTTGACGTTGTCGAGGTGCTTAGTTCTTATCTGTTGGCCGGGTCCGAACGGGTACGCACGTGGCGCGAAGCGATTGATAGCTGGATGGGCAGCTTCAAGTGCTGGCTTGTCAACGTGTTCATCCCCGGCCCAGCAGCTTCCCTACAGATTTGGTGGGTACGGACCTGCCTGGTCATTTTGATCGTTTTGCTTGCAGGTGTTTGCCAGAATTACTTGGTTCGGCATCAATATGAGCGGATGACGGAGCAGGCGGCCGCTTATGCAGGGTCTGATCTGGTGTCGGAACAACCGGCGGCGTGGTTTTGGACGTTGTCCGGCGTGATGGATCATTTGGGCGTTTCGCCACAGTTTAAGGACTGGATCGCGCCCCCCATTCGCTACGGAACCCTGACTGTACTTGGTCCTAACGAAGGGTCCCATTTGACACGCAGCACAGTAGTTGCGGGGGCCGCGGACAAGACGTTTCGCAGTGAAGGCGTGTTCTACCTGGGGGACTTTGGGCGGTGGACCTACGTCGCCCGGTTGGGCAACATTGACGACCGCTTGATGGTGCGGTCGGATCGTATCATCGAATTCGCCCGCTTTGATGAACAAAACGAGACGGGCACCGAATGTGCGGCTGAGCAACAGCCGGGCCGGGTTCTGTGCCTGACGGTGGGCGGACCCGAAAAAAACGGACCGTCAGACCTCGTTGATGAACAGGTGGAACAGGTCACATCGCTGAGCGCGACAATCGTACTGCGCAACCTGTTCAACCGGATCAACAAAAGTGAATTGGCCGACGTTGATTTGACGGACCTGCGCAGCGCAATCGGACGTCTTGAGGCCGCCCAAGAGCGGACAGATGATCGTATTGTCCAGTTCATTCTGGGGCACTCAGCCTCACCCGTACCCGACCCGGTGCTTGACAGCCTGAACGCCAGCCTTGCGACCCTTGAAGCGGAGCTGAATGACGTCTCGGAGAACGTTGAGGTTTTGAAGGCTGTCAACGGTGAACAACCGACATGGGTCACAGCGAATGAGTTCAGTGATCTGTTGGATCGAGTCATAGCCGTTCAGGAGGCCCTGAGCGAACAACGAGATGACGCGGATAACGCGGATGACACGGAGGCCCCGAGCGAAAAAGACGATCCGATTGACGCGGATTCTGTCGCCACGGCCGTTGTTGCAGCTGTCGTGGAAAAATTCACCTTTCAACAACCATGGGGCCCAGGATGGCCGGGCACGCAGGAACGCGTCGCGCAGACCCTGAGTGACGGTGTGAGCACGCGGTCGCGAGGTCTCTTGAATGACCTCGATAAGGTGCTGGACGAAGACACCTTTTCGGAATGCGTCGCCCAGTATGGCACACCCTTGGGGGCAGTCGATTTCAATGAAGGTCGGGTAACCGGATCAGATCCGCGCCAGATCATAGGTCTTTGGAATCAGATTCACGAGGGCGACACGCTGCAGTTCAACCGGATTGTTTTGCTGCGGGGCGGGGCCAGCGATACGGGCCCACATGCCATCAATCTTGATCTGTCTGAAACGCGCGCGGAATGGGTTAAACAACAGCTGATCCGAACAGCGTTGGGCTCGGGACATGCTGAAAGCCTGGAGCGATTGAGCCTTGTCCCGATTGGGGATGGGGAACGCATCGGGCTGCGATCAGGCCCCTCTCCGCGCGCTGTCCTTGCGTATGTTTGCGCGATGATCTCGCCGGACGAACTCAAGGACTGATCCGATGCAACAACTCAGCTTTTTGATGACGAAAACAGGAGGAACGTATGAAGTTCGCAGAATTTGAGAACCAGGTAATTACCTTGATTGATGCGGAACGCTTTGAGGAGGCAAAGGCGTTGATGAAAGACCACGCTGTTGTCGTGCCAGACCATCTGCGCTCTGATCCATTTCAGCCTCCGGTCATATTTAAAGATGATACGCCGCCCCATAACATGCAAGAAGCGACAATGGCGATTGGTGTGTTCACTTCGCTGTCACGCCGGTTGCGAAACAAGAAATACCAACGCGATCTTGCCAAGGAACCGGACCGGCTTCGAATTCTGGAAGAAGGCGACAGTTGGCATCAGTTCCCAGTAGTCCTGACGGATTTAATTGATCATATTGGAGAAAGACATGCCGTTCATTCGTTGGGGTATCCGGGTGATACGGTGCAAAATATGGTGCAGGACGGCGAATTCGAAAACAGCATCCGTGAGCTTGACCCCGATGTTTTCCTGTTTGGCGGTGGCGGCAATGATTTGTTGGGGCAGGGGCGGTTCAGTCGTGTTTTACTGCCTTATTCACAAGGCGCGTCTGCCGTGGAGCTGATTGACGAAGATGCGTTTGTGGCGTCGTTCAATCGAGTTCTGAGCGGGTATCGGACGGTTTTGACGCGGGCAATCGCCGCCAAGCCCTCATTGCGGATTTTCCTGCACGGGTATGATCACGCCATCCCGCGAGCCGGGGGCAAAACCCTTGGCCAGCCATTGGAAGATGCCGGCATCCCGCTTGAGATCGGGCAACAAATTGTGGCGATCATGATCAATCGTTTTCAGCGAGAGCTGGACCAACTGGCCGCTGATTTTGCGCCATTGGTGGCGGTCTTCGATATGCGGGGTCAGATTGGAGGGCAGGCCAGCTGGTTCGATGAGCTTCACCCGAAAAGTGCAGGGTTCGGGCGGTGCGCGGCAACGCTGATGAAAGCACTGTCCGATCTGGAAGAGGATGTGCAGGGGCTTCGCAGCGCCGGGCCGGCCCATGTTTTCGAGGCGGCTGGGGTTGCGATGCCGGGGCAAGGATCAGCGTCGCTTTATGACCAACTGGTCCGGCGATCCACGGAATCCAACCCGTTTCAGCGGAGCCCGAATCCAGACCATCTGCGGGGGATAGCTTCCCAGTTCAGTCCGGAAGAATTGGAGGCTCAGGCTGATATGCGTGATCTGCTTGCTCGATTTGATGAACCCGAACCGCGTGCGCGTGTTGATGCGCGGCTGAGCTACAGCAGTCTTCATCGCGGTGGCGCCTTTGAGGCCGTTATCGGAACAGTCGACTTTGACCCTTATCATGTCCTCCCGAAGGGGGTTGAAGTTGCGCGTTCTGTGGCGCGGATCACCGTGCGCGGCCGTGATGGAGTACGAGGGTTTGGGACGGGTTTTCTCATCGCGCCGAATCTGCTTCTGACCAACAACCACGTGTTGAACTCCGCCGATTTGGCGGCGACCTCCATCGCGAGCTTTGGATACCATGAGAACGAAGATGGAAGTCCGAATACCCCGGACCAATACCGCCTAACAGGGGACCCATTCGTGACGTCTGTAAGTCATGACTATGCGATTGTCGGGATCGAACCGGTAAGCCTTGATGGCAGGCCGTTAACTGACTTTGGTCAGATTTCGATGCTTCCGCGTTCGGGAAAAGCCCTGAAATCGGAGCACGTCAATATCATTCAGCACCCACAAGGGTCTTTTAAGCAAGTGGCGCTGCGCAAGAACCTTGTCGTGGGGCGTAAGGCGCAGTTTATCTACTACACTGCCGATACGTTGCCCGGTTCATCCGGGGCCCCCGTTTTCAATACCGAGTGGCAGCTGGTGGGTATCCATCATATGGCGATCCGGGACCCGGACAATGCAGGACAGTTCCTTGCCAACAGAGGCATTCGGATAAGTGCGTTGATGGACGACCTTAATCACCGGCGCGGTTTAGGAGATTCAGATGCCCTGGCTGTTGATCGGGCCTTGTTCGAAGTGGCCACAGAAAAATTCTCGCTTGATGTGGCGGATACGGCGTCGATCCAACAAATGGAGGACCCTTCCTTCATCGATGAAGAGGACGGTTGGGAAGAGGTCTCCAATACGGCATCACGTCCCGAAGATATGGATTTTGAAAGTGCACGGCCTGCATTGGATGTCGATGCGGCGCGATGGCCTTCGCAGGCAAAAAACGCGCCAGATACCTGGCACATCGCAGAAAAATGCGCGCATCCTTTTACACTGACGGCGCAGGTTTTGTCAGATTTGGTGTCAAATGGCCGGTACCAGCCTCATGATGCCGGTCATTCAAAGGTGATAGTCGGGTTGCGCGGGTGCCAGATTGCCGGAGGACGTAACCAGTTCGAAAACGTCATGCGCGTCGATCTTGAGCCTACGGCCGTTGATCATGAAAACACCCGCTGTGTCATCGGTGTTTGGGATCGGTCATCCGGGCGGTTGAGTGTCTATACAGGTTCAACCGTGCCTCGCCGCACGGCCATGTTGAAGTACTATGAAAAAGTAAATTTTGGGACATCTCACGTGAATTGTAACATGCTGCCAACGGGATTGTATGAATATTGCGTAGGGTCGCATTTTTCACGCACACGGGGTGAGGTGACCTTTGTGTTGCGTCAAGGCAATGGGCCTTTGCCGGCCCATAGTGCTACTGTAACGACGCTGCGAACGTTTAATGATCTGACCTATGGGACGCAGGATTTCTGGGACACATGTGAACCGGGTGACAATATTCATCCATCGTTCAGAAATACCAGTTTTTCATCCCAAGGCTGTTTGACGGTGCCCGGGCATCAGCCAGGGGGCGGTGCCGCGCATAGCGCCGGGACTGGGCTATGGACTCGATTTCGGAAAATGGCCGGATTTGACGGACAGCGTCATGGGGAGCGGTATGATCTTTTGCTGAGTACAGGGCACGAAGCCAGTGTTGCCGCGCAAGGCAGTAGCGTGGTTTGTCTTCGCCACGGGTCTATGGGTGACGACGTGCGCCGGTTGCAGGCTAGCCTAGGGGTGACAACAGATGGTGTTTTTGGGCCGGGTACTAAGAAAGCACTAAGCGAGAGCCAATTTCAAGAACTTGGGTTCACGACAGGCACCTGGAGCGCGAAAATGGCTACCCTGATGGGTTTGTCGTTTTAGAAATGGAGGGTTTGACCACACCCTTAACAGCTTCTGCGAATTTGGATTACGCTATTACGAAATGGCATTTGGGAAATCGCCGTTTTGGGGGAAGGTGCGTCAAAAGTGGATGATAATTTTTTCAAACTCTACGAACAGGACTACAATATCGAGGTCGCAAGTGACCAAAATCTGCAAAATTACCAGCGATTTTCTGGGCGCTTCGTGCTGGATCTTGTCCGCACGAATGCGGTAGGCGGACATTTTCCTGTTCAGTTTCGATTCGATCCCGAAGGGCGCGCGCTGAGTGGGGATATTTTCGTTCTCAGTGTATCAAATCCGGGCAAGCAGAACTGGAAATTGTCATGGCGAAGCGATGCTGTTTACGTGTTCAATCCCAAAGTTAAGGACCGTCCCTGGGATATCGCGGCCATTTGCCAGATCAGGCGCAAAACAGAGGCCGGTGAACCTATGGCGCTAGAAAATGCTTTGGTAACCGTTAGTTTTTCTACGGAGTCCGACCGCAATTTAATCGAAACATTCCGGTGTGCTGTCTTGCCAAAATCGGGTGGCGATCAGCCTTCAAATGACGATTTTTCTTTTGAGCCTGCACGCCTGAAGCCAAACGGGTCGGCTCCGACGAACCGCCATTTCAGTCGGTTCCGGGAGATTGACCTAAAATTGTCAGTTGATCCTACCGTTTGGACGCAACCGTTTTTCAAGCGTGTCCTTGACGATATGCTTGGTCACCGAGATCAGTATTCGCCGTTGATGAGCGCGATTTTTGATGCTGGTATTTATGTTAGGGGCACTCGGCTGGGTGAAACAGAATTGTCGCCTGTTGGAAATGTGCTGGATATCACGTTCAACACCTATCTTCGGGCGTTGTCAGAGCCGCCGCCTGATCCATTTACATTTACGCTGGTGCTGTCGGGCGAAAGTGATCAAGGTCCCAAGGATATCGTGCCGTTGGGTCGAGCTTTGGGGATGACGACCCAGTTTCCGCTGTTTTACGCGCGGACAGTTGCGGCGGTGTTTCCCCATGAAATCCTACGCAGCTATCTCAAGTCACATCCGGACCTTGACCCCGATACAGTGGACATTGACACGCTGGGTGAAACGCACGTCAGGGCGATGTCCTTTCGGTTGAAGTTCTACATTTTACACGAGCTGGGCCATTTGTTGAACTTGCCGCATCCGTGGCAGCGCTCCGCATTTGAACTGCCCGGACTTTTGAACGAACCGGAGGCGAGATCATGGACAAATTACGGGTCGCTTTACCCGTTTGGCCCGTTGAACCAGTCTGTCTTGCCGCAGGGCAGCGACGAGCGCTGCTTACAGTCCGCGCGGACGTTGGACGGCGTCTTTAAGAAACATGTTTCGTTCACCTGTGCCGAACGCTGGCATATTCGACATGCGATGTTTGATGATATTGCGGCCGGCCATTCTTCCTTCGTGAGACCTGAAATGTCGCACATCGCGATGAAGGATCGAAACGAGGACCGTACCCGTTTCAAGCTAGACCTTGATCTTCTGCATATGTCGAAGGGCCCGACCACAGGGACGCGCTACGAAAATGGGGCGAAGGAAAACCGGTATGAGCCGGTCAGTGGTATTGCAACACTCCATCTGGACCGGTGGATGAGCACGGAGGAAGATAACCGGCATTCGCTTCAATTTCGATTTGGATCGGGGCATCTGTTCTTATTGGTCCGTTCGGAGTTCGACAATGGAAAGACCACAAACAGGCAACGGGTCACTGAATTCTACGATTTGCCGCCGCTCACGATTGGGTCGCACCCTGAAAGGCGGTCCTTCATGGTGGGGTCGCGCGATACGGAACGGGCGAATGCAGAATTCAACGTTTATGAAACGGTTCTACCGTTGATCCGTCCGGTTTGGTTGTCGCGTGCCCTTGGACAACCCAGCCGGATCACGCTTCAGGCGGTGTATTGCATGCCCGATGGCAAGACCTGCTTGTATTCCAACCAGCCGACGATTGACTACCAATTTGACGAAGCGGATTCTCAAATGGAGCCTGCGCTTCGGGCGATGCGCAACGTGATGGGATATCACGATGTGCAGCTTGTGTCGCAGGCGGCGCGATATTTCGACGATCCGTTGGAAGTGTTCAAGGATGAGGTGGAAACCATGACACGCTATTTGATGGACCCGCAGTTTGAAGATGTGAAGGGGCGACTGGATTTTACCTGGCTCGCTGTGGAGCGGGCGATTTTGACCGGCGATGTCGGACAAGAAGGAGTGGGCCAAACCGGGCCAATATGGGACGCGATCCATCGGATCAATCGACAAAAAATGAAGAAGCGAATGGAGTATTCGGATATTCAAAGCGCAAGACGAAAATTAACAGGTCTAAAGGGTTTCTGAAGGAGTAAGACTAATGATTGACATACAGGCCGTATTGGTTGCCAACCTCAATGACGTGACAATTGCATTCCGGGATTGGTCGGAAAGCCCGGATGACAACGGAGGCGTATTTGATTTGACCCATCCAGACACCGCTTCTTTGGTTCCGGGTCTAGACGCAATGGGCGCCGAAGTGCGCATTGTGGGTGATCTGAATACCGCAAATGATCGCAATCCACGTTTGGCAATTTTGAAAGTGGACGTTGATGGCGTCCTCCACAGGATCGCCGCGCGTGGTTTTTCGATCTGGGGCAGTTACAATTCCAAAGTTGCAAAATGCTGGGCTGTCTTTGGAATGACAGGTGACCAACTACAGAGCCTGCGCGCAGCGCCTAGCAATGCAGGGGATAATATAGCCGACATTGCTGCTGAACATTTGGCAGAGGCCACCAGTGCAATTCTCTACGGGAAGGGGGATGATATTTCCAATTCCGGTGGCGCGACGTCTGCGGTTGATGCGTCATCCGCTGTCGATGGCGGCAATTGATGTCGGCGTTGTGAGGAATGATTGATGCCCGACGGCGCTGAGATCAAAAATGGGCAACGTCCTGTGTCCAAACGTTTTGGCCACAGAATTTGTTCGGTCGACCACACACTGTCTCGGGTGTCACCGTTCCTTGATATAATGGGTATCACGCGACTAGCGGACGTAACTGGTCTGGATCATGTGGGGATACCGATGGCGCAGGCCATTCGACCGATGGGACGGTCTTTGTCTGTTGCTCAGGGGAAAGGGATGACGCTGAACGCCGCATTTGTGTCTGCCATGATGGAGGCGGCAGAAGGGTGGCATGCAGAAACAATCGTCTTGCCGCGCCGGACCTCCTGCCAAGCAAAGATGGAGGAGGGCATCAATGTGTCGGCCGCATCGGTGGTACGCCCCGTATCAAACCACATTGATCTGGATTGGGTTGAGGGTCGGGATTGCCTGTCTGGTGATGTGGTTTGGGTGCCCTTTGATCTGGTGTCTAAGGACTATACCTGCCCCGCAGCGGATTCCGCCTTTGTCAGAACAACGAACGGTCTGGCCAGCGGCAATACGTGGCACGAGGCGATTGCATCGGCGTTGCATGAGGTCATCGAACGCGATTGCCTTGCAGATCATCATTGGCGTGATGCAGCACAGGTCGGCGCGCGGCGTCGGTCGCGGGCGTTCTGCCGGGCTGTGGGGGCCGATGTCCGGTGGTTGCTTGACAAGATTGATGCGGCGGAACTGCGACTGGATGTGTGGGATATCACCAACGACTTGGGCGTCCCGTGCTTTCATGCGCAACTGTACGAAACAACATTTGGCACTGCACGACCGTGTCGACCGCCTTCGTCCGGTTCCGGCTGTCATCTTGATCCTCAGGTCGCGCTTGTTCGCGCAGTGACGGAGGCCGCACAGGGGCGATTGACCGAAATCGCAGGAAGCCGCGATGACCTTCTAAGTGATCGATACCGCCCGGTCGCAGATGGCAACGTTGTTGCTATGGTTGAGGCTGCTATGGACATAGACGCATTGACGAGTCAGCAACAGGTTCCTGTGAATCTTGCAAGTTGTATCAGTCCGGCGGAGGATTGCGATGAATTGAGCGACCGTCTTGCTAGACACGGTGTGACACAAGCGGCAATCGTAGATTTGTCAAAGCCTGAGCTTCCCTTGTCCGTTGTACGGGCGGTTGTCCCCGGCTTGGGATTTCCGACGTCAAAAGGGTTCGTGCTGGGGCGGCGGGAGCGGCGCATTGGGATATGACAAAACGCTCGTTGATTTTTGCAGGGCCAAGCCTGACGAGTGGCGATCGTGAGCGCTACTCCAGTTTCATTTTTTCACCGCCGGCGGAGCGAGGCGATGTTTTGCGCGTGCTGTATAGGTATCGCAAAGACCCGTTGCGGCAGATTGGTTTGATCGACGGCTACTTTGATGATCGACCGTCGGTGTTGCACAAGGAACTGCTTCAGGCGATGTCTTTGGGTGTTCAAGTTTATGGAGCTGGGTCAATGGGGGCGCTAAGGGCAGCTGAGCTAAGTCCATACGGGATGACGGGTGTTGGTGAGGTCTTCAGGGGGTATCAGGAGGGTCGCTTGACAAGCGATGCCGACGTCGCGGTATGCCACGGACCTGAGGATTTGGGGTTCCCTGTTTTGACTTTGCCTCAGGTTGAGGTCGTTGAGACCGTTCGTTTGCTTGAAAATCGCCGGAAACTCGACACGCTAGTTGCTGATCATTTGATCGAGACATCGCGCCAGATCTTCTACAAGAACCGAACCTGGGCACATCTGGTTGATATGGCCGGGATTGACGATGAAGAGCTGTCGGACCTCTTGCACCTGTTTCAAGCCGAGCGCGTTCCGGTCAAACGCCGGGATGCAATCGCGTTACTAGAGCGGATGTCCTGCGAAAATGAGCATTGTGATATATCAGGCCAGTCCTTTGCTCAAACACCTCCGTTGACCCCAGCTTTTCAACGTGTCAATGACACGGTCATCGCGCGTGAGTTGGCAAATGAAGAACGGCTTGCGAGTCTATCCTGATCCTAGCCTTTTTGATTCCATTCAGGACTAGGTCCATATCGACACGACGTTGCAAGGGCAGCGTACCCAGTAGCCATTCGATCAGGCTTTGTGTGGTGATTGGGGCGTCGCCGTGCCAAAGCGGAGCCGCCGCTTCTGTCATCTTGTGCAAGGAGGTCGCGCATTCGGCTATCCGGTCCAGCTGCGCATAGGACAGAGCTTGCCAAAAGCTGCTTCGATATGGGGCGAGACGTTCGCCGGTATCAAGCCAGGAAATTGCCGCTTCGAAATCCCCCCTCAGGTATGCTAATTCGCCGTTGTCCGTGCGCTGATACTCCAGTTCTGTCAGCATGCGGTCTTGCGCCTGATCATAACAGGCCGCCCCTTTATCAGTATGTCCCAGATAGATTAGCCCGGTTCCAATCGCGTTCAGCCGATGAGCTTCGTAGGCGCCCAAATTCAGAGCACGGTCGAAATGACGCTCGGCCAAGGGGAAATTCCGACGCCAAATCTGACACCAAGCCATAGCAATATGGGCGTTGGGGTGCATTGCATTTAAACCAAGAAGTCGACGCGCCAGTTCAAGCGCGCGTTCTCGCCCCAAGGTCAAATCACGACCTGGTTCCGAGAGAAAACGCGCATTGTTATAGCTTTGAATAAGATGAATGTATGCAGGTTCAAAACTCGAATCGATTTTGAGCGCTGTTTCAAGATGATTTTCGACGGTTTGCATAAAACTAGTCTCGCTTGCCTCAAAGAAAATACGCTTTGCAGTCAAGTAATGTTGATAGGCAGTGGAGGGCGGTTCAGCGGATTGAGAAAACCGTTTCTGTTCTGTCCTTTCAATTACCGCGAGAATGCCCGCAGCCGCAATGTCAGCTACGACAGAAAGGTTATGATAAGACTTTTGGGGATCTAAAGGCTGTCGGGTGCTCCAGATGATTTCAGACCGGACAAGATCGGTCAGTATTAAATGTGCAATTGGATGATCCTGATTCCCATTGACCTTGCACCCGAGGGAATAAGCTGGCGACGTCCGATGGTGGGAAAGGCGCGCATCTTGCACGCTAATTTCGGGCAGTTGAACCAAACGCTCAAGGCAACTGTCAACTAGCGCTTCGTGTAGGGACAAGGTTGTCGGGTTGAATTGCGCGGATGCATCTACGGGTTCAATTCGCAGCATGGGGATCATCCCCCAAGGGCGCGTGTTTGAGCGATCCGCAGATACAAAGTTTGTTGGTGTTGAACCAGCCTGCAAACGTAGATCATGATAGAGATCGACGGTTGCTGGCCCAACGTCGAATCCATCGGCGGCCAACGCCGCTTCTAGCGCATCATAGGCTGCCTTCGTCGCAGAGATTTGCCCCAACGCGGCAAAAGCGCTCATCAGTAATCGCGTGGCCGGTTCATTGCAAGGATCAAGGGCCACGACGCATTTGGCGATTTGCGCTGTCCTGACAGGGTCCGCATTCTGATCGACTTTTTCCAGTGCTTTTTCGGCGGCGAGAACCTGTTTTGACAAAACGAGCCGTTGCGTGTTGATCAGCCAGTCGTCAAAGCCATTTGAAATTAATGGTATATTGTTCAGAAACGGTCTGTTGTTTTCGAATTTAATCTTACCATTTGCATCCCAAAGGTCGGTTGCCCCAGGGTTGCCGGACAACATCACGGTGCGCCGACTTGTCCTGAGAATATTCAGGTCTTGCGCCTCGAGACTGCGTCGGATCTGGCTGAGCGCCTGACGTAGGCTGCCTTGTCCTTGTTCCACATCGCGGTCATACCAGAACAGTTCGATGAGGCGTCCGCGTTCAATGGGCTTGTTGAGATGAAATGCAAGGTAGGCAAGGATAGCTTGTGACTTTGCACCGCGGGGCATCACGGTGGCCCCGCTGTCTGTCGTCACTCTAAACGAGCCCAAAAGTTGTATTTGCACACCGTCAGGCACGTGCCGCCATATCCTACCCTAACCCAAAACAAGCTTAGCGTCAGACTGTGGTCCGGGCAACATCTGCGAAGAACTCGACGAGGTCGATAGTTAGAAATTGATTGTTTGATTTGGTGGGCTTTTTAGTTTCTGGATGATGTGCCGATATTCGATATGTAGTTTAGTTTGGGGTATTTGCATGATGGTAAGACGATCTTATCGAATAGTCAGGCCAATTTCAAAGCGGCTGAGTTGGGCTATTCAGCTTTGACGGTTCTCTAGAATTGGCCATATTAGCCGGCGGGCTGGCCCCTTATGAACCAGAAGACAAATGCATTGTGCTGTCGGCTACCAGACCTAGGTCGCTGGCCGATCAGAAGATTGATGTCAGTACTGGTACTTGAAGACCTCTCTGGATTAGTCGATGTTAAGAGTGGAAACTAGGTAACGATAACTAGGAATTATGAGAACGGTATTGCACCTTGGGTCTATAATCTCGTTGTTGCGTATCCCGCTGGCGGTGGCCTTCCTGGTCGCGTTTGATCTTAGCAATTTCACTTCTTTGATCATAGCTGCGACCACTGCAATACTTGCGCAAGTTCTTGATCATCTGGACGGTTGGATCACTAGGCGCGTATCACAGCCCAGCCTAGAAGGTTGGCTTTTTGACAGCGTATCCGATAGAGCATTCTATATCGCTGCCATTCTTGCGTTTGGCCGAGAATATGGGATCCCGGATCTCTTAGTTTGGGCGGCTGTTCTGAGAGAAGTCAGTTTGTATGCTGTCCGGATTTCGGTCGGCGATTTTTCCAAGCGGTTGCCACAGTCGCGGACCTTGGCGTTAATTCACGCGGGACTGATTAGGATCGCTATAGCACTTGGTTCAGGGCTCCCACTAATTTTTGGTCTTTCAACAACGATGTTTGTCGCACCTGCTACGATATCGGCGTTGCTCCTAGCTAGTATACTGCTTGGCTTTTTGACGCTTTGGAGGATTGCTAGGCAATGATCTTTGAATACTGTAACAATTTGTAGATGGTTGGGACTGCCGCCGTTAAACGCATTGCCAGCAAGACCTTTTCGGTAACGGTAGTGTAGAGCGAGAAACGCACGTTGTAGTGCAAGGCAAGATGGTAGGAGTCAACCTTACTTTGATCGCCTCCAAATCGTTGAAAGTCATCCTGCTTCAGCCTCGTCTCAACTGCACCTAAGGCTCGACTTACCTGGAAGACGGAGTAGTAAGAAAATACAAGGAAACCGACGGTTAGCCCCGCTATCGAAATGAGGTTTGTGAGTGACACTTGTCGATGTGTAAAGATCAAGAGGATGATTTCAACTAGGATGACTAACAAGCCGAACAGGTAGAGCAGGTTCAAGGTTCCAAAGAAGGAAAAACCGCCTGATCGATCCTCATGACGCATGTGAAACGATAGCAGTCGCCTTTTACGCGCAATTTGGAATAGCGCATTGGTCGATAGCGCATAGGCAATGAGGTAGCTACTGAAAAGCGGAATAGTGAAGCACCATGAGACAAGAAGATTCAGTCGGCTGAACCAGAAGCCTCGTTCATGCTGTTGTGAAGTGAACGTGTCGTGCCCGTAGAACTTTGCGGGCTCCTCAAGTGCTAGTGATTGATTAATCAACGCCAGAAAGCCGACCAACGACAAAAATCCAAAGAGCTTGAGAAAACCAGCCCTTTGTCCAAACCAGTTCTGCAGCTGAATAATTTCAAAATACCTTACAACAAGAGCTGTCCGTGTCGACGGAACCTTCTTACCGACTTTGAAAAGGCTTCTAGAGCAATGCGTGGCCAGCAAAAAGAGCAAAAAGTCACCAATAATGATAGAGAAGATCCCAGGATGTTCGAGCAAGCCGACTGCATCCCCCTCAAGAACAAGCGTGTCGTCCAGATATGATGCGACGACTTGCCCTACGAGTTGGAGGACGAGCAGCGCACTCGCAACCACGATGGCCGACCTGAAAGAAATCGAATGGGGCCAGATCTTTGCGTTCAGGATCGTTCTCATAATTCCTAGTTATCGTTGCTAGGAATTCACGCCCATTTTGAGCTTAAGTTCTTCTTTAGAATGTCGTTGCGGACCTTTGCATTGCGGCCGTGAACTGGTCCAATGCGGACAAAGTGAGCTTTCGCTGTAGGTGCGCCAATGACCGCTTTTGCGGAATTAATCAGCCCTAACTTACTTCCGGTCTCGAACAACACTTCATTCTCCCGAGAGCCGGTATTTTTGCATATGCTGACTGGTCCGCAGATGGATGCCAGGCGTGAAAGTGGGAGCATCGAGCGTATCGACGTCACTGACGATCCAGTCAAGCTCGGCATGGATTAAGCTGAACCCAGCCTGTTCAATTATCATCTCGAGAAGCCTTGGCTCAGACCGGTGGAGTTGGCTCGCCTCTGGTTGCGGCGTGCCGCTTTTCGCAAGGTTGTCCACGACGAAGAACATCCCGTTGGGTTTCAAGACCCGCTTGACCTCGGCGAAGATTGCTTTGGGATCTCCAAAGGTGACGCCCGGCTTAGGTTCGAACCAAATCTCATGCGGTCCCTGTATCCAAAGTACCCTGTCGATTGTCGCATCGGCGGCGGACAGTTTGGTGAATGGAGCATCGCTGTAGTTGGCGTTTGGCGCAGGGGCACCTTGCACCAGCTTTCTCGCATCCTTCCCAAAGAAGCCATCGAGCAGAGCCGGTTGTTGTACCGTGAGGTGTCCCTTCGGCCCGATGAGCCGAAGGAGAATATCTGTGAACCAACCTTTGCCCGGCTCAAGTTCAAGAATGCGCTGGTCCGGCTTGAGACCTGCGGCATCGATCATGTCCGAAGCACGGCGAAGCCCGTCCATGGCTCGGTCTTCAGGCGACCTATCGGGGGCTGCAAGGATCGCTTCGATATCCGTCATTGCACCACCCCGACGGTATCAAGACCAAGGATCACACCCACGCCGAAGACCGGTGTGGCAACCAGAAAGAGCGCCCACGACAAACTCCGGAATGGCGTGAGGCCAAGGGCGTAGAGTGGGAAGTAGAGAAGCCGCGAACCGATCATCGCAAGGGCTGCCCAGTAGGTGAGCGACCCAGAGACGGAGAGCATCTGCTGGACCACGACCAAGGCAATCCACACGGCGGCTACGTCGGACTGGTTTCGGACCGCCCTAAGCATCCGCGCCTGTGCCGGAACGTCGGGCGGCGGATCAGCCCTGTTTGAGAGAGCGTAGGCGGTCCCGCCAGTCTTATCGAGGTGAAGCTGCTGGATCACGATGGAAAGCCACAGCATGCCGCCCGTCACGAAGACGGACCAAAGTTCGATTGTCATTGTCGTTAGTTCCTTGTTCAGGCTGCGAGAGCCTTGGCTTTGTCAGGATGCACCTGGCCCGTTTCAGCCCAGAGCTTGAGGTCTTCGAGGGTCTCGTCGATGGCCGTCGCGAACTGACGTTTCATCGCCCAGCCCATCAGAGTTCCAAAGGGCGGCATCAAATCAGCCTTAAATCCAAGATCGACACGGGTGCCGCCTTGGGCTGTTTCCAATGTCCAGCGTCCGGTTAGGCCACGTACAAAGAATGGCATGGCTTTCGCCTTCGCCTGGTAGGCCAAGACGTGGAACTTTGGGTCGAAGGTTGTGATCGTTTCCGTGACCTCGCCAATGTTGGCTGTGCAGACCCTGCCACCAACAGCCGCCCCCGGAAGGGGGGCGGCGTCGGGGTTTGCGGCAGACTGCTCCACAGCCCGGGCCCAGTCTCCGATGGTGGCGTAGTCATCGGCGAGAATCGACCATACCTTCTCCAACGGAGCCTTGACGTGCAGGGTGCGAGCGATCTGCATGGCTACTCCCCCAGTCCGACGGTCGTATCGACATCGAGTTGCTGCATCTGGAGAGTTTCAAGGTTTGCCACGCCTGGCAGCGCCCCGAATTCCGGCCATGTCAGAGCCTCTTCGTTAATGCGGTTCATGGCATCACGATCAGTCCAATAGTTGACCATGGTCCACTGGCCCTCTGGTCCTTCGGCCACAGAACGGGCGATCAGCGTTCCGTACTGTCCCATCTTGGCCTCGATGGGGCCCAGTGCCGCCGTGACGGCCTCTGCGGTTGCTCCGGGCTGTGCATCGAAGGTGATGATCTCCATCACAGACGGTCCATCTGCGAACGCGACCGAAGGCGTGGCCAGCAGCATCGCAAGGCTGAGTGCTTTGAGTTTCATAGTGTTTCCTTTCAAGGTTGGCTTGGAGGTGGTTGGATCACGGCCTTTGGTCGCCGATGTATTCGCCCCCGAAGACCTCGGCGGCGGTTTGAAAGGTGCGGCGAAGCGTGCCGGTGAGAACCGGCTCAATCACCGGACCAGTTCCGGGAATTTTGGGGTCATAGAAGGCGTGGACCGTCACCAAGGTTCCGTCGCCATCCTCGTGGAATTCATAGAAAAGCACGATCTCACGAACTGGCAGCGCCATGGTCGAGGCATCTGCATCTACCGTGTAGGCGTAGGCCCGAGGGGGATCGTAAACCAGCAGCGGTTCCACCAATTCCCGCCCGTCGGTGAAGACGCAGATGCGACGAGAGCCAACACCTATCTCACCCGGGGAAACGCTTTGTGAGTGATCAAAGCGGACTTCTTCGATGGTCGGGTCAAAGAGATCGACCCGTGTCAGCAGGTTGGGGATCACCTCTGAGGGAGAACCGTCAAACCTCACTTCAACGATCCGCCTGTACGTTGCCTGGGTGAGTGTTTGGGCCTCGGCGAGAGCCTCTTGAGCCGGGGCAGGTCCGGCAGGCAAAGAGAGAGTGATCGCTGCCGCGAGGGCGACAGCGCAGGTCCGAACAAACATGACGATATCCGTTTTGTAACTTTCGTTATAGAATCGGTATCATTTGCCTTTCGCTCTGTCCAGAGTTATATAACGTGAAATACAAAACTTGTGAGATGCCCCATGGCCCGTCCAAGATCATTTGACGAAACGACAGTGGTGGACGCCGCCATGATTGCGTTCTGGAAGCTTGGCTACAGCGAGACGCCCATTGGTGCCTTAGAAGAAGCAACCGGGCTGAAACGGGTCAGTATCTACAATGCTTTTGGTGACAAAGAGGGGCTCTTCCTCGCCGCCCTCGATCACTACCATGAGGCGGCAAAGGACATTTACGAGGGGATGATCGCAAAGGGCGGGCTCAAAGAAATCCAGGACCTTTTCAATGCCATGAGCGCACCAGCGGACGCTGAGGCCCCCGCCCATTCCGGGTGCCTGATGGTGAACACTGTGTTGGATGTCCGCCGAGCCTCTGAGCCGGTGAAAGCCAAGATTATCGACTACAAAGCCATGCTGCTCTCGTCGTTCACCTCTGCTCTTGAGAATGCGCGGAGTAGTGGCGAGATGACCTGCACAGACGAAGAACTTGAACAAAGAGCCGAATACCTCGTTGCCCTTCTATGGGGGGCTTTGGCCATGATCCGCGTCGAAAATGAAACGACCGCTGCGGCGACCGTGGCACGGCAAGGAAACTTGATCATCGACAGCTGGAAGAACGCGTAACCAGATGCTTAGCCCTTCGACTCTTCGTACGCAGTCGCAGCATCGCTAAGATATTTGACAGCATCGTCCAGCTCTGACTGGCTGTATCCCGCAGCCCTTTCTTGCAGCTTTGTCACAGTGCTGCGGTACAAAGGACCCACGGTCTCAAACAGATGTTTCGTCGGATGGACAATGATCCCGCGCCTATCATCAGGATCACGATCACGCTTGATCAGATTGCCCTTCTCCAACCGGTCCAACAGGCTGGTTATGGACCCAGATGTCAGCCCCAGTTCTTTGCCGATCTGGCTTGGCTTCATCGGCCCTGTTGCGAGCAGGTTCAAGCAGCGCAGATCATTACGGCTGACATTCACGAGGGCGGCGGCCTGCGTATCCAACCGGTCGATGGCGTCATATAGGCGACGACACACTTGGACCAAATCCTCGGCAGTTTGGTTGCGGTGTTGGTCATCCCGATCGGCCATAGGCTATTACCTTGATTGCCAAGTTAGTTGATGGCCTTATATATAGTGATACAGGCTTTCCACCGCAACAGATCGAACGCTGATGACCTACTTTACCCATGAATTCGAAGACCAGATTTCGCTGCAAGGCGTCGGTGTCAAAAAGGTTATCACTTACAAAGTGCTGTTCATGCCGCCGCGTTTTGAGAACGAGCTGCCTTTTAAGCAGTACCCACGTCTACGGGTCGAAGGAGAGATTGCCGATGTTCCCGTGCGCGGGGCTTTGATGCCCGTTGGTGATGGCCGAAGATACTTCATCGTCTCGCCAGAAGTGATAAAACAGACCGGCCTTGACGTTGGCGACATGGTCGAAATGCGGTTCCGCATTGATGACCAGGATCACGTCGATATCCCGACAAGCCTGCAGTCTGCGTTGCGAGAGGACGACGCGGCAAACGCCCTTTGGGACAAGCTGACAGCGGGGAAGAAACGCATGTTCACGTTTCATGTGTCTTCGGCAAAAACCGCCCCAACCGAAGCGCGGCGCGTGGCGGAGGCCATGGAGGCTATCGGACGCGATATCACGCTGCGCGATCTCCAAAACGAGAGGAAGGGGAAGAAATAGTTTTTGAAAGCCTTGATTGACTCTTTTGACAAGTTACTTGATGATCAAGTTATATCTATGAAGGAGCGGTTTCGCACGCCGCCCCGGTCAATCAGGAGTTTTCGATGCTTTCCATCCTCACCACCATCTCAGCCATCATTGGTTGCCTCACGTTGCTCATAATCCTGTTGTCAGCCCTATCGCCAAGGAAGCTAGAATACACGGAAACCATCACCGTCAATGCCCCGGTTGTGGACGTCTATGATGATATCCGGTTCCAAGATCGGTTGATGCGGTGGTCCGCTTGGCCGAAGGAAACAAAGTCTAAATGTGCCGTCGATACAGGGCACACCATTGAGGGCGAAGACGGTACCGTCGGCACCCGTACGGTGTTTTTCTCAAAGGGCAAAGCGATGGGGTTTCAAGAGATCCAGTCGCTCAAGCCCAATCATTCTGTGACCTTCACTCTGGAGGGTGCTGGCCCACCCCATTTCCCGACAATGGTGTTCAAACTCGAAGAGCTTAGCCCTGAGAAAACGAAGGTTGTTCTCGCCTTCACCAACCGCATGCCGCCGCCTTTCAACCTGATCTGGAACTTTGCAGGCATCAGCAAGTGGACACGCAAGATGCACGTCAAAGACCTACAGGGCCTGAAAGCGTTTTCTGAGCCCCCACACAAGGATGCAGACGGCACGGTCGTTGGACGCGAACTGTCCGTCCCGAACCCTTATGAAATTAAGATGCCAGAGGTCGCGTAACATGGCGTATGCACCTCAGATACCGTCCGAAGTTGGACCGGACGATGCTGCACCGTCGAGCAACAAAGCAGCCATTGGCATCCTCATGCTGACCATCTTTCTGGACCTTTTGGGGTTCGGCGTTGTGATACCATTGCTGCCAGAATATGCGCGGTCTTTTGGCGCGACGGCGGGCGTCGTCGGCGTTCTTGTCGCTGGCTACAGCCTCATGCAATTCATCTTTGGGCCGATCCTAGGCGCACTGTCGGACCGGATCGGCCGGAGGCCCGTTCTGTTGGGCACTATCGCGATCAATGGCGTGGCCTTCATCATATTCGGATTAGCCGGGACACTCGCGATGCTCTTCGTGGCCCGCCTGGTTTCGGGCATCGCCGCCGCCAACCTTTCGGTCGCCCAGGCTTCCCTCGCCGACATGACGCCACCATCCGAAAGGGCCAAAGTCTTCGGCTTGATCGGAGCGGCCTTTGGGATGGGCTTTGTGTTCGGTCCGCCACTTGGGGCTTTAATCGCTGGCACGCTCGGCAGTGCCGCCGTTGGCTTTTGCGTCGCAGCTCTCTGTGCCCTCAATTTTGTTTCAGCTTTCCTGTTTCTGCGGGAAACCCGCGATACCAAGGCAGCGAAAGCGGACACAGACGGTCGTGGTGTCTTCGCATCCTTGCGCGAGGTCCCTGCCATACGACGGCTCTTTGCCGTGATGTTTCTCTTCACGCTTGGGTTTTCCGTGATGCCGGTAATCGGGGCGCTGATATTTGCAGACCGCTTCGGCCTTACCGCCGTCCAAATCGGCTATGTCTTTACTTTGATTGGCGTAGCCACGGCAGCGGTCCAAGCGGCCATCGGTCCTCTCGCCAAGGCATTCGGCGAGCGTAGCGTGTTGCTTATCGGCCTTGTCTTTGTCGGCGCTGGTATTGCAGTGCTGCCATTCGTGCCCGTTGAGATGTTTTTGTGGATCGGTCTGCCCGCATTGGTGATCTACGCCTTTGGACATGCTTTCGTCTATCCGACGCTGACAGCGCTTGTGGCTGCCGAAACCGAGGAAGCCCGCCAGGGGACAGTCTTGGGCCAACTCCAGGCAGCAGGGTCTCTAGCATTGGTCATAGGCCCCGTAGGGGCAGGCTATCTCTACGATGCGTCCGTTAGGGTCCCTTTTATGATTACCGGCGTCGTCCTACTCATCGCTATCGTCATAGCAGGAGGCCATCCCCGTAACCGCATTCCGACTTCGTGAGCCATCGGCATTAAAAGCAGGCATTCATGCCCTTTGCAGCATCGGTGACTAATGGGATGTACCGGCTGCTTCACCCAGCAGGTTAGGCTTTGCCTATTTCTGCAGACAGAAGAAGCAGCTATGAAACCGAAGACCCTTGAACACATCAACGAAATTGCAGTTATTGGCGTCGATATCGGCAAAGACACGTTTCATCTCGTCGGATTTGATGAAGCAGGTCAGCGTATCCTCCGCAAGAAGATCAAGCGGGTGGCGTTACAGTCGACCTTTGAACGTCTTCCGCGTTGCGTCGTCGGCATGGAAGCCTGCATGAGCGCGCACTTTGTCAGCCGTATGCTGCGTGCGCTCGGTTTTGAGCCTCGGATCATCCCGGCGATCTAGGTGAAGCCGTTCAACAAGGGTCAGAAAAACGACTATAATGATGCCGAAGCGATCGCAGAAGCGGCACTGCGTCCAAACCTGCGCACGGTGACTGAGAAAAGCCAGGACCAGTTGGACCTGCAGGCAATGCACCGTGTCCGGTCCAGGCTGGTGGCACGTCGCACCGCCATCATCAATCAGATCAGGGCGTTCCTGATTGAGCAAGGCATCACAGTGCGGGCGGGACGGCATAGATTGCAGAGCTCGTTTGAGGCCATCCTGGAAAACCGGCGCGATGAAATCTCGCCACGGATGCGCAGCACGCTGCTGGGGCTTTATGGCGACTGGCTCTGGGTGGATGAAAGGATCAAAGCAATCTCGTCAGAGATTGAAGAGATCAGTAAGTCCGAAGAAAGTAGCGCCAACATCATGACTATCCCAGGGATCGGTCCGTTGATTTCAACAGCCATTGTCGCCGCTATTGGCAAAGGTGAGGTGTTTGACAGAGGTCGTGACTTTGCCGCGTGGCTCGGCCTCGTTCCGCGTCAGTTCAGCACGGGTGGGCGGACAATTCTTGGGCGGATCGGCAAGCGGGGGAACGGCTATCTCAGGATGCTGTTGGTTCAGGCCGCCAATGTCATTTTGATGCGTCCACGCCGCTGGGATGCTCTGGGATTGGGGTCATGGTTGCGAGGTGCCAAAGCCCGAATGCCCCACAACAAGGCGGCAGTCGCCTTGGCCAACAAACTGGCCCGCACCGCATGGAGCATTCTGCGCCACGGAACGAAGTATACGGTTCAAGGAGAGGCGGCTTTGGACGCAATCTGACGCGCCCAAAGCCACAAAGGAGTTCGCGAAGGAGAAAAGCATGGAACGGAGACACTACGCCCCCAGAATCTGAGAGCCCAAATGGTCATGATCGACCTGGTCACTAATGAGATCAAGGCGCGTGCGTAACCCACAATGGCCACGGCCCGCGAGCCGATAGACAGGCCGGATACATATCAGCGACTACCGCTAGCCACGCCAAAATCTCTCTTGCGAACAGCAGCCGGTACATACATTGGGCTCATCCTTTCCTTTCGCCGCTTTCGGCACCAACGACCGCTTTTTGAACTTTTGTGCGGTCGTCGGCCTGATGCGCGTGCGATTAGTGGAAAAATTCAGTAATCCACTGTTGCCAGGGTGTCAGCGGCGGCGACGGCGGAGCTCAGTGAGTTGTCCGAAACTTTTGTGTAGATTTCGGTTGTCGCAATGCTTGCGTGTCCAAGCAATCTCTGAACTAGACGGATATCGACACCTTCCTCGATGAGCAGTGTGGCAGCGGAATGACGGAAACGGTGGGGAGTGAGGTGCGGCTCTATCCTAAGTGAACGCGACAACGTTCGCAGTCGCTTGCGGTAAGCCTGTGGTGTTAAGCGATCGCCTCTGGTGTTCGCGAAGAGCCAAGCTTGCGAGCCTTGAGTGTCATATTTGTTTTGCCAGTAGTGGCGAAAATCCTTCTGCAAGCGATCGTTTGCGACGTAAACTGTTCGTTCTCGATCACCTTTGCCGCGAACCCGTATCCGTGTGGCAGCGCCAGTCACGTCAAGTACCCGGAGCGCGGTCAGCTCGCTAATTCTGAGTCCCGTCACCACAAGCAACCGGGCGATAAGGCCTGTTATTTTGGTCGCAGAAACCTCGTTTAGCCTCTGAGGTTCCGTGACAGGATCAACATCGATGATGTGCTCAGTTGATTGAAACGGTACTGTTGCATTAATCGAGTGAGTTGGCCAGTTTTTCAGTTTTGAGGTTGCTC
>CALCOY010000042.1 GCA_937897325.1 uncultured Shimia sp.
CGGATGGCCGCTCAAAACACCCGAAACGTCCCACTTCAAAATCCTGCGCCGCGATAACGGACAGTTTATGGTCGTTCTCAACCATGCGCTGCTGCGCGGGGTGTCAGCCGAGATGCTGACATGGTGGTTCCGGACATTTACCCAGTTGCGGGTGACCCTCGACAACGTACCGGGTTACGAAGCTCAAACCGTGCCTGCCTACCTGCTTTGGCATCCAAGCGATCACTTCAACGCGACACTCAAGGGAGATACAGGCCCGGGGGGCGTACCCGTCGCTGGCAGCACACGTATCCACATTCAGGAGGCGATGCAGTACCAGACTTATGGCTGGGACTATGCGGTTAATGCCGAGTTGACGGTCGCCTATGTGGGTGACGATGGATGGGCGATGGGGCGTGTTCTGCCGCTCTTTGGCCCAGCGATGATGCTGCGCATCCACTTTCGAGATGTGGTGGAAGAAGGCACGCATCTGGGTGTCCATTATCACTACGAGATTGTCATCGGAGTGCGCGGCAACGACCCGGTGTCACGCTTCATCAATCGCCAGATTACCCGGAGTTTTGGACCTCAGTTCTTTGAGGCTTGGCACACTCACAATGTGATCGAAGTGGGCACGTTCGAGCACTTTCTGCCTGCACTCTACGCGCAGCGACACGCTGGAACAGAGCTGCGATACGCACCGCTTCATCCCGGCATCAGTCAGACCGCAGCGCAAGTTGGGCATGACGCTGATCTGGTCGCGCAGCGCGTTGCGGCCTTCACCAACTCCGATGATCCAATGGCCACGCTGGCCTACAACAAACGGACGTTTCTGTGATGCGACACGTATCCACACCTTGGGTCTGACCATGGCACCGGTGTTGCAGATTGCACTGGGTCTTATCCTCATCGCTGTGACGCTCGGCATCCATCTGATCGCGGTGAATGTCTCGCTCAGGCGCGTCACCGGACAGGTTGAGGCCGTGCGTGCCCACGGTGGTGTCATAGCCAAGACGATGCTCATTATGGTCTATGTGATGTTCTTGTGCTGCGCGTTACTTGTTGAGGCGATCATCTGGGCGCTTGCTTTCGTGTCGCTGGACGTGGTGACCGGCTTCTGGCCTGCGGTTTACTTCGCCATCGTGACCCTGACAACGCTCGGTTATGGCGATTTGGTGCCATCGGATAGCGCCCGGCTGGTCGCTGCGTTTTGCGCGGTGGCAGGCTTGTTCCTTGTGGGCTTGTCGACCGCTTTCGTTATCGAAATCCTACGGCGGATCGAGATGAAAGATTAACCGTCATCCCGTCAATTGCTGCGTGCTCGTCCATTGAACCTGCCCTCTTTTGCTTGGGCGCGGCCTGTTACGCTGAAGGCAGACGACATCCTCAACCTGCCCGAATACACCTTTGGGCTGCACACCAAGAAGCGCGGCTTTGTCCCCATCACCTGTGCCAAAGACATCCTCACTGCCATTCCCCAGCGGGACAGCTTGGAGGCGCTCAAGGCCGAGATGGAGGCAAAGTATGGGACGGGCGGCGACCACGCCAGCGGCGGACGATCAGGGGGGAGACTCAGCGGCAGCGGCGCCGGATGCAGCCGATACAGTTTCAGAGGATCGGGGCGAAGGTGGATTGGGACCAGCGCCCGAGGTTGAGATCATTTAAGTAATGCCACAGAGGTTAACGAAACCGACCGCGCGCTTTGTTAATCGGGCAAATGCCGATGTTGGCACCGACGCTATACCGACGTTGTAACGACATGAAACAGAAAGCCGGTTTGCCTTATTTTGTTGAGTTAAGGAGCGGCTTCGGAGTTTCGCGGAATTTCAGCCCTTAGTCGTTGCGCGTGCGGTGCGTCATTCCCACCACCGATCGATCCGGGCGATGTCGTCATCGCTCCATCCGAAATGATGGGCGAATTCGTGGATCGTCACGTGCTCGACCATCTCGCGCAAAGTAACCCCCTCGCGCTCTGCCAGTTCCGCCAGCATCGGCTTTCTGAATAGATAGACTATGTCCGGCCCTGGATCGGGGTCCGAAACGGACTTCAGTGGCACCGGCACGCCTTCGTAAAGGCCCGTCAGCTCGATCGGATCGCTGATCCCGAGATCTCGAAGGACGGTATCATTGGCCCAGTCCTGTACGGTGATCAAAACGCTTTGCGCTGCCGGGCGAAAGGGTTCCGGCAGCGCATCAACGGTCTGACGCGCAATAGTCGCGATGTCGGACAGGCTGGCCGTCAAATCCGCATCAAAGCATGAGCTGGTAGCTATGCGGCACGTAGCGGAACCCGTCGCCATTCGTCTCCACATAGCCAATGGCCGGGAAGGGCATGTGATAGCCTACGAAGGGGATCTTGTCTGCTGCCAACATGCCCAGAATGCTGCGGCGGGTTGCGGCAGCGGCTTCCTTGTCCATGTCGAACTTCACTTCCCAGTCTGGATAGGCGAGTGACCAAACATAGTGGTTGGCAAAATCAGCGCATACAGCCAGCTGCTGCCCGCCGCTTTCGATCATGTAGATCATGTGGCCCGGTGTATGCCCGAAGGCCGCCATGGCTGTCACACCAGATGCCACCGATCCGCCGTCATCCAGCATCGTGAACTGCTCGGCCAGCGGGCGGACACTCGCCTCAAACCCGTCACTGCCTTGCGCCGCCCAAGCGTCGAATTCCACGCCACCCGTGACATAACGCGCCTTGGGAAAGGTAGCGGACCCGTCGGTGAGAAGCCCGCCTATATGATCGCCATGCATATGCGTGATCACCACCACATCGACCTGATCTGCGGTGTAGCCTGCTGCTTCGATCGCAGCCACGGTCGCCGCGCCTTGCAAGCCTGTGTCGAACAGGACCAGCTCCGCCCCGGTGTTAACAATCGTGGGCGTAAAAAAGAACTGCGCCGCATCGGTGGGCAGTCCGGCCTCGGCGGACACGCTGTTGAACGTCTCTTCATCGACATTCAAGCCAAAGATCTGGTGAGGACCCTCTACAGCCCTGCTGCCTGCTAGGATCGTCGTAACTTCGAAATCGCCAAGTCCCACCCGCGTGAATTGCGGTTGTGAGCCACCCAGCATTGGAGCGCCGGCGTGGATCTGTGTGGCGGCAAAGGGTAGGGTCGCGGCCCCGGCAATGGCGGCGCGTCGGCTGATCTTGGGTGAATGGGGCATGAGTGGTATCCTTCCTGTCAGATCATTCAAAGATAGCGCATCACGCACGGTTTCGAGTGCAGGGGCGCGCCAAAACCTGTTCATTTTTGCGCGAGGCTCGCATGTCTGACCTGAAAACACGACCCACCGGACAGGCTTTGTCGGAATGGCTGGACACGGTGCAACCTGATCGCCGCCGCGAAGAAACCCGCGCGCTCGATCAGCTCTTTCGAAAGGTGACTGGTTTTGCGCCGCAGCTATGGGCAGGCGGTATGGTCGGATATGGGCGCTATGACTACACGTATGAAAGCGGGCGGTCCGGGACATTCATGGCGACTGGTTTTGCGCCACGCAAGGCCAAGCTGTCGATCTACATCCTGCCTGGCTACGCTGATTTCGGGCCGATACTGGAACGGTTGGGCAAGCACAAGAAGGGCAAATCCTGTCTTTACATCAACAAGTTGGAAGATGTGGATCTGGATGTACTGGGCGAATTGATTGTTGCCGGCCTCAAGGACCTTGGCACCCATTGGCCGGTTCATCCGGACTAAGCTGCGCTGGACAAGATCGGCCCCCTGTGAGACAGCACCCCCAACAGGAGAGAGCTGATGACCACGACCCGCTTCGCCCCCTCGCCAACTGGCCATATTCATGTCGGAAACCTGCGCACGGCGCTTATGAATTATCTCATCGCCCGCAAAGCCGGGGGCACGTTTATCCTGCGTATAGATGACACCGATCCGGAGCGTTCGAAAGAGGAATATGTCGACACAATTAAAGAGGATCTGGATTGGCTCGGCCTCCACTGGGATCGGTTGGAACGCCAATCCGATCGTTTGGACCGCTACGCGGATGCAGCGGATGCGCTGCGCCACACAGGGCGTTTCTATGAAGCCTTTGAAACCCCGATTGAACTGGATCTGAAGCGCAAGAAGCAGCTTAATATGGGCAAACCGCCGGTCTATGACCGCGCCGCGATGGCCTTATCTGAAGATGAACGTCAGGCCTTGCGCGTCGAGCGTGGGCAAGGGGTCTGGCGTTTCAAGCTGAACCATGCGCGTATCGAATGGACCGACGGCATCCTTGGCGATGTCTCAATTGATGCCGCCAGCGTCAGCGATCCGGTCCTGATCCGTCAGGACGGTCAGGTGCTTTATACGCTTGCCTCGGTCGTTGATGACACGGAAATGGGCGTGACGGATGTTGTGCGTGGATCAGACCATGTGACCAACACGGCGACACAGATCCAGATCATCGAAGCCCTTGGCGGGAACGTCCCGCGCTTTGCACATCATTCGCTCCTCACCGGCCCGCAGGGTGAGGCGCTGTCCAAGCGGCTGGGCACGCTGTCTTTACGTGATCTGAGGGAGCAAGGCGTGGCCCCGATAGCCCTTCTGAGCCTGATGGCGCGCATCGGCTCTTCCGATCCGGTGGAGTTGGAGACGGATATGGGTAATCTGATCGAAGGTTTTGAGCCATCCAAATTCGGTGCAGCCCCGACGAAGTTCGATGTCGAGGATCTGTTCCCGCTGACCGCGCGCTATCTGCAGGGTTTGGACTTTGCGGCTGTTGTAGACCGGGTCGCTGAGGTGGGCGTGCCCCCCGCAAAAGCCGGGGCGTTCTGGAACGTTACACGCGACAACATCACGACGCTTGCGGATCTGGACAAGTGGTGGGACCTCATGTCGAATGGGGCCGACCCTCTGATTGACGAAGAAGACGCAGCGTTCATATCCGAAGCCATGGCCATGCTGCCGGACGCGCCTTTCGATGAAAGCACATGGGGCGTTTGGACCGCCAGGGTAAAAGAGGCAACGGGCCGCAAGGGGCGCGCGCTATTCATGCCGCTGCGCAAGGCGCTGACCGGACAAAGCCACGGGCCGGATATGGGCGCGCTCATGCCGCTTTTGCAGGTGGTCAAGGCGCGGGAGTAGTCCGCAGTGGCGGAGCAGGCAAAGTTTCTTGAAGGCAGCCTCTTTCGCCACGTAGCGGTGATGTCGCTGACGGCCAGTATCGGCCTTATGGCCGTCTTTCTTGTCGATTTCATTGACATGGTCTTCATCGCTATGCTGGGCGAAGCGTCTCTTGCTGCGGCGGTCGGCTATGCGGGTGCGATCTTGTTTTTTACGACATCCTTTAGCATCGGCATGGCCATCGCGGTTGGCGCGCTTGTTGCGCAATCGCTTGGGGCAGGGCAGACCGGTCAGGCCCGCGCGCGGACGAGCCACGGCCTTTTCTACGGCGTGTTGTTTGGCTGTGCCTTTTCCGTATTGGTCTGGCTCAACATCGCCGCATTGGTGCAGCTTATCGGGGCGACGGGCGAAACCGCCGCTCTTGCTGCGGGCTATCTTAGGATCGTGGTGCCATCACTCCCGTTTCTTGTCGTTGGCATGATGGGCGGCGCGGTCCTGCGCGCATACGGGGATGCGCGCCGCGCGATGATGGCAACAATCTATGGTGGGCTCGTCAACGCCGTGCTGGATCCGGTCCTGATCTTTGGGTTGGGTCTGGATCTGACGGGCGCTGCCTTGGCGTCCGTTGGGGCGTGGCTTACGATCTCAGCAACGGCATTGCTGCCGATCCTTCGCCACCATGGCGGCCTCATTCCTCCAACGACGGTTGGGTTGATGCGCGATCTGCCACCGATCATGTCCATAGGTGTTCCCGCCATTCTGACCCAGCTTGCAACGCCGGTGGGCCAGGCAATCGTCACACGAAACATGGCGCAATATGGTGAAGGTGCGGTGGCAGGTTTGGCAATTGTCGCGCGGCTCATGCCTGTAGCCTTTGGCGTGGTTTTCGCCTTGTCGGGTGCCATTGGCCCGATCATCGGCCAAAATTTCGGGGCACGCGATTTCGGGCGGGTCAGAGCGGCCTATCTGTCGGCACTGCAATTTACCGGTTTAGTGACGATCACGGTCTCGGCCATTCTGTTTTTCTTGCGCGCGCCCATTGCCGATCTTTTTGACGCGGTCGGCACCACCCGTGATCTGGTTTATCTCTTCTGCGGGCCGCTGGCCCTTGCGTTCTTCTTCAATGGGATGCTCTTTGTTAGCAATGCCGCCTTCAACAATCTGGGCCATCCATTCTATTCGACATGGATGAATTGGGGCCGCAACACCGTTGCCGTGATCCCGCTGGTCTATTTGGGATCAACATTGCTTGGGCCAGAGGGTGTTTTGATCGGGCAGGCCGCAGCCGGTTTTGTTTTTGGGTTGATCGCTGCGTTTCTGGCCGGGCGCGTGATCGCGACCGGCGGAGACGAAACACCGCGACCCATCTTCGCGCGCGATGGCCGATTGATCGCCCTATTTAATGCGCGCCGATAGAGCGCTTAGGTGATCGTCGACCATCTCGGTCTCAGTCTTGCTCAGCATCTGATGCCTGGGATAGCGCGGATCACTTCGATCATTCAGGATGGGCGTGTCCCACCCATCAGTCGTTGCAAAGAAATCGCCCACACCCTTTTCGCCGAATTCGCGCAGAAAGCCCTGCGCGACGACATCAAGGTAGCTCAGCAGGATGACATGATCGCCCGAAGCCACATGCAAAGCTTCGGGGACAGAATAGATCCAGCTGTTGGTATTAGTTCCAAGCCGCAGTCGGTCATAGCCTGTTTCACGCAGATCCAGTTCCGCCCAGTCCGCATTCGGGACTGCCGCCATAAGCCCGTCAATCTCATGTCCTTCCGATGGGCGGGCCGACAGATAGGCGATCTCGCGCCCTTCTGTGCGCACCCAGATCCGGCGCCACCCGTCCAGGCGGGTTGTGCGGGCATCGGGATAATCATGTGTCGCGCGATTGACGAGGCTGCCATAGCCGAAGAACAAGGGATGGGTCATAATCCGGGTGGTCGCCCGGACGATTGACCATGTCAAGTCTGTGCCTTGACCCCGACGCGGATATAATATTAGCGTAAGGCACCTGTCACGGGAGAACTGGCGAAATGCCGGTGCCGAAGGAGCAACCGCCCCGGAAACTCTCAGGCCCAAGGACCGCGGCAGGTCAACACTCTGGAGAGTGGTGCGGCAAGGCACCCGCCGAAGGGATAGCGATCTCAGGCAAATGGACAGAGGGGGCATCGGTCAGCACCGAAAGATGCTGCGCGCGGTGCCGGGATCATCCGGCGGGTCAGGGGGTCGGGTGACGGAATTTAAGCAAACACCGCTGAACGCACTGCACCGCGATTTTGGTGCGCGGATGGTTGAATTTGCGGGCTACGAAATGCCAGTACAGTTCAGCGGTGTCATGGATGAGCATCTGCACGTCCGCTCGGAGGCTGGTCTTTTTGACGTGAGCCACATGGGGCAAGTGCGGTTGGCGGGCGCGGCATGGGAGGAGGTCGCGCTCGCCCTCGAAACGCTTGTCCCGCAGGACGTGCTTGGCCTCCAGGATGGTCGCCAGCGCTATGCGTTTTTCACCAATGAACAGGGCGGGATCGAGGACGATCTGATGATCTCGCGCCATGGCGATGAACTGGTTGTCGTCGTGAATGCCGCCTGCAAGGAAGCCGATCTTGCCCGCTTGCAGACCCTGGCTGTCTCGATCTCTCTGGAAAGTGATCAAGCTCTTCTGGCCCTGCAAGGCCCTGCGTCAGTCAATGTCCTCGGTCCAGATTTCGACGATATGCGCTTCATGGACGTTCGGAATGCCGAGATCGCTGGTTGTTCTGTATGGCTTTCGCGTTCGGGCTACACCGGTGAGGACGGTTTCGAGATTTCGGTCGCTGCGGAAGATGCGCAGACGCTGGCGCGTCATTTGCTAGATCACCCGCAGGTCAAACCTATCGGATTGGGCGCACGGGACTCGCTGCGGCTTGAGGCCGGGCTTTGCCTCTATGGGACGGATATGGATGCTGGCTTGAACCCGGTGGAGGCAAATCTTGCCTGGGCAATTCAGAAAGTGCGGCGACGCGGCGGCGACCGTGAAGGAGGTTTTCCTGGGGCCTCTATCGTTCTGGCTGCGTTGAAAGACGGCGTACATCGAAAGCGCGCTGGATTGCGACCGGAGGGGCGCGCGCCGATGCGCCGCGAAGTGCCACTTTTTGCGGATGAGAAAGGCGGCGCTCAGATCGGCTTTGTCACATCCGGCGGCTTTGGACCTTCGGTCGGTGCACCTGTTGCGATGGGCATTGTAGCTGACAGTCTGAATGACGTGGGCACAAGATTGTGGGGCGAAGTGCGTGGCAGGCGTCTTCCAGTCGAGATTGTCCAACTTCCGTTCGTGCCCGCCCGTTTCAAGAGATAAGCAAGGAGCCTCATATGAAGTACACAGAAGAACATGAATGGCTGCGCGCCGAGGGGGACGAGGTCGTCGTGGGCATCACTGCCCATGCAGCGGAGCAATTGGGCGATGTGGTCTTTGTCGAATTGCCGGAATCCGGTGCTAACGTGACCAAGGATGACGAGATCGTCGTCATCGAAAGTGTTAAGGCGGCAAGCGATATCCTCGCCCCGATTGACGGCGAGATTACGGCTGTGAACGAGGCAATCGTCGAAACGCCAAACATGGTTAATGACGACCCGGAAGGCGACGCTTGGTTCTTCCGGATGACGGTCGCCGATGCCAGCCAAATGGAAGATTTCATGGACGAAGCCGCCTACAAAGCTTTTATCGGCTGATCCCGGCCCCCAAAAGGAGCGTTGCAATGACCTTCACGCCGATCGACTACCTACCTTACGATTTTGCCAATCGCCGCCATATCGGGCCCTCTCCGGCAGAAATGGAAGAAATGCTGCAAGTTGTCGGCGTGGATGATCTCAACACGCTCATAGATCAGACCCTGCCCGGAGGCATCCGACAAGCCGACCCTCTGCATTTCGGCAAAGCCATGTCGGAAAGCGCGCTTCTGAGGCACATGCGTGACGTGGCAGGCAAGAACAAAGTTATGACCAGTCTGATCGGTCAGGGCTATCACGGCACTGTCACGCCGCCTGCGATTCAGCGGAACATTCTTGAGAACCCTGCATGGTACACTGCCTACACACCCTATCAGCCGGAGATCAGTCAGGGTCGGCTTGAGGCGCTTTTGAATTTTCAGACAATGGTCAGCGATCTGACTGGACTTGAAGTGGCCAATGCATCGCTGCTCGACGAAGCGACAGCCTGCGCCGAGGCGATGACCATGGCGTTGCGCGTCGCGAAATCCAAAGCACGTGCCTTCTTTGTCGATAAAAACTGTCATCCCCAGAACATCGCCCTGATCCAGACACGTGCGGCCCCTTTGGACATAGACGTCATTGTTGGTGATCCGTCGGATCTGCAGGCCGATCAGGTCTTTGGAGCCCTGTTTCAATATCCTGGAACCTACGGCCATCTGCGAGATTTTAGCGATGACATCGCGGCTCTGCATGCGGCCAACGCGATCGGTGTGATCAGTGCGGACCCACTATCGCTGACGCTGCTTAGAGAGCCTGGGGCCATGGGCGCTGATATCGCCGTCGGCTCGACCCAACGCTTCGGCGTGCCTGTTGGCTATGGCGGTCCCCACGCGGCCTATGTCGCGACCAAGGACGCTTACAAACGCGCGCTGCCCGGACGGATCGTCGGAGTGTCTGTCGACAGTCACGGCAATCGCGCCTATCGGCTGAGCCTGCAGACGCGCGAACAGCACATTCGCCGTGAAAAGGCCACGTCGAACGTGTGCACCGCCCAAGCGCTTCTGGCCGTTATGGCCTCAATGTATGCGGTGTTTCACGGGCCAAAAGGTCTTCAGGCCATCGCCCAGCGTGTCCATCGCAAGACCGTTCGGTTGGCCAAGGGACTTGAAGCCGCAGGCTTTGAGATCGCGCCGAAGACGTTCTTCGACACGATTAAGGTCGATGTTGGCCCGCTTCAGTCTGCGGTCATGAAGTCTGCGGTTGATGAAGGGATCAACCTGCGCAAGATCGGCAAAACAGCCGTCGGTATCACGCTTGATGAGCGGACTGAGCCTGAAACGATCGAGGCAGTCTGGCGCGCTTTTGGCATTACCAGGGCCGATGAGAACTTCACGCCCGACTACCGTCTGCCCGATGCGCTTTTGCGGCGATCAGACTACCTGACCCATCCAATTTTCCACATGAACCGGGCCGAGACCGAGATGATGCGCTACATGCGCCGTCTGGCGGATCGAGACTTGGCCCTGGATCGCGCGATGATACCGCTTGGGTCCTGTACGATGAAGCTGAATTCCGCGGCTGAGATGATGCCCGTCACATGGCCGGAATTTTCGCTGTTGCATCCTTTTGCTCCGGCCGATCAGGCGGCGGGTTATCACCAGATGATCGATGATCTGAGCGCGAAGCTCTGTGCGATTACGGGGTATGATGCCATTTCGATGCAGCCCAATTCAGGCGCGCAGGGTGAATATGCAGGGCTTCTGACGATTGCCGCCTACCATCGCGCACGGGGGCAGTCGCATCGCAAGGTCTGCCTTATCCCGATGAGTGCGCACGGCACAAATCCGGCTTCGGCTCACATGGTCGGCTGGACCGTTGTGCCGGTCAAATCCGCAGCCAATGGTGATATTGATGTGGATGACTTTCGTACCAAGGCTGAACAGCATGCTGAGAACTTGGCGGGTTGCATGATCACTTACCCGTCGACCCACGGGGTTTTCGAGGAAACCGTTCAAGAGGTCTCAGATATCACGCACGAGCATGGCGGTCAGGTTTATATCGATGGGGCCAACATGAACGCTATGGTGGGTCTGTCCCGCCCCGGTGATATTGGCGGTGATGTCAGCCATCTCAACCTGCACAAGACGTTTTGCATCCCGCATGGTGGTGGCGGCCCGGGCATGGGTCCGATCGGCGTCAAGGCGCATCTTGAAGCGTTTTTGCCCGGCCATCCCGAAACCGGTGGTTCCGAAGGCCCTGTCAGTGCGGCACCCTTCGGATCGCCCTCGCTTCTGCCGATTTCGTGGGCCTACTGCCTCATGATGGGCGGAGAAGGTCTCACGCAGGCCACGCGCGTGGCGATCCTGAATGCCAATTACATGGCCCGGCGCCTGAGAGGATCCTACGATGTGCTTTTTAAAGGCTCGGGGGGCCGCGTTGCGCATGAATGCATCATCGATGTGCGGCACTTCGCGGACAGCGCAGGTGTCACGGTGGAGGACATCGCAAAGCGTCTCGTCGATTGCGGTTTTCACGCCCCAACGATGAGCTGGCCCGTGGCAGGGACACTGATGGTTGAACCTACCGAGAGTGAAACCAAGGCGGAACTGGACCGCTTCTGCGATGCCATGCTCGCCATCCGAGCTGAGATTGCCGATATCGAAACGGGGCGGATTGACCCGGAAAACAACCCGCTGAAACATGCTCCGCACACGATGGAGGATCTGGTGCGTGATTGGGATCGACCCTACAGCCGTGAGCAGGGGTGCTTTCCACCAGGTGCTTTCCGGGTCGACAAATATTGGCCGCCCGTCAACCGCGTCGACAACGCCTTTGGTGATCGCAACCTGATCTGCACTTGTCCTCCGATGGAAGAGTTGGCGCAAGCGGCGGAGTAATCATCAACCAGTGGCGTGAAGGTCGCTAAGCTGGGTGCCGACCGTTTCCCAAACGGCTCTAGAACTCGCGCACAGCAGGTAACCTTCGCGGCGGGTCGCATTGTAGTCTTTGCCGTCCAACATGGCGGCGTGCCCCCCCGATTGTTTGCAGAGCAGTACCCCAGCGGCATGGTCCCACGGCGAAAGCTTGGAGGCGAGGACGAAGTCGACTGCGCCTTGCGCCAGAAGCCGGTAGTGGTAGGCAGAGCAGCCCAGACTCGTAACGCTTTGAAATTCGCTGAAACGGTTGGCGGCAACGGTGCGGACGTCTTCCGGCATTAGCCACGTTTCGCCGTAGCCTGACAACTCTGCCAAAGGTTTTTCCCCGGCTGTTGCGAGCGTCCGATTGCGGCCTGATGCCGCTCGATGCTGGGCGTGACCCTTGTCATCCGTCAGGATCAGATCATCCCCGACTGGATCGTAGATCAGCCCAAAGGCGGGCACGCCAAAGCGACAGACGGCGATCATCGTGCCAAAAACCGGCATGCCGTTTGCAAAGTTCCAGGTGCCATCCACGGGGTCTATGAGGAAACACAGATCGGCATCACCGATCTTGTCCAGCAATTTGGGGTCGGTTTCGACGGCCTCCTCTCCGACGATCAGGGCGGACGGAAAAGCGATCTGAAGTCCCCTCGTTATCATCGCTTCGGCGGCGATGTCGGCTTTGGTGACAAGATCCGACACGCTTGATTTCTTCGAAACCTCGCCGCTGTCGAGCTTGCGAAAGCGGGGCATGATCTCGGCCCGTGCCGCGCGGCGCACAAGGTTAATGACCATCGTTTGCTGCGCGTTGGTTAAAGGCCCGGCAATGGGCATTGGAAGGTTGTCAGACATGATGGCTCCGAATCCGCTATGAAGGCAGATGTGCCATGCACGCTGCGGCGCAGCAACACCTACTCGCGGGCGCGTAAGACTTGCGCGGGGCGTGCCGCAAGTGGGGGCCAGGCGAAAGCAAGGCTTGCAAGCAAAGTCGCAACCGCACCACCCACAACGATACCAAGGGCGGACGGCCAGATAATAGAGAAATTCGTTTCCATGATGAAATAGCTGACGGCCCATCCGCCGCCAATGCCAGCCGCAAGGGCGACAATGCCAGCGGCCACACCCAGCAACGCCGCGCGCAAGGCAAAGCTGATCAGAATGCTACGCCGCGTCGCACCAAGTGTCTTCAGAACGGCTGCTTCATAGGTACGCGCCTGCGAGCCCGCAGCCGCTGCGCCCATGAGCACGAGGAATCCCGTCAAAAGCGTTGCACCTGCCCCGTAGGACGTTGCTGCGGCCAGCCCCGCCAGGACTTCGCTGGCCCGATCAATCGCGTCGCGCACACGGATCGCCGTGATGTTCGGATAAGCGCTCGCCAGATCGCGTAGGATCTGCGCCTCAGCACCTTCTTCCGCATAGACAGTCGAGATGAAGCTGTGGGGGGCTCCCTCGAGCGCCCCGGGGTTCATCGACAGGATAAAACCGATGCCGGCCGTCGAAAAATCAACCTCCCGAAAACTCGCTATGGTGCCAGTGATATCGCGTCCAAGGATGTTGATTGTCATCGTGTCACCAAGCTTCAGGCCCATTTCTTCGGCTTCCTCTGAGGCGAAGCTAATCAGAGGATCGCCTGAGTAATCCTTGGCCCACCATGTCCCGTCGGTCAGCCGGGTGTTGTCTGGAAGCTCGGTGGAGTAGGTCACACCCCGATCTCCCTCAAGCACCCAATGCGCGCCAGCGACATCGCGGGCGGGCTGTCCGTTGATCTTGGTGATGATCCCGCGCAGCATCGGTGCGCTATCGATCCGCGATACCGCCGGATCGGATTGCAGGCGGTCCGTATATCCGTCCATCTGATCGCGCTGGATATCAACGAAGAAGTATGACGGCGCGATATCCGGCAGGTTGCCCGAAATGGCGTTGCGCAGGTTTCCGTCGACTTGTCCAACGGCTGCAAGAACCGACAGACCCAGCCCCAACGATAGGACTACGGGTGCAGCTCCCTCTCGGTTGCCGGAAATCGCTGCAAGCGCCCAGCGAAGGACGGGTATGCCTTTTGATGCGCGACCCCCGCGCCGACTGAGCCAGCGGATCAAGAAGGAGGACAGCGCCAGCAGGCAAAGGGCGCCTGCGATGCCCCCGGCGGTCCAAAGCGTCAATCGCCAGGTCCCGCTGAACCAGGCCGCCAGGCCAATCAGCGCAATGAGACCCAATGCGATCATGGCAAGATATTTGGCTGCGGGCAGTAAGCGCGTGCTGCCAAGCGCATCGCGAAACAGAGTGGCTGCGCGCACATCCTCGGCTCGGGCCAGCGGCCAGAGCGTGAAAATGAAAGCAGTCAGAACGCCGTAGATTGCCGCCTCGGCCAGCGGAACAGGATAGATCGCGAAAGCCGATGGGATCGGCAGGCGCGCTTCAATAATCGGTGCAAGAGCAATTGGCAGCACCGCGCCCAGAATGAGACCGAGCGTGATCCCGACCAACGACAGAATGCCGATTTGCAGGAAATAGGTTTGGAAGATCGTCGCACGTTCGGCGCCCAGCGTGCGAAGCGTTGCGATCACACTCGTTTTCTCGGCCAGATATGACCGTACGGCAGATGACACGCCAACGCCCCCGACGGCAAGGCCTGACAGTCCGACCAGCACCAGAAATGCGCCTAGCCTGTCGACGAATTGCGAGATGCCCGGCGCGCCATTTCGCGCATCCGTCCACCTCAAACCGCTGTTTTCAAATCGGTTTCTTGCGGTGGCTTCAACAGCTTCGATATCATTGTTCGCAGGCAGATTCAGCCGATACTTGGAGTTGAAGAGCGTGCCAGAGGCCAGAAGCGAGGAATTCGCGAGGCTGTCGGTGAGCACAAGCGTGCGCGGTCCCAGGCCGAAACCCCCGCCCGCGCTGTCGGGTTCATTTACCAATTCCGCACTCAGCCGGAAATCCTGCGTGCCGAGGCGGAACGTATCGCCGATGGAGAGACCCAGCCTGTCGATCAAAACACGCTCCATCACTGCGCCAGGCAGATCTTGCAAATCGGCCAAGGCGGTCTGAAGAGGGATGTCGGGAGACAACTCCACATTCCCGACCAGCGGATAGAAGCCGTCCACCGCTTTGATCTGCGTCAGTCCGCGTTCGGTCGTCCCGTTGCGGTTGACGACCGCCATGGACCGAAAGTCGACGATCTCGGACACCGCCATAGCGACCTCGTTCATCCACGTTCGCTCTTCTTCCGTCGCAAAGCGGTAGGTGAAGTCAAGTTCTGCATCGCCACCAAGCAGGGCCGCACCTTCGCGCGCCAGTCCCGCTTCAATGCTCGAGCGGACGGTGCCGACGGCGGCGATGGCCGCAACGCCCAGAGCCAGGCATGCAATGAAGATGCGAAAACCTTTGAGACCGCCGCGCAATTCGCGGGCGGCAAAGCGGGCAGAGATGCGGAGGCTCATTCTGCGGCTGCCCGCATCGGATCGGCGATGCGCCCATCTTCCAAACGGACCGTACGGTCACATTTGTCGGCCAAGCTGCGGGCATGTGTCACCAGAACCAACGTCGCCCCATGGCGATCGCGCAGGTCAAACAAAAGATCTATGATTGCAGCGCCGTTGGCCCCATCCAGATTGCCGGTTGGCTCATCCGCGAGGAGGATTTCCGGTCGGGGGGCGACGGCACGGGCAAGCGCCACGCGCTGTTGTTCGCCCCCAGACATCTGGCTGGGGTAGTGTCCCGAACGGTGGCCCAGTCCGACTGCATCCAACTCTGCCGCGGCGCGGTCAAATGCATCACCTACACCCGCCAGTTCCAGTGGTGTCGCCACGTTTTCCAGCGCAGTCATCGTTGGTATCAAATGAAACGATTGGAAGACGACCCCCATATGATCGCGCCGAAACCGGGCGAGCGCGTCTTCAGACATCGCCGTTAGATCATTGCCAAGTGCTGTGATCTGACCGCCCGATGCGCGCTCTAACCCGCCCATCAACATCAACAATGATGACTTGCCCGACCCCGACGGACCAATCATGCCTAGCGTTTCGCCAGCCGTGACATCAAGCGTGATGCCATGCAGGATATCCACGCGACCGGCATTGCCATCCAGCGAAAGCGTTGCATTTTTAAGGCTTAGAACTGGATCAGGCACGAACACATCCCTTTATGGCAAGGTACGTTCGGATATGGAGGCTGGATCAAGATGCGCAAGTCACTTGCTACAATCATCATGACTTTATGGGGATGTGTCGCCTTGGCGGACCAGACGACCGTCGCCGCTTTGGGGGACAGTCTGACGCAGGGCTATGGTTTGGCGCAAGAAGACGGCTTTGTTCCCCAATTGCAAAATTGGCTGACAGAACGTGGCCACGACGTGACGCTGATCAATGCGGGCGTGTCGGGTGATACAACAGCTGGTGGCCTTTCCCGCGTTGCATGGACGCTAACGCCCGACGTGGACGCGATGATCGTCGCACTGGGTGGCAATGACCTTTTGCGCGGGATTGCCCCCGAAGTCAGTCGCGCCAACCTGGAAGGCATCCTCAGAACCGCGGATGCGGCCGGGGTCGAGGTTCTGCTGATCGGTATGCAGGCCCCCGGCAACTATGGCCCTGAGTATAAGGCCGCGTTTGACGGCATGTATCCAGATTTGGCTGAGGCCTACGGTGCGCTCTACTTGGACAGCTTCTTTACGGGGCTCGGGCCAGTCGGCACCGTCCCCGCAGAAGTGCGCAGCTTCATGCAGCCCGACGGTATCCATCCGAATGCCGAAGGTGTCGCCAAAATCGTGGGAGCCATTGGCCCTGAGGTCGAGAAGTTGATTGGGCAAAGTGCAGGCTGATGCCGGGGCGTTTCTTCATGACTTCACCGGTGGCGGAGCTTGCCGCGGCTTTGGATGTAGCGCCGGGATCCGTCAGCAACGAACCAGCCCGTCGGAACATCCAGCCCGGTCAGGAGGTCATTGTTTACGATGGCACCCTCAAGCGGATGCGGTGGGGAATCATTCCGGTCGGCCGCAAGAATGCGCGGGGTCGGCCAGTAATGGAAACGATCATCAACGCGCGATCCGAAACCGTCTTTGACAAAAGCGCCTTTGATGGTGTTGGTCGTGCGGTCATTCCTGTGAACGGTTGGTACGAATGGACCGGCGAGACCCGACGCAAGACCGCCTGGGCCATTCGACCGCGCAACGAGACGTTCCTTTACTTCGCGGCGATCATGGACATCTGGGCTGCTCCAGGCGGAATGGAGGTGCCGCAGGTTGCAGCGGTGACATGCGAACCTAATGCAGATGTGCGCGACATCCATCACCGGATGGGCGTCCTTCTCGACCCCGTGGATATCCAAAATTGGCTGGGTGGAGATATCAAAAAGGCCAGGGCGCTGATGAGGCCCTGGCCTGATGGTCGGCTTGTCGTGTCGAAAGCCGACGAAGTAGATTGGTCGGGCCCTTAGGCCAGCACGATATTAATCGCGCTTTCCCGGCCGTCACGCCCGCTTTCAACGTCGAATGTGACTTTCTGATTGTCGGCGAGGCCGGTCAGGCCCGCACGTTCGACAGCGGAAATGTGGACGAACACATCCTTGCCCCCGCCATCCGGTGCGATAAAGCCGTAGCCTTTTGTTGTATTAAACCATTTGACGGTGCCATTGGCCATCGTCTGTCTCCTAATTCAAATGCTGCCCGCGAAATGCGGCAACCTGGCTTGGTCCATGGATCGATAGACTGAGCCTTGAGTAGGAGCAGTGGGTCGATGTGTAACGTCGCACGGATCATATGCGCTCAGACCAGTCAGAAATCAAGTTTCGGTTGTGCCTCTCATGTGGTCATCGGGCATGAATTTGCCGGTCAGGTCATATTTTACCATTTGATGAAAAATATCTCTGTGACACCCGTTCCGAAAGCAAGAATGTGTCGTGGGGCCGTGATGCTACAAGATATGTTCACGTCAGGTCCTAAATCTGCAAGGCTGCGGGCGGAGGAATATGCGGGAAATTTCGAAGATCTTCATCCACGTCTTGACATTCACCAGGCTGCTTTCGCTACGGACCGCTGTTACTTCTGCCATGACGCACCTTGTATCGTTGCCTGCCCACCGGACATCGATAACCGGCTCTTTGTTGGGCAGATCGCGACGGTTACGCCCGATGCGGCGGCCAAGATGATCCTCCGCCGGAACATCTTGGGTGTGGCATGTCCGCGCGTGTCTGTCCCGCAGAAACACTGTGCTAAGAGGCCTGCCCATGCGAAATGGCTAAGGGCAAACCTGTTCTGATCGATCAATGATAACGTGATGCGACGGATCATTTGCAGGCCTCGGGTATAAACCCTTTCGAACGGCTGGCCCCGACAAGAAAACGCATTGCGGTTGCAGGCAAAGCGCCAGCGGGCTTGGCTTGCGCACATCGTTTGGCGATGTCCGGACATAATACTGTTGTGGTCCACGACGCCCGTCCGAAAGCCGGTGGTCCGTAAGGCCATAGCTGACTAGAAACTAGAAACATGGCGGGTTTTTCGCTGATATCTGTCAAGACCGCCACATCTTTGCGCTGGCTGTAGCCTACGGCGCGGCTGCAGAATGCCCGATACCTTTGTGCTGACATCCATGATCCGGCATAGCGGCTCGAGGGGCAACATGTCTGTGGTGTTTGCGATAAAGGCAAACCTCATTTGCGTCGCTCAGTAAAAGACCGGGCGGCCTTTTTTACACATCCTTCTCCCCCGACGCATGCGGTTCTCTTTCCGCAGCTTGGCGATCCTACGTTCAAGACCGGATTGGATGGGCGGTTTCTCAGGATTGCGCCAGTCCTGCTAGACCCCGCGGTTCAACGTCGAAAAGCCGATCCCGAAATTGGCGGCCACCTGCTTTCGCGGTCGCCCGCTGTCAAGCCTGCGCGCGCAGACACTGAGCGAGACGCCGCTCTCGGTTGTGATGCCATCTGCGTTCTCTTTTGCAACAGGATATATGGTCAAAAGCGCCACAATCCCGCGACAGATCCATCGTGTCCAAGGGATCTCTAGTCGCCTGGCCGCAGAAGCCGCGTGAACAGATCGATCAGGAATCGCTCGGCGCCGTCCTCGTCAGTTTGCGACAAAAACACGTTCCCTGCGCTTCGACGGCAGAGTAGTGCCGGGTCGTCGCCCAGATCGAAAACATCAGATGCCATGGCTCGACCCTATCGAGTTCGCCTAGCTCCACCCGGCGCGCGATGACAGCGCATTTGTCCTCCATCAGCGGCTTTAGATCACTGACCAGATGAGGCTGCATCCTTGGAGCGCCCTGAAGGATCCCATTTGCAAAAAGACGACTTTCGCCCGTTAACTCGCGCGTCATATCCAGTTTTCGGCGAACATATGTCAGGATTTCTTCGAGCGGATTGCCATCGGGATCCATTTCGACCAGTGGATCAAGCCAAGTTTCCATCAACTGGCTGAGCAATGTCATGTGAATGTCTTCTTTACCATTGAAACAGTACAAGATGTTGGGCTTGCTCAGTCCGGCTGTCTCTGCGATCTGATCCAATGTTGCACCGCGATATCCTTGCGCTGAAAAAATGTCTCGTGCTGCGTCCGGAATTCTGTGTCGATTGCGCTCTTGGATCCGGCTGGGCCTTTTTTAGGTGCTCGTTCATCATGAGCGAATTTCGGTTTGTTTGCGACAGCAATGGGCAGGTATCTCCCCAACGGTGGGGCGCCACTCAGGCTCTTCTTGACAGATTTAAACCCGTTGGCAATCGTATCGATCAAATGATCAAATTGCTTTGCGCTGTCGCTCATGTCTGCGGAAACAAACGTATCAGGATATGAGGATATAGAGGCTTGATGCGTCTGCGATGATCCATTTCATTGTTCCCATACGCCACCCCGACACCGTGCGCGATCCGGCACATCAGATGGTATGTCTGCGCCAGCTTTTTGCGTCCTTCGACAATCAGACCTCGAAGCGTTGGCGGGCCATCGTGGTGACGAATGAAGGACAGGTTCTGCCCGATAGACCTGACAACCTTGTCGTGCAAACTGTGGAATTGCCAGCCACCCACCATGAAAGCGGCAGCATCTCGAAAACCGAGATGTACGAGGCGATCCGGGCCGACAAGGGGGCAAGAATCGCCGCTGCGATGTCTCACATCGGACCTGATGATCAGGTGATGATTGTCGATGATGACGATCTAATTCACCGTGATTTGGTTCATTTCGTCGATCAACACCCGCCGGATCGCTTCTGGTACGTCGCAGAAGGGTACTTTTGGGAGAACGGGTCTAACAGGCTTGGAAAAATGGATGACATTTTCCAGAATTGCGGGTCTTCTTTGATTGTACCGCGCAATTGCTACGCCATGTTCGAGGAACCGCACTTGGGCCGTGACTACGTCATCAAGGAATTGGGCAGCCATCGCCTGATCTTTGATCGAAAGCCGATCGGAAGTGGCATCTGGTCGGCGATCCCCTTTCGGGCCGTGATATACCGGGTCCAGCATTCCAATGCGTCTCTGACGCGGTTTGCACGGGACACCCGTACGGGCATGCGGGCCGGACCATTTCTGTCGCGGGCCCGCGCATTGGCGCGGGGCGTCCGGAAGGGATTGCGGGGCGACCCGCGGGGCGGTGTTGGAGTATGGCCGCTGACGGCAAAAATAAGAAATGCGTTTTTCGGTAAAGACTGAAAACGCAAAGAAGAAGGGAAACGAGGATGGATGACCGAACGGCGCCAGGCCGAAACATGCGGGTGAACGCTGACCGCCTGTGGGATAGCCTAATGGACATGGCCAAGATCGGCCCCGGTGTAGCTGGCGGGAACAACCGCCAGACCCTGACCGATGAAGATGCCGAAGGTCGGAAATTGTTTAAAAGCTGGTGTGAGGCGGCGGGCTGCAGCATGGGGCTCGACCAGATGGGCAACATGTTTGCTGAACGCGCGGGCACGGACCCTGATGCGCTGCCGGTTTACGTGGGCAGTCACCTCGACACCCAGCCCACCGGCGGTAAGTATGACGGCGTCTTGGGCGTGCTCGGGGGTGTGGAAATTCTTCGCACGCTCAACGACCTTGATGTGAAGACCAAACATCCCATCGTAGTTACCAATTTCACTAACGAAGAAGGCACGCGTTATGCACCGGCTATGCTATCTTCCGGTGTTTTTGCCGGCATCCACAGTCAGGACTGGGCCTATGATCGCACGGATGCAGAGGGCAAACGCTTTGGGGACGAACTGACCCGCATTGGCTGGAAAGGTGAGGAAGAAGTTGGTGCGCGCAAGATGCACGCCTTCTTTGAATTGCACATCGAACAGGGCCCGATCCTGGAGTCCGAAAAGAAAGACATCGGTGTCGTCACTCACGGCCAGGGGCTGAGCTGGACGCAAGTCACGCTGACGGGAAAGGATTCTCATACCGGATCGACTCCGATGCCGATGCGCCGCAATGCGGGCCTCGGAATGGCGCGGCTGCTTGAGAAAGTGGATGAGATCGCGCTTAGCCACGCCCCGCACGCCGTGGGGGCCGCGGGGCATATCGACGTCTTTCCCAACAGTCGCAATGTCATCCCGGGCCGGGTTGTTTTCACTGTCGACTTCCGTTCCCCTGATCTGCGCGTGATTGAGGACATGGAAGCGCGTCTGCGGGTTGAGGGTCAACGGATCGCTGATGCGATGGGACTTCAGATTGCCTTCGAGAAAGTCGGAGGCTTTGACCCGGTGGAATTCGATGCGGGCTGTGTAGGGGCGGTGCGCAATGCCGCTGAGCGCTTGGGGTATTCGCATCAGAACATCATCTCTGGCGCGGGACATGACGCCTGCTGGATCAACCAAGTGGCACCAACGGCTATGGTTATGTGTCCCTGCGTAGATGGGCTAAGCCACAACGAAGCGGAAGAGATCACCAAAGATTGGGCGAAGGCGGGGGCGGATGTTCTTATGCATGCTGTCGTCGAAACGGCGGAGATCGTGCAATGATACCGGACCTTATCAACCCCGATATGAGCATCGAGGCGCGGATTAAGACCATGATCCAAAGCGAGATTGATGAATACCGCATTCACACCGACACCGATCTGGCTAACCTTGACGCCTTTCGCGCCGCGCTCATCGAACCCGCCTTAACACCGGTGAATTTCGGCGGCGGAGTCACCCGCCGCTGCTGGACCGTGACCCGCGTCAAAGGCGACTATCGCGTCGTCTATATCCCACTTGCCGGGCATTTTTCCCTCTGCGTCGAAAGCGACAGTGGTCCCTTGGATGTGGGTGTGCACGGAACGGCGATTGGGTGTTACTGTTCGGTCTAGTGCGCGGGATCCAGCAAGAATGAGAAAGAAGACAATCGGCTGACTGATAGGCGTTTTGCGGGGCGTTGTTGGCGGCTGGTTGTTGTTTAGTAGTCAGGTTCGTATAGCTCCATACGCAGGCTATGTTTTTTCTGGCACCTCTTATCCTTGGCCCATTGCTCGGCGGTGCGATTGCGTATTTCATAGGAGGGGTGTTTGACGCAAAAGCAATGGGGAGACGAGCGAGTGACAAAGGCAATCAAGAACGGGACCATCGTCACGGCGGATCTTACCTATGAGGCCGATGTGCTGATTGAGGACGGGGTCATCACCGAGATTGGCAAGGATCTGAGGGGCGACGAGGAACTTGACGCCACGGGTTGCTATGTCATGCCAGGCGGTATTGATCCGCACACGCATCTCGAAATGCCGTTCATGGGCACCTATTCCTCGGACGATTTTGAAAGCGGCACCCGGGCGGCCCTATCGGGCGGGACGACCATGGTCGTTGACTTCGCGCTGCCCTCGCCGGGGCAGGGCCTTTTTGATGCGCTGCAGATGTGGGACAACAAATCGACGCGCGCCAACTGCGACTATTCCTTCCACATGGCTGTGACGTGGTGGGGCGAACAGGTGTTCAACGAGATGGAAGGCGTTGTGCGTGACCGTGGCATCAACACGTTCAAACACTTCATGGCCTATAAGGGCGCGCTCATGGTCAACGACGATGAGATGTATGCCTCGTTCGGGCGGCTGGCCGAACTTGGCGCGATTGCCCTTGTCCATGCGGAAAACGGTGACGTCGTGGCTGAGCTCAGCACAAAATTGCTCGCCGAAGGCAATACAGGGCCCGAAGCACATGCCTATTCGCGCCCTCCTCAGGTCGAAGGGGAAGCGGCCAATCGTGCCATCATGATTGCGGATATGACAGGCGTTCCGCTTTATATCGTGCATGTGAGTTGTGAACAGGCACATGAGGCGATCCGACGAGCACGCCAACAAGGTAAACGGGTCTGGGGCGAGCCCCTGATCCAGCATCTGACACTCGATGAAAGCGAATACTTCAACAAGGACTGGGATCATGCCGCAAGGCGTGTCATGTCACCACCCTTCCGCAACCAGCAGCATCAGGAGAGCCTTTGGAACGGGTTGCAATCTGGATCCTTGAGCGTTGTTGCAACGGACCATTGCGCCTTTACGACTGAACAGAAACGCTATGGTGTGGGTGATTTTACGAAGATACCCAATGGCACCGGTGGATTGGAAGACAGGATGCCGATGCTATGGACCCATGGTGTCACGACGGGGCGGTTGACACCGAACGAATTCGTCGCGGTTACCTCAACGAACATCGCGAAAATCCTGAACTGCTATCCGAAAAAGGGCGCGGTTCTGGTCGGGGCGGATGCCGATCTGGTTGTGTGGGATCCCAACAAATCCAAGACAATCGCTGCAAGCGCGCAGCAATCGGCCATCGACTACAACGTGTTTGAGGGCAAGGAGGTAAAGGGCCTGCCACGGTTCACCCTGACACGCGGCCATGTTGCTGTGCATGATGGTGAGATTCGCACGCAGGAAGGCCATGGCGAGTTTGTCAAACGCCAACCAAACACAGCCGTGAACAAGGCGCTGAGCAGTTGGAAAGAACTCACGGCCCCACGCCCTGTCGAACGAACTGGCATTCCGGCCACGGGGGTCTGATGGGAGCCTTGGTCACGAAACCCAACAACTTGCCGACGCAGAGGATCATTCTGGCCTTTCTGGGATGTGTCTGCCTGGTAAGTGCAGTTTTGGCCGCGTTGAGCATCGTGATGCTTTGGAGCAGTGATGTTGGCTTGGGGGTTTTTGCGGCCAATGTCGGTGTGATCTTCGGGTTTTCATTTATCGTTCTGCTGACGGCGGGCGGGCCATTCTTCGCACTGTTGCGGGGCGCCCTATATCGGTTGTCCCTGCGGGGCAATCTGGCGTTCGGGATCGCCGGAATTGTCTGCGCGCTTGGTACTCTTGCCTTGATGTTTTCGGGCACTGCGCCGCTTTGCTGGTTTGCCGATACGTGCCGAGGATTGCGTTTGGGTGCACCGGTACCGGCGATTTTCTGGGTGTCATTGTTCGGAGCTGTGGGTGGTTTGATTTATCGCTGGGTCGAACGCTGCACCTCGCCTGATAAACGTATCGCGGTCCTCGTGCCCGAGAGATCAAGTCGATGACCAAGTGTTCTCTGAAACGGTTGCCCCTGGGCGGCGATGCTTCTTGCTTTGTGGATTGCTTGTGAAACATTCTAATATCCCCACCATGGACATAACCACGGTGATCGAGGCGCAGAACTTATCCCTAACCTTCCAAACCAATGACGGCCCGGTGCATGCGCTCAAGGATGTGAGTCTGACGATCAGCAAGGGGGATTTCGTCAGCTTTATCGGGCCGTCAGGATGCGGCAAAACCACATTTCTTCGTGTCATGGCAGATTTGGAGCAGCCAACGAGCGGTGCCATCACGGTCAATGGCGTGTCACCGGCTGAGGCACGCAAGGCGCGGGCCTATGGATACGTGTTCCAAGCGGCAGGTCTGTATCCCTGGCGCACAATTGGGGGCAACATCCGGCTGCCGCTTGAGATCATGGGGTATTCGACACCAGAGAAGACCGAGCGGGTCAACCGCGTGCTGGAGCTTGTCGATCTGGGGGGCTTTGAGAAGAAATTCCCCTGGCAGTTGTCGGGTGGTATGCAGCAAAGGGCCTCAATCGCGCGGGCCTTGGCGTTTGACGCCGACATCTTGCTGATGGATGAACCCTTTGGAGCGCTTGATGAAATCGTACGGGATCATCTGAACGAACAGCTCCTCGCCCTTTGGGACCGAACCCGGAAGACCATCGGGTTCGTGACCCATTCGATCCCGGAGGCCGTTTATCTCAGCACCAAGATCGTCGTGATGTCCCCGCGTCCAGGGCGCATCACGGATGTTATCGAAAGTACGCTGCCCCGCGAACGGCCCCTTGATATCAGAGACACGCCGGAATTCCTGGAGATCGCGCACAGGGTTCGGGACGGTCTGCGCACAGGACATGCCTATGACTAGTCCTATCGCACAGCTTGGCCGTACAGAATGACACGTGCGCTCTTCCCGATTCTGGTGATGATCATCGCGATCGTTGTGCTTTGGTTTGTCGCGATGCTGCCGATGAACGCGCATCAGGCCGTTCTTGAGGCCGAGCGTGCAGGTGCAATTGTCAACCCTGACACGGCCTCTGCCCGCACGGGGCTCAGCGGTTGGACTTTGCTCTACCGCAACTTTGAACCTGTTACCGAATATGCCTGGATGCAGGAACGTCCGCGTCTTCCTGGACCGCATCAGGTTTTTGCCGAATTGTGGAACACCACGGTTGAAAAGAAAGTCACCTCGAAACGGTCACTGATCTATCATTCGTGGATTACGCTCAGTGCCACTTTGCTGGGCTTCGCCCTTGGGTCGGTGTTTGGCATTTTGCTCGCGATCGGGATCGTCTACAGCCGGGTCATGGATCTGAGCGTTATGCCCTGGGTCATCGCCAGCCAGACCATTCCTATTCTGGCATTAGCACCGATGATTATCGTCGTGCTCAACGCTGTTGGCCTCAGTGGGCTTGTCCCGAAAGCGATAATATCGATGTATCTGTCCTTTTTCCCGGTGGTCGTTGGTATGGTGAAAGGCCTGCGCAGTCCCGAGATCATGCAACTGGACCAGATGCGCACCTGGTTTGCGACCGGCGGCCAGACCTTCTGGAAACTGCGTCTGCCAGCTTCGATTCCATACCTTTTTGCCTCGCTGAAAGTTGCCATCGCCGCGTCGCTTGTTGGTGCCATTGTAGGTGAGTTGCCAACAGGCGCTGTGGCGGGGCTGGGTGCGCGATTGCTTGCGGGAAGCTACTACGGGCAGACAATTCAGATCTGGTCTGCGCTTCTGATGGCTGCAGGCCTTGCGGCTGTGATGGTTGGTCTCATTGGTCTGATCCAGCGGATCGTGTTGAAACGCATGGGGGTTTTCTGATGGGCTGGCTTCTATTTGCGTTTGTTGTTTGGTTTCTAGGCTGGATACTGAATGTCTGGTTGGCACGCCAGAACCGCTTTGTCTGGTTTATCCCGATCGTCTTTGGCCTCACATTGCTTTTGATCTGGGAAGGCGTCGTTCGTGGCTTTCAAATCAGCCCGATTCTGCTGCCTGCGCCAAGTGCAATCATTGTCCGTTTCGGGGCGAGCACGAACATCCTTTGGCAAGACTTTGTGCAAACAGTGATCAAGGGCGCGCTGAGCGGCTACGTGATCGGCTGCGGTGCCGCCATCTTGACGGCCATTGCCATTGATAGGTCCGGTTTTCTTAAACGCGGCCTGTTGCTCATTGGAAACTTCGTGGCGGCGCTGCCGATCGTCGGTCTGGCCCCCATCCTAGTGATGTGGTTCGGCTTTGACTGGCAGTCGAAGGCCGCTGTGGTCGTGGTGATGGTGTTCTTCCCAATGCTGGTCAACACGGTGCAGGGCTTACAGGCCACCGATGTGATGCAGCGGGACCTTCTGCAGACGTATGCGGCCGGTCACATCGCGACGCTGATAAAATTACGCCTGCCCGCGGCCATGCCCTTTATCTTCAACGGGCTCAAGATTGCCTCGACCCTAGCGCTGATCGGGGCAATCGTTGCAGAATTCTTCGGCTCTCCAACGCTTGGCATGGGCTTTCGGATCTCGACCAGCGTCGGCCAATTGGCACTGGACATGGTTTGGGCCGAAATCGTTGTCGCAGCCTTGGCCGGGTCCGCCTTCTACGGTCTCATAGCCTGGGTTGAGCGGCGCGTGACCTTTTGGCACCCCTCTCAACGCAAGGCATGACACTTGCTTAATCATGCGGCACCGTTAGGCTGTTTTTCAGGCATCCAACGCGGTCTCTCTGGTCTTTTGGGCAGGCCGCAGAAAAAATGATGCGACTGTTCTGAAGTAACACACAACGGGGAGTTTTTTGATGATCAAGCAAGGTTTATTGGCAGGCGCATTCGCATGTGCTGCAAGCATGTCCCAAGCGGCTGATGATGTAACGCTGCAACTGCAATGGGTCACGCAGGCGCAGTTTGCTGGCTACTACGTGGCGCTCGATAAAGGGTTTTATGACGAGGAGGACCTCGACGTAACGATCAAGCCAGGTGGGCCTGACATCGCGCCGCCCCAGGTGCTTGCCGGTGGTGGTGCAGACGTAATGCTCAACTGGATGCCATCCGCTCTGGCGGCCCGTGAAAAGGGACTTCCGGTGATCAATATTGCGCAGCCCTTCAAGACATCCGGCTTGATGCTGACGTGCTGGAAGGACACCGGCATCACCGGTCCTGAGGATTTCCGTGACCGAACGATTGGTGTCTGGTTCTTTGGCAACGAATACCCCTTCCTGTCCTGGATGAGCCAAGAGGGAATCCCGACGGACGGCTCAGCGGGCGGTATCACCGTTTTGAAGCAGGGCTTCAACGTTGATCCGCTTTTGCAGCGTCAGGCTGACTGCATCAGCACGATGACCTACAATGAGTATTGGCAGGTGATCGACGCGGGCGTGGCACCTGACGAGCTTGTGACTTTCAAATATGAGGACAAGGGCGTCGCAACACTTGAAGACGGAATGTACGTGCTTGAGGAAAACCTGGAAGATCCTGCATTCGTTGACAAAATGGTCCGCTTCGTGCGCGCTTCGATGAAGGGTTGGAAATACGCCGAGGAAAATCCCGATGAGGCGGCGGCGATCGTGTTGGACAATGACGCGACAGGTGCTCAAACGGAAGAGCATCAGAAACGCATGATGGGAGAGATTGCAAAGCTGACTGCAGGCAGTAACGGTGCCCTGGATCCGGAAGATTTCGACCGCACGGTCGAAACGTTGCTGGCAGGTGGGTCGGATCCTGTGATTACGACCAAACCAGAAGGTGCTTGGACGCACAAAATCACCGATCAAGCGCTGAACTGATCACGCGCGTTCAACAATCGGCGAGGGCCAGCCAAGAGGCTGGCCTTTTTTGTTTTGAAGCGCTGGATTTGTCTGGCCGACGCTCCAATTAAAGCAGCATAAGGAGGATTGTGCGGTATGACGAATATGGAAAATTTCCAGCCCCATTTTGATATGCAGACGGGCAAGGCCACCCCCAAAAGCTACGCCGAATTGTATCGGGAGGGCTACATTGGGGATGGAATGTACTGCAAGGTCTGCCATGCGGCGAAACTTGTCTGCATAGCATTTGCGTTTGTCATGCCCTGCATTCTTGTCTGGACTGTTCTGCTCTAGACAACAGTCACAACAGTGCCGAGAGGAACGCGTTCGTAGAGGTCTGCCACATGCTCGTTCAGCATCCGGATGCAACCGTTCGAGACAGAGCGTCCTATGCTTGATGGCTGATTGGTGCCGTGAATGCGGTAGTAGGTGTCTCGCCCATTTTGGAACAGATAAAGTGCCCGCGCGCCCAAGGGGTTTCCTTTCCCGCCGGGCTGAACGTAGTCGTTGTTCACAAAGCGGGCATAGGCTTTTGGGTCGCGCGAGATCATGTCCTTTGTAGGACGCCAGGTCGGCCATTCCTTTTTCACATCAATCGTCGCTTTGCCTTTGAAGTCAAGACCCGCGCGCCCAACCCCAACGCCGTAGCGGATAGCCTTGCGTGGTGCCTCCACCCAGAAAAGGAAATGGCGGCTTGGCACCACAATTAGCGAGCCCACCGCAAAGTCATTTTTGATACGCACATAGCGCGGTGTGGGATCATATTCACTCTGCGCGCGGGCAATATAGGGCGCAGCAATGGCGGCGCTGGTTACAGCGATAAATGTACGGCGGTGCATGGCAGACTTCCTTGGTTCTCAAATCTGAGCAAAAGTTCGCCGATTCCTTTCAAAAAATCAATAATTTGAGCTTTGGTAGTGCAAAGGCGTCGCACCGGATCCACATTTTCGCGCTGTTGATTCTACAGGCCTGCCCAGTCCGTAAAGCGCCATTTTGCAGGGTCTTTGGGTCCGGGGCTGGGCAGGGTTTGGGGGAAGGGCTTGGGTTGTTGATGCTTGGTCATGGTTTTACTCCTATGATGGATGTCCGGCAGGACATTGATTTTCTTTG
>CALCOY010000043.1 GCA_937897325.1 uncultured Shimia sp.
CATCATTCGCCTGCCTTCGGATCAAGCACGTCGCGTAGCCCGTCACCCAAAAGGTTGAAGGCCAGGGACACGGTGAAGATCGCCAGCCCGGGCATCGTGGCGACCCACCAGTGATCCAGAATAAAGCGCCGCCCTTCCGAGATCATCGCCCCCCATTCCGGGCTGGGCGGTTGCGCGCCAAGGCCCAGAAAGCCAAGTCCGGCGGCTGCTAGAATGATCCCTGCCATATCAAGCGTCACACGCACGATGAGCGACGAGATGCACAGCGGCCAGATGTGTTTCGTGATGATCCGAAACCCTCCGGCCCCTTGCAGCTGGATCGCCGAGATATAGTCAGACGAGCGGATTGTCAGGGTCTCGGCCCGCGCGATCCTTGCATAGGGTGGCCACGCGGTAAGCGATATGGCGATCACCGCGTTTTCGATCCCCGCACCCAGGGCGGCCACGAAAGCCAGTGCTAAAACGAGACGCGGGAAGGCCAGAAAAATGTCGGTGATCCGCATCAGGACGATATCGACCCAGCCGCCGACATAGCCCGAGACGGTGCCGACCAAAAGCCCGACAACGGGGGCGATCAAAGCAACGAGCGCAACGATGTAGAGCGTGATCCGCGCGCCGTAGATCAGCCTTGATAGGATATCGCGCCCAAGGCTGTCCGTGCCGAGGATGTGGCCTTCTGTGCCCAGTGGCGCGAGGCGGTTGCCAAGGTCTTGCACGAACGGATCATGCGGCGACAGCAGTGGTGCCGCCGCTGCGATCAGCATCAGCGCAATCAGGATGCCTAAGCCCACCATCGCCATGGTGTTTGAGCGAAACGATAGCCATCCCTGATAGAGCGCTGACAGTTTCGCATGGCGGCGTGACGAGGGGGTATCGGTCAGAAGCCATGCGCGAAGGGTTTGTTCGGCCATCTATTTCGCCCTTGGATCGAAGACCTTGTAAAGCAGGTCTGAAAAGATGTTGAGCAGGATGAAGATCAGCCCGACAACGACTGTGCCACCCAGCACGGCGTTCATATCCGCACTCAGCAGGGCTGTTGTGATGTAGCTGCCGATGCCGGGCCAGGAAAAGATGATCTCGGTCAGGACAGAACCTTCAAGCAGGCCCGCATAGCTGAGCGCGATCACAGTCACCAGCTGCACGCGGATGTTCTTGAATGCGTGTTTCCAGACAACGTCCCATTCCGACATGCCCTTGACCCGCGCGGTGGTGATATACTCGGCCGAGAGCTGTTCCAGCATGAAGCTGCGCGTCATCCGGCTGATATAAGCCAGCGAGAAATACCCAAGCAGGGAGGCCGGCAAGATGATATGGCTAAATGCGTTTTTGAAGACATCCCAATTGCCATCAAGGGCGGCATCAACAAGGATCAGGCCTGTAACGCTGGGCACGACATCGACGTAAAAAATGCCAACGCGCCCGGGTCCGCCAACCCAACCCAGAATGCCGTAGAAGATCAAAAGGCCCATCAGGCCGAGCCAGAAGATGGGCATCGAATAGCCGACAAGGGCCACGACGCGGGCGACCTGGTCGATCCAGCTGCCTTTGCGCACGGCGGCGATTACGCCCAGCGGTACTCCGATAACTACCCCGATGATGATGCCAAGGGTTGCCAGTTCAAGCGTGGCCGGAAAGACGCGTGCGATGTCTTCGGACACGGGGCGCGCGTTCAGCAGCGAAGTGCCGAAATCAAGGTGCAGCACATCCCAGATGTAATAGGCGAATTGCACAACAAGCGGCTTGTCGAGACCCAGTTCAAGGTAGACCGCATCATAGGTCGATTGCGAGGCGCGTTCGCCCACAATCGCAAGCACCGGGTCGATCGGCATCACGCGGCCAATGATGAAGGTGACGAACAAAAGGCCCAGCATCGTCACGGCGATAGAGCCCATTGTCAGGGCCGTTGTCTTGACCCACGGGGGAAGGGACGCACGGTCGCGCCCCTTCCGGTTTTCTTCGCTCAGCGCCATTTACTTAGTGACCTGCCAATAGGCGGCAGAGGTCACAGCCTGACCGGTTGACCAGTCGGTCACGTTATCACGCAGGGCCGATTGTTCGATCTGCTGGAACATGACGACGAATGGCGATGTCTCGCGGAATTCGGCCTGAATGTCCTGATACATCTGGATGCGCGTGTCGCGGTCGTTTTCGACCACAGCCGCTTCGACCTTTTCGGTCAAGCCACCCGTGTCCCAGCTGTTGCGCCAGGCCAGAAGACCAGTTGCCTGTGCTTCATCCGAATTGTCGGGGTTGTAGGCGAATGTGCCTGCATTGGTCTGCGGATCCGGATAGTCCGGCCCCCATGCGCCGAGATAGACGTCCAGCTCGCGCGCACGGTAGCGCCCCAGGATCTGCTTAGCGGTGCCAACGGTGATATTCACCGTAATGCCAACTTGCGCAGCAGCATTCTGGAAACTTTGGCCGATCTCGATCCGCTCTTGCGCTTCGCGTACGCCGATCTCGATCTCAAGCCCTTCGACGCCGGCGGCGTCCAACAGCTCTTTGGCTTTCTCAAGGTTATACGAGAACGGATTTTCCTCGGAGGCTCCCAGATAGGTCGCGGGCAGGAAGTTCTGATGGATCGTATACTGCCCCTTCAGGAAGCTGTCGCGCATGCCTTCATAGTCGATCAGATACTTGAAGGCCTGACGGACCTCGGGTTTGCTGAGTTCAGGGTGCTTCTGGTTCAGGGCGATATACATCAGACGGCCCTTCAGCTCGTCTTCGATCCGGATCCCCTCCATGGCAGACGCCCCGGCGATGTCTTCGGGGTTCAGGTTGCGGGCGATATCTACATCTCCACGCTCCAGCAGCAGGCGCTGGGACGCGCTTTCAAGAACGTGGCGCACAATCACGCGCTCCATCGCAGGTGCGCCGTCGTAATAGTCCGGGTTCGAGGACATCGTGACGCTTTCGTTGGGCTTCCAGCTGTCAAGCTTGTAGGGGCCAGAACCGGCTGAATTTGTCTGCAGCCAGGCATTGCCCATATCGCCATCGACCTCGTTCGCCATGACGAGTTC
>CALCOY010000044.1 GCA_937897325.1 uncultured Shimia sp.
TCACGTCCTCAACGTGGATCGGGATCTCAAGGTCGTCGATCTGCTGTTGAAGTTCTTCACCCGTCAGATCACTTGCTTTGCGCCCGCAGCGAATGACCGCCTTGGGCTGATTGTGTTGAAAAAGTCGCTCTAGATTGCCCTGTTTGGCGGGCCATCACTTTGATTTCTTTAGGGTGTTGAAGGTTCGCTCGCCGTTTCATCCGGTGGCGGGGACCAGTGGCTTGAGCTTTGCGAGTTTCCGTAGGTTTTGGGCGGTGGCGGCTAAGGTGAACTCGTCTTGAACGCCGCACGGGCCGCGTAGTCGAAGCCGGCCAAGGCCGAGGATGCGTTTGAGGTGGGCGAAGAGCATTTCGACCTTCTTGCGTCGTGCCTGTGCCTTAGGATTGAAGTCAGAGGCGGTGCATTGGCGGGCGAAGTCTCGGACGCTCTCGTATTTCTCGCGATGGATGGCTCGGGCTTCTGAATTGGGGCAACACTTCGCTTTCAAAAGGCAATCTCTGCAGTCTGCACTCCGGGTCCGGTATCTGCGCGAGCGCCAGCTAGGCGCGTTTCGCTTGGGATCAGAGTACGTCCGCCACGTGTGCCGCATCTCCTTGCCGCCCGGGCAGATGTAACGGTCATTCTCATCATCCCATGTGAAGTCGGAGCGTGAGAAGGTTCCGTCGGTCCGTTCGCTCTTGTCGAAGACCGGGATGAAGGGAAGGATTTGGCGTTTCAGAGCCAGCCAGACCAGGTTTTCCGTTGAGCCATATGCGGTGTCAGCGGCGATCCAATCCGGTGTCACACCAAAACGCTTTTCGGTGCGATCAAGCATCTTGCGCATCGCTCCCACCTCGGCGGTTTTGTTCGACCGGCTGGCGTCGACATCCATGATGATCCCATGATCTGTGTCGATGAGATAATTGTCAGAATAGGCGAAGAACGCTGGCCCTTTACGGGCCGCGGTCCATTGGCTTGCGGGATCAGCATGCGCGGTGAACTTGGGTTTGGTCTCGCTGGCAGCGCCAAATGCAACGTCATCCAGAACGTCGAAATACTCGCGCACAGCCCGTGGCGCATCTTCCGGTGTGATCTCCCGTGCGGCCCAATCCTCCGGATTGCTGGAATTCTGTTTTTGAACATCTGCAATAATCAAGCTGGCGTCCGCAGCGAAACCCTGACCGCCAACAAAGCCCTCTTCAATGCACCGGGCTACGGTCATCTCAAAGACCTGACGCAGCAGATCGCTCTCGCGAAAACGGCCCCTCTCGGCAGATTGCTGCGCAATCGCCTGCCGGGCAATGCATGACGGTTCTTTGAAAACGTAGAGTGGTCGGGAATGCGGTCGTTCAAATCCAGACGACAGAACCAACGGTACGCAAGGTTCAGATGCACCTCCTCACACAGCCGTCGTTCTGAGCGAATGCCAAAGCAATATCCAACGATCAGCATCCGGACTAGGAGCTCAGGGTCGATGGATGGGCGGCCGGTATGGCTGTAGAAATCCGCAAGGTGCGTGCGGATGCTGCTCAGATCGATGAACCGATCAATCGACCGTAGGAGGTGTTCTTGCGGAACATGAGCCTCCAGCGAGAACTCATAAAACAGCGCCGATTGCGCCACATGCCTTGGCCCCATCATCGCAAAATCCCCCAATCAATACGGAACTGAATCAGCCAATTAGGCGGCGGGCAAGAAAGAGTTTCTCAACAACATCCGCCCTTTGTACCGGACGCTCTCTAACTTGACTTTCGGAAAAACTTACCCTGTTTTCTGACACGTAGCTGAACCATGATCACAACGAAAATCAAGAAACGCATCGTTGGGAACGGTCGAGGCAGCATATTTGCACCGTCGGACTTCTTCGATATCGGATCGCGCGCAAGCGTGGATCAGGCGCTGTCGCGTCTGGCGGATCAGGGCCTGATCCGCCGGCTGACGCGTGGGCTCTACGACTATCCCAAGCACAGCCCCCGTTTCGGTGCCTTGGCACCCTCTGGTGACGACATCGCACGCGCCGTCGCCCGGAAGGACAACCAGGTTCTGCAGCCCTCCCCTGCTATGGCGGCGAACCAGTTGGGTCTGTCCACCCAAGTGCCATCTCATCCGACTTACATGACCGACGGACCGACGCGAACCAAGAAGGTCGGACGGCAGGTCATCCAATTCCGCAATGCCTCCCCCAAAACCTTGGTTGGTGCCGGGTCCAAGACGGGCACTGTGTTTCAGGCGCTTCGCTATTTAGGCAAGGACCGCGTCGACGATCAGGTTATTGGCAAGATCGCCCGCATGCTGGACACCAAAGATCGGGCGCAGCTCGCAAAGCAAAGCCGACATGTCCCGGCTTGGATGCACCCGGTCGTACAGCAGATTGTGACACATGCCTAAGCGTGGATGTTGTCGCGCAACGCATATGTAGAAGCCGGCAGGAAGCCTTTCTTCGAGCCGCTGAAGAACTCAGTTTGGTATGTCGGCCTTAAACGGAGAAAGCAATTAATCCAGCTTTATTGGGGTCCAGAGCGCGCTCAGCGGGAGGGCAAAGTTTCCATCTCCAAAGGTGAGCTTCTCTTGCCCAAGATAAAGCACGATACTACTCACCTTGCGCCCCTTGCCCGGCCCGTCTTTCGCAAACCATCTCAGGTGCTTGAAATCATCGGCTGAAACACTCGCCGCTGCCTTTACCTCAACGCCAACCAGCCGGTGCCCTCCGTCGATCAATACATCGATCTCTCGCCGATCCGCGCTGCGCCAATGATAGAGCCGATAATCGTCGTCTTGCATTGGCAAAGCACGCTGCAACTCGCCGGCGACAAAACTCTCCAATAGGCCGCCAAGAGCTTCTGGGGTGTTACCGATCTCAAAGGATTTGTCGTTCAGCCGGCGAAGGGCCGTGGCAATACCTGTATCGACAAAGTGGAATTTCGGCTGCTTGATGTCACGCTTGCCCTCGCCCGGCATCCAGGCGCTTAGCTTGGTAACCATCGATAGTCGCATGAGGATGTCGAGGTATTGATCGACCGTCTCCCGCTTCAACTTCGCGAGTTTCGCAAGTTCAGACGTGTTGATCTCCTGCGCCGTACGCGCGGCCATCTGGTCGATCAGAAAGCGCAGTGCGTCCGGCTTGCGGATTGGCATGATGTCGGCCACATCCCGATCGACAACCGCATCGACATAGTCGCGATACTGGCGCTGCCGCGATCGCAACGGAAGCATGCGGGTTTCCGGAAAGCCACCTGCGAGAACGAGATCGATATAGGCTTTGCGGCGAAGCGGTGCCGGCTCCGTGATCTGCGCCAGTGAAGGCGCGTCCTGCATCGCCCAATCGATCAACCGACTTACAGACGAGCGATTGATCTCGGCCACGGACAACGGCCAGAGCTTGAGTGTCCGCATTCTTCCGGCGAGAGAGTCCGCGACATCAGCGGTTGTGAAAGCGTTGGACGAGCCCGTCAGCACGAACTGGCCTTTCCGGCGGTTGCTGTCGACGATTTTCTTGATGGCAAGCGCGAGCTTGCGCGATCTTTGTGCCTTGTCGATGATGATCGGTGCGGTGTTTTGATCTTCCGCGAGGCTCATCAATTGACCTTCGGGATCTGCATCCATAGCAGCCAAAACCGCCGCATCATCCAGCGTCACGAAACGGCCCTCATCAAACAGATCACGAACGAGTGTCGTTTTTCCAACCTGCCTTGGCCCAACGAGATTGACCACGCGGGCGGATGCAAGGGCATCGCGTAACTCCGATGTCAGGTGGCGCGGCAAGCATTCGTCGATCTCAGTCATCTCACAAGATGACCAATAAAGGCCTCACAAAATGTCCATTACAAGCCGCACGATTTGCACGTTAAGAGCCTCACCAAACAACCGTCACTCTCATGCACTATGACGCTCCCAACCCCGCATCCTCCAACTGCTCCCAGCCCGGGAGGTCTTGGAGCGACTCCAAGTCGAAGGCGACGAGGAACTGTTCCGTCGTCACATAGGTGTGTATGGCGCCCCGCGCCAGGGCGACCGGGGACCCGTCCTGATCAGGCCGCGCGAATGCAAACGCCCGATGAGATCTCGGCTGATCTCCTTGCCGAAGATCTCCTTGAGCCCGTCGCGAGTGATCGGCTGGTGGTAGGCGATAGCGGCCAGCACAGCGACATCGTATTCGCGCAAGTCCAGATCCTGGTCGCGCACATCCGCCGCCGTCTGGATCGCCGCCGCATAAGCTGGCCACGTCCGCAGCATCCAACCGCTGGCCACCGTAGCGACTTCAAACGACCGCCCGTCGAGATCGGCGGTGAGGTCGTCGATCAGCAGATCGACCGAGGCCCCCCTGCCCCACCACGCAGCCCCGGCGAGGCGGACGCAAAGAGCACGGCCTCGATCCGGCGCATCCATTCGCGCCATCGCAGGTCCTCGGGCAGATCCTCCAGCTCACGGTCGAGTTCTTGGTCAGCGTGATCCTTGGACGTGTTTTGTGGTCGCGTGTCCGAACCGCAAAACCGGTTCCCACTTTTGCTGGCCACGCTCAAATCCCGTAGAGCCGGAACGTGTCGCGCCCGGTCAGCTCGCGCACAGTGCCGAGCGCCACCAGACGGTCGCAGCACCGCCGCGCGGCGCGATCCGACCGAAGCGAGGTCAGTGAAGTGGGCGCAGCTGCGTCCTGGGTCAGGAACATCGCAAAGGCCTCGTCGGATCCCTTCGCCCGGAGCTTTGGTGCAACCTCCGTTAGCCGCGCTATGCGTCGGACGAGATCGGCGGCTTCTCGGGTCACTTCGGCCGCTGCTGCCGAGATCGCCCGATGACAGGCCAGGCGCAGATCTTCACCCGCCTTCCGCAGATCGGCCCGCTTGAGACCTAGAGCGAGGAGCGGCAAGACACGGCGCCACCCAAGCGCCAGCGACAAAGCCGCGTCCGCCAGGATCAAGGCCGTAGCGGAATCCCGCGGTCGCTCTGCGATCACTGTTTGCATCACGGCTGCGGCCCACGTGACCGGCGCCACCTGCCCCGCGCCGCACGGGTCGCACCCGTCGAGCCACGTTGCGATCTGGTCCGCGTCGATCTCCGGCAGCGCCCGCCGCAGCGCCTTGACCGAGACTGGTCCTTCCGCCGCGCGCTGCCAGAATAGATAGACCTCGCCCGCCGGCTTGGGGCGATCAACCGGTTGCACAAGCTCTATTGCATTACGCAGGTCCGTCGCCCGTTCTGGACACCCCTGCTGGGTCACACAAACCTCTGCTGCGCGCACCGCCAGACGCGCCCGCAGGAGGGTCTAGGGCACGCTCTCATCACTCAACACAAGATGCAGATGGCGAGGTCAGTCCCCGATAAAAACGCCACATCTTCAAGGCTTTCGGGACGTCCAGACGTGACCCATGACGGCATTCGAGGTACGGTGCCGCAGTCGGCGCGAAAGGTCTGCCCAGCATATGTCATGCAACAAGATCAGTCTCGCACAACGGTTTTGATCACAATATGATGCATAAACCGCCCCACCTTGCCACTCTTATCTATGTCAAATAAGTTTGCCTTATCAGACGACCATTCACCTCCGCTGCTGCATAACGGTGTCGTTTGGATTTCATGGGTGGGTTCGCCCGAAATTGCGTCTCTCGCCCGCTAGCGCCGAGGCAAGTGCTTTAACGGAGTATCCTTGCTGACAGCCGCTCGCGCCTCGAACGGGCAGGCCATCCCGGTTGATCGAACCTGACGGCCAGAACAGGTCGCTCGAGGATCCATGCGGGGACGCGATTGGGAGGTCGGCGTGCCGACGAAAGGCGGATAAGCCGCGCAGGATGGACCCGGCCGGCCCTTGCCCAAAGCCTGAGCAGGTTGGGATCGGGAGCAAAATCGTCGATGAGATGATGCGACGAATTCCCCTCCCGTGCCCAGCGAGCCACTGTGTCAAGTCCGGTACATCAAGGCCATAGCGCCCTGCAACTTGCACACCATCCATGAAGACAAGAGTTCGTCTCGGAAAAGACGTGGCTCAACCGGCAACCGCACCGATACTTGCCACGCGACGCCCAGCTAGCGGCCGCTCTCAAATCGCAATATGAAGGCTGTTTGCGACCGCCTGAACCGGACCCCCACAAAGTGCTTGGGATGGCAAACCCCAACTGAAGCCTTCAGAGAAGAGATGATGAAACTGAGATAGCGGAAACTGTCGCGACGACCTTTGAGACTTCACTGATAGAGCCTTTTTTTTGAGATACTCTACGGATCCAAAACTGTTTCAGCTGGGTTTTTCGTTTCCGATCCTCTGCCGTAACAACCTTAGAAAGCGGTCCTCAATTCGGCTGGATATCCTATTCCTGCGACGGATCACTCCCAATGGTCGGTGAAACTGTGGATGATCGAACGGTAGAAATACCAGACGATCCTCCAAGTATGAGTGGGTTGTAGCCTTCGGCATGGTAGTAATCAGATCGGTCTCTGAGACAATTTCCAGAACTGAGCGAATCGAATCCGTCTCACAGCCAATCTGCATTGATCGGACGCCAGACGCGATCATGGCCGCTTCGGTTTGCTGGCGCAGAAGACTACCTCGGGAATGGGCAAGCCAAACCTGGGCCTCGAGGTCAGACGCCATTATCCGTTTGCGAGCGGTCAAGGGGTGACCATATCTGCACATCACCCCGACGCCATCATCAATCAGTTCTTCGAACTCCAAGCCGTCAACCGGTTCAGCCAAGCTTTCCGGTCCGAAAACAACGTCGACCTGCCCACGCTCCAGCATGGTTCGAAGCTCATGCACGAGCCCCGTGCGTATCTCGACACTGCAATTTGGGTTAGATCTGATGAACTCGGTTAGAGCTCTGCTCAGGAACCGACCAGACACAATCGGAGGGGCGCCTATACGCAATTCGCCGACAGAACCCTTTGCGGATTGGTCAGCAACGATCCCCGCCTGTTCTTCAGCCAACCGGATAGCCAATCCGTTCCGAGCAAGCCGCATTGCCAGGGAGTTCGGGATTGACCTTCGCCCCTCCCGTTGAAACAAAGGCGTCCCCAACCTGGCCTCCATTGCTTTCATGTTCCTGCTGAGTGCGGGTTGGCTTGTGCCCAGACGGTTTGCAGCGGACTGGAAGGAACCGGCTTCTACAATGACCGACAGTTGAGCCAGTTGTTTGGGATCAAGTTTCATATCTGATTGTTATGTTTAAATCCATAAGTTTGATTATTCCATATCAATTGCAGATGGTAGCGTCGGCCAAACGTCTATGGGAGGATATGATGTTTCACTCCAAGAAACTTGGCCGGGCAGTTCTGGCCGCAACCTTTGTCTTGGCTATGCCAGGTGTGGTTTCAGCCCAAATATTCAAAGGCGAGACCGCCGGTGTTGGCGATCCAGTTCACACCATGTTTGTGGCTTTCTCCAACCAAGCCGGAACGGCGGGCGTCGAAATTCAGGTGAACGCGGGACAGACACTGACCAAATCCATGCTTAAAGGGGCGAAAGGCGACATCGATTTCTTTTCGACTGTGCCCTCGCTCGTCAATCTGATGGCGGGCCAGAAGCGCATGTATGAAAAGATCGAAGACGCCCCCGAATTGTCCAAGAACATTCGCGCCATTCTTGGTTTCAAAGCCGGAGCTTACCACCCGGTCACGCTGGCCGGTTCGGGTATTGAAGATTGGGCCGACATCAAGGACAAGACCGTGTTCACCGGCCCGCCAGCAGGTTCTGCTTCCGCTACCTCCGAAGCGCTGATCAAGATCATCACGGGCTACGTGGCCGGTGAGGACTATACCGCCGTCCGGTTGAGTTGGGGTGAAGGTTATGCCGCTCTGGCTGATGGCAAAATCGACATGATGGTGCGTCCTGCTGAAATCGGTTCGGCCAATATCGAACGATTCGGGCTTAGCGGCGAATTCCGGGTGCTGTCGATCCCCGAAGACAAGGTTGTCAGCGAAGAAATGCAGGCTCTGTTCGGTCGCCCGGGCCGCGGAATGTTGCAATTCGATGGTGGCGTCTACAAGGGTCAGCTGACCGCAGGCGAGATTACAGCACTCGGCTTCACTCAGTTTGTCGGGACCCATTCCGGTGTCTCTGAAGATGTTGTCTACGACGCCACCAAGGCATTCTGGGAGAATCTGGATGACGTACACGCCACTGCGTTCTTCCTCAAAGAAGTGACCCAGGAAAGCGCGTTCACCTCTGTCAACGTGCCGCTACACCCCGGGGCATTGCGTTACTACGAAGAAGCAGGCTTTGATGTCCCGGACGAATTGCGTCCAGGGTCCTAATCTAGCAGGTCGGGCCGGGTAACGGCCATCTTCCTCACCCCAAAGCTACGAAAGTTGTTCCGATGATTGATGCGGCACCAAACGCCAGCGTCCCCACCCGCCTGTTCGCATTTTTAGCAACTTGTGCCTGCTTCGCCTTGGGGATGATCACGCTCTACAGTTCGGGGGTTGGCTTGATCGACCCCAAGCTGCACCGGGCCGGAGGATTTGGTCTTGCCCTGATCGTGGCGGTGGCGGTCTCGCAAAAGCGCCGCGGGGTGACGACCCCGGCGCATCTTGTCGTTGATGGCACGTTAATCTTCGCAGGGCTCTGGTCGATCTGGTCGTTCCAATTCGTTCAGACACAAATGGAAACGGCGCTTTATGATATAACTACGAACGATGTCTGGCCCGCCTTGGCTGGTCTGGTCGTCTTTCTCGAACTCTGCCGTCGCCTTTGGGGTTGGGGTCTCTTTAGTGTTGGCACTTTTGGGGTGATCTATCTCCTTTTCGGACAAGACCTTCCCGGTATCATGGCCCATTCCGGGTTCTCGTTGAAGGAAGTGGCCGAGGCGCTTTGGTACAACACCAACAAAGGCGTATTTGGCTCAATCACCAATATCGTACTTAGCACCGTTTTCATCTTCATCATCTTTGGTGTCCTGCTTGAGGGCACCGGGGCGGGCGATACATTGCTGAAGTTCGCTTTTCTAGCCACACGCCGCACCCGGGGCGGTCCAGCGCATGCTGCCATTTTGGCCTCGTCGATGTTCGGCACAATGTCGGGTTCAACCGTGGCCAACATCGTTGGCACCGGCACCTTCACCATTCCGATGATCAAAAAACGCGGTTTCTCGCCCACTTTCGCAGCGGGGATCGAGGCCACGGCCTCTTCAGGCGGTCAGATCATGCCACCGATCATGGGTGCTGCGGCCCTGGTGATGGCTGACCTGACTGGCGTCGGTTATCTCAACATCATCTTGGCTGCCCTGTTCCCAGCGTTATTCTATTATTTCAGCCTGTTCTCTGCAGTCACGGTCGAAGCCCGCCGCCAAGGCATCGAAGTCCAGACAATGACCGTAGACGATCAGATCACGCGCACTGACCTGATCAACTCGGTCCTGTTCATCGGACCGATCCTCGTGGTTATTGGTTCGCTTCTGGCTGGGCTGTCGACATCCGCCGCCGGTTTCTACGCGGTTGTGGTACTTTTGGTGCTTTCGGTCATCAACCCCGAGGTGCGGAGCGATCCGGCTCGCATTTGGCATTCCTTCCTAAAGGGGGCCGAATCCGGCGCGACGCTACTGATCGCGATCGCCGCGATCGGAATTCTCGTTGGCTCACTTGACAGCACCGGGCTTGGCCTGAAGCTGGCGAATGTCATTGCTACCATCCGGGGGGAAAGCCTGTTCTCGGCGCTCCTGGTTGCCATGGCCGGGGCACTGATCCTCGGGATGGGCATGCCCACGCTTCCCGCTTATTTGATCATCATCCTTGTGATGGGGCCGGCCATTCAGGAACTGGGCGTTTCGATGCTGACCGCGCATATGTTCGTGTTCTACTACGGTGTGGCCTCGTCGCTGACACCGCCAGTCGCAATAGCGGCTTACGCTGCTGCCCCCATAGCCCGGGCCAATCCCTTGATGACCGCCTTCATGTCCTTCCGGCTAGGCATGGCCAAGTTCATCATTCCATTCATTTTCGCCTTCTACCCCACGATCCTTATCATTGAGGAGTTCAGTTTGTTTCCGTTCCTCTGGATCATGGCTCGGACATGTTTCTGCATTTGGCTGTTCTCGTCGGCCCTGTCCGGCTTTGACCGCCGCAGATTGACCGTGCCTGAGATCGTGGTCCGCTTCGCAACTGCGTTCACCTGCTTAACCACTGATCCGATACTCCATGTGCCTGCCATTGCCATCGGACTTGCGCTTATTGCGTTCGATGTTCACGCCGGTCGGCCAAAGGAAACGAATTCTGAGGTGTCCCAATGACCAAGAGACCCAACTTTCTTTTCATCATTACCGATCAACACAGGGCGGATCACTTAGGCTGTTACGGCAACCTGATGGTACAAACCCCCAGTATCGACGGGATTGCGGCAAGTGGTACGAGGTGGGATCGCTTCTACGTGGCTAACCCGATCTGCATGCCGAACCGTGCCTCGATCATGACCGGGCGTATGTGTTCGGTACATGGGGCCCGTCACAACGGCATTCCTCTGTCGAAGGATCACACGACCTTCGTCGAATTGCTGCGCGACGCCGGTTACAAGACCGGCCTCATTGGAAAGTCCCACCTGCAAAGTTTTACCGGTCTGCCCGCAACCAATCGGTTCGAGGCCAAAGAAGGGCTGACCACACCTTCGGCACACCTTCGCGACGCCTACAAGAATAACCGTCACTCTAAGGACTATGACCTTGAGGTCGCCCCCGAGTGGGACACGCCTTTGGCTGAACGCCTCACAGGAGACTTCTATGGTTTCGACCATGTCGAGGTTGCTGCCGACCACGGTGATCAGGCATCGGGTGACTACCTGTTGTGGGCCCGGCGACAGAACTCGAATTTTGACAACCTAACTGGCCCCGAAAACGCTTTACCAGACAACCGCATCGACGCTCCTCAGGCGTGGCGTACGGCCGTCCCAGAAGAGCTTTACTCCACCAACTGGATCGCCGACAGGTCGGAGGCATGGCTCAGTGAACACGCTAAACAAGACGTCCCCTTCTTTTTGCAGATGTCTTTTCCCGACCCACACCATCCTTTTACCCCACCTGGACGCTATTGGGACATGTATGACCCCGCCGACGTAACTCTCCCTACGTCTTTCGGCCTGGGCGATCTGCCGCCAATCAAGGCGATGAAAGAAGCAATGGAGAAGGGTACCGATCCCCGCGATAGCCAGAACCCGTTTGCCGTGAGCGAATGTGAAGCGCGTGCTATCATTGCGCTGACCTACGGAATGATCACCATGATCGACGACGCCATCGGCCGGGTCATAAAGCGCCTAGAAACGCTGGGTTTGGCCGAAAACACAGTGGTCATCTTCACATCAGATCATGGCGATTACATGGGCGACCACGGCCTAATGCTGAAACTGCTGCTGCACTACCAGGGAATTATCCGGGTCCCCTTCATCTGGAATGATCCCGCGGCCCCGACAGGAGAGGGTGTCGATCAAGGCCTCGCCTCGTCCATCGATATTTCCGCCACTATCCTCGCCCGCGCCGGAATTCAGCCTTACAACGGCCTCCAAGGGCGCGATCTGCTCACCACAGAGCCACCCAAAGCCATTATCGTGGAAGAAGACAGTCAGCGCACCATGACTGGCTTCAACCGGCCCCAACGGGTCCGTACTGTCGTGACGGACAAGTATCGAATGTCGCTACGAGCAGGAGAAGACTGGAACGAACTGTATGACCTGGAAAATGATCCGAACGAACACAGCAATCTTTACGGTGTCCCCAATGCGGCGGGTATCCGTCAAAAGGTTACCGAAACGATGCTTAGTCGTATGATCGAACTACAAGATCGAGCGCCTTTGCCAGCTTATCGCGCCTGAAACTCAACGGTGTCTCAAACGATTCTACCTCCAAATCAACGAGAGCTTTCAAGGATACTCGCAAAGTGCAAAAAACCATCAGTCGCAAGCGATAGTTTAACCGCTCAGGGCTCTTCCCAGATCATCGAAGCATTGAGTCGATCGACGAGACCGCCGAAGGTGGTTCAATGGCCGCTACGCCTGAAAGATCCATATGTTGGATGCGGTTCTTTGGCGGTTTTTGCGGCGCGACAGCCCTCTT
>CALCOY010000045.1 GCA_937897325.1 uncultured Shimia sp.
GTCTTCCTCCGTTTTCCTAAACATAGCGGAGGACCACTTCAGTGGGGGAAGACCACCTTGAATTAGGAAAGCTGGGCTTTCAACTGCGCCACGATCTCTTCGTTTTCGTCTTCCCAGCTTTTGAACCGCAGGAAGCCTTCGAGGTTGCGCTCAGCACGATCGAGACCGGTTTCATCCTCAACAAAGTGGGCCTTAACGCCGTGGTAGTAGGATACGCATTGCACCACTTCGCGCTGGCTCATGTAGCGTTCGGTAGCCGTTGCGTCGCACCCGTAATAAAGGGCCAACAAGGTCAGAAATTCAGTCATGTCGCTCTCCAATCCCCCACATCAAGGGTGCGGAAGGAGTTGGTCACGAATAAGACGATAAATCCTTAACCACCCGTGCTTCGCGGCGCGGATGGTTCCATTTTGTGCAAATGTCGTGAAAGCCACACGCGGCACGGGATATTCCCGCATACGTGTTAGAGCAGTTTCAAATCTCCGGCCATCTGACGGCCGTCGCGTCCTTCTGCCAGTTCAAAACTGACTTTCTGGTTGTCAGCGAGCCCGGTGAGCCCCGACCGTTCGACAGCCGAGATATGGACAAAAACGTCCTTTCCGCCTTCATCTGGCGCGATGAAACCATAGCCTTTCGTGGTGTTGAACCACTTCACGGTGCCGGTTGGCATATCCCGTGCCTCCTTTTGCCTTGCAGTCTCGTCCAAAGGACGTCTTCGTTGTCTTCATGCGATGTTGGATAAACAGCCGCATATTCATATGAATGAGATTGCGCACGCGCGTTGAAAATCAAGGATATGAGTGGGCTCAATCGATATCTGCGGCCAAAATGCGCAATCAAAGGGTGGTGATGATGAAAATCTATGGTCTGAAGAATTGCGACACCTGCCGGAAGGCCATCAAGGCGCTGCAGGAGGCGGAGCTTGTCGATGTGCGGGCGGATGGCGTGCCCGATGAGGTGTTGCATGCTGCACTGGAGCGGTTTGATTCTGCTCTTTTGAACACGCGGTCGACAACGTGGCGGGGGCTGAGTGATGCCGAAAAAGCGCTTGCGCCGCTGGAGTTGCTGAAGGCCTATCCCACACTAATGAAACGCCCTCTGATCGAGGCAGGAGGCGCTTACTATCTGGGTTGGACAACGGAGATTCAGGCGTCGCTCAGTAAGGCCTAGCGCCCCCAAGTAAACGATCGACGGATATTGGGCCGGGCCCTTTGAAGACGAGGATGAGGAGCAAGAGGATCCACATGGCCCGTTGATCTAGGATGACGCCGTCCGCGAGGTTGTCGAACCAGGCGCCGACAGCCGTATTGTGACCGTAGATGTCTGTCAGGGATTGTACGATCACGAAGCCGATCATGCCGATAGCGGCCAAACGGGTCAGGAGGCCAATGACGATCAGGGCTGGAAGAATGAATTCGGCCCAAGTGCCTGCCAAAATGACGGCCTTCTGAAAGAGAGAGGCCTGCGTGATATCGTAGCTGACCGCCTCGGCGCCCTTGGGAAGGATCTGAGCGAAGGCGTTGAAGCTGGGTGAGAAGAGGCCGCTGATCGATCCGCCAAGCTTTGTCATTGCGGAATTCCAGAAGTAGATGAGGAATACGGCTGCGAAGACGAAACGGGCAAGCGTGGGCAGGATCCAGTCTTCACGGTCCAGCGGATCGAATATGGCATCACGAAGACGGGCGAGGGCGTTCATTGGGGTATTCCTTCAGGTCTTAAGGTCGGAGATGGCATTCGTGCGCAGCATAACGCCGAGCAGGGCGGAAAGATCGAAATCAGGGTCGATCCGCGCCGCCGCATCCTGAGCGGCAGAGATCGGCTGGCCTGTCATGATGGATTGCAACCAGACAGATTGTGCGGGCGTAACCAGATCGGTTACCGGGTCATATTCAGGACGGGTGATCAGGATGTCCTGCGCGATGGCTGCAGGTTTGGGCGCGCCGTTTTCCGTGTTATAGCGCCATATATCGAAAAGCGGCCACTGTGACTGCAGAAGTTGTGTCGCCGGAGCGAGCAGAAGGCGGCTACCGGGTGTGATCTCGCCCAAACGCTCCGGAGGCAGGGCGACGGCATCGGCTGCGTGATAGGACACACGCAAGGCAAGTTCTAGTCGGGCGACGTCGGCGAGATAGCCGATATGCTGCAATGGCTCGAACTTTTCCAGGAATTCAGGCATGGCCGCGCCGTAGTGCATCATCAACGGTGAGCTGGGCGGGTGCGCGCGCAGGAACACACCCGCCAGACGCTTGAAGGTCTCTTGCCCCAAGAGCTTTTGCAGAATGGGAAAGCCTGCCTCGAGCGCTTCGGTCAATGAGACAGCGACGTTATTGCGATAGACTGCAAACCGACGCCCAGCGGCGGCTCCTTTGGCGTCCGACAAGCCGGTCGGAACCGGGCGCCCGGCATCAAGAATTGCGGCGCGCAACTCTGCCTGTCTGTTTGACATTAGACCAGGGCCAATTGCGCCAGCGCCTCTGCGGCGCGGTTGGCTTCAGCCCTCAAGACTGGCCATTCCGGCACGTCTGTGTCCCATTCAACAAGGACAGGCCGCGGACCGGTTTTTGCAAGCGTGTGATCGAGAAGTGCCCAGACGGGCTCAACGGCCTGTGTTCCGTGGCTGTCGATCAGCAAGGGCGCGCCTTCATCGTCCTCGTCCTCATCATGGCCGCCGACGTGTATTTCGCCCACGTGGTCCAGCGGGTAGGCGTCGATATAGCCCTGCGCCGTGTAACCAAGATTTGTGGCCGAAATGAAGACGTTGTTCACGTCAAGCAGCAGTCCACAGCCGGTTCGGCGGACGAGTTCGGCAAGGAAATCGGTTTCGGACCAGGTGCTTTCGTCGAACGCCAGGTAGCTTGATGGGTTTTCGAGCAGCATATGGCGTCCCAATGTGCTTTGGACTTCATCAATGTGGTCGGCAACGCGGGTCAGCGTATCATTCGTGTAAGGCAGCGGCAGCAAATCGTTCAGAAACTCCGCTCCGTGGGTCGACCAGGCGAGATGTTCCGAAAAGCTGGCGGGATCGAGCCAGCCGACGAGGTGTTTTAGACGTTTAAGATGTTCGGCATCAAGTCGCCCCTCGCCGCCAATTGACAACCCAACCCCATGTACCGAGATGGCAAATTGTTCCGAGAGCGCACGCAATTGTGCCAGCGGTCGCCCGCCGTTTCCCATGTAGTTTTCTGCATGGATCTCAAGCCATTCGACAGGCGATGGATCGGATATCAGGTCGCTGAAATGCTGTGCCTTGTAGCCCACGCCTGGGCTTTTCGGTAAAGACGGTCCGGAAGGGCGAGAATCGAGCATCGGTGCGATCCTTGAGGGTGTGCCCGGGCGTGGAGCGCCCGGGCGAAAGCGTGATTAGGCCTGTGGAAGATCGCGGTCAAGCTCTTCCAAGGAACCCGCGCGCGGCGTGCCATCGGCCATTGCAGGCAGTTCGATATCTGCGCAGGTGCCCGAGTCAACCAACGTCCAGGCGTTGCCTTGATAGTCGACTGTGGAGGTGCCGGCGCATGTTGTGCCAGCACCCGCTGCGCAGTCGTTCTGACCGGCCAGCGAAACGCCAAAGCACTTCTCTTTCGAGGCCGCTTCGGTTGTGGTTGCATGGCTGGACAATGCGGCAGCAACAGCGCCCATCAGGGCGACGGATTTCAAAGTGGATGACATTGGTGAATTCCTCCTTAGGAACAAGTTATGATCAATAGATAGGCAATTCCAAGTCTAGCTTACCAGTCACGAGCCCGTGTGTCACAGGCCCGTGAGGGGATGTCAGAAAACCGGCTGCTCATCGCACATTTTTCCGCTGTATTGTTTCAACAAAAAGGGTTCAGAAGCCCTTAAAGTGCAACACTTGAGCCGAGATGCGTTCAGTTTTTTGGATGCAGCTGGCCGCGTGTCATTGGGTCCGGGAGGTTAGATCAGGGGCAGACGCTTCCGTACTCAACGCTTTCACAACCTCATCAAGCGCCTGAACGCGCGTCTGCTTTTCACCAAGCCGACGGACAGAGACGGTGCTTTCGTCGACCTCACGGTGTCCGACCGCCAGGATGACTGGCACCTTGCCTACGGAATGCTCGCGCACTTTGTAGTTTATCTTCTCATTGCGCGTGTCGGCTTCGGCCCGCACACCCGCCGCCTTGAGAGCATCCATCACGCTCGCCGCATACTCATCTGCGTCGGAAGTGATTGTTGCGACGACGACCTGACGCGGGGCCAGCCAAAAGGGCAGTCGCCCGGCATGTTCCTCGATAAGGATGCCGATGAAGCGTTCGAATGAACCCAGGCAGGCGCGGTGCAGCATGACCGGGCGATGCTTGGCGCCATCGGCTCCGATGTAAGTCGCGTCCAACCGTTCCGGCAGAACGAAGTCAACCTGAAAGGTGCCGCATTGCCAGTCTCGCCCGATCGCATCGGTCAGCACAAATTCAAGCTTTGGCCCATAAAACGCGCCTTCGCCGGGATTTAGCTCTGGTTCGACACCGGCCGCACGGGTGGCATGAAGCAAGGCCGACTCGGACTTGTCCCAGACCTCATCCGAGCCCGCGCGGGTGTCCGGCCGGTCTGAAAACTTCACCCTGAAGCTTTCAAAACCCAGATCCCGATAGACCTCGGTCAGAAACGCGATGAAGCGCGCGCATTCAGGCTCAATCTGCTCTTCGGTTGAGAAGATATGCCCATCATCCTGCGCAAAGCCGCGCACGCGCATGATCCCGTGCAGGGCGCCCGACGGTTCATACCGCGCGCAGGACCCGAATTCAGCCATGCGCAGAGGCAGATCGCGATAGGATTTCAAGCCCTGCTTGAAGATTTCCACGTGACAGGGACAGTTCATCGGCTTGAGCGCGTTGATCGCCTTTTCGCGCGCGTGATCCTCATCAACTTCGACGATGAACATGTTCTCCTGGTACTTTTCCCAATGGCCCGAAGCCTCCCACAATTTTCGGTTCACGACCTGTGGTGTGTTAACCTCCACATAGCCGCCCGCATGCTGCTTGCGGCGCATATAGTCCTGAAGCTGGGTGTAAATGGTCCAGCCGTTCGGGTGCCAAAAGACTTGGCCTGGCGCTTCTTCTTGCATGTGGAACAAGTCCATCTCGCGGCCCAGACGCCGATGATCGCGTTTTTCGGCCTCTTCAAGAAAGTTGAGATAGGCGCGCAGCTTTTCCTTGCCCGTGAAGGCCACACCGTAGATTCGCTGCAGCATGGCCCTGTCGCTGTCACCGCGCCAATATGCGCCCGCGATAGACATCAACTTGAAAGCATCCGCAGGCACCTGTCCGGTATGCTGCAGATGCGGCCCCCGGCACAGATCCTGCCAATCCCCGTGCCAATACATCCGCAATGGCTCATCGCCGGGGATCGCCTCGATCAGCTCGACTTTGTAGCGTTCGCCCGAGTCCCTGTAGTGCTGGATGGCGCGATCGCGTTCCCAGATCTCGGTCCGCACCGGGTCGCGCTTGTTGATGATCGCCTTCATCTTTTTCTCGATGAGGCCGAGATCGTCGGGGGTGAACGGCTCTGACCGATCAAAATCGTAGTACCAGCCGTTCTCGATCACTGGGCCAATGGTGACCTTGGTGTCTGGCCAGATTTCCTGCACGGCACGAGCCATGATGTGGGCGAGGTCGTGGCGGATTAGTTCATCCGCGGGATCCTCGTCCTGCATGGTGTGAATGGCGATCTGCGCATCCGCCTCAATTGGCCATTGCAAATCCCAGTGCTGGCCATCCACGCTTGCGCTAATGGCTTTTTTGCCCAGAGATTTTGAGATGCTTTCGGCAACTTGCGCAGGTGTCACGCCAGCGTCGAAATCGCGCGCATTGCCATCAGGGAAAGTGAGTGAGATTGACTGAATGTCTTTGGCCATATCGGCTTCCTCGTCAGTTTGGCGCCTACAGAACGCCCGGTTGCGGGTTGTCTGAGTGTCATGAAGCAGGAGAGCGGCCGCAGGTCAAGCCGCTTTGGGGGCCCGCGCTGCAGAAATCGTGATGTGTATCAGCGCAAGGCCCGCACACAGGCCGGCGGCAAGACCGATGGATTTGATGCCGAATGCATCGATCACAAATGCGCCCAAAGCCGACCCCAAGGCTGCGCCCACGTAGATTGCGGCGGCGTTTAGGGCAAGAACGACGGGCGCGCGTGGGCCTGCATAGCCGATCAGCCTGGCCTGTTGGCCAGCCATGAACGACCAGCCCGCGACGGCCCAGGAAAGTGACAATAACAACACCATAGGATCGGGCAGAGGCAGAAGCGAAAAGACTGGCATAATCGCCATTTGCAGGCAGCAGAGCACCGTCAATGTGATCCGCCAGCCAAGCCTGTCCGACATTAGTCCGCCCAACAGATTGCCTGCTACGGCGCCTAAGCCGAAAATCATCAGAACCAGAGTCACACCGTTGCGACCGTAACCCATTGTTTCGCTCAGCAAGGGGGCGATGAAGGTGTACAGCACGTAGATCGATCCCAGAAACGTGCCGGTAAACAGGACGGCCAGCATCATCCGCGCTTCGGCCAGGACGGTGCCGAGATCGCTCAGCGATACCGGTTGAAAACTGAGGCCAGCTGGCACTTGTGTCCAGATCAGATAGAGGCAAGGCAAGGCCAGCAACACGACGATCCAGAAGGCGTATCGCCAGCCGAACGTGTAGGCGATCCAACTGCCCGCAGGGACGCCCACGACTTGCGCCAGCGTCAGGCCGAAGAAGACTGCGGCCAGAACGCGCCCACGTTGCTCAACAGGATAGAGGGCGGCGGCCACGGCGGCGGCAACAGGCGTAAAAAGACCTGCCCCCGCGGCGGCAAAGATCCGGGCGATATTTAGCGTCAGCAGGTTTGGCGCCAGCGCGGAAATCAAAGCGGCGGCCAGAAACAGTAAAAGGCCAAAGGCCATCACGCGCCGACGGCCAATCGTTCCGGTCAGCGAGACGAGAATCGGGGAAAGGACGGCGTAAGCCAACGCATAAACCGTCATCAGCAGACCGGCTTCGGTGGTCGATACGTTCATATCCGCGCCAAGCGGCTCTAGCACCCCAACGATCACAAACGCCCCCACACCTATGAGGAAGTTTGACGTCGAAAGAACAGGTATCAGAAGACGGGGACGCGCTGTCATTGGGACTGGATATCCGGGGGCGACACATCTTGATAGATGTATACTTTTGCATGCTGAAAAAGCGACATTTTCAGTTTCTCTAGCGACACTTTTGGCTGGATTCTCAGGCCGGATCGTCTACATGTTCACTATCGGAAGCAAAAGCGCGCAGAAGAAAACCTTGCCCAAATACAATAGAATATTCGAGCTTTCGGTGGATGACCTGGATTTGATTGAGGATGCCTTGAGGGCAAGCAAGCTTGCTTTGACACAAGAAGGTTTCAGGGATGGTGCTTTTGAAAGAGATGATGAGGTTCTGCAAATCCATGATCTTTTGGGTCGGCTGCACAATCAGAAAACGTTCTACCGGCCCAGTAAGGGGGCGTATGTCGGCGGGTGACACCTGACAGGTTAGATGCGGGAGGCGGGCCGATGCCCGCCTTTGTTGTTTAGGAACCTGTCAGACCAGCAGGATCTGCACGCCGATCGCAACCACACAGACCCATGCCAGCGTGAAGATGATCGGGCGGGCCGGCAGTCCAGCCAACCCCGTGATCATCCCGACGGCGTGGGCGACCCGCAGCCAGAAGAAAAGTGCAGCAGCCCAGATCGTCACCCATGTCGAGACACCCAGATGATGCGCCAGCAGAATAAGCACAGCGAAGGGCACAAACTGCTCCAGCAGATTGAGGTGCGCGCGATAGGCGCGGTGTACCCAGGGCCGCTGCAATGACGGATCCGCTGGGCGTGAGAAATCCTTTGAATCGATATCCGCCGCGCTGCCGCTTTCGGACGTATTGACGCCGACGATATAAGGGATCCAGAGTGACGCCGCGAGAAGGGCGGTCATTGTAAGATAGGTGAGTTCAACGCTCATCCCACGGCCTCCGCCATACTCCCGAAATGCGCATCCTCGCCGGTTTCAAGCCAGGTCTTGAGACCGGCGGCCCAGCGTTCCCAGCCATCCGCCACCCCTTCGCCTGGAATGACGGGGAATGTTAGCTCGTAATGCTCGATCGTCAGCTTGCAATAGCCGCCTTCCGGTTCGATCCTATAGATGACCCGCGATGGCGCGCCACCACCTTCCCAATGCGGCTCGAACGTGCATTCCATCATGCTTTTGGGTTCGGTTTTCAGCAGAACGGACGACATCAACCGGTCGCCATTGGGCAGATACATCACCACGGTGTCACCCTCGCGTGTCGCTTTGCTGGCCATAAAATGGTATCGGGCGATGTGCGTTTCATCGGCCAGCGCATCCCACAATTGGTCTTGGGTCGTGCGGATGAAGGTCTGCATCATGAAATCGGGTTTCGACATGTCTTGGTCTCCTTCGAGGTCGGTTTTGAGGATGAGGACAGCCCGTGCCGCCGGTTTCACGAGCAATGGTTCAACCCAACGGTCGATGGCCTGCTGAAGTGGCACGGCGTTGAGGTAGTGATGTTTGAAGCGCCCAGACTTCTTGGTGAGTATAAGGCCAGCCTCTTCCAGAACGGCGAGGTGCTTCATCACTCCGAAGCGGGTCATGTCCAGTTGGCTCTGGAGGTCTTGCAGCGTTTGCCCGTCCTTCTGTCGCAAGCTGTCTAGAAGTGTTCGGCGCGCAGGGTCTGCGAGGGCTTTGAATACGGTGTCCATAGTGCTCTTATATGTGATTAAGTAGTCACGTGACAATATAGTAACTTAAAAATCGTCATTGCCGTCCCCAGACCCGCGTGCAAAACCTTGCGCCGACAGGAGTTTTGCAATGACAGAAGTTGAATGGGGGCGTCTTCCGGCGCAGGCTTTGCGGGCTTTGGCCGATGACAATGCAGTGGTGATCCTGCCAATTGCTTCGATTGAACAGCACGGCCCGCACTTGCCGGTCATGACCGATACGCGCCTGGGTTCTGAGATTGCCGTTCGCGCGGCCCGCAAGGCGTTTGATCGGCGCAAGGCCGTCGTGACACCGGTTGTCTGGTCGGGGCTAAGCGAACATCACATGGCCTTTGGGGGAACGCTGACTGTCAGCCATGCGACGTTCCGCGCGATCATTGCCGATTTGATTGCCGCGCTGACCCGCCAGGGTTTTCGCGATGTACTGATTTCCAACAGCCATGGCGGCAACATGCTGGCCATGCAGAACATTCTGGATGAACTGGCCCTCGAGAGCGACGCGACACTGGTCGGCACGACCTACGTAACGGAAGCGGGAAGTACTTACTGTGATGTCCTCGACGATCAGGATGGCATCATGCATGCATGCGAAGGCGAAACCTCCATGATGATGGTATGTGAACCAGAACTCGTGGATAGAAGGGACCTTGGCGCGCTCAACACGGCGGTGTCGGCCGCGCCGTCCTTTCTCAAGGCCGGTCAGGCATCTTACCGGTGGCGGCCTTTGACCCATGTGACGGGGAACGGCGTCATCGGTTTTCCCGAAAAGGCCAACGAAGAAAAGGGGGAGGCACTTCTGGAACGCGGGGCCATGGCGATCGCCGATCTTATCGCGGATCCTCAAACCTGGGCACAGCCGCTGGATCAACGCGGGGCGGGAACGCATGGCATTCCGTTCCGAAAGGATAGCATCTGATGGCTTCGTCCTTTGAAAGCCCCCAGGGTCGCAGGCTTGCCTACCACCGGACCGAAGGACGGGCGCCCTGGATCGTCTTTTTGGGCGGTTTGAAATCTGACATGGAAGGCACCAAGGCCATCCATCTTGAGGCTTGGGCGAAGGCGCGTGGACAGGCTTATCTTCGGTTCGATTATTCCGGACACGGTGAAAGCTCTGGCCGGTTTGAGGAAGGATCCATCGGGGATTGGGCGCAAGACACAAATGCGGCGATAAATGCCCTCACTGATGACAAGGTGGTCTTGGTGGGATCTTCCATGGGCGGATGGCAGACGCTGCTTTTTGGCCGCGCCTTTCCGGAACGTATGGCGGGGATGGTGACCATTGCGGCCGCACCGGATTTTACCGAGGATGGGTACTGGGCCTCTTTCACCGATGCGCAAAAGGAGGCGTTATCGCGTGATGGCCAGATCGCGCTGCCGTCTGACTATGTAGAGCCCTACATCATCACCGAGCGACTTATCAAAGACGGCCGTAACCATCTTGTTCTACGCGACCCGCTGAACCTGCCGTATCCGGTGCGATGCCTTCAGGGCACTGCAGACACGGCGGTGAGTACGGAAACGGCTTTGCGCTTGCTGGATCATGCAACCTGTGAAGACATGCAGCTGACTCTGGTCAAGGATGCAGATCATCGCTTTTCGGACGATCGGTGTCTCGCGCTGATCGAAGATGCGATAGATGAGGTAATGCGTGGCTGATCGCAAGCTTTTCTTCATTACCCATGCGGAAGTCGAGATTGATCCGAACGTCGAGGTGACGGATTGGCCGCTGTCGACAAGAGGGCAGGCGCGTCACGCGCTATTCTCTCAACGCGCCGAGATGAGCACCGTGCGGACGATCTACTCCAGCGCCGAACGGAAGGCGCGCGACGGGGCAGAGATCTTGGCCGCTACGCTGAATCTCAGCACGCATGTTGAAGAAAAGCTGCACGAAAACGATCGTTCAGCCACAGGCTATCTCCCAAGGGAAGAGTTCGAGAGTGTCGCCGATGCATTCTTCGAACGGGCCGAGGAGAGTGTGCGCGGTTGGGAGCGTGCAGTCGACGCGCAAATCCGTATAGTCGAGGCGTGTCAACGCATCGCCGCGGATCACCAGGTCGGCGATATTGCCATCGTGGCGCATGGCGGCGTCGGGGCTTTGCTGCTCAGCCATCTAAAAGGCATTCCGATTTCGCGCGCATATGATCAGCCTGGCCATGGTGGCGGAAACTACTTGGTGGTCAAATTGCCAAAATGGACGCTCGAACGCGAATGGCGTGATATTGCTCCGATGTCGGTGTGAGAATGGGGCTAGCGCGTGTCGCCGATCTTAAGACATCATATGCAAAAGCTTCGTCTTGGTCGCCGCTTGGCATGATGCGAGATTGGAGTATATCCTGGCTTTTCGACGAGGGATGGATGACCAAACGATGCGACGTCCTGCCAGCATGTGGAGCCTTGAGACGCTGGGGCGCGTTCGCCTGTCTCGGCACTTTTACATGCGGGATTTCCTTTATTCGGAGATCGGGAATTTTCATCAGGTTCGGAACTTGCCGCGTGATCCGGATCTCGCGATCCGAAACGGGCGGCGTCTTTGCCTAGATCTGCTTGACCCGCTTGAGGAAACCTTTGGCCGTCTGGCGATCAGGTCGGGATACCGATCGCCGGAACTCAACGCGTATGGCAACGAGAACCGTCTGAATTGCGCGCGCAACGACAATCCCCTTGAATGCCACATCTGGGATTGGGCTGATGGACAGGCTGCCATCGCAGGCACGTCACTTGCCATACCTTGGTTTGCCGATCAATACGAACGGGGGCGCGACTGGCGCGATCTGGCGTGGTGGATCCATGACCATCTGCCCTATTCGGGCCTGTGGTTCTTTCCGAAGCTTTGTGCATTCAACCTCGATTGGCGGGCGAAGCCCCTCCGCACCATTTCCAGCTACATCGCGCCGCGCGGCATGCTTTTGCGGGCTGGCGACGACCCGTGCGAGGGTCTGGCAACGCGTCGTAGGCGCTATGCCGATTTCCCGCCCTTTCGCGGGATTGCATATCCCTGACGGCGTAGGTTTGCGCATCCACAACCAGCGCTTGCCAAAGAGACCAAACCCGTTCGATACTCCAATTCAGAGCAAATGGCGGTGTGCCTAAAGCACGTCGCAGACGACAAAGCCGGAAAACCGGTTGTCGATTGAGGCAGGACAAGAGGGCAGAGCAAATGCCGGAACCATTGGTGTTTCTACCAGGAATGATGAGCGATGCGCGGCTTTTTGGGCCGCAGATCGGGGCTCTGTCCTCGGAAACAGCGATCATGGCCGCACCGATCACACGGGGCGAGCGGATCGAGGAGATTGCCTCTTCACTGCTGGATGTGCTTCCAGCCCGCTTTGCGCTCGCCGGGGCCTGCATGGGCGGCGCTGTCGCGATGGAGATCGTGCGACGAGCTCCTGATCGGGTGACGCGTCTGGCCTTGATTTCGACCAACGCGCTGGCGGACACGCCGCAAGAAGCCGCCGCTCGCGAACCGCAAATCGTGCGGGTCAGGGCAGGGCGTCTGGCCGAGGTTATGGACGAAGCGCTGCCGCCCGATGCCCTGGCGCCAGGACCTGCGCAGCGTCACGTGCGCGAACTGAAGCGCGAGATGGCGGTGTCCCTCGGGCCGGAAACATTTGTAAGGCAGTCACGAGCGCTTCAACGTCGGCGTGATCAGCAGCGCATGCTCAGCCAAAGCCGCATGCCGATCCTCGTGATGTGCGGTGTCCATGACCCGATCCGGCCCGTCAAACGACAGCGTGTCATGGCTGAACTCATCCCGGACGCAGAACTCTGCGTGTTGGATAAGTCAGGCCATGTCCCGACGCTGGAACAACCCGAAGCCGCAACAAAAGCCCTGCGCGGCTGGATGCAGCGACCGCTGATGCTTCACGCTGACTTTTGCTCCAACGAAAAGGAAGGACGTTCCGCCACGGTCAGACCGTAGACCTTGCGGTTAGGCCTACCGCTTTCGGTGTCGAAAAACAGGGTTTGTTTCCACCGCCTGCTGACAAGCGCGACGATCGCGCCGCGGACCAATCCGATGATGAAGTGCGATGGGTGTTCGTGTTTCTGCCTGCAACTCGGCTGGTGCACAAAGACGCATGCGTGGATCGGTCGAAGCGTCTCGGCATCATCGAGACGCCGGGTGCGGATACGGGCAATCTGGCAAACGCCTGGACCTCGACCTGACCTACCCCCAACAAGGCCACGACCCGCGTGTCGACCAGCAGGCCGGATACATATGAGCGACTTCGGAGACCATGCCAGAAATCAATTGCAAACAGCAGCCGATACATACATTCGGGCCGTGAGTGGCCTCACAGACTTAAGGATCCAGTTTCCCAATCTTTGCAAAGGATCGGGCTTTCGATACGAACTTGCACTTTGCTGTTATCTCATCACTGCGCTTGACCAGTGCTTTGCATTATTGAGCCAGTCCGGATTTATCTCGGCACCCCAGCCAGGCGCATCCGTGACCGTTGCGTGACCATCGTCAATGTCAAACGGTGAGTTTGTGAACAAACCATATTGCCAAGGATAGTAGTCCTCCCGCTCAATAGAAAACTCGAGGTATTTTCCGGCGTTGGGAATGGCCCTCAGAAGATGCATTGTGAACAATGTAACCATTGAGAGATTGGCACAATGTGGTGTGCATGCAATCCCCGCTCTATAAGCCATCTCGGCGACGCGAAGTGTTCGGGTCAACCCGCCCAGATAGCAAATGTCAGGTTGGACGATGTTTACAACCCCCCAATCAATCATTTGCCTCCAGTTTTGAAGCTCGCAATCCTGTTCACCACCCGTGACGTCTATTTCCAACGCATCAGTCACCTGTTTGGTTTGCTCATACTCCCAGTAGGGGCAAGGCTCTTCGTAGTGACTTATGCCATTGTCCTGCAGCATCTTGCCGACCTCAATGGCGCGCTTCGGCTCGAACCCGGAGTTGGCATCAACAAGAAGACTAACGTCGTCATTCATAGCGCGCCGCATGGTCGGAACTATCTCCTCCGTACGCCCTGGCCATTCATCTACATTGCGACCGCATTCTGCACCGATGCGAAACTTGAACGCATCGAACCCATGCGTATCGTGAAGCCTGCTGAGTCGATCCGCCTCTTCCCGCGGTGTGATATCGCGTTTCATGGAAGACCCGTAGGCACGCACCCGGCCAGGCGATCCACCGATCAACTCGCAGACCGGTTTGCTCTCCAGCTTGCCACGCAGATCCCAAAGTGCAGTATCGAGCCCACCGATGGCCCGCCTAAGGTAGGAACCTGGAAACTTGTGCTCTTTCTCCACGATAGAATCGACAAGCGCATCAATTTCCAGCGCATCCTGACCAAGCGCATACGGTGCAACCTGCCGATGCACCACCTGTGCGGTGATGTCGGCATTATAGGGTGCAACCTGGCCCCAACCTTGATGGCCATCATCCGTCGTCACAAGAACAAAACAGACGAACTCTGTGGCGAATGTTTCAATCTGGGAAATTTTCATTGGCACTTTCACTCTGATCGGCTTTCATCTAGCGGGTAAATTGGTCTTAGCCTAAGATCCAATCTGACATTTCATTCAGACCAATTGAGATGCGAAATGAAACGGAAAGCTGGCGCCATCCTGTCCTCTATTCGGATTGATCGCTCGGGCAATCAAAGGATCGGCATGCAGCTCTACATGGCGCTGCGTGATTTGATCCTATCTGGTGGCCTTGCCGACGCAGACCGTTTGCCCGCCAGTCGGACGCTCGCGACCGAGTTGGCGATATCGCGAACCACAGTGATCGACGCGCTTGACCGTCTGGTCTCAGAAGGCTTGTTGGAATCTCGCGTGGGCGCAGGGACATTTGTGAGCCATGCAGTTCGGGAGAAGACCCAAACCCAGGACCTGAACAAGGTATCGGTTACGCCGAGCCATATTCGCCTATCGGACACGGCGGCGGATGCAGCGGCACGGTTTGCCCATCGTGACCGACTTCCCCATCAATCCTCCGCCTTCGTGACAGCGCTTCCAGCATTTGACAAATTTCCGATGGCACAATGGGCGCGTTTGTCGGCTCGGCACTGGCGGACGGAAAGAGATGCTCTGATGGGGTATGGAGACCCGTTCGGACTTCCCGCGTTGCGATCTGCAATAGCGGCGCACTTGAATACCAGCCGAGGCATTCATTGCGATCCCGATCAGATCTTCATAGTTGGAGGTGCGCAGCACGCGTTTTCGCTAATTGCGCGCCTTTTGGTGAACCAAGGTGAGAAGATCTGGTTTGAAAATCCTGGCGCAATTGGCGCGCGGAACGCGTTCACAGGTGCGGGGGCTGATCTTGTGCCAATCGATATTGATGATGATGGTATGGTCGTGGCCGATGGTGTGAATAAAGCGCCAGACTTTCGCTTGGCTTTCGCTACCCCCTCGCATCAACAACCGCTGGGCAAGATCATGAGCCTGCCGCGCCGGCTCGAGTTGCTCGAAGCAGCAAGCGACGCAAACGCATATGTGATCGAGGATGATTATGACGGTGACTTCTATTTCGGAAGCCAGCCCCTGCCGACACTCAAGAGCATCGACACACACCAACGCGTAATCTATGTGGGCACGTTCTCAAAGACACTGTTCCCTTCTTTAAGGCTCGGGTTTCTTCTGGCCCCTCCTGCGCTTGTCGATCCGCTCAAGACCCTTGCACACTCATCGCTGAGCGGCACGCCAACTTGGCCTCAGGCCGTTGTCGCGGATTTTATAAATGAAGGCCTTTTTGCCACCCACATTCGTTCAATGCGCACGCTTTACCGCGAACGGCACGACGCTCTTCACCGTCACGCTGAAGCGATTGCGCCCTACCTTGAAGTGCAAAGGGCCTCGGCCGGATTTCACACGGTCGGTTTCTTAAAGAAGCCCTTTGACTTTCGGCGGTTTGTTGACCTTGCAAGCGCTGCAGGCGTGGTTCTTTCGGACATTGAGAAATACTGCATCGTGCCCGCAAAAACGAAAGGCGTGGTTTTGGGCTATGGCAGCTGCGACAGACAACAGATTGGTGCTGCGATGAACAAATTGACGCAGGTGTTTGAGGAACACGCCAAGCAAATTGGTTTGGAAAAATATTGAGAATGGATATGCATTGCAGTCCAATCCAAACATATCGTTTTGTGATAACCCTTCTGATCAATGGAATGGGACAAGAATCAAGGGAGACTTGAAATGCGCCTGAAAACCGCCCTGTCTGGTCTGTTGACCGCCACCGTACTTAGTTTGGGAACAAGCGCTTATGCTGACAGCACGCTTCGGCTGCTGACTTGGGGGTCGTATGCCCCGGACGAGTTGATCGAAAAGTTCGAAGCCAGATATCCCGACATTACAGTCGAAGTGACCTTTTCCAACAACGAGGAAATGATCGCCAAGCTCCGCGCCACTGGCGGCGCGGGTTTTGATCTTGCGCAGCCAAGCCATGACCGGATTTATGCCGCGCAGCTTGAGTATGACATCTACAAACCGTTGGATCTTTCCCAGATTGACACGTCGTCCATGACAGAAGTGCATCTCAACTCGGTCAAGGAAAACACCACCATCGATGGAGAGGTGTATGCTGTTCCACACCAGTGGGGCACGTCGGGTCTGATGGCAGACAAGACGCTCGCGCCGGATTTCGCCGGGTGGGGTGATCTGTGTGATCCGCAGTACAGGGGCAAAACGTCGATGCGTCTTAAACGCACGATCCTCTTGGGCACGGCTTACGCGATGGGAGAGGACCCTTTCGCGGCGTATTCTGATCTCGAAAAGTACCAGGAGATCCTGGACAAAGTCACGGATAAGCTGATTGCCTGCAAAGAAAACATCAAAGCCTACTGGAAGGGGGGCGATGACCTTTCCGCGCTGATGCTTTCGGGTGAGATCGTCGCATCCGAGACGTGGGATTCAACGGCCTACAAGCTTTTTAACCAGAACCCCAACATCGTTTTCGTGCCACCAGAAACTGGTGCCCTGACATGGATTGATACCTTCGTTTTGCCGCGCAAAGGCAAGGCCGATGATGCCGCTTACAAGTGGATCAATTTCGTGCTTGAACCTGAAAACGTGGCGATCATGTCAGCCAGCACTGGTGCCATCGCGGCCGTGCAGGGCGGAAACGACCTGTTGCCCGATGACAAGAAAGCAGCAGTCAACGCCGCCTTCACGGACGAGGACATTGCGAACCTAAAATTCTTCGCGAACATCCCGCCGGGTGTGGAAGACATGGAAGGCAAAGCCTTAGAAAAGATCAAAGCAGCCACAGGGGGCTGACATTTTTTCTGATCACAGAACGCGGTAGCCGTTGGTTGCCGCGTTCCCTTTTTGATGTCTGGTCTTTAAGTGGAGATAGGGCAACGTGAGCGCAGAATACGACCTTGAATGTTTAGATGTGTCGAAAAATTTCGGCGGCGTTCGCGCCGTGGAAGACGTTTCATTCAAGATACCAAAGGGCTCTTTCTTTTCCATTCTGGGACCATCGGGATGCGGCAAGACAACGCTGATGCGCATGATTGCCGGTTTTGAAGACCCAACACGCGGCGACATCTATATCAAGCGCAAATCAGTACTCAACACCGCGCCGAACAAGCGCAATGTGAAAATGGTGTTCCAGCATCTTGCACTGTTCCCGATGATGAACGTGTTTGAGAACATCGCCTACGGTCTGCGCTGCCGCGGTGAAACTGCCGGAGAGATCGAGCGCAAAGTTAAAGATGTGCTCGAACGCATCGCCCTACCCGATGTGGGTGGCCGCGAAATTCACCAGTTGTCTGGTGGGCAGAAACAGCGGATTGCGATTGCGCGATGCATGGTACTCGACCCTGATGTGCTTTTGTTGGATGAACCTCTTGGCGCGCTTGATCTGAAACTGCGCGAGGCAATGAAGATTGAGCTTAAGTTGCTTCAGCATCAGTTCGATACGACGTTCATTTACATCACTCATGATCAGTCCGAAGCGTTGGTGATGTCCGACAACGTTGCGATCATGAACGAAGGTCGGTTCGAGCAAGTGGGTGCGCCACAAGAGCTCTACCACGACCCGAAAACAGCGTTTGTTGCCGGTTTTGTCGGCGACAACAATCATTGGACGGGCAAGATCAATCAGGTCATCGGTGACCGTTTGGACCTTGTGACAGAGACCGGACTGAGCATGACAGGCCATCTTCGCGGAAATGCGGCGGCAGCGGCGGGTGGAAACCTGACGCTTTTTGTGCGGCCGGAGTTCATCACGACTCGAAAGGTAGAAGATGGTACCTCGGAAAAAATCTCATCGGACGACAACTGTCTCACCGGCAAGATTGACAGCCTGCTGTTCAACGGTGCCAACAGCCGCATCCTGGTCCGGGGACCCGGACAGGAACTGATCGAGGCTGACATCGTGTTGACAGGCGGCACCGATGATCTAAGGCCGGGCGATCCAGTACGCCTGTCCTGGCCGCGAGAACAAACCATGTGTTTTTTGGCCTAATCGCATGAAAAAAGACATTACGCGCCTCTCCTTCATATTGCTCTTTGCACCCTTTGCACTCTGGATCATTTTGCTGATCATCTTGCCACATATCGGTATGGTGATCATTTCTCTGCGTGAGAAAGTTGCGCCTCGGATCTATGAATTTAGCTTTGCCAATTACGTCGACTTCATGCAGGAGCCGATCTATTGGAACACGCTCCTGCGCACGGGGTCGATGTCGCTGTTGGTAACGGTTCTGGCATTGATTATCGGCTTCCCGATCGCCTACTACATCGCCAAGATCGCCGGGAAACGCTCCAAGGGTGCGCTGTTCCTGCTTTGTCTGATCCCGCTTTGGGTCAGTGACTTAATCCGGGCGTTTGGCTGGATCCTGCTTTTGCGCGAAACCGGCGTAGTGTCTACGGCATTGCAGAAAACCGGCCTCGTCAGCCAGCCCATCGAGTTTCTTTATAATGATGCTACGGTGATTATGGGCCTCGTCTACACGGTGATCCTTTTCATGATTGTACCGCTTGTCTCCACACTTGATGGAATGGATGATGCGATGGTCGAAGCCGGCTATAATCTTGGCGGCAACGGCTCGACCGTACTGCGTCGTATAATTATCCCCTACGCCATGCCCGGTATCGTTTCCGGCTGCATCGTTGTCTTCATGCTGACAGCGGGCAGTTACCTCACCCCGATCCTACTCGGCGGAAAGAACTCTAGTTGGTTTACCGAGCAGATCTATGAGCAATTCATCAGCCGCTACAATTGGGAATCGGGCGCAGCGTTTGGGTTCCTGCTTCTGTTTTTCACGTCGATCGTCGTCTGGCTGGGACTGAAACTGTCGGGTCAGACACTGTCAAGTACGGTCGCAAAGAGCTGAGTAGGGAGAAAGATGGCACAAAAGCGCAATTCAGCCTTCCTTCTGGGCTACCGTCTTTACGTATTGGCCTTCTTCGTTTTCCTTGCGGCACCGCTGCTTGCAGCGGGCACCTTCGCATTTAACGATTCCCTTTTTCCTGCGCTTCCTTGGCAGGGTTTCACGCTGGATTGGTTTTTCAACAACACCGAACCCAAGCTTGGCATGTTCCATGATCGCCGTCTCCTGCGCGGGCTCTATTATTCATTCGTAATTGCTACGATGGTCGCGTTGCTTTCAGTCCTGGTGGGAACGTGCAATGCCTTCCTGTTTGTGCGAGTGGAGTTTCCGTACAAGAACTTCTTTTACATCCTAATGGTTGTGCCACTGGTCATTCCTGGCGTTATCCTCGGCATTTCGATCCTGGTTCTCGCCAGCACCGTGGCCAATGGCGTGGAGGAGACATTCAACTACGAAATAGAGTTCCTGCGACCGGGCATCAGTCTGGTGGTGTTGGGTCAGTTTTCTTTCATCACCACGATCACCTCACTGGTGATCACGGCCCGCCTCAGGAAATTCGACGAAACCCTGGAAGAGGCTGCCTTTAACCTTGGAGCACGCCGTGCGCGTGTTCTGCGTACGGTTACGCTTCCATTTTTGTGGCCAGCGATGTTTGCCGCCGGGATTGTGGCGTTTCTAGTTTCGTTTGAAAATTTCAACACCACACTCTTTTTGGTGGGTTCTGAAGCGCCACTTACGATCACCATGTTTGATCGCATGGTCAAAGTCGGCTCCACCCCTGTTCTGAATGCGGTGTCTTTCTTCCTTATGGTGGGCTCCGGTCTGCTCGCGCTTCTGTCGATCCTCGTTCAGCGCGACGAGACAGAGGCCTGAGACCCATGCAGACCTATGACTTCATCATCGTTGGTGCAGGCTCGGCGGGTTGTGTTCTCGCCAACCGTCTGACGGAAAACGGTCGATACTCGGTTCTTCTATTGGAAGCCGGTGGAAGCGATCTGAACTTCTGGATCTGGATGCCCATCGGCTATGGCAAGGCCTTCTACAACCCACGCATCAACTGGATGTTCCAGACCGAGGCTGACGCGGGCACCAACAATCGGCGCAGCTATTGGCCACGCGGTAAAGTTCTGGGCGGATCGTCGTCGATCAATGCCATGGTCTACATCCGGGGTCAGCGTAAGGACTTTGATGATTGGGAAGCGTTCGGCAATACCGGTTGGGGTTGGGACGACGTACTGCCTTATTTTAAGAAGGCGGAGACCAACTTTGAGGGCGACCCTGCATGGCGTGGCAAGGACGGGCCGCTTCATGTATCCAAAGTCGACCGCGATCTTCACCCAACATGCGAGAATTTCATCCAGGCCGCTGAGGTCTGCGGTCTGACACATGTCGACGACTTCAACAGTGGCGATCTGGAAGGCGTCGGGCGGTATCAGATCACGGCCAAGGACGGTTTTCGCATGTCGACGGCGCGCGCCTATCTGCGACCGGCAAGGCGCAGGCCCAACTTGACAGTCGAGACTCACTGCCAAGCCACACAATTGCTGATCGACGGTACGCAGGCCACGGGCGTCGAGTACATACGTGGTGGTCAGACTTATCGGACGTTCGCCGGGCGCGAGGTGATTTTGTCCGCAGGCGCGATCAACACCCCACAGATCCTGCAACTTTCCGGCATAGGTTGTGGTAAGTTGCTGAAAGAGCGTGGCATCAAGGTCGTTCTGGACCAGCCCAATGTGGGACAACATTTGCAAGACCACATTTGCACCGATCATGTTTTCAAAGCCAAGGTCCCGACGCTCAACAACCAGCTTGGATCGTTGCACGGGAAAATCCTGCACGGCTTGAACTATGTCTTGCGCCGTCGCGGCCCTTTGTCGCTCGGCGTCAATCAGGCCGGAGGATTTGCCAAGAGCAGACCGGACCTGCCTCACCCCGATCTGCAACTTTATTTTTCACCAGTGAGCTACACGAAAGCTCCGCCAGGCAAGCGCCCTTTGATGCGCCCCGATCCTTTTCCCGGACTTCTGATGGGGGCTCAGCCTAGCAGACCCACCAGCCGCGGGCACATTGAGATCAGGTCGCGCGATCCAATGGAGGCGCCTGCGATCCATCCAAATTACCTGTCCACCAATCAGGACGTGCAAGACATGATCGCTGCAGCGCGCTTCATTCGCGAGCTGACCGATGCATCACCTTTAGCCGACATCATCGAAGAAGAGCTCAAACCGGGAGCAGGCATACAATCCGATGAAGACTTGCTTGCAGATATCCGAGAGCGCGCAGGCACCGTGTTTCACCCGGTCAGCAGCTGCCGCATGGGCCCCGATCCCGAGACCAGTGTAACTGATGCAGAACTACGCGTACACGGGGCGCAAAACTTACGGGTTGTAGATGCCTCGGTCTTTCCTAATGTTACGTCTGGCAACACAAATGCCCCGGTGATCATGGTCGCGGAGAAAGCAGCTGATACCATTCTGGGTGGTTTATGATGGCCGAAAAGCCGTTCAGCGATTCCTGGGCAGATGCGTCGTATTGGTGGGAAGGACGCACACCAGCGCCTGACGCCGAGACGTTGCCCGCGAAAGCTGATGTTTTGGTGATCGGCAGCGGATACACAGGACTGCACGCAGCGATCCAAACGGCACGGGCGGGTATGCACACCGTGGTTATCGATGCAGGCCGGATCGGCGAAGGCTGCAGCACGCGCAATGGTGGCCAGGTATCGACCAGCATCAAACCGAGCTTTGGCAGCCTCAAGCAAAAATTCGGTGCTGACACGGCCGAACGTATCTTTCGAGAGGGTCAAGCATCGCTCGATTTCACCGCAAAGTTCATCTCGGATGAGGCGATCGACTGTGATTTCCGTGTGGTCGGTCGTTTCCACGGCGCCCATTCACCGCGGCAATACGAGCAGCTTGCAAGGGATGCTGAAGCAGCGCACCCCGTTCTCGATACAGAGGCCTATATTGTTCCAGAGTCGGAGCAGCATTCAGAACTTCGAACCGATTTTTATCACGGCGGTATCGTTTTTCCAAAACACGCAAGCATCGACCCCGGCGCCTACCACGCCGGCCTGGTGGAGGTTGCGCAACAAAGCGGCGCAAGCCTTATGCCCAACTGCGCGGCTACGGCCTTGGCCGAAGAGCATGTGGAGCATGAGGTGCAGACCGTTAGGGGACGCATTCGTGCGCGAAATGTCATCGTGGCAACCAATGGGTATTCAGGCAACCTCTTGCCCTGGCTGCAACACCGCATCATTCCGATTGGCTCTTATATCATCGCCACAGAGGAACTGCCGAAAGATCAGGTTGACGAGTTCTTTCCCACCAACCGAATTCAGTCTGACACGCGCAAGCTGGTATACTACTATCGCCTCTCGCCGGATCGCAAAAGGATCCTTTTTGGCGGGCGTGTATCACTGCGCGAAACCGATCCGCGACGGAGCGGCCCGATACTGCTCCGCGACATGATTGCAATCTTTCCAGACTTGGAGGACGTGCGGATTTCCCATTCTTGGGCAGGCACTGTTGGCTACACGTTCGACAGCCTCATGCACGCTGGGCGCCGCCGTGGTCTCTACTGGGCCGGAGGATACTGCGGCGCGGGCGCGGGTATGGCAGGTTATCTTGGGAATATGATCGGCAGGCAGGTTTCGGGCGACAAGACCGCCACCACCGTTTTCTCGGAGATTCCCTTCAGTGGACGCCCATACTACCGCGGCAACCCATGGTTTCTTTCGTCGTCTGTCCTTTGGTATCGGATACTGGACCGCATCAGATGAACCCTCTTCGACTTTCCGGCGAAGCGGAAATGCTGATCTAACCGACATGCGCTTGTCTTCCGCCGCGTGGATGGTGACGATCTCTGAGCGCGCCGTGCTCAGCGTTCAGAGACATTCGGCCTCAAAGGGCTTCGAATGAGTGGATTGAAATGCGCGTCAGCTTCGCCGACACTTTTACCGTATCAGGAGCCGTGAACGAAACCGCTGTGGGCATTCGTTCTTCAATCCTTGAACAAGTGTCGGCAGGCTGAATTTACGGGTTCGGAGCCCCGCTGGCAGGCGATTTTGTTGGATCAGGTCAAAAGACCAAGAAGACTAAAGCTCGTCAGCGCGATCAGCGTTCCAGTACATATCTGGATGGCAGGGAATGCGAAGTTCAACCTGTATACATTTGTCGAGGCGAAGACAGCGCCTCTGGCGGCTATACTCGACATGGCAACAAGGCTCGTAAGCATCGCAGTGCCAAGTCCCATGGCCAAAACGGCTGTTGCGCCCGGCAGCCTAAGGTCCATTTGCCAAGCGATAACCAACAGGAAGATAGCTCCCGTACAGGGGCGGATGGCGATACTCAGCACCAAGGCGGTGGCATCGCGGAGTGACTTAACCTGCGCGGCTTCGTCTATCGTTGGTGCATGGGAATGGCATCCGCAGTTCGACGAGACGGTTTCGTGACCCGATTTCGACGCGTTTTGCAAGGATCGCACACCGCGCCAAACCAGCGTCAACCCAATGCAAGCGATCGCGACATAGCTGGCGGGGGCCAACGCCTCCTCTGCCGCTGCCTGCACTTGGTGAGCGGAGACCTCGATCACGTAAAAGCCTCCATAGACCAATAGAATTGCCCAAATTGCTTGAGCCAGGCTGGACGAGATTGCTAGACCGATCAGGCGGCGTGTTGTGACTGATGTTCCAAGTCCGACCCCGCCGACCAGATATTTACCATGCCCCGGTCCAAGAGCGTGTACAAACCCATATGCGAGCGTGGCGCTGAGCAGGGCGGCATATGCGCCAGGCTCCCCAGTTCGGAGCCCACGGATCGCTGTGGCCATCTGGTTCTGAAATCCGCGTTGGGCATTGGCGGCCCATTCCGCCAGTCGACTGAAATCTGCCGCCAAATACAGAGAGACGGCCACCAAAACGGCGAGACATGCGATGATCAGGAGGCGCATTGAAGCGTGATCCTGTCTGCAAAGAAAGCACCTACATCCGCGATGTCTGGCGTCTCTTCCCGGCTAAGCTTTGCTAGCGCAGACTTTAGAACATCATCTTGCGCATCAGCTTCAAAAGGGATGACGTTCGCAGTGCAGCTACTTTCGGCACCAAGCAGCCGCGGATTCTTGGTAACAGCAAAGGCATAGAAGTAGGTCGCCTCATAGAATGCAAGCTCTGCCTTCGACCGGTTCAATTGGACGGGTTGATCGAGGTGTCGCGTGAATGTCATTTGCAGTTGCCCATTGATCAAATTGGCGTCGAAGTCGGCCGGTCTGCTCAACTGCACGGCCGCGCCATCGACCGATAGATGCGCAGAGCCTTCGAAGTCGTCGGGCCAATTGCTGCGCAGACGAATAAGCTGCTGTCGATCTTCCTCGCCCAACTTCCCGTCGGCAGTTAGCGAAAGTTTATTGGAGGACAAGATGTAGAGGCTCTCGAATTCGTCATAGAGCCATGTGACCTTGAGCGCATCGAGTTTGCCGCTCTCGTCGAAAACGAAGTCCACTCCACCATCGACGAACACATGAGGATGGGCCTGTGCTGGCAGGATAAACACCAACAGCGCCGCGGCAAAAGCGAGAGCGCACAAAGGTGCGGTCGCCCGCTCGCAGGTGCTGCTGCTCAGATCATGAATACGCATAGAATCGCCCAGTTTGCATTGTTAGTGTGTCTAAACTCATTTGCTTCTCACCCTATCCGACGTCGACACGAACGGCCGTATTCTGCAAGTGTGCCTCGGCAAACCAACCGTTTGAGGCGATGTGCTGCCGAGTGGCCTCAGCAAAAGTGATCGGCAAAGAAGAAACCGGACCGGTCCCGTATTCACCTCAGCGGTCATTCGGCGACAAGCTGACCCGAAAGCGGGTTTACCGGCATCGTCTGCTCAGGTTGGAACTGAAGCGCGGACCGGATTGACGCCTCCGCTTTGGGCAGGTCAAAGGCGGTGGTGATCGGGTTATCGTTCATGCAATGTGCTGGATGCGCATAAATGCCGAAGCTACGACGCATCCATTCATACGCAATCCCCAGCAATTCGCTGCGGCCTTTGAAGTCTCCGAAGGTCATGCAGCGCCGCACGCGACCTGTCATGAGTTGAAAGAGCCGGTTCGATATCTCCAGGCTCGCACCGGTGAAACCAGTTACCGTGCATTCGCCCCAACCTTTATGGCAGATTTCAAGGTCAGCATGTATCAGCCTAACGTTTTCGGCGGCCTCGAATGTGTGCTCCAAGACGTCGCTGGTCATTTCGACCAGGAATCTCTGGCTGAGCGCATTGAAGTCTTTGGATTTGATACATTCAGCAGGGCCCATTAATTTTGCCAGAAGTAATTTGGAATGATTGATATCCATCACTATGATTTTCGACGCGGCGCGCACCACTGCGTCCATGTATTCGGCGATCCCGGCGGCACCGAGTTCAAAGACAGCGACATTGCCGCCCATCTTGATCTTCGCGGTTTTGCGCACAGCCCCATTTCAGTCGGCACCGCACACACCTTGACAGAAACTTTGGACAAGCGTGCTTCCTTAGGGGCCTTGGCAAACGAAATCTCGGTTAGAACCGTGTATTCGATGAAGGTGCTAATGCCAATGTAGCGCGGCAGCTGCTCGCCCCTGTAGGAAAAGCGTGACGGGCCATCGGGCATCAAACCAGCACCTTGGGTCTGTCGGATTGTCTGGCACACATTGGTCTTGCCGGACTTGATGTGGGGAAAATCCGGATCTTCAGGCAAATAGAGCGGGATCATGTTGTCGCCTGGTTTGACCGAGGTCACGCCTTTGCCTACCTCTTCAGCCCGGCTGAGGCCTTCGTGACCCAGGATGCCCAGGATGCAAGGAAACAACCCCTCGAGATCTTCAGCAGAGAGCGTGAAGACGTCAGCATAACAAAGGCTAGTTATGACAATCCTGACAAGCACTTCCCCCTCTTTCGGGCCTTCAAGATCCATTTCTTCGATCTCCAAAGCGCGGTTGGGCTCGCATGCAATTGCTACACTTGTTTTCATGGATCAGACCTGGTCTTTCAGTCAATGACGCGTTGCTGTTTGAAGATCAGGCAGATCATCCGGGTCGACGGCCCGATCTAAAACCAAAACAAGCAGGGTCTCACCTGTCCCTTCAATGAGTGGGGAGCGGTGCAACAGGCCGGACTTCGGGTGTTCAGGTCAGAGACTTCCCCGCAAGACGATAGGAGCGCCCGTTAGAGTGGTGAAGATGCGAGTGGATCCGCCCCGATTTGTCTCAATGCTGTACTGCGTTCCGGTTCCCCGATAGGTGCAAATCAGGCGCGCCGTCACTGCGTCAATGTGAAAGCGGCGACAAGCGTTGGTTTTGATCACATCAAAGCGCAATCTCAGATAAGGGGCATCCATCAGACATGCAAATGAGGTTGCCAAGGTGGTCGCGTCCGCAACCAGCGTTTCGCGCTGTTCAACCTCGGGCGTTTGGGCAATCTCGCACGCCTGACGAAGTGCCTCTTTCACCTGATCATGGCGCAGGATCACCCGGGCTCTGGGCAATTGGTCCGGGTCAAGCGCGTTCACCCAAGCCTGAAGATCTTCTTGAAGCGGTCGACGCCGAATTGCTGCACCGCATCCCCGATGATGAATAGCCGAGAGACAGTCAATCGAATTGGCGAGGCAAACACCGACGACCGCGTCAATCGACTTCTTGCGTATGAAGTTCATGCTGTGTCCTGCGCGCGGCGCCAGCCCGGAAACGGGTCGAGCACTTTATGCGGCAGGGCATCGGGCCCGGCAGCGAGAACGGCGGGCACAAGGCAGCCGTCAAGCTTGGCCTTAAGCGAGGGCCAATCTATATCCGATCCGATAAAGACCAGTTCCTGCCGTCGGTTTCCCCATGGCTCGGCCCAATGCTGCTTGATGTAAGCTTGGGCAGAGCTTTGTTCCGGCCGGCGCTCTTTTGCCACATTTGCCCAACACATTCCGATTGGTTTCACGCTTGAGAGAACGCCAGCCAGCAAGAACTCGGCGGCCCACTCCGGTCTGGTCGCGATCCAAAAATGCCATTTGGCGCGAGGGACGCCGGGCATCTCACTGTTCAAGACGTCCAGAACCTTCTCGGGAATGAACGGCTGACGCGCCCGATAGACGTAGCTCGTGACACCGTATTCCTCCGTCTCGGGCACGTGATCCGCAAAGCCATAAAGTTCCCTGGCCCACGTCGGATGTTCATGCGCCTCGTCGAAGTCAAAAAGACCTATGTCGATGATCTTCTCGGCGGTAACGTCTGATTGGTTGGTCTCAATGATCTCCGCATCCGCGTTCAGGATGCGGATGATCTTGCACGCGGCATCCACCTGTCCGGACGTTGCATCGGCGACCTTATTCAGGATCACGACGTCGGCAAATTCCATCTGATCGGTCACGAGGTGGACCGGCGTCCGCTCGTCCGCCTCCCCCATGACCTCGCCGCGATCTCGGAGAAAATCGTGGCTGGAGAAGTCCTGGAGAAGGTTCACCGCGTCCAAAACGGTGACCATTGTGTCGCGCCGCGCGACATCCGTCAGGCTATGGCCAAACTCATCGCGGAAATCGAAGGTCGCCGCGATGGGTAGAGTCTCTGAAATGCCGGTGGATTCGATAGGGAGGTAGTCGAAGCGGCGTTCAGCGGCAAGACGGCGCACCTCGTCCAGCAGGTCGTCGCGAAGTGTGCAGCAGATGCAGCCCTTTGACATCTCAACGCGCGTCCGGTCTGTTCGGCTTAGCTCGGTATCTGTGCGCACCAGGTCGGCGTCGATGCTAACCTCGGACATATCGTTGACGATGACTGCCACGTGAAGCCCTTCCCGGTTGTTCAAGACGCGGTTCAGGAGCGTCGTTTTGCCAGCACCAAGAAAGCCAGACAAGACGATGACAGGAAGGCGTGGATCGGTCATTCAATTACCTCGAGAGTTTGGGTAGTTGAAGGCGCGCTGCACACCCCGGCGCGCAACATATCGAGGCTGCGTTGCAGCTCCGCTCGGGTGAGATCGCGCACGATGACGAAGATGCGCGAGCGGCGGTCATTCTTTGGCCAGTTTTCCAATTGTACCGGTGAATCGAAAATGTGCTGCACGCCGTGAAAGACGAAGGGCGCGTCGATGCCTTCGATAAAGACAATCACCTTGACCCTCAGGATGTCCGAGCCGCGCGGCGCGATCAACGTGTCGAGCAATTTGCCAAAAGTCGCGTCCGGGATAGGCCATTCCAGTATGATGGAGGCCGACCCAATCTGCGCATCATGAACAGCGGCGGGGATGGGCGCGACGCCTGAATGACGGCAAGGCCAGACAGATTGGCGAGCGGGTCGGCCGGTTGCGTCATCCCCAACGTCCATGCACAATCACATCTTGCGGGGCAGTACTCGACTTCATCGCATTAGGCCTCATAGATCTGCTGCCAGACCTTCGCCTCCCACCGACCTAAGGATAAGAACCGTGGGGTTGAGGCGGCCTAGGCGGTCTTCGAAGTTTTTGACTTGGTTTGACTTCGCAAGATCGCTCTTGCTGAGGATGATGAGGTCAGCCATAGCCCCCTGAGACACCTCCTCGAATTGGGCGTCTAGAGCTTCGTTGCTATTCATCGCATCGGCGACTTTGACCAAGTCATCGACGCACGTGTGCTGTGAGTGAACGCGATCCACATGCAGTTTTTGAAGGATGGGCCCCTCAGTGGTTTCAATCAGGAGACGGTCGAACGAGATCTCTTCCACCGAGCGGCGCTGGATCAGCCGGGCCACGGTTTCTGACAGATCGCCCCGGACAGAACAGCAAAGACAGCCGGAACTCGTAAGAACGACCACCTCGCTGCTTTCTTCGATCAGATCATCATCCAGACCTGCTTCGCCGAACTCATTGACGATGATCGTCGCCACGCGTCCGGTGTGGTTTTGTCCGACAAAACGTTGTTCAGCACCGTGGTTTCGCCAGCACCAAGAAAGCCTGTCAGCACGGTCACCGGGATTGGTAGGGGCGCTTTTTGTCGAATGCAGTGCTGCGTCGGTTCATCATGCTTTGGCTTGGTTCGCAATGCAATAACATTACTATCTTTAGATCCGTCTGCACTCGCCTGTCTGTTCCGTTTGCAAGTCGTGTCCTTAGTCTTAGTCCGGCTGCCAGCTTGTGGTAGCCGGACTGGTCCAGAGCGTTACAGGCAATCGGCCAGTGTTTTCGCCATATCGGTGATCAGTGTCGGATAGAGTGCTGCACCAGGTTCAAGGGCTGCACCCAACGGATCGATCACGCCGGTTCTTGCTTCCGTTCCATCAAGGACTGTTGCGACAATACCGGGGTTGAACTGAGGTTCCGCCAAAACGCAATCAACGCCTTCTTCGCGAATACGGCCTTGTATTTCTGCAATCCGCGCAGGGCTCGGGTCGGAAGCATCACCCAGCGAAATTGCACCCGAAGCGGGAAAGTCAAAGTCAGTCTCGAAATACTGATAGGCATCGTGAAAGACGATGAAACTGCCACCCCGCACCGGCTCAAGTGTTGCCCGTACCTCGGCAGACAATGTTTCGATCTCTTCCCGTGCCGCCGCTGCATTGGCGAAGTAGGTTCCAGCATTCTCCGGATCGACCGCTGAAAGCTGTGCGGCAATCACATTCAGCCATGTGCTGGCATTCTGCAGTGACAGCCACGCATGCGGATCGTGGTCACCATGGGCATGGTCATCATGGTCATCATGCCCGGCGTCGGCATGTTCATCGTGATCGTCATGATCATCGTGCCCGGCGTGCTCTTCTTCGCCGTGATCGTCATGGTCATGATCGCTGGCTTCTGTCTTTTCTTCGTCAGAGTGATCATCGTGATCGTGCGCTTCAAACAGGGCGCTTTCTCTGAACTCCAGAAGTTTTGTCCCATCGGCTTCCAGAAGCGCGGTCACCTTGGCGCCCGTTGCCAAGGTCTCAACAGCATCTTCCATCCAGGGGGCCAGATCTTCTCCAATCCAGAAGACAAGGTCAGCTTTTTGCAGTGCCTCAGCTTCTGAGGGGCGGAGGCTGTATTCATGGGGTGAGGCGCCAGGCTGCACAATCAGTTCAGGTTCGCCTAACCCCTCCATTACGCGCGCAACAAGCGAATGAACCGGCGCAATATCAACGGCAACGCTGGGCACATCGGCAAAAGCTGTGCCGCCCATCAAGGCCGCTGAAACGGAGAGGGGGAGAAGCATTCTGGACATCAGGTCTCTCATGTGATTTTATAACGTCACTTTCGCCCTATCTGATATGGATTGTTATGACAAGCAACCTCAAATTCGGGCTGGAAGATCACCAAACGCTCGGATTCAAAAAGCACGATCATGGTCTTTGCGTGGATCATGCTCTCGAAGCCGCAGAAGCAAAATGTGCTGAAATGGGTCTTCGTCTGACACCAGTACGGCGCAAAGTCTTGGAACTGCTGCTGCAAAAGCACCGGGCACTTGGCGCTTATGCCATTCTGGATATGTTGCGGGAGGCGGGTTTCGGATCGCAACCCCCAGTGGCATATCGCGCGCTCGATTTTTTGTCAGAGCATGGGTTTGTCCACAAGATTGAACGATTGAACGCTTTTGTAGCTTGCGCGCATCCTGGCGAAAATCACTCGCCCGCTTTTATGATTTGCCGTTTATGCGATGCGGTAGCCGAGACCCAATCTACGCCCGCACGGGGAGAGCTTGGCAAGGCGGCTCGCGCTGCTGGATTTCAGATAGAGAAAACGGTTGTTGAAGCGGAGGGCGTTTGCCCGGATTGTTTGGACAAGACCGACGCATGAGCCTTATCGCCGTTCAGAATCTCGCCGTGACCTACGGCGGTCGTCGGGTGCTTAATGACGTCTCTTTAACGCTGGACCCTGGGGAGATCGTGACCATCGTCGGCCCGAACGGGTCGGGCAAAACAAGCCTATTTCGCGCAATCATTGGCGCCACCGACGCCGCAAAAGGCAACATTTCATTGCAACCAGGCCTAAAGATTGGGTATGTTCCGCAGCGCCTCCACATTGATCCGACATTGCCCATTACCGTTGAGCGGTTCATGAGATTGACCGAGCGCGTTTCAAGGGCACGTTGCGCAGAGGCTTTGGTCTCGGCGGGCGTCCCGGACCTTCTGAAGCGACAGATGGCCCAGTTGTCCGGTGGACAGTTTCAGCGTGTCCTCTTGGCGCGGGCGTTGATCAACCGGCCCGACGTCTTGTTGCTGGATGAGGCGACCCAGGGGCTCGACCAACCGGGTTCCGCTGCTTTTTACCAACAGATCGAAACCGTTTGTCGAAAAACAGGTTGTGCCGTTCTCATGATCAGTCATGAGCTGCATGTGGTGATGAGTGCGTCGGACCGCGTGATCTGTCTAAATGGCCATATCTGTTGCGAGGGCACACCTGCTGTGGTTGCCTCGGCTCCTGAGTACCGTGCGCTGTTTGGCATCGGAACAGGAGGGGCCCTGGCGCTTTATCGACATCATCATGACCACGATCATGATCATTCGCACAGCCACGAGGCTGCCGAATAATGCTCGATGATTTCATGACACGCGCCACATTGGCTGGAGTAGGCGTTGCGTTTGCTGCGGCACCCTTGGGGTGTTTCGTTGTCTGGCGCCGGATGGCCTACTTCGGTGACGCTACAGCTCACGCTGCCATCCTGGGCGTTGCCTTGTCGCTCGCATTCGAGGTATCCATCTTTCCGGGTGTTCTCGCCGTGGCGCTCGCTATGGCGCTTTCCGTGACGCTTCTGGCCGGGCGCGGATATGCGATGGACACTCTCTTGGGCGTTCTTGCGCATTCCGCCCTCGCCTTCGGCCTCGTCGCTGTTTCATTTCTGTCCGGAGTGCGGATCGATCTGATGGCCTATCTCTTTGGGGACATTCTGGCCGTCTCAAGAATTGATCTTTTGATCATTTGGGGTGGCGCGGTCCTGGTCATTGGCCTCATTTCCTGGAGATGGTCTGCGCTTTTAACATCGACGCTTAATGAAGAACTGGCTTATGCGAGTGGCTTGAACCCAAACCGTGAGCAATTGATCCTGACCTTGTCCTTGGCCATCACAGTGGCGGTGGCGATCAAGGTCGTTGGCGTCCTTCTGATCGCGGCGCTGTTGATTATACCTGCGGCAGCCGCCCGAGGTTTGGCTCGCACGCCCGAGGACATGACTGTCATCGCCGCCGCAATCGGAGCGACTTCGGCACTTGTCGGCTTGCGAGGCGCATATGTCTTCGACACACCAGCGGGCCCGTCCATCGTTTGCTTCGCAGCAATCATCTTTGCCGCGTTTAATCTGGTAGGGCGGCGCAGCAAGAATCGAGCCTAACTCGGCTAAACACTAGATGAGCTTTGAACCGGACGGTACCACACTCCTCTGCGACAATTGCGTGATGATCAGCAGCACGAATCCCCTACGATGTGATCGCTGAAGCTCATGCGATTGGATGCAACGTCTACCGGAACTGAATACTTTGCTATTCATTTCTGTTAAAAACGCGCAGCGAAAACACTGATGTTCCTGCAGCAATACCCCGAGGAGATTCAATTGCAGCCGGTACATCGATAACTAGTTGAGATTGGGCGCATTTGGTCGCCGGATGCGTCTGTGGCGCCATGATGTGTCTTTTTCCGGTTACACTTCGTGAGCGGTGCAAAGCGCTCGCTTCAACCGCCTGATGAGGGCACGTGTCTTTGGTTGGTGGGTCCGAACGATGGTGTTTTCCAGGAGAATGTGCTCAAAACTCCAATCATCCCTCACCGCACTGCAAAGTAATCGAACACGCCATCTCGGTACGGGCGTTCGGCTCGGAGATAGGTCGCGTTCCATTTCCCAAGATGCTCGGGCAAAGCCGCCAAAGTGCCGGGGTTCGAACCAAAACCAAGACAGAGTCCACAATCTGCCGGCTATCCCGCTCCGTATGACCGGCATTGGTTGCCTTGTCCGACAGTCGGCTCTCTGCTTCGCTCAAAAGCGATCATTGAGTTGCAGCTTGCCCAATCATGCTGACCCCAGATCCGTCAGCCAGCTTCAGTCAAAGACAAACCATGCCGTGAAACCTGCATACCAAAACGACTTTAGACTCTGGTGACCGGTCTAAGTGACAAGCGCTTTTCTTTGATAAGCATCATCATCCCAGAGACGATCTCGGATCACTTCCTCCAGAATATCGACGGCCTTCAGGACATCCCCTTCGTCGATGTAAAGCGGAGTGAAGCCAAAGCGCATGATGTCGGGCGCCCGAAAATCTCCAATCACGTCCCGGTCAATCAGTGCTTGCATTGCAGCATATCCATGCTCGAAAGCGAAAGACACCTGACTGCCGCGCTCCGCGCTGTTGCGAGGGCTGGCAAGGGTCAGATCCGGGCAGCGTGCTTCGAGCTCTCTGATAAAGAGTTCGCACAAGGCAACGGAGGCCGCGCGCAATTGCGGCATATCCACATGGTCCCAGATCAACAGGGCGTGTTCGAGGGCGGTCATCTGCATCACTGGCGGTGTCCCAACCCGCATTCGTGCGATGCCCGGGGCCGGGCGGTACTCCGGTTCAAAGGCAAAAGGGGCATCGTGGCCCAGCCATCCGGCGAGGGCAGGTTCCATGGCAGGTGCCACATCATTGCGCGCATAGATGAAGGCCGGGGCACCGGGGCCGCCATTGAGGTATTTGTAGGTGCATCCCACGGCGAATTCGCAGTTGGCGGCCATCAGATCCACTGGCACGGCCCCTGCGCTGTGAGCGAGATCCCACAGCATGACAACACCTGCTGCATGGGCGGCTTTGGTGATGCCAGCCATGTCATGCATTCGTCCGGTCCGGTAGTCCACATGTGTGATCATCGCGACAGCAACGGCTTCGTCCATCGCGTTGCCGACCTCTTCCGGGGCAACCACGCGCAGTTCATAGTCATGACCCAATTGCTGGATAAGGCCCTGCGCCATGTAAAGATCCGACGGGAAGTTGCCGCTGTCCGACAAGATCACCCGTCTGTCGGGACGCATTTTAAGCGCGGCAGAAAGCGCCTGATACACCTTGACCGACAGAGTATCGCCCATCGTGACACTGCCTTCAGGTGCACCGATCAACCGGGCAACCATATTGCCCACCCGCGCCGGCTGTTCCATCCAGCCATCCCGGTTCCAGCCGGTGATCAGGTTCTGGCCCCACTCTTCTGTCATCATGGCCTGCAGTCGATCTGCAGTGCCCTTGGGCAAAGGACCAAGCGAGTTACCATCAAGATAGATCATGCCCGGTGGCAACTCGAACCAGTGCTTCATGGGCAAGGTGTGAGCGGTGTCTTTCATAGCTGGCCTCTCAGGTGCCAAAGTTCTGGGAAAAGCTCGACTTCGAGCATCTTGCGCAGATATTTCACCCCGGAGGTCCCACCAGTGCCGCGTTTAAAGCCGATGATCCGCTCGACTGTGGTGACATGGTTGAAGCGCCAACGTCGAAAGTAGTCTTCTATGTCGACAAGCTTTTCGGCCAATTCATAGAGGGGCCAGTGCTTGTCGGGGTTGTCGTAGATCATCACCCAGGCATCCATGACGGACGGGTCTTCCTGGTGGGGTTGATCAAGTCGATATACGGAAGGCGCAAAGGTCAGTTCAAGCTGGTCAGCCAACTGATCCAAGGCTACGTGATACATGGATTTGCGCTCCATCTCCTGCTCTAGCATATGATGCAATTCTGGCCGGTGCTTATGTACCTTCATCATCGCTGCGTTGCGGTTGCCAAAGATGAACTCGATCAGCCGATACTGGTGTGACTGGAATCCAGAGGATTTGCCGAGGTCATCCCGAAATGCGGTGTACTCGCTGGGTGTCATCGTGCGGAGAACATCCCAGGCATTGTTGAGCTGTTCAAAGATCCGCGCTACCCGTGTCAGCATTTTGAACACCGGAGAGAAGTTGCCGCCCGCAAGTTCCTGTCGTGCGATGGCAAGTTCGTGCAGGGCGAGGCGCATCCAAAGCTCTGATGTTTGATGCTGGATAATGAACAGCATTTCATCATGCGCATCCGACTGTCGATGTTGGGCGCCGAGAATGGGATCGAGCGCCAGATAGTCGATGTAGGACATGTCCTTGGCGAAAGACATCTGCGCGCCGTCTGAGGAGGGGTCATAGCCGGTCATATCTGAATCTCCACCGCCGGGACGCTCAAGGTCTGGGCCATGCTCGTGTTCGCCGGGACAAGTGCCATGAGGCTCTCAAACGCCTGGATCGACAGGTTTACATGTGCCTGAAAAACGGTTTGCGCCGCCGACACGTTCCTCGACAAAGCAACTTGATAAAGGTCGTCATGAGGACTCATTGCAACGGCGGTCGCATATGCTTCAGCCGCCTTTGGGGCCGCGTCCGGATGACTATTGTGAAGATCCCGCAGACCGATCTGGATGAATTTCTGATAGCGTCCCAGTTGGTCGGCCAGTTGTCTTTGGAAACGCTGCATCCAAGGCGACTGCCGTCCTGCGATCAGGGCATCATGGAAGGCGGCGTGCCGCCTGTTCCAGCGATCGAGGTCATCTTGTGTGCCCAGGACCGAAACTGGAGAAGCCGCTAAAAGATGGTGGTAGGCACCGATAATCGCCGCCTCCCATGCATCATCTCCAATGCGGATTGCCTGTAGGAACAACTCTCCCTCGATTGTGCTTCGGCTGCGCTCAATATCCAGCAGGTCGTCCAGCGACAAGTTGGCAACGCGAAACCCCTTATTGTGTTCAATGAACACCAGTTTGTCGATGCTGAGCCGGTTGAGGCATTCGCGGATCGGTGTCACGCCAATACCGTATCGACAAGACAGGGCAGGCAAGCGCAAGGCGCTGCCCGGGAGGAGGTCGAGCGACAGAATGTCCGACCGCATGCGGACGTAGAGAGCATCTGATTTTGATGGGGTATGGACCATGGCGCTGCCTTTGCACATAAATATACCATCCATATGTGCTTCTGTAAATCATATATGATTGTAGATTTCATCTACGCTGAGCGGTCATGGTTTAGTGTCCGCGTGATCTCTGTTTTTTTACTACAGGCTGTAGCGCGTCGGAGATAGGTGGTGTCTGAGGTTATCGCCGCGCGCAGGCTGTCCAAACCCGTCTAGTTCTCCTCTAACGGCTTGACCCAGTAGTGAACTCTGGAGGTTCACCTCTGTCAGTTGAGGTATGAAAGGAGCACTTGTCCCTAGGTGGCGAAGAAATGCAAAGTTCTATGGGAACGAGGGATGTGCTTGCATCGAGTTGAGCGCGCGATTTTGGCGGGTCTATGCCAAGACTACGATTTGGGGATCTGAGTGAAACTGTTCGATATTCTAGATATTTAACGAACCAAATCCACCATTGCCGAGGTCAGCGCATATTAGAGTCGGTCAAACCGGCCAAGACAAAACAATCTCAATTGTAGTTTTGCAAACCCTTTGGCTTTGACAGGCCCTAATCGGTCAGAACGTCCACGATGGGTTCCTTGCGCTTGCCACTCATGAATATGCACTCTGAACAGATCGGCTGAAGGCGGGCAGTTCGCAAGTGCGCGAGGCGCCAGGTTCCAAACTGAACCAATGCCGAAAAGAGGTCTGATCGGAATTGTTCGTATCGTTCACTGGAATGCTAGTGTCGAAACCCAACGGGTGAGTTGCAGGATTTGCGGCAAAAGTAAGGCATAGCGCGATTTTCCGCCGGTTCGCGAGGTATGAAAGCGGGCGCTTTGCCTTGCCAACTGGCGACATTCATGGGCCAGAAAATTCTTTGATGCCGATTTCGAAACACCCCCATTTTGACATAAGCGGACTTTTGTATCTCCATTCGGCGGCATTATGCCAAAAGCAATGTATGCATTGTTGTTGGCGCAGAAATCTCGTTGAAAGATACAAGCAGGGAAATCGATGAGCGCGTAACACTGTCTTTCGGACATAACTGCGGGTCTTCCTCCCGAACGCAAAGGAAGACGTGAACAAAAGTGCGCATCGCGCAGCGAGAGGACAAATGGAAAGTGACGGTATGAATATGTATCAGAACAACGATCTTGGCACTGGCGCAAATGCATCTGGCGATGGACAGACCTACGCCGTCGGATCGACTGATGTGATCACGGGTTTTGATCCATCCAAAGACGTTTTGGATTTGGGAACGGATTCCATCCACAATCAGATTGGGGTCGATACAGCCGAAGGCTTTGCGATGCTGCACATGTTCGACGGCAGCAAATCAACCTTGCTGGAGGGCGTCTATCTCAAGGATTTATCGGCCGGGAACTTTGCGCCCATCGCCGACGCACATCTGCAGCAGGACCTGAGCGCGGCGCTGGCTTATGAAAACGGCACTGGCCTGGTCCGCGGGAACACCGTCTACGTTCGTTCCCACGAGGCGGGGCTGGAAGAGGTCGTCGACTTCAACCCGGCGACTGACAAGATAAGCATGTTTTATCTTAGTGTCCGAGGCGACCAGAAACTGAACTTCGTGGCCGAGGATACAGCCGAAGGCGCGCGCTTTTTCAGCCCGATCACTGGGCAAAGCCTCACGTTGAGGGGCGTCTCAATGACCGAGCTGGACAGTTCCCATTTTGAATGGCGCGCAAACCAGCTTGAAGACAATGTTGCGGGCCGGATGGGACTGGCGGATGAGATTGCAGGTTTCACCTACGAAAACATCTACAGCGGCAAGAGCGTCGCGATGGCCGGTTTAGTGGACCGTGCACCCTATCACAGTCAGCCCGAATACACCGGCACGCCGATTGCGGGTGGTTCGGGTGGTGATACCGGCGGCGAAGGCACGGGGGACGACACCGGTGGCAGTGACAATGATGCGCCGATAGGTGTCACAGTCACAGTCACAGGCGGTTCGGTGACAGAAGGCGATCCGGGCATGCCACACATGCACGGGGATGGCACATCCCATACACATGATGATGGGCATCGCTACATCGTCTTTAACGTCTCTCTTGATGCGCCCGCCGCTGAAGAGTTGACGCTGAACTACGCAACTACAGATGGTCTGGCGGTCGCTGACGCAACCAATAGCGTCGCATGGGACTACCACGAAAAGACCGGCACGCTCGTATTCGCGCCGGGCGAACAGACGAAGGCTGTCTCGGTTGCGGTGCATCCTGACGACCTTGTCGAACTGACCGAAACGTTCACCTTAAAGGTGTCAGGTGAGAACATCACGGGTGATCTGGTCGCGACGGGTATTATCTACGACAACGATAAAGCGGACCCAACAGATGGCGACATGGGGGGTGGCGACACCGGCGGCGACGGCGCACCGAATAGCGGAGCCTTCGTGCCAAGTATCGCATCCCAATGGGGGGAGGGCTTTGTTGTCGAGACGACATTCACTCCGACCGAAGCTGTTGACGGCTGGACAGTGCAAATGCGCATTCCGGGCGAGATCACGAACATCTGGAATGCCGATATCGTCTCTCGGGACGGAGATGTCTACACACTGACATCCAAGACCTACAACGCCAGTGTGGCGGCTGGACAGTCCATCGGTTTCGGCTTCCAGGTTGCTGGGCCCGACACCTCCATCACGGTCATCGGCCAGGACAGCGGAGGTGGAGACCCCGGTGGCGATATGGGCGACGGCGGTGACATGGGCAGCGATACCGGTGGCGACCATGGCGGCGGCGATATGGGCGATGGCGGCGATACGGGTGGCGACGGCTCACCAAGTGCTGGCGCCTTCTCCCCCAGCATCTCGTCCCAATGGGGGTCTGGTTACAATGTCGAAACGACCTTTGCCCCGGAAGAAGCCGTTGACGGCTGGACAGTGCAAATGCGCATTCCCGGCGAGATCGTGAACATCTGGAATGCTGACATCGTCTCTCAGGACGGGGATGTCTACACGCTGACGTCCAAAGACTACAATGCGAAGTTGGCAGCAGGACAAG